>HF996868.1:187294-226424 GCA_000432595.1 Clostridium sp. CAG:710 | reverse complement strand
TTATTAATGTCTACTTTAAGGGGTGCATTTCACACGTATGCATCTTTTTTTAGTTTATTATTATTCTTTCAATATAGTAATCTTTAACAACTGAATTAGAAGCAGAAAACTTTTTGTTATGAAGCAACATCTTTTTAGCTAGATAAGTCCCACGTCCATGTCCCTTACCTTTTGATGTAAAACCTTTTTTACCAATCATTTTAACCTTAGACTCATCTATATTAGCTGAATTAGATATGACAATATTAACAGTATCTTTAATTTTATATATTTCAAGTGCAACATTCTTTTTTTCAGTATCTAATGCTGCATCCATTGCATTATCCATATAAATACCAACTAATCTTGAAAGTTGTTTGATATCTTCCAAAGATAAACCTTTAATAACAGATGCAGTATCTGGACTAACAGTTATCAAAACGTTTAAATTTTTCTTAGCTGCACAAGCAAGTTTATAATGCAACAAGCCTTTTAAACCACACTTAGGTAAATTCTTTAATTCTGTATTCCATTTTGCATCATCTGGACATTCATCAACTAATGAATCAATATAATCTTTAATCTTTTTATTATTAGTCATACTCCTAATTACAGAAAGTTGATTCTTATATTCATGAATATTCATTTGTTCATTATCAAGAGATTCTTCCATAGTCTGAACATATTCATATAAGTCATCAAATTTTTCATTTAATCCAATATATCTATCCTTATCTAAAAAATGATTAAGCATAAACAATATAAAAACAACTTCTATAGCAAGACTAAGCCAAAACTCCAAGCTATTGATTGATTCTTTAGAAATCGAATGACAAAGCATACTAACAACTACAAGCCAAAATATAGAAATAAATATTGTTTCAGCCCTTGGAAAACCAGTTAGTTTAACAAATACATTCTTAACAAGCTTTTTCAAAATTTTAATCTTGGAAACTAAAACAACAATTATTCCAATAAGGAGATTAGAAAAAAGCATTGGTAGTCCAAATTGTCGAACCAAATTTTCACTTAAAAAAGTATATAAAAATACATAAAGTAATGCTTCTGATAAAAAGATGAGTAACATCAAAGATATTGATAAAAGTAATGATTGAAAAAATGAAATCTTAAATATATACTTATAGCCAATTATCAAGAAGCAAAAGTTAAGAAGTGTAGTATAGGACTTATAACTACTATTATAAATCAACCCATTTGCAACGCATAATCCTACTATAATTAAAATATTTTTAACTGAATAAATTTTCTCATCTGAATCAATCAAATTCTTTATAACAAAGAATCCGCTTATTGGCATAATTGTAAATATAATCAGTTTAATTATTAACTCTAGCATACTTCCTTAATCCTTTCTTCATATTTCTAGATATTAAATAAGTATATTCACCATTTTTAAATACTAATTTATTTTCAGCAATTATAAATTCTTTTATAAAATCACTATTGGCAATACAACTTCTACTTGTTTTAATAAATCTAGAATCCAAAAGTTCATACATATCATTTAAACTTTTATTTATATATTGGTCACCATGAGTTGTTTTAATTATACATCTTTTACTATCCTGTTCTTTTTCAATATAAATAATATGTCTAAATTCAATATTTTTCATGATGTAATTATATTCAAATCTTAAACTTTTTCTACGATTGTCATAATGCTTCATCGCAATCTCAAGAGTATCCCTAATTTTATCCTCACAATCATAAACCTTGTTTATAAAATCTAACAAATATAATCTAGTGCCTAAAGCTTCATATCTATATTCACCAAAAGCAGTAATAATTATAATAATAGAAATCCAATCATCTTGTTCTTCTCTAATTCTTCTTGCGACATTAAGTCCGGAATTAGTATCAGTTTGAATATCTAAAAGATAAATTTTAAAACAAGTTTCATCATACATTGCTTGAAAAAACTCCTCAGTATAATCACTAAAATCTGTAATTTTATAATCAACATCATAATTCATCATAAAATTATCGACAAGCTTTTTCTCACGCATTAAAAAATTTTCATTATCATCGCATATAATAAAGTTAATCATAATATCACCTTATGAAAAAAGAGAAACTATTTTTTTCTCTTTTTTAGCATTCCTTTTTTCTCAATATCTTTTACTTTACTACTCATCTTTTCAGATATTATTCCTGTATTCAATGCAAACCAAAGAACCATGAAAAATAGTATTATATATATAATTTTTGCTCGCCCAGAATCTCTTAATACATATAGAATAGAAGCAAGTGAAAAAAGTCCGTTTATAGCATACACAATAAGAACTGTAGTTCTTTGTGAAAAATTCATTTTTAAAAATTGATGATGCATATGTTCCTTATCCGCAGTAAATATTGGTTGACCTTTAAGCATCCTTCTAATAATTGCGAACAGAGTATCCAGTATAGGAATTGCAAGAATCATAAGTGGCACTAAAAGAGATGTTAACATAGTACCTTTAAATCCTAATAGAGCTACTATTGATATAATAAATCCCATAAACATAGATCCACTATCACCTGCAAATATTTTTGCCGGATAAAAATTATGGAGTAGGAAGCCAAGTGTTGAACCCAACATAATAAATCCAATTATTGCTACTAAACTTCCTAGCCTTCCCTGGAAAAAGCAAATTATTCCAATCGTTATAAAAAATATAGAAGTGATTCCACCGCACAGTCCATCCATTCCATCAATCAGATTCATGATATTAATACATCCAACTATAAATAACAATGTAATTGGATAAGCAAAGATTCCAAATTGAAGATCAAGACCAAATAGAGTTGCATGATTAAGAAGTATCTGACCATAAAATACAATTACCGCAGCCGCAGCAATCTGACCGATTAATTTATGATAAAATTTGATAGGCCTAATATCATCAATTATTCCAGTCATAACAATTATAAAACTACCAATTAAAACTGAATTCATCTGAATACTATTAATTCCAAATAACATATATCCAAATAAAAATCCCAAGAAAATTCCGAGTCCACCCAATTTCGGCATTGGTTTAGTATGAATATGTCTTGTTCTAGGAATATCCATAGCTCCAATATAATTAGCTATCTTAGCCATAAAAGGCATAATAAGCGCCGTAAACACAAAAGTCACTGAAACCATCAGCAATATATAATCAATATCTTTACTAATCATTTTGATCACTCCAAGACAATTATATCACAAATCTCATATACTAAAAGAAAAAACTGTCATTTTGACAGTTTATTTATCAATTAAATCTAAATTTGTAAGCATTATTCCACAGCCCTCAGCAACACATGTGAGTGGACTCTCAGAAATAAAAACCGGTACTTTTAGTTCTTGTTCAAACAATTCTGGCATTCCTTTAACCAATGCACCACCACCAGTTAAGACAATACCTTTATCCACAATATCTGCGGATAATTCTGGTGGAGTCTTTTCAAGTACCTCTTTTGCCTTTTTTACTATTTCCATAGCAAGTGGATAAAGAGCTTCTTCAATTTCTTTTTCAGTTATCTCTATTGTATATGGAAGACCCTTACTAAGATTTCTACCTTTAATTTCCATCTTGTTATCAGAATCTCCATTATAAACAGCACCAAGCTTAAACTTAACATCCTCTGCGGTCCTATCCCCAATTAAAAGTTTATGCTTATCTTTAACATAATCAATAATTGCAAGATCAAATGAATTACCAGCAACTTTTAAAGATTGACTAGTTACAATACCGCCTAATGATAACACAGCAATATCAGTAGTACCTCCCCCAATATCAATAACCATATTACCACTAGGTTTAGAAATATCCATACCAGCCCCTATTGCAGCAACCTTAGGTTCTTCTTCAACAAAAACTTTTCTTGCCCCTAATCTTTCTGCAGCCTCTTTAATAGCATTTTTCTCAACCGCAGTTATATTAGAAGGACAACAAATTAAAATTCTAGGTCTTGATAAAATACCTCTACCTTTAATTCTTTTGATAAAATTATTAAGCATAACTTCGGTATACTCAAAGTCCGCAATTACACCATCTTTTAGAGGTTTAATAGCTTTTACTTTACCAGGTGTTCTTCCTAACATCTCACTTGCTTCTGTACCAACAGCTAATACGTTTTTTGTTTCAGTATCAACGGCAACTACACTTGGCTCATTAAGAACTATTCCATTACCTTTTACATAAATCAAAACATTTGCTGTTCCTAAATCTATACCTATATCTTTCATAATATCTCCCCTATTTAGCATATTTTTGTCTTGTAGCTTCTCCACCATTGATATGTCTAATACTTAAGTGGTTATCAAAAATATTAGCTATTTTTTCAAATAAACTAATATCCAGTTCAAAAAGTCTCTCATGAAGATCTTTATGGACAGTACTCTTAGATACTCCAAATACCTTAGCTGTATCTCTAATATTATTATTAGTTTTTAAAACAAAATTTGCTTCATCAATTATTCTTTTCATAATCTTTTTATTCATATTTACCTACTTTCAGTAAAGTATATATTGACATAAAAAAATTATGAATTTAAAAAGGCAAAATGCCTATTTAAAATCAGAAATTTTTTTGTTATAGCAATCTTCAGGATTAACAACTTGGCCTTTTACATATAATTCAAAATGTAAATGGTTACCCAAATCTTTATTAATTTTTGAATTACCGCTTTTACCAATTTTAGAGCCCTGTTTAACTGTATCTCCTTGTTTAACACTAACTTCGCCTAAACTTTGATAAACACTTATTATATTTCCATCATGTTTAACTTCAACAGTCTTACCAGCAAGTTCATTATCTTCTACTTTAGTTACAGTACCATCGTAAATACTAACAACATCAAACTGATTATCTAAAATATAATCTACCCCAGAATTTTGAATATAGCTATTTTCATAAAAAATAATAGCGTTTTGTTGTTGAGTACCTTCATCTCTATAATCATAGAAATATCTACCGATTGCTACATCTTTAGCAGTATAAGGTTTAACTATTACTTTTTCTACTGATGCAACTGGAGTATCATTTGTCCAAATACCATTTGAAACATAATTGATTTTTTCTTCCTCATTAACAGATTTCATATTAGCAAATGTTGCAAAAGTAGATATTACAAGTATTGCAACCAATGCCACATATATAGATGGCATAACAAATCTCTTTAACTTTCTTTTCTTTTCCATTTCTTTCACCTCATTATCATTTTGCACAACAAGGTGATTTTTTATACAATTTTTTTACAATATTTGAGTTGAAGTAAAAAAGTCATATAAAAAATTTGTAACTAAATATATCATAGAAATTCCAAGTAAAAAGTAAAAAATTGTTGCCTGAGCAACTTTATTTTTTTTAAAAATTTTATTAATATTAATTGAGTCAAAAGCCCAAATAACTATAACCGAAACTATTATATATAGAAAAAATTTAACACTCATTATATTTTCCATCCTCATAATCTTCTATTTTCTTAATCCGTCTTACATGTTTTTCTAAATTTGAAAAATCTGTGGATAAAAATTTATCAACTATATCTTTTGCTCTATATCTTGGCATATCACCATTGATTGCCATTACATTAGCATCATTATCAAATCTTGTTGCATAAGCTTCTTTAACATTGGAAAGTTTAGCGCAACGAATTCCCTTTACTTTATTACATGCGATACTTATTCCAATACCACTACCGCAAATAGCAATCCCAAAATCAACTTCTTTATTAACAACTCCATTGCACAATTTAAAAGCAAAATCAGGATAATCAACAGAATAAACTGTGTCAGATCCATAATCTATTACTTCATATCCTCTACTTTTTAAATATTTAACTAATTCATTTTTTAAATTATATCCTCTATGATCATTTGCAATTCCAATCTTCATGAAAACACCTCTTTATATTCTAATTATACAAATAATATAACATGCAACCTATAAACTTTCAACTTTAAAAAGAAAAAAGCAACTTATAAAAATTAAGCTGCTTTGTTTTCTTCTTTACTAGAAAAACCATATTTTCTATTAAACTTATCTACTGTACCTGCATGAGATGCTCTACTTTGTTTACCAGTATAAAATGGATGACATTGTGAACAAACTTCAACGTGGAATTCATCTTTAGTAGATTTAGCAGTAAATTCTGCACCACAAGCACAAATAAATTTAGTATCCTTATATTCTGGATGAATACCTGCTTTCATTCTAATCTCTCCTCCCGCCATGACTAATTCAAGTCATAGTAATTAATTGCTAATATAGTATATCAAGATATTTTTAGTTTTGCAACATTTTTTTAATTTATGCTATTTTTTACTATATTAAATATTTCTCTATAACCAAGTTCAATTGGATATATACTATTAGGATTAGGTAGATATTCTAATTTATTATTAAACGCATTATATAAATCTATAAATTTAACATTATGCTTTTTACAAATTTCTAAAATGAGCGAATTTAATTTTTTAATATAATAATCAATATCAGATTTATAAGTATTCAAGTACTGATATGGATTATAAAAGCCTATTACTATAACATCAGATTTTGCATATTTTCTAATTGTTGTTAAAGCATCATCATAATTATTTGCAATATATAAAATTTCCTTTTCTAAAAGAGTTTTATTTTCTAATACAGTTCCAATATTATTTATACTAAATATTTTAATTAAATCATTAAAACCAATACTTATAGTTACTAAGTCAGATTCTCTTAAAACACTTCTTATATTAATATTAGAATCATTATGCATTACTCTCTTATTAACTGCAATATCACTAATAACATCAGAAATCCTATAGTCAGTATCAGTAAACTCATTAATATAATCTTTGAGATTATTTTCTTTTTTTAAATACTCAGATAAATAGTCTGAATAGCCATAACCAACTTCTCCATATGGATTAATACCCTTAGATAATCCATCACCTAAAGTAACATAATTAATTTTATTATTAGATGCCACTCTATATATTAAAAAAGTTGTTATAACTATACAAACATAAAAAATTATCTTTCTAACTTTCATATCATCGCTCCAAAAAAAAAGAATAATATCACTATTAAACTATATTTCTATTATTCTAATTTTAGCACCTATATCAGTTAGTTTTTCAACTATGTTTTCATATCCCCTTAAAATATGTTCAGCATTAGTAACAGTAGTTTCCCCATCAGCTATTAACCCAGCACATACCATTGCAGCTCCAGCCCTTAAATCAGTTGCGGTAACCACAGTACCAGATAATTTAGAAGGTCCACAAACAAAAGCTTTAGTACCACTAATATTAATATCTGCACCCATTTTTTGTAATTCTTTAATATGCATTAATCTATTCTCATAAATAGTCTCTTCTACTATAGACTTTCCATTACATTGTGTAAGTAAAACAGAAAATGGTTGTTGTAAGTCTGTTGGAAAGCCTGGAAAAACCAAAGTTTTAATATTAACCGGTTTATAATTTTCTCCACTACTTATAATTGCATAATCAACGCCTAATTCAAGGGGTACACCCATATCAATAAACTTAGAAGTTAATGCCTCTAAATGTTCAGGAATTATATTATCTATTTTAACTTTCTCTCCCATTAATGCAGCAATTATCATATAAGTACCCGCCTCAATTCTATCAGGAATTACTTCATGGAAACATCCAGATAGCTTTGAAACACCAGTAATTTTAATTTCACTAGTACCTGCGCCCGATATTTTAGCACCCATATTGTTTAAAAATGTAGCCACATTTACTATTTCAGGTTCTTTAGCAGCATTATCAATAGTAGTTACACCCTCAGCTCTAACAGCAGCCAACATAATGTTTATTGTTGCACCAACAGAAGCAATATCCAAATATATATTTGCACCCTTTAACTTATCAGCATGAACAATATAAACATTATCTGTCTGAGTAATTTTAGCTCCCAATGCTTCAAATCCTTTTAAATGTAAATTAATAGGTCTAGCACCTATAGAACATCCGCCAGGAAAAGACATTTCAACATGCTTATATTTACCCAAAAGCGCTCCCATAAAATAATAAGAAGCTCTAAGTTTTTGTGCCATACTAGTAGGAATAGGTCTATTAACCGATGGTTTTGGATCTATTACAATACTCTCACTTGCTCTTTTAACATCAGCACCTAAGTATTCTAATATATCGCTTAAAGCATCAATATCTGTAATTTCTGGTACATTACAAATAGTAACAACATCATCTGAAAGTATTGCTGCCGGTATTAATGCAACTGAACTATTTTTTGCACCACTTACTCTAACTGTCCCTTTTAATTTTCTTCCACCTTGAATTTTTAATGCTTTCACATTACCACCACCATTATATTTTATTACAAACGCCTAAATGATTGCCTAAATATTAGACAATATTCTAACTTTTTCTCTTACAATTCTTTTAATTGCTTCTTCTCCACTTGAAATTATTTTTCTAGGATCATAAACATCATTATTTAAATTCAAATAACTTCTTACATCACTTGCCCATGCAACCTGTAGTTCAGTATTAATATTAATCTTACAAGTACCACACTCTACAGCACGTAGTAAATCTTCATTACTAATACCAGTACCACCATGTAAAACTAGTGGAACACCGGTTTTAATAGAGATTTCTCCCATTCTATCAAAATTCAAATTAGCTTGTCCATTATACAAACCATGTACACTTCCAAGTGCAGGCGCTAAAGAATCTACTCCAGTACTAGATACTAAAAGTATAGAATCATCAACACTAGCATATAAAGGCTCATTAGATTCAACAAAATTAGTATAAATTGGACCAACCTCAGCTTCTACACTAACACCTTTAGGATGAGCATACTCTACAACTTTTTTAGTTATAGATATATTTTCCGAAATAGGTAATCTTGATGCATCTATCATAACAGAACCAAACCCAGCTTCAATTGCACTAACGCATGAGGAAAAACTTTTTCCATGATCCAAATGAAGACATACAGGAATAACTATATCCAAGTCTTTAATCAAGCCCTGAACCATCATAGAAACTGTATTAAATCCTCCCATATATTTAACAGCACCTTCACTTACTCCAAGTATAACAGGAACATGTAAGCTATTACACTCTTCAAGTATATATTTAGTCCACTCCAAATTATTAATATTAAACTGAATAACTGCATACTTATTTGCTTTAGCATCATTTAATATATCTTTGGCGTTTACTAACATACACTTCACTCTCCTATTTAATTCTAACAATTAAAACACTCATAGTCAATAAAATTGCCTTAAAAGATATAGAATAACCCCAAAATTATTAAAATAACCGCACCCAAAAACACTGCATATTTACCAAACTTGTCATTTAAAAATTTTCCAAATTTTAACCCAATATAAGTAAATAAAAAACTAACCAAAGAAAAAATAAAATATCCTAAAAGAGGATAATCAGTAATCATTGATATACCAAGTCCAACAGAAAAACTATCCAAACTAACAGAGAAACCAAATATTAAAAAAGCTCCTATTTTATCAAGCGACATTACTTCATCATCACCAGCAAACATTTCTAAAGCAATTAAAATAAATATTATTCCTACGACAATAGCAGGATTAAATGGCAACTTTGATAATACTATACTACCTATTAAATTACCTAAAAAAGGCATAACAAAATGAAAAAGACCAACTATTATACTTAATAGCCAAATTTTTTTCTTTGTTAAGCCAATCGTACCATATACTATCGATAATGAAAAAGTATCCATACTAAGACCAATCGCAACCAAAAAAAGAGTAAACAGATTAAACATAATTTCACCTAATTAATAATACTATATCTAATCTTAAATAATTCTAAAAATATTTATCAAGTACCTCTTTTATAAATGATTTATATTCTACATTTTCCATATTCTCTTCTTCCTCATCCATTAGACATAAAGGAGGAAACAAAACACACCACCAATTCTTACCTTGACCCTCTCCTAATGTAATAACTAATGATTCATAATAACCATCATCATAAGTTATTCCTTTGTACTCTTTAATAGGAAAATAATTAAGTCCATAATTAACATTAAAATTTATATTACTATTATTTCTTTTTAACTCTGTTTTAACGGTATATTCAACATCACTCAAATTTTTATTTAAAACTTCTCTTGCTTGATCTATAGTTTTAACATCCTTTAACATTTCACTCAATTGACTTTGTATAGATCTTTTAACATTACCTTTTAATTTTTGATCCTCTATTGAATCACTAGGAGCAATTACTCTAATTCTAATAGAATCATTTGGTATAACTATTTCCTCAGTAGTATTATTCTCTGTTATAACTATAATTCCTATTACAACTGCGACTAAAATCATCATTACTTTTTTCATTTTCTTCACCTATTAAATAATGAAGTAGTTTATAAAATTTTATACAAAAAAATAAATAACTAAAATCTTAGCTATTTATTAGTTACAAAAATCATTCTATCTCTACCAGATAAATCCTTAGTACAAGTAACCACTGCATCAGGTAAAGATTTTTTAATTATAGCAGTAACTGCATCTTTTTGTGTACACCCAATTTCTAAAGCAATTAAATATTTATCATTGATTACATTTTTTATTTTACTAAAAATTTGTCTATAAGAATCCATTCCATCTTCACCAGAATAAAGTGCCAAATGAGGTTCATTATTTTTAACAATATCCTCTATTTCTTCGTCTGTTGCAATATATGGAGGATTACTTATAACAACATCATACTTATCATCAACATAATCAAGCATATCCCCTTTTAAAACATTAATAGAGACATTAATCCTTTTTGCATTTTCTCTTGTAACATCAAGTGCAGCATCACTTATATCTAAACAAGTAACCTTAGCATTTTCTAACTCTTTAGCAAGAGTAATACCAATTGCGCCACTTCCGCATCCAACATCAATTATTTTAACCTCGCCAGAAAAATTTGCTTTTATATATCTAATTGTATTATCAACTAATTCTTCAGTTTCAAATCTAGGTATTAAAACATTTTGATTAACTATAAAATTATATTTATAGAAATCAACATCACCAACTATATATTGAACAGGAATACCCTTTTTTAATTCTAAAATAGCAGTATCCATATCTTTATTTTTTAAATACTTTTTTAAATACTTTATTTCATCTTCCATTTTCTTATACTCTTGATTATTCTTCGCCTTCAAGTTTTCTTTTTTGATCCTCAGTTATTAAAGCTTCAATTATAGGTTCTAAATCACCTTCCATAACTCTATCCAATTGCATAATAGTAAATCCAATACGATGATCTGTAATTCTATTTTGCGGATAGTTATACGTTCTTATTTTTTCAGATCTATCTCCAGTACCAATCTTACTTCTTCTTTCGCTACCAAGCTCTTCTTCTTGCTTTCTTAAAGTCTCTTCATATATTCTTGCCTTTAATACTTTTAAAGCTTGCTCTCTATTTTGAATTTGACTTCTTTCATTTTGACAAGTAACCACTATTCCAGTTGGGATATGTGTCATTCTAACAGCGGAATCAGTAGTATTTACACCTTGTCCCCCACATCCACTACTTCTATAAATATCAACTCTAATATCACTTGGTTTAACTTCTATATCAACATCTTCGACTTCAGGCATTACTAATACAGTCGCAGTTGATGTATGAATTCTTCCTTGTGTTTCAGTAACAGGTACTCTTTGAACCCTATGAGCACCACTTTCATATTTTAACTTAGAATAAACATTTTTACCTTTAACCATAAAGCTTATTAAAGAAAAGCCACCACCCTCTGAGTACTCTTCATTCATAACTTCTATTTTCCAGCCTTGCTTTTCAGCATATTTTAAATACATTCTGTATAAATCACCAGCAAAGATATTAGCCTCATCTCCACCAGCAGCACCCCTTATTTCAACTATAACGTTTTTACCATCATTAGGATCTTTTGGTATTAATAAAATTTCTATTTCTTTTTCTAAAGCTTCTTTTTCACTTTCTAATGCAGGAATTTCTTCTTTAGCAAATTCTGCAAGTTCAGGATCCTTAAGCATTTCCTTAGATTCCTCTAAATCATCTAATACTTTTTTATACTTTTTATAACAATTAACTGTATCTTCTAAATCAGAAATCTCTTTTGATATTTCTCTAGTTAATTTTATATTTGATAAGTTTTCAGGATCTAAAAGTTGCTTGTTTAATTCTTCATATCGCTTATTAATTATTTCAAGTCTTTCTATCACAAATATCATTCCTCTCTTTAAAACACTAACATTATATCATAAAATCGTTTTTTATCAAAAAAAGACTTACTTAAAAGTCTATTCATCCATTCCAAGTTCATCTTCATCTAAGATAACTAAATCTTTAAGATCATCATCAGACTCATCATCATAGTCATCATCATTATCCATATCATAATTATCTTCATTATCATCTTCTACTTCATCTTTATTCTTAGAAGTTGCTTCTTCCATATCAAGTTCATCATCTTCATCTATAACATTTACTATCTTATCTGAAGTATGTCTAGTTCTTAAATCCCATTTCCCATCTTCAAGCAAAATAAATCTCTTGTCTGTAGATAACATAGTATAATAATCACCAATTTTATTATCAAATACACTACTAGGAAGTTTTAATAACTTAACTATTTTTTTAAATAATTCAGCAGTGTTTTCAGCACCATATTCCTCTAGAAGTAAATTTGTTATGTCCTTATATGATAATAATTCTAAATCTTCTTTTTTCATATCTTTAATACTCATATACATCCTCCTACGGTTTACATTATATGCTTTATATAAATATTTGTTATGACAAACAAATCATATACTTTTATATCATTAAATTAAGACAAAAGCAACATCTTTTTTTACAAATTTATAATTTCCACTCTATAATAAATTTTATTAGTATTATCTACTATGTATTCTACCTCAAATAATTTATCTGTTTTATTAAGTTTTATTCTTTTAAATTCAAGGGTAAAACTAGCTTTTTGAGCAATTAAATCAACACAAGTTTTTGTCTTATTATCATCGTAAATTAGTGTATTCTTATTTTTATTTAATATACCATGAGTTTCAAATTTTATCTTTTCATCATTATTTTCTAATTCAACTCTCAATAAAACCATTTTAACACCTCTTTATTTATTGATAATATATCATAAAATTATCTTTTAGCACATAATATATTTATTTTTCTTCATAATAAAAATAGTAATTATGGAGGAAAGATATGTTCAAGAAATTTTTTAAATATACATTATTTTTAACACTTTTAATAGGGTCATTATTTCTTTGTGGATATGGATACTCCAAATTATCAAACAAACTAGAAATTAAAAGTGCAAATAACATTTCAATGTATGATAATACAAATGAAGCTTTTTTTCAAGGTAATGGAACTAGTAAATGGGTTAATCTAAATGATATATCAAAAAATGTAATAAATGCGACTATTTCAACAGAAGATAAAAAATTTTATAAACATTTCGGATTTGATTTCTTGAGGATTGCGAAAGCAAGTTTTGTAAATATTAAAAATAGAAAAACAATGCAAGGAGCTTCAACTATTTCACAACAATATGTTAAAAATTTGTTTTTAGATTTTAATAAAACATGGGAAAGAAAATGGAATGAAATGTGGCTTACATTAAATGTAGAAATGCATTATTCAAAAGATGAAATACTAGAAGGATACCTAAACACTATCAATTATGGACATGGAATGTATGGGATAGAGAAAGCAGCCAATTACTATTTTAATAAAAGTTCAAAAGATCTCTCATTAGCAGAAGCTACAATGTTAGTAGGAATACCAAAATCTCCCTCTAATTTTTCACCATTAGTAAATCCAACACTAGCAAAGAAAAGACAAACTATAATACTAGAAGGTATGGTTAAAAATGGTTATATCACAGATGAAGAAAAAGAAAACGCTATAAATGAAGAATTAAGTTTTTATGGAAAGGAATCACAAGACTCATTATCTAGTGTAATGTATTATAAAGATGCGGTAATAAAGGAATTAGAAAACATTAAAAGTATTCCAACCTCATTTTTAGATACTGGTGGATTAAAAGTATATACAACCCTAGATTTAAACGCACAAAAGTCACTTGAAGATTCGGTAAGTAAAAATCTAAAAGGTAAATCTCTACAAACCGCCGCAATAACTATGAATCCAGAAAATGGAGAAATACTTGGATTAATTGGCGGTGTAGATTATTCAAAATCAGGATTCAATAGAGCAACTAACTCCATAAGACAAGTAGGTTCAACAATGAAAACATTCCTATATTATGCAGCACTTGAAAATGGATTTACACCAAGTACAGCATTTACAAGTGAGCAAACTACATTTACATTCTCAAATAAACAATCATATTCACCTAAAAATGCAAACGAAGTATACGGAAACATTCCAATATCACTAGCAACAGCAATATCATATTCAGACAATATATATGCAGTTAAAACTCATATGTTTTTAGGTGAAGATACACTTGTTAATATGGCAAAAAGACTAGGAATCACCGCAAAATTAAGTGCAAATCCATCCTTACCACTTGGTACAAATGAAATAAATATAATAGAAATGACTTCTGCCTATGCAACATTTGCAAATGAAGGATATAAAGTAACACCACATCTAATCAAAAAAGTAGAAGACCAAAACGGTAATGTACTATATGAATATAAAGAAGAAAAAGAAATGATTCTAAATAGTAGCCTAACTTATATATTAAATGAATTATTAACAACCACATATGATAAATCATTTATTGATTATAACTATCCAACAATTTTATCTCTAGCAGCAAAAATGAGTAGAAAATATGCGGTAAAGTCAGGTACAACTGCAACCGATTTATGGACAATTGGATATACCCCACAAGCAATCACATCAGTTTGGGTAGGATATGACGAAAATAAAGAAATTTCAAGTAAAGAATATCAATGTGCAAAAAACATATGGATAGATACAATGGAGGCATATTTAAAAGATAAAGAAAAGACTTGGTATACCAAGCCTAATAATGTAGTAGGATATTTAGTTGATCCAATAAGTGGTAAACCAGCAAATGAAGAATCAAAACATAAGAAGATATTATATTACCTAAAAGGAACTGAACCAACTGGAAATGAAATGGTTTTTGATGAAATTAAAAATCAAGAATAGTTGCTTCATCACCATTTTTTAAAAAACATGCATTCGCATCATCAAGATCAAGATGTAATTCAAAAACACCATCTTCACTTTCTTTAATATAAACATCATAAAGTATAGATTTTTTAATATTACCAACCTCTACTTTAACATAATCTACATTAGTAAGTCCTAAATTATCTCTATCACTTTTATTAATATGTATATGGCGAGTCGCAATAATACAAGATTTTCTTACAATGCTCCCCATAGGACCAATAATAGTTATTTCATTCGCATCAGTTAAATCACTCGAATTTCTTATTGGAGGATTAATTCCCAAAAAATAACTATCTGTCTTAGAAATTTCAACCTGTGTATAATTTCTAAATGGACCTAAAACTCTAACATTTTCAATATAATTTTTATCTGTTTTTATAGTTACTTTAGAAGAAGACGCAAATTGTCCTTTTTGGACTAAATCACGTTCTTTTTTTATTGTCTCATTTCCAAACAATAAAACATAATCATCATGTGTTAAATGCACATGCCTATTTGAAACACCTATTTTAACTTTCATATAATCACTCTCAAAAAGATTATAACATATCCAACTATAAAATTCATATAATATATTGTAATTTTAGAAAGGATTTGATAAAAATGAATAATGATTTTTTTAGACAAACACCATATAACCCATCATATATACCGCAGGAAAGCACAACTCCACCAATATCAGGAGGAAATAATGAAAATATTGATACATATAAATATACCGAAACAATCATAAATGAAAACATAGGTAAAAAAGCTACTGTATATATGTCATTTGCTGACTCAATAGAATGGAGAGACAAAGTTTTTGTTGGAAAAGTAGAAAGTGCAGGGAGAGACTACGTATTGTTAAGAACAGACAATAATAAACAACTTTTATTATGGAGTATATATATTAATTTTATAGAATTTGAATAATTAACTTTTACCTTTTTAAACTTCATGATATAATACAGATAATAGAGGTGATTAAATGATATACATATATATTGGAATTGGGATTGTATTTATTGCCGCATTAATATTAATACTACTTAAAAATGAAAAAGATGAAATAGATAGTATACTAGTTAAAATAGATGAATCTGAAGACAATATTGATATACTTCTTGAAAAAAAGTTAAAAATTTTATGTGATGTATCAAAAACAATTAATGAAAAAGAAGAAGATAAAATCTTAACAAATATAGGCAAAATCAAAAATAAGACCCTAGATTCATTTGGATTATATAAAGAATTAAATAAAAATAATAAAGAGCTAAATGATTTTATTGAAGGATATGAATATGTTCTGCCTGATGAAGAAGACAAAATGATGAAAGATTTATATAATACAAACATAGAAATTAAAGCATTACTAAAATTCTACAATAAGAATGTAGAACTATATAACAAAATCATTAGTAAATTTTCAAGATTATTATTAAGAATAATTAAAAGATATTCAAAAAAAGAAGTATTTGAAATAGAAGATGAAGTAGAATTTGAAATCTTAAAAGAAAAAAATTGATGATAGAAATATCATCATTTTATTTGCCAATCTATAGGTTTTTGCCCAGTTTTAGTTAAAAACTCATTTGTCCTAGAAAAAGGTCTGCTTCCAAAAAAGCCATTATATGCAGAAAACGGAGATGGATGAGCAGATTCTATAATTAAATGAATTGGATTAGTTATTAAACTTTTTTTACTTCTAGCAAAGCTACCCCATAAAATAAATACTATTGGAGTAGTTTTTTCATTTAATTTTTCTATTACAGAATCAGTAAAATGTTCCCATCCAATATTTTTGTGTGAAGCAGGCTTATTAGCTTCAACTGTTAAAACTGTATTTAAAAGTAATACTCCTTCACTACACCACTTAGAAAGACTTCCATAAGGGGGAACTTCACATCCTAAATCCGAATTCAATTCCTTAAATATATTCTGTAATGAAGGCGGTTTAGATACACCAACTTTTACAGAAAAAGATAAACCCTCTGCCTGATTAACACCATGATATGGATCCTGTCCTAATATAACAACTTTAGTATCTTTGTAAGAAGTTTTTCTAAATGCATTAAATATTTCACTTTGTTTTGGGTAAATAGTTTTTTTACTATATTCATCTTCCACTTTTTTTAACAGTTCCACAAAATACTCTTTATTAATTTCATCTTTTAATATAAAATCCCAATCATTACCAAGCATATTATCACTCCTGTATATATTATATCAAATTATTCTCTCTTTTTAAACTTATAGTAATCATGAACAATTTCTTTTCTTAATCTAAACAATGAATACATATTTATTACCGCAAGTATCGCAACTAAAATATCTACAGTTCCCCAGATAATATGTGATTTAACAATACTACCAACAAATAATAGTACTGCGACAACACATTTAAGAACATATATATGCCAATTTTTAATGTTTTTAATTAAATACTTTAAATTACATTCCCCATAATAATAACCAGCCACTATAGTTGAATATGCAAGCATAATAACTAATAAAACTAAAACAAAAGAACCTGCATTACCAAGATGATAATTTAGTGCATAACTAGTAAGTTCTATTCCATTCATATTATCAAAATTTAAAGAAGTATAATTAGAAGTTAATATTATTAATGCAGTAGAAGTACATACAATAAAAACAGTAAAATATATTCCTAAAATCTGTAGTAACCCTAGACTAACTTTATCTGTAGTTTTAGTACAAGAAGATGCAATCGCACCTGTCCCAAGTCCCGCTTCAGTCGCAAAAGTTCCTCTTTGAATTCCAATTATAAATGTTGGTATAAAAGAAGATACAAAACTTTTAATATTAAATGCACCTTTAATTATACTAATAAATACTTGAGGGATAACCTCATAATTTAAAACAATAACAATTATACTTAAAAGTATATATACAATACCCATTATAGGAACTAATTTACTAGTAATACTAACTATTCTATCTATTCCCCTCATTATAGAAATAAAAGAAATAATAGTAAGTACGACTGCAATACTAACTATAGAAAAACCATATAATTGATTTATTGAGACCGTAATAGTATTAGCCTGTATAGACATAAAACCAACTAAATAAGCAAGTATTACCAAAAGAGCATATGAAAAAGCAAGACCATTATCATGAAGTCCTGACTTAATATAAAAAGCTGGACCACCTTTATAATTATATCCATCAGGCAATTGATATTTTGCCCCTAAATATGTCTCACAATAAGCATTTATCGATGTAATTATACAAGCAATCCACATCCAAAAAACACTACCAGGTCCACCGATATATATTGCAAGAGCCACTCCCGCTAAAGAACCCACACCAATCCTAGCCGCAAGAGAAACAGTTAAACTTTTAAAAGGTGAAATACCATTTTCAGTTGATTTAAGTCCCTTAAATAAAGAAAAAAATTTTAATTGTGGAAATTTTAATTTTACACTAAAATAAAGCCCACCACCTAATAAAACAACCAATGCAACACCCCATAAAACAGCATTAATTAATTTAATCATTATCTCACCTAATAAAGTGTATGCTTTTTTTAATATTTATATTTTTTTTACGTATAATTTTATGAATCATTTATTAAGGAGGATAATTATGTTAAATGATGTTGATTATGTACAAGAATCAATCGCTATAAATTTATATTATTTAAGAACATTAAGAGAATTTTGCCTAAATATACAAACTTCACTAATACCATTTCAAACAGCATATATAAAAGAAGCAGAATCAATTGCACTAGAATGCGAAGCCCTTGGAAGTCAAATAGCATCTTTCGCAAGTGGATTAGTAAGTAGTGATGCATTAGATTATCAAATATATGTAACAAACTACACACTAGAATGTGAAGAACTTACAGAAAAATTATTTAATGTTCAAATAAATACAGATATAACAAAAAAGGAACTAGAACTAAAACCAGGAAATCCCACTTCAGTATCAAGTGAATTAAAAAAAATAATGGAAGATATAAATAATGAAGCATATAATCTCGCAGATAGATTTGTAACACTATCAAGAAAAGTATTAGATGGAATGACAAGTAATGAAATCTTTTCATATTCATATATAACACTAACTGAATTTATGATATATGACACAGAACTATTTAAAACAGGATTAGAAAGATTAATAAAACAAACTCAGATAGATCCATCAAGTGTAGTAAACTATGAGTTCTACTTTAACAATTCAATGAGAACAATCGCAGTATTTATAAAGAAATTAGTAGACCCTAAAAACAGTCAAATATCAAATGAAGCAAGTTGGTTCGAAAATGAATTTACTAAAAGAGAAGAAGCATACAAAGTAACCGCTTTAACTCCTGAAAACCAAAAAAATCTTACAGAAAAAGAATCTATATTAGTAGGAGAATTCCATAATTTTATGGAAAAATGTATAAGAGAATTGCTAACTAGAAATGCATACTTTATAATAGAACCTATATTTTTAGATAATATGTATACACAAATCAACTTTTTTCAATATATACTAAATTATAATAAGAAAAATCAATAACAAATTATTTTAAAAGAGAACTAATTTGTGCAATTACACGTTCTGGATTTTCTAGGAATTTCTCATATAAATTACTATCGTTTTTTAAAGCATTAATAATCTTTAAATCATCATCAGATAGATTAACGACTTTATTATCAGATTTATTACATTCAATTTCCATTCCTATAAGCCACAAAAAATCAACTTCAAGAAATTCAGCAATTTTAATTAAAACATCAAGTGGCGGAATACGTTTTCCTTTTTCATAAGCACACACTTCACCTTTTGATAGATAAATGTTTTTCCCAAGCTCTTCTTGAGTTAGACCAAGTTCATTACGTTTTTCCTTTAATCTCTTTTTAAAAATAACCATA
Source organism: Clostridium sp. CAG:710 (assembly GCA_000432595.1). Classification (GTDB taxonomy): domain Bacteria; phylum Bacillota_I; class Bacilli_A; order RF39; family UBA660; genus CAG-710. Next base: position 206,359 of record HF996868.1, on the reverse strand, counting down.
TACTACCTCTTTCGAGTTAATTATATGTAAATTTTAAAGATATTTGTTTAAAGTTAACCAAGAGTGAATTATAAAAAATAAATATCCACAACTCTGTGGATATTTTATTTGTGGTACTTCTCATTATTTAAAATTTTAAAACTTCTATAAACCTGTTCCAACAATATAACTCTAAACAACTGATGAGGAAATGTCATCTTAGAAAAAGATAGCTTAAACTTAGAAAGAGCTTTTATTTCATCACTAATGCCATAGGAACCGCCAATTATAAAAGTAATATTACTATTATGTATAAATATTTCATCTATTTTTGATGCAAATTCAATAGAAGTTAATTGCTTTCCATCTATTTCTAAAGTGATTATATAATCTTTAGTATTAATATGCTTTAATATTAATTCCTTCTCCCTCTCAAGAGCAATCTTTTCATTATCAACATTAGAATCATTAACTTCAATTATTTGAATATTACTATATTTAGAAATTCTTTTAGAGTATTCCATAACTGCATCTACTAAATATTTTTCTTTTAATTTACCAACACAAATTACCTTAATCATTATACCTCCACCATTTCTAATGAGATATATTGATCAGTTAAAATAATATTATCATGATTAAAATTAATCTCATCTAATTTATCAGTGACTGTTTTAAGAGCTAATTCTTTTGTATTATTATGTTCACTTATATGTGCAAGAAATATATACTTTGTTCTACTTCCAACAAGCTTAAGTAATATATTAGCAGTTGCTTCATTAGATAAGTGTCCCTTATCACTAAGAATTCTTTGCTTAAGAATGAATGGATAAGGACCATTCATAAGCATAACTTCATCATGGTTAGCCTCAATTATATATACATCTTTGTTTTTAATTCTAGGAAAATATCTTTTATTTAAATACCCTGTATCGGTAATATATACAAGTTCATGTTCATTATATTTAATAATATAACAATTACAACTAACATCATGAGAAAGTGGCAATACATCTATTAAAACATCTCTAAACATAAAATATTCGTCTATAATATGACCTCTAGGAACATCAATAGTTTTAGTTATATCATTAAAAACTTTTTCAGTAGTATATAAAGTTATATTGGTCCTTTTTAATAAGGTGGCTAATCCTTTAATATGATCAGCATGACTATGAGTTATTAATATAATATCAATATCATTAACATCAACATTGATGCTAGAAAGAGAATTCTTTATTTGAAGAAAACTTATTCCAGCATCAATCAATATTTTAGTAGATCCACATTCTATATAAGTAGAATTCCCCTTAGATCCACTAGCTAATACTTTTATTCTCATCTGTACAACGACATTGGATTTATAGCGGAACTAGCTCTCAAATATGGTACACCACGCCATACACCAAAATGTAAGTGAGTACCAGTCGCAAATCCCGAATGTCCCATTCTACCAATTTGTTGACCAATAGTAACTATATCTCCTTTTTTAACAAGTAAAGCAGACATATGAGCATACTCTGTATAATAACCATTATTATGATTTATAATTATATAAATACCATTTGTGTGTTTGCTAGCAGCTTCTGTGACAACTCCATCATTTGCGGCATAAATTGGTGAGCCATATCCAGTACCACTGATATCAAGACCTTTATGTATTTTACCCCAACGCCATCCATAGTTACTTGTAATTTGATATGGAGTTTTAGTAGGCCATGCCCAGCCACCTGCTCCAACTGAACCAACACTTATTGTTCCTTTACCACGAACAACAATTTTATTAACAGTAGGCTCAATTTCATTAGATTCTACAACAACTGCACTAACAACCTCACCATTAGCTTTCTTTATCTTTTTAGTAACCCTATTCTTACCATTATGACCTTCTTGTTTTACTCTTTCTACACCAACCATCATATTATCATCATAAACAACTTCTGTTTTATATTTATCAACTTCATCTTCAACAACATGGTCTTCTTCAATTAATTTAAATGCTGGTCTAGCTGCCCCAAGAGAAACGACCTGTCCAGGATATAAAAGATTATCACTACTATTAAATTCAGTGTTTGCAATTAAAAATTCTTCAACTGATAATTTATTATTATAAGCAACCTGTTCAATTGTGTCCCCTGCTTTAACCTTATAGGTTTTTTGCTCATCTAGAGTACCAAATAATAAGTATTTACTTAATAAATCACTATCTGTAAATATTCTATCATCAACAGAAATTTTATTTTTCTTAATAGTCATTTCATTTTGGATATAAACATTTTCAATTATTCTACCAGTATCAGTTATCTTAGATTGTTCCTTATTAACATATGCCTCATATTTATCTTCAGGAATAAAAACCTTTAAAGTAGTCATTATTGCTTCATTAAATATATTTTTATCTAATACATTAATAACAACATCATCAGTCATATGTTTACCATCTTCATCTATTTCTTCAACACCTTTTATAGTAATAGTATATCCAGAAATAGTAAATGGTGAAATATCTTTGATTTTTTGATAAATATCTTCTACAGTAGAGATTTTTTTATTGTAAGTTACTTCCTTAACAACATCTAAATCCTTAGGTGTATAAACATTTTTAACATTATATTCTTTCTTTATTTCAGACTCTTTTAAATCTATATATTTTTCAAGTTCATCCTTAGATTTTATATAACCAATTGTCTTACCAGAAAGATATACTCTGTATAATTCATCTGGATTCTTGTACCTAGTATATCCAGTCAAAAACACTGTACCACTAAGCAAAATACCAATTATTATATAAATAATTGTCTTTTTATTCATTTTTATCACCAGCCGTATCCTTTTTATAACTTAAGAATGTAGAAGTATCTTTTTTGAATAATAATTCTATAGTAGCAGTAGGACCATTTCTGTGCTTAGCAACTATAAATTCACTTATACTTGTATTACCTTCAGTTACTTTTTCTTTATTATAATAATCATCTCTATATAAGAATGCTACTATATCGGCATCTTGTTCTATTGAACCCGACTCCCTTAAGTCACTCATAATAGGTCTTTTATTTTCACGTGCTTCTACACTTCTTGATAACTGTGCAAGTGCAATAACAGGAACTTTTAATTCCATTGCCATCATTTTAAGCGATCTAGAAATATCTGATACTTCTTGTTGACGGTTTCCACCATAATTAACTGATGAAGAAATAAGTTGTAAGTAGTCTATTACAACAAGGCAAAGACCTTCTTCACTATTAGCAAGTCTTCTACACTTGGAACGTATCTCACCAATTGTTATACCAGGAGTATCATCCATATAAAGCTTAGTCTCAGAAAGTTGGCTGATTGCTTCACCAACACGTTTCCAATCTTGATTTTGTAAATTACCAGTAGTTAGTTTTTTACCCTCTACCTGTCCTAAAGATGAAATCATTCTGTTTACTAATTGCTCAGCACCCATTTCCATATTGAATAACGCTACACCTTTTTTATTATTCATAGCAACATTAGTTGCAAGATTAAGTGCAAATGCAGTTTTACCCATCGCAGGACGTGCCGCAATTATTATAAATTCATTTTCATGCAATCCAGAAGTAAGATTATCTATATCATACCATCCAGTCGCAACACCAGTAACGTCTCCCTTAGTCTCTGCAAGTTTTTCAAGATTAGCCTCTGCTGCCTCTAAAACTGATTTAATAGGTTTAAACTCTGTAGAACGTCTATTTTTAACAACACTTAGTATCTTTCTTTCAGCATTATCTAAAGTATCATTAACATTAATATCACTTGCATATGCACTACTAACAATATCAGTAGATACATCAATTAATCTTCTAAGTAACGCAGCTTCTTCAACTAATTTAATATATTGATCAACATTAGCCGATGTAGGTACATAATCAATAATTTCAGTTAAATATTCAACTCCACCTATCTCATCTAATTTGTTTTTATTTTTTAGCTCTGATGTAAGCGTAGTTAAATCTATTGGTATTTTTTTCTCTGCCATCTCAGTAAGGCAATCAAATATAATAGAATTATTAACTGAATAAAATGATTCCTTAGTTAAAGCATCCGCAGCTTTTTGCAAAGCAAACTTAGATAAAACCATTGCACCTAGAACTGATTGTTCAGCTTCTAAATTATGTGGTACATTTCTAGTTTGCATATTATCACCTTCTATTTTTCTAGTTTAATTCTAACTTTAGCAATTATATCTTTATATAGTTCAATATTGATGTAATGATATCCTAAAGATGCACAACCATCAATTACTATTTGTTTTTTATCTATATTATATCCAAGATCACTAAGTTTTTCTTTTACTTGTTTTTGGCTTATCCTACCAAAAACTCTATCCTCTTTTCCAACTTGTACTTTGAAATCAAGTTCCAATTTTTCAAGTTTTTCCTTTAACACTAATGCATCTTTTCTGTGTTGTTCATCAAGTTTTTGAAGTTCTGATTGCTCCTTATTATATTTTGATAAAGTTTGTTCATTTAATTGAACTGCATACCCATTTTTAATCAAATAGTTCTGAGCATATCCAGTTTTTACTTCTTTTTGTTCACCCTTTTTGCCTTGCCCTTTTAAATCTTTAACAAATAAAACCTTCATTAGTTACACCTCCTATAACTTTTTAGCTTTTTTTGTTACCTCACTAAACACTTCATTTAATGACCTATCTGTTATTTTAGCAGCAGCTTCATGATTATCTCCACCGCCACCAAATTCCTCCATTATCTGACCAACATTTATGTTACCCATACTTCTAGAGCTAATACCTACTCCATTATCTATCTTACCAATTACAAATGAAGCTTCAATATTATTAAAAAGTAATATAGTATCTGCTATTTTAGCCAAGTCTTCTCTCCTATAAACTTTAGTTTGAAGACCTTTACTTATTGCAATTTTTTTAATTACTTTAACCTCAGTAATTACTTTCTGCATCTCAACATACTCTTTAATGTCCTGCTTTAATAAATATTGTACGCCCCTTGAATCGGCACCACATTTAGCTAAATAATATGCAGCATGATATGTTTCTTTATCTGTCTTAATAATAAAATTATTAGTATCTAATACAATACCCGCAAGAATAGTAGTAGCTACTGTAGGTTCTAAAACATAATTTTCATACTCAAATAATCCAGTTATAATCTCACAAGTACTAGAAGCAGATGTATCGATAAATAAATGAGCTTGTGGAATATTAATTGTATCAATACCCACTCCATGATGGTCAATCACTATAATATTTTTAAACTTTTCTAAAACTTCACTATTTTGTAATAGAGATTTTTTATTAACATCAACTATCACAAGTAAACTTTTATCATCAAGTAATTCATCGATACCTTTGCTTTTAATTATGTTCAGGCTTTTACTATATTGTTCAATTACTTTTTTAACACTTGTCTCAAGCTTCTTATCATCTAAGATTATATATGAAGTCCTATTTTTAGAAAATGCATAGCAACACATACCTATTGCGGCACCAAATGCATCTAAATCAACATCCTTGTGTCCCATAATAAACACTTTAGATGACTTCTTAAAACATTTCTTTATAATCTTAAAATCTTCTTTATGCATTATTCCTCCTAAAAACCCATATTAATTGTACCAAAATATAACATTAAAGTCTATGAATTAGAAAAAAAAGCTAAAAAAAAAATAAGATTTCTCTTATTTATATTTATATCTAAAAATTTTGGTCTTTGTATTTCCAATTACAAAACCAATATATAATGCAATTAAAAAATAAATATGAATTATACCATTATTAACTAAGTATAAAAAATAAAAATATATCGTTGTATTAATAAGAAGAAACAAGATAGATATAATAAATTTTAATACCTTTGAAAGCTTACATATTTTAGCATAAGACAAATTAAATAAAAGAGAGAAAAATAGTCCATATGATATAGAAACAACTATAGATTGAATCTGTTGTTCTAAAGGCATTATTTAAATAATCTATTAAAAATACTATTTTCCTTATCCTTTGTCTTATGGTCATCAACATAAGTATAAGATATTACCAAACCTTTTATTGAAACATTTCCTTGCATAGTATCTAGTTTAACAAGTTCTAAATCCGTTCCCTTTATTACTAAATATCCCATACTTGTTTCAAGTAAAAATTCTTCACTATCAAAGTTTTCTATTTTTTTTACACCGGTTATAATCATATTTTTTCTTTCAACTAAATTAACACTGTGACTATAATTTCCTACTAAATTTTCTGTTTTATCCATAATTCCTCCCATTACACAATATGAGAAAAATTATTAATTTATGAAAAAAAGAGACCAAAGTCTCTTAAATTATTGTACTACTTATTTTATTCTTCTTCAGAAGCTTCATCCTCAGCATTTTTATATGCTTCAAAAATTGCTTCTTCAAACATAGCTCTAACTTCTGGATTAATAGGATGTGCTATATCACGGTAACCTCCAACAGCAGTTTTTCTGCTAGGCATAGCAATAAACAAACCATTATCTCCTTCAATTATTCTAATGTCATGAACTGCAAAGCTGTCATCAATCAATACTGATGCGATTCCTTTCATACGTGATCCTTCTTTTTCGATCTTACGTACATTTACTGATGTAATCTTCATTCGCATATCCTCCCTCTTAAAGTATAAAACTTATAAGTTAATAATATAATACTTTATTAGAAAAATCAACATTATTTTACAAAAATTTCCAAGCTTTCAGTCAAAACATCACTATAGCTAAAACTTTTTAATTGCTTAGGTTCATTGTTAGTTCTTATAACAAATATATAATTATACGTACCCTCAATTTCTCCAGTAAATTCTTCTATTTGATTTCTACTACCATTAAATCTAAAATGCAAGGTTTTCCCCTTATTTTGTTCTAACTGCATTCTTATCTTCTTTATATTCATCTTGGATACCCCGTATACATTGTACCATTTGTAATAATTCCACCAATCCCTTCTTCCTTATATTTAGTTCTAGAAATGATTTTTATAATATCCATTGGTTTATCTCTAGAAGAAAGTGCAATTGAAGTAGCAATCACCGCAGGATCTAATGCATGAATATTGACCCTTTTAGGACTACTAGCAAAATTAGCACCCGCTTTAATTAAATCCTCATAATCAGATTGACAAGCACCCGCTATTATAAATAATTTATCATGAGATTTTTCATATTCTCTAGCTTGTTTAATAGCTTCTGCAAAATACTTACTATTTTTATAATTGTCAATATTTCTAATATCTTTTCTATTTTTATAAAAAAAATCATGTCCAGTTATAACAACAATATCAGGTTTAAGCTTTTTTAAATATTTGACAATATCTGTTGAAATAACCTCTTCTCTTAATGTAAGACCATATGCTTGTACTCTCATTTTTTCATAAAACTTAAGACATCTTGCTAAATATTCTTCATCGCCATCTATATGAAGAATTTTACCAGGAAGATAAAAATAAGAGCTTCTATCTAAATCAAGTAAGTCTCCAACTTCTTTATCGAAAGAAGAATCATCATCTCTATTCTCCCCACTATTTGCTTTATTTAAATCATCCAAACTACTATCTGCATAAAGTCTAACATTAACCCCTTTTAAATATGCATAATTTCCTTCAATACTAATTATTTTAAATAAAGTATCATTATTATAAGATTTTCTAGTAACCAGATCTCCAACATTAAACATATTATCACCAATAAATTTTATGAAGAAATTTAACCATTATGCATATTTGTTATAAATGTGGAAAAGAAATTTTAAATATTATATAATTATCGCAGGTGATAATATGACGAAATACTATGATTTAGCTAAAGACAATAAAGAAATTGCAATTAAAAAAGCTGCACATGTAATTAAAACTGGTGGACTAGTACTATTCCCAACAGAAACAGTTTATGGAATAGGTGCAGATTGATTAAATGAAAAAGCAGTGAAAAAAATATTTATTGTCAAGGGCAGAGCTCAAGATAATCCTCTTATATTACATGTATCAGACAAAAATATGATAGAAATAATTGCAAGAAATATTACTAATATGGAAAAAAACATAATTGATAAATTTATGCCAGGGCCACTAACAATAATACTTAAAAAAAGAAAAATTGTTCCAGATATAGTATCGGCTGGGCTTGATACAGTTGGCATACGTATGCCAGAAGAAGAAATCGCAAAAAATTTAATTAAAGAAGCTAAAACCCCACTCGCAGCACCTAGTGCAAATATATCAGGTAAACCAAGTGGAACAAATATAAAAGATATTTTTAATGAACTGAATAATAAAGTAGATATAATATTAGATAATGGTCCGACAAAAATAGGAGTTGAATCAACAGTAATAAGAGGAATAAGAGGAAAAATACACATATTAAGACCCGGTAAAATTACAAAAGAAGACTTTGAAAAACTAAACTATAAAGTAATAATTGATAAACATATCCTAAATAAGTTTACAGAAGAACAAAAGGTATTATCTCCAGGAGTAAAATATAAACATTATGCCCCAATATTAATATATAGCAAAAACAATAATAAGATAGTAAAAGCAACTAAAGAAATCTCAAAAAAATATAAAAACCCATTGATATTATGTACAGAAAAAAATAAAGATAACTATACAAATCCACTAATCATGGGAGAAACACTAGAAGAAATTTCAAAAAACATCTTCACGATATTAAGAAAAGTAGATAATTATAATCCGGATATAGTTATTATAGAAGGTGTTAAAAGTGAAGGCCTTGGACTTGCAATAATGAATAGACTAATTAGAGCATGTTCATACAATTATATTGAGCCAAAATAATAAGGACCAATGGTCCTTATTATACTTCATTTGCAATCTGAATAAATACATCTAATGGTAATTCCTCAGCTCTACTACTCAAAGAATAACCATTATTTATTAATACTTCTTCAACTTTATTTAAATCATACCCTTTTAAATTATTCTTAATTGTTTTTCTTTTAAAACTAAAACTATCACGTATTAATTTAAATAGTTTTTCTCTATCTTTAACATTATAAGTATCATTCTTCTTTTCTAACATAAGTATTACACTATCAACATTCGGTTTAGGATAAAAGCAATTTCTACTAACATCAAATAATTTTTTAATATTAAAATAATAATTCAAAAAAACAGTAATTGATCCATACTCTTTATTACCAGGCTTTGAAGAGAATCTATCTCCAACCTCTTTTTGTACCATTATTACCATTTTTGAAACATCTAAATCCGACTCTATCACTTTAGTAATAATTGGAGTAGTAATATAATATGGAAGATTAGCAATTATATATAATTTATTATACCTAAATTTTTCTATATCTTTAACAACATCACGCTTTAAAAAATCATCCCAAATAATAGTTAATTTTTCATTATTAGGAATATTAGATAATGTATCAACAAGATCGGTATCTATTTCATAAGCAAGAACCCTACATTTTTTTAAAATTTCTTTAGTAAGCATACCTGAACCAGGTCCAATTTCTATTACAAGATCATCCTCTTGTAATAAAACAGAAGATACCGTATTAACAATAATATTATTATCAGTTAAAAAATTCTGACCAAATTTTTTCTTAAAATTATGGTTTATTTTTTCCATACGACCTCCTATTTAAAAAGCACTTCAACAATTGCTTACCATCCCCATCTAACAATCTCATATGTTACACGTTGCTTGCCAATCTTTTTAGAAGCTTCTTTCTCACTTTTTGCAAGAAAATCAAGCTTTGTACCAGTTATGGCTCCACCTCTATCTAAAACAATACCAATAACTTGAGCTCCCAATGAAGAATTAGTAATTTTAATTATACTACCACAAGGTATTCCCTTATCAGATGCAAGAATATTTACCTTACCATATTCATTATCATTAAAATAGATGTTTCCATTAGTTACCTTTTGAGATGGAGGACATCCTGTATGACCACCACATCCAGCACAATCAGGGCCATATCCTGTCATAGTACCATCAAATTTAACTGGCATATCTTTTCCATATTTTTTTATTTCAGATAAAGTAGTAACTACTTTCGTTTTAACTATTTCAGGCTTGTATTTAGAAACCAAATGTATTGCTTTTATAGACCTAGTAGTAGAAATATCCTCTGTAGTTATTTTCTCAGTTTTATTACCACTTGCAATAATTGCAAAAATTGCAACAACCATAAATATAAATATTGACTGGTTTCTTATCATTTTTAAAGCTCTTTTCAAGAGTATCACCTCTTACCATTCATAGCTAAAATATACCACAATTATATATCTAAGTCAAATAAAGCAATTGCATTATTTGTGGTAATTTTTTCCACTTCCTCTGTGGAAAGTTTTTTAATATCCGCTATTTTTTTAGCAATATAAGGTATGTTTGATGATTCATTCTTACTTCCTCTAACTGGTTCCGGTGCCAAATAAGGACTATCTGTTTCAAGAAGTATAGATTCAATTGGAAGAGATTCCAAAACAACAGGCAATTTACTATTTTTAAAAGTTAAAACTCCACCTATTCCAAGCTTATATCCAAGTCTTATATACTCTCTAGCAATCTCAAGACTACCACTAAAGCAATGAATATCACCTATTAGATTATATGATTTCAATATGTCAAGAGTATCTTTAGTTGCTTCTCTAGTATGAATTACAACAGGCTTAGAAAGTCTAGTTGCCATATCTAATTGTTTAATAAATAATTCTTTTTGTAAATCTTTATCAGAAGAGTTTTCTATATAATGATAGTCAAGCCCAATTTCACCAATCGCAACCACTTTTTTATTATTTTTAACAATATTTTCAATATATTCTAGATCATTTGAATCATATTTAAATATTTCCGATGGGTGCAATCCAATTGATAAAAATATATTAGGATATTTATCAGCTAGGGCAATCCCTTCATCAATTGTATCCATACTACAGCAACTAATTATTAAATATTTAACATTATTATCCACTGCATTTTTAACAATCAAATCAACATCATCATAGTCCTGATTACTTAAATGAGTATGTGTATCTATAAACATGTTTATCACCTCAATTTCAAAAAAAAAGATATAAAATATATCTTATGCAACTACATTACATCGTTTTCTTTTGGATAAGTCTAGTTTTAAAATAATATAGAATTAAAATTAGACCATATACTAATTCGAATACACAATGCCCAGCTAAATAGCTACATACAAAGTATATCCCAAAAAGTAAAAGTAGTACTACTGGATCAATACTATCCTGCTTTGTCATATTTGTCATAATATTCCCTTTCTATTACTACTTACCACAAGACAACTATAGCACAAACAAAAAGAAGAAAAAAGTACTTTTTCCTCTTTTATGGTAAATTTTACAATGATTTACACGTTTTTTGTATCAATACGCTTAAATAATGGAGTTGCAACCCCTAAATTATATGTGTTAGATGGGTTGAACTTTAATGAATCATCAGTATTACCAATTTGTTCTAATATCTTGTCAGCTGTCTCAGGTAAAAATGGTCTAATTAAATTAGCTGAAACTCTTATAGATTCTAATAAATTGTATAATACAGTTTGAAGTCTATCACTATTATTTGGATCTTTAGCAAGTACCCATGGCATAGTCTCATCAATATATTTATTACTTCTTCTAAGTAAGTCAAATATTTCATCTAATGCCGCACCAACTTCCAAAGTATCCATTTTAACTTCAACCCTTTTATCTAATTCATTTATCATAGAAATTAATACATTATCAACATCATCAGAAACAGAAGGATTTATAACTTTACCTTCAAAATATTTATTACCCATTGCAACAGTTCTATTAACTAAATTTCCTAATACATTAGCCAAATCACTATTAATTCTTTCAACCAACAATTCATTAGTCAAGTTTCCATCATTCGCATAAGGTATTTCATGAAGTACATAGTATCTAACCGCATCTACTCCATATTCTTTTACTAAATCATCAGCATATAAAATATTACCTTTAGATTTACTCATCTTATCATTACCAAATAATAACCAAGGATGTCCAAAAATTTGTTTTGGAAGTGGAATATCAAGCGACATTAAGAAACAAGGCCAATATATAGAGTGAAATCTAACAATATCTTTACCAATTAAATGTAAATCAGCTGGCCAATATTTTTTAAATTCATCGCTCGGATTATCAACATCATATCCAATATTAGTAATATAGTTTGTAAGTGCATCTAACCATACATAAATTACATGCTTTGGATCAAAATCAACTGGAATTCCCCAAGTAAATGATGTTCTTGATACACATAAATCTTGAAGTCCAGGTTTTATAAAGTTATTAATCATTTCATTTTTTCTTGAGTCTGGCTTTATAAAGTCAGGATGAGTATTATAATACTCAACTAATCTATCTTGATACTTAGATAGTTTAAAGAAATAAGCTTCTTCACTTGCCTTGTGAACTTCTCTTCCACAATCTGGACATTTGCCATCAACTAATTGACTTTCTGTAAAAAAGGATTCACAAGGAGTACAATAAAGACCTTCATATTTACCTAAATAGATATCTCCTTTATCATACATCTTCTTAAATATCTTTTGTACTTCACGTTCATGTTTTGGATCAGTTGTTCTTACAAATCTATCATAACTTGTATTCATAATATCCCAAATGTCTTTTATTTGACTAGCAATATTATCAACATATTCTTTAGGTGTTATACCCGCTTCTTTTGCCTTTAATTCAATTTTTTCACCATGTTCATCTGTACCTGTTTGAAAGTATACATCAAACCCTTTTAATCTTTTATATCTAGCAATTGCATCCCCCAAAACAATTTCATAAGTATTACCAATATGAGGTTTAGCAGAAGTATAAGCAATCGCAGTAGAAATATAATATTTTTGTTTTTCCATCTTATTTCACCTAATTACCTGTAGAACCTATCCCAGATAATCTCTTCCTTTCAATTTTTTCTTCATTATCAACCACTAAGTAATTAATAAATATTCCCTGGCAAAGCTTATCACCAGTTTTTACAACATAATCATTATCACCATGATTTTGTAGTTTAATAAATATATGTCCCTCATTATCAACATTATTGTAGTAATCAGAATCTATTACACCGACTTGATTACACATCCGTACATTATACTTAAAGCCTTGACTACTTCTTACCAGTAAAAGCAAAACTTCATTAGAATTCATTGAAGCCTTGATTCCAAGCGGAATTTTCTTTATCTGGCCAGGTTTGATAACAAAGTCATATAATGCTTCAAAATCATAACCAGCACTATTTATAGTACTTCGCTTTGGCAATGAATAATTTTCATACATAGCTTTATCATCACTAACATCACTTCTAAATTGATCAAAGCTAATTTTTTCAAAATATCTACTCATGATATCACCTCTTTTAAAAAAAACGACTATTCATCATAAGGACGAATAATCGCGGTACCACCTTAATTTATAGATAAAATCTATACTCTCAAATGCATTAACGCTGCCAACGTGTTAACCTACATATCAATTAACAAGTTCAGGAACCATCTATTATATATTTAATATCTTTTTCCACCAACCAAAGATTCTCTATAAAAAAGCATATATAACTCTTTCCTTCATAACAATAAATATAGATAGATTATAACAAAATAAATATTAATTTTCAACATGCTTTATTAATAAATTATCAACAATATCCATTATTTTAGTATCAATTTCACTGAATTCATTATTCTTACGGACAAAAATTGTACTTCCTATAACATCTCCTCCAACAACAAGTGGTTGTATTAATATATTACTTTTATCACCAAAGAATTGTACATCATCAAGCTTCTTTTGATCCCTTTCTAAAATTATATTATAAATAGTATTATCTAATTCCTTATTTAAATAAATAGATGAGCCTTCACCCAAACTAAATATAACCTTATCTGTATCAGTTAGTAATATATTTATTTTCAAAGTTTTAGAAAATGCTTCCAACATTTTTTCAAAATAATCAGTATATTTACTAATCATATCCTGTTTTTTTAAAAAAATTTTATCATCAACAGTATATATTTCCAAACATTCCCCCGACTTTATTCTCAAATTACTTCTAATTTCTTTAGGAATTACTATTCTTCCTAAGTCATCTACTCTTCTTACAATTCCAGATGCCTCCATAAAAACCTCTCTTCCTAAAAATAGTATTCCTTTTTATTTATGAAGTTATACAAAAAAAGAAACTATGTTGTTTCTTTAATTTTTTAATTCTTAATTTTTGTTTTTCCCTCATCAGAATAAGATTCATTAAATTCGTTCAGTTTATGATATTGAGAAAAAGTATCTTCTGTTTGATTTAGTAGGGTTTTATCTCTTTCAGTAACTTCACCAATTATAATGTTTTCAACATCGCTATCATAAGCAGATAATATAGAATCAAATTTTTCCTTCGAATCTTCATTCTTCAATTGATATTTTTCGGATAATACTTTATAAAGTTCGATATATATTTCCTTATTCATTGATACATTAAATTTTTCTTTAAAAGAAGCACTTGCTTCATTAATAAGTCCAGAAACCACAGAATGATCTACTACAGTAGATTCTTTTACACCAGAAGACAAGCTATCACGTCTTTCATCTAAAAGCGGAAATATAGCGTCTTTTATATATGTTTCTCTCTCATCTAATAACTCAGTAAGTTCAGAAACAGTATAATCTACACCTTCTTCATTATAAAGCTTACTAAGTTTTTTAATAAGCTTATACTTTAAATGAGGAATTTTTAATTTAATAGTTAATTCTAAAGAATTACTATTATTATCTATATCTAGAATCAACTTATTAATTAAAATCTTCATGTTTTTTTCTTCAAACATTGATTTTATTGTATTATCCATACACATCTTCCTTTATTTTCTAATTAATTTTAACAAAATTATCGAAAACAGTCAAGAAATGTCATTTATTTAACAATTGCATTAAGTAAATCAACTAAATAATAAATGAAATGTTTATCCAATCCTCTTATATCGAAAATAATTTTCAAAGATTCATCAGAATATTTAAACTTAAATCCATTAGATATTCTAGTCGACGCAACAAACAACTCTTCACCATTAATCTTAGAACTTGCTTCTTTACTAAAATAAAGTTCTATATATTGGTTAGTTTGCTTAACCTTAAATATTCCAACTTTATAAGCAAGTGCTTCAAACCATTCTTCATACATATAAATAATTATATCTTCATTTAATTTACCAAATCTATCCTCAAGTTCAGCTTTTACTTCCAAGAACTTATCCTTTGAATCAACTGTGTTAATTAATTTATGAATTTCAATTTTTAAATCGTTATCTTCTACATAATTATCTGATATATGAGTAGACACATTTAAAAGATTATTTTTTGAAACATTCTCTTCTTTTGGCTCAATTCCTTTTAATCTATTTACTTCTTCATTTAATATTTTTAGGTACAAATCAATACCAACACTATCTATAAATCCAGCTTGTTCACTACCTAAAATATCACCAGCACCTCTTATAGAAAGATCTCTTGAGGCAATTGAAAAACCACTACCTAATTCGGTAAACTCTTTAATTGCGTTTAATCTTTTAACAGCTACATCACCTAAAATTTTATCTTTTGAATACATTAAATAAGCATATGCAATTTTATTACTTCTTCCAACTCTACCCCTAATTTGATAAAGTTGACTAAGACCAAATCTATCTGCATTATAAATAATTAAAGTATTAACATTATTAATATCAATACCAGTTTCTATTATAGTAGTACACAGCATAACATCGTATTTTCTATCAATAAAATCAGCCATTCTATCTTCTAGTTCAATCTTACTAAGTTGACCATGTGTACAAACAATTTTAGCATCTGGAACCAATGATTGTATTTCTAACATTTTCCTTTCAATATCTGCAACTCTATTATAAAGAATAAATACCTGTCCACCACGTGACATTTCTTTATATATTGCATCCCTTACTAACGCCTTATTTTCTTCAATAACATATGTCTGAATAGGATATCTGTCTACAGGAGGAGTCTCTATTAAAGAAAGACTTCTAATGCCAACCAAAGACATTTGCAAAGTCCTAGGAATAGGAGTAGCCGTTAAAGTTAGCACATCAACATTTTCTTTATACTCTTTAATTTTTTCCTTGTGAGCAACACCAAACCTTTGTTCCTCATCAATTACTAAAAGGCCTAAATCCTTAGGTTTGATATCCTTGCCTAATAGTCTGTGAGTTCCAAAAAGTATATCAATTTTACCATCATTTAATGCAGTTATTATTCTTTTAGTTTCTTTTGGCGTAGTAAATCGATTTAATAAAGCTATTTCAACCGGAAAATTTTTAAATCTTTCTTTTGCATTTTCATATTGCTGAGATGAAAGAATAGTTGTAGGGCATAGATAAAGAACTTGTTTAGAATTATCAACTGCCTTAAACATAGCTCTAAAAGCAACTTCTGTTTTTCCATAACCAACATCTCCACACAATAATCTATCCATTGGTTTATCGCTTTCCATATCAGCTTTTATAGTTTCTATTGCAGTTTTCTGATCTGGAGTTTCCTCAAATTCAAATTCATTATCAAATAAAGTCTGCATTTCATCATCACGTGAAAAAGCAAATCCTTTTTGCATATTTCTTTTTGCATATAGTTCAAGAAGCCTCTTAGCAATATCTCCTACTTTATTTTTAATTCTAAGTTTAGTTTTTTGCCATTCAGTACCACCTAACTTACTTATTTTAGGCGCAACTCCCTCTTTACCAGTAAATTTTCCAATTAATTCAATTTTTTCAACTGGAATATATAATTTATCATTTCCAGCATAAAGAATTTCGATATAGTCTTTTTTTAAAGACCCTTGTGTTAATGTTTTTATTCCATTATATATACCTATACCATTTAAAGCATGAACTACATAATCTCCTATTTCAAGATTATTAATACTCTTAATTTTAGAAGTATATTTATATCTACTCTTATACTTAACATCTGCTTTTTTACTAAATAATTCTTTTGGAGTTAAAAATATAAAGTTTCCATATATAAAGCCTTCATTAACATCCTTTATGACTATATTAACATTAGATTCATATATATCATCATCCGTAGTTAATACATATTTACAAGTTAAATATTTAGTAAATGCTCTTACTTGATAATCTTTTAAATAAATTACAATTGTCTTTTTCTTTAAAAGTTCCTTTTCAAGGTAAGTATTTATTAAATCAACATTTTCATGAAATTCAGGAACCTTTTGAACAGAAAAATCATATATATTAGATTTAGCAATATCGCCAAAATAATTATCAATTGTATTATAATAAACAGCATCATGAGGTAAAACCTCTTCTAGAGAAAACATATAATTCCCTTTATATGTAGTATCTTTCAAAGCTTTATAATCCGTAATTTCTTCAAGAAGTTTTTTATATGATGCCTTAAGCTGAGAAAAATCCTTAATAACAGTAATTGGATTGTTCATATACCCAACTATATTTGTAACATCCGAATCTAACTTTTCTAAATATTTTTGATTTATTTCGGCATCATTCATAGTGCCATTTATTAAGAATTCAGTATTGGATGAAATTTCAATATTATTTATCTCACTAATTGATTTTTGAGTATCAGGATCAAAATATCTAAGTGATTCAATCTCATCATCAAAAAACTCAATTCTAACAGGCTTTTCATAATTAATCGGATAAATATCCAAAACAAATCCTCTGATTCCAATTTCACCAGTATTAGTAACAATAGTTTCTCTTTTATATCCAATACTAATAAGGTCATCAATAAGTTTATCCCTATTATAAGATTTTCCTTTTTCTAACAAAACCTTTTTTGATTTAAAGGTTTCCTTACTTGGCAAAAACCTTAAGAAAGAATTTAAATGAGAAACTACAATATAATTAGATCCACTAACCAACTCATTTAGTGTATCTAATCTGGTTGATTTTAACTCAGGACTTACCGCAATTGATTCACTAGTCAAAAAGTCATCCATAGGAAACAATAGAGTCTTATCATTATATTTCTCTAAAGAGGAATAAATTTTGTTTGCCTCATATAATGTAGGTGTCAAAATTAAAATACTAGACTTAAACTCATTAAACATTTTATTAATATAAGCACAAAAAAACTCATCCGTCATTCCAAGAAGACCGATGTTATTATATTTATCTACTTGTATTATTTTGTCTAGTATTCCCATATTAACCCCTACTTATGATTATATTTTGACATAACCTTATCAAAATCACTTTTGATAAAATCATTTATAATATCTACAGAAATCTTAAATATATTATCATATGTTTGTAAATCTTCATTACTAAATTTACCTAGAACATAATCTTTAGTATCAATATTTTTATTATTAGATATTCCTATTTTAAATCTTTTATAATTTTCAGTTTGTAAATGCAAAGCAATGTTTTTCAAACCATTATGACCACCACTACTTCCAGAAGGTTTTAATCTAAATTTACCTACTTCTAAATCTAAATCATCATTAATAATTAGAATATCATCTATATTTATTTTAAAATAGTCAACAAAAGCTTTAACTACTTCTCCAGATAAGTTCATATAAGATAAAGGTTTCAAAAAGATTACATCTTGAGAATCAATTTTTACCTTTTCATATAATCCATTAAACTTTTTCTTTGTAATTTCAAAGTTGTTTACTCTAGCATAATTATCTAAAACCATAAAGCCAATATTATGACGTGTATTTTCATATTCTCTACCCGGATTTCCCAAACCAACAATAAGTTTCATAATAACCTCCTATTTATTCAAATGATACTCCTTATAAACAATAGATTTCTGAATTTTCCTTTCAAATGCAACCCTTTTAATTGCTTCTTTTTCACTCAAGCCATCATCTAGATATAACTCAACATGTTCTTTTAATGATAAATCAGAAAAATCATTATCATCTAAATTTCCAGACACAACAAGTACTATCTCACCTTTGATGCCATCAATACATTTTAATACATCTGTAATATTTCCTCTTATACATTCTTCAAACTTTTTTGAAATTTCCCTACATAAAGA
>HF996868.1:132117-187285 GCA_000432595.1 Clostridium sp. CAG:710 | reverse complement strand
TTTTGAAATTTCCCTACATAAAGCAATTTTCCTATCTCCAAAAACAGATAACAAATCATTAAGAGTACTATTTATACGATGGGGAGCCTCATAAAAGATAATAGTATACGGAAGATGTTTCAAAGATTCTAACTCCTTAATTCTTTTTGAAGATTTATTATTTAAAAAACCATAAAACACAAAAGGTGATGGTGCAATTGCGGACATAGTAAGTGCAGGTACAAAAGCGGTAGCACCCGGTAAACTTATAACATTAAATCCATTATTTGAAATATATTCAACAATTTTATATCCAGGATCACTAATAATAGGAGTGCCCCTATCTGTAACAAGCCCTATATTATTACCCTCTTGTAAAAGTTTCAAAACTCTCTCTTTTATATTATCCTCAGTATGATCATCGGAATGAATTAATTTTTTCTTAATTCCTAATTTTGATAACAACTCTCCAGAAACCCTAGTATCTTCACACAAAATATAATCAACCATATTTAATGTATCAATAGCTCTATTAGTAATGTCTTCCATGTTACCAATTGGCGTAGGAATTAAATATAAAGAATTTGTACCATCATAACTTTTTTGTATCATATAATCACCTATTCAAAATATCTTTTAACCTCTTCTGTATACTGACCATTATCATCATGAATAATGATATGCGTTAAACTTTTTATTCCAGGATTAGCATTTTTAACTGCCTCCACAATAAATAAATTAGAATCACTATATTTTTTAGGAAAAATAAGCTTAACCCTCTTTGGCTCTAACTTATATTCACTAAGTAGTGAAAGTACCTCTGTTAAACGTTCAGTTCTGTGTATCATAGCAAATTTTCCATTATTTTTCAAATATTTACTGGCAATTTGAATTAAATGTTTCAAATCAAGTGTAATTTCATGTCTAGCTAAAGCCTTAGCATTTGCTTTATTTATAATAGAATCCTTATTAAGTTTAAAATATGGGGGATTGCTTACAATAACATCAAAAAATTCAGGTTTAAAGTATTTATCAATATTATTAACATCATCATTTATTAATTTAATTTGATTAGAACAAGAATTAAGATTAACAGATTCAACTGCCATATCATATACATCTTTTTGTATTTCTATACCATATATAATAGCGTCTGTTTTAGTTGATAATATTAAAGGGATTGGTGCATTTCCAGTACCAATATCTAAAATCGCTTTATCTGATTTATTAAGTCTTACAAAATTAGGAAGAAGCACTGAATCAAGTGAAAAAACAAACCACTCATCATTTTGAACTATTTTAAAGTTTTTATAACCTAATAAATCATTTACTACCTTCATATTCATCCAAATCAATAGTCACAATTGTCTTATCTACAGATTCTATATCAAAAGTTCTTTTAAATAAATTATGACTAATAACCTTTCCAGAAACATTTTTGTGCTTAACAATAGTTCCAATAGATGGAAATTCCCTTTTTAATTCAGTATATTGATCATCTTCATAATTTAAACAACATAATAATCTACCACAAACACCATTAATTTTATCTGGTTTTAATGATATATACTGATTTTTAGCCATATTAATTGAAACCGTCTCAAAATCATTAAGAAAAAGATTACAACACAAAAATCTACCACATGGACCTAGGCCACCTATTTCTTTTGCTTTATCCCTGACACCAATTTGTCTTAATTCTATTCTAGTTTTGTAAATTCCTGCAAGTCTTTTTGCAAGTTCCCTAAAATCAACTCTATCATCAGCAATAAAATTAAAAGCCAATTGATTTCTATCTAAAGTAAAATTAGCACTTAATATATTCATATTTAAATTTAATGATTGAACCATATCTCTAGCTTTTTTTAATGCATTTACAGCGTCTTTCTTATTTTTTTCATTCATCTCTATATCTGCATTATTGGCAATACGAATAACATTTTTAAGTGGTTTTACCAGCTTTGATTCATCAATTTCAAAAATTTCACTTATAACCTTTCCAAACTGATTACCCTTTTCTGATTCAACAACGACAAAATCTGAAACAGTAAGTGGCAAATTATTATTTGAAAAAAAGTATATTCTATTTGAATTTTCAAACAAAATCCTAACAACATTATACTTCATATTTCACCTCTTCTATATAAATAACTCATCCAATATGATTCTCACATTTACATTGTATAAAATAAGATTGCTCATTTTCTCAAGCTTGTCCAATTTATCAATAACACTTTCAATATTGTTCTTCTTTGATAATGCTAATATAGACTCATTATTAGCCTCTTCTGAATCTTTATTTAAAAGTAACTTTAAAACATTCTTATATATATATATCCATGAATTTATCATACCCTTTAAATAATCATTAGAACTCTCATAAAGTTCAGATAAATAAGAAACTGCTTTTTCTTTCTTGTCTTCATAAATAAGTAAATATTTTAAAGCTAATTCAAAATATTGTTCATCTTTTTTTCTATTATAATGATTCAAATTTACTATCTGACACCTAGAAACAATAGTTGAAATTACTTTATTTATATTTTTAGTTACAAGAATTGCAATTATTTCATCATCAGGTTCCTCAAGAAATTTAAGTAAAGCGTTAGCCGATGATGAATTTAAATTTTCAGCATACTCAATAATATAAAATTGCTTACCAGAGTTAATTGATTTTTCCTTCATTTCAGATTTAATATTTAATATTTGTTCTTTTTTTATAACCTTATCAAACGACTTTATAATCATTAAATCAGGAAATGTATTATTGTCTAATTGATAAGAAAATTTTTCATATTGTGAATCACCAGTATCAGCATTAGCAATATCATTTTTAAGTATTTCCTTTATAAAACTAATTGCGAGAGATGTATCATAACTATCATCTACATTAAATAAAAAAGCATGTCCAACCTTTTTCTTTGTAGTAATTGTATTAAAAAGTTTTTTTAAATCGTCATATTCATTCATAGTAGAGTACACCTCCTATCTAAGTAAATAACATCACAGATGATAATACTAACATTACCATTCCAGGAATATCTAAAATTGAAACAAGTGTAATTGTAAAAAGATTAATTGGAATAACGATATTAAATTTTACAGCAATTATATTGAAACTATAAATAATAAAAATAGAAAATATTATTTTTTTAATAATTTTTAACATAAAATCACCCAATTAATTGTATGTTAAATGTAATCCGTTATTCTAATTCTTTTCTATCAACCATAGCTCTTTCCAAAGTAAGTGGATCAACATAATCCATATCAGCACCTATTGGAATACCACTAGCTATTCTAGTAACTTTTATATTCATTCCATCTAAAATTCTTTTGATATAAAGACTGGTAGTTTCACCCTCAATACTTGGTCTAACTGCAATTATAACTTCCTTAAAATTTTCGTTTTTAATTCTTTTTAGCAATTTTTCCAAACCGATATCCTCAGGATTAATACCATCTAGAGGCGATATTAAATTATCTATAATATGATAATAACCATTAAAAACTGCAGTTTTCTCAAACATTATTACTTTTTTAGAGTCCTCAACAATACATAAAACATCACTATTTCTATTTTTATTTGCACATATAGGACATATTTCTTGATCAGTAAAATTGTTACATATAGTACACTTTCTGATTTTGTTTTTTACATCCATTAAACTTTCAGAAAAAAACTCAATGTTTTCAACATCAGTATCAAGAATGAAAAAAGCCATTCTTTCAGCAGTTTTTTCGCCTATTCCCGGCAACATCTTAAAACTTTCAATCAAATTTTTAAGACTTTCAGGATACATTAAAATAACCCCGGTATATTAGCATATTTACTCATTTTCTGTTCAGTAACTTTATCAACTTCAGAAAATGCATTATTTAATGCTACCATTAAAATATCTTGAAGCATTTCAATATCATCCTTATCAACTGAATCAGTATCAATTTTAATATCTAAAACTTCCTTTTTTCCATTTACTTTAACAGTAACAAATGAATTAGAACCAGTAAAAAGAGTATTATCTATTTCTTCCTTCGCCTTCGTCATATCTTTTTGTAAACTTTGTGCTTGTTTCATAAGTGCTTGTATATTCATAACTATTCTCCTTTAATTAACATTTATATCGCCAAATAAATCCTTGGCTTTTTCTATTATAACATTATTATCATCAGTTTTCATATTTAATTCATTATTATATTCACTTTTTTTATTCAAATCTGATTCATTAACATATGAGTATTTTTCATTATTTTTTACTTTCTTAACAAATTCAGATTTTAAAGTATTCCATTTATCATTTGATATAGCAACAATAACTTGTGATACATTAATTTTTTCTTTTAAAACCGATTCATATTTTTCAAGATTTTCATTGATTTTAGTTGCCTGAGATTCATAACTAGTAGAAATCATAAGATTTTTAGAACTTGAAACAACAGGAGTGCAATCAACAAGTTCGCAAACCAAAGCTCCAACATTAGAATCAAAGACATACTTTTCTAATTCTTTCCACTTTATTTTAACATCATTCAATTCAGATTTATTAGCGTCAACAAAAGAATTATTAATCCTAGCATTTATTAAATCTATATTAATAGAACTAGCTTGATTATCATTTTTAACAGACTTTTCTAAAATTTTAACATCATTTTTATCTACTTTGTTGTTTATTTTATTTCCCGGGAAATAATTTCGAACATTTGTTTTGCTTTCTTTTGAAGTTAATTTTAATATTAGCATTTCAAATATTACATCTTGATTATATGACGTTTTCATTTTAGCATGATATTCATTGATAATATTAATCATGTTAATCAGATCATAGTTTTTAGTTTCAATAATTTGATTTTTCAATTCAATAATTATATCATTAACAATTTTAAATAAATCCTTTCCTGTATTAGAATAATCTTCAATTTTTGATATAAGTAGATCAGTTTCATTATTTAAAATCATCTTTATTAATTGCTCTATTTCATTCTTAGTAACCAAACCTAAAAGACTTCTAATTTCATTTACATCAATAACATCTTCATCTGCATAATCACTTGATTTTTCAAGAAGACCAATTGCATCTCTTAATCCCCCATTTGAATTTTGTACAATTTCATTAATAGCATCATCCGTTATATTAATATTCTCTGCTTTAGAAATCTCAGATAAACGTTCAAACATACTTTTTTTATCAATATTTTTAAACTCAATAGTCTGACATCTAGAAATTATAGTAGCAGGAACTTTATATATCTCAGTAGTTGCAAGAATAAAAATTACATGCTCTGGTGGTTCCTCAAGAGTTTTAAGTAATGCATTAAATGCCCCAGTAGAAAGCATATGCACCTCATCAATAATATAAACCTTGTATTTTAAACTATTAGGCACAAGATTAACCTTATTTCTCAATTCCCTTATTTCATCAACACCATTATTAGAAGCTGCATCTATTTCAATAATATCAACATTATTTTTATCAATACTTGATAAACAATTATTACATTTTTCACAGCAATTACCATTAACAGGTGCTAAACAGTTAACACTCCTAGCAAACATCTTAGCAATCGAAGTTTTGCCAGTCCCTCTAGGTCCAAAAAACAAATATGCATGAGAAATTTTAGCATGATCAATTGAATTAATTAAGATTTTTTTTGCTATAGTCTGTCCATATACTTCATTAAAATTAGAAGGTCTATATTTCCTATATAAGCTTTGGCTAAACATCATACCACCTCTTTTCAAGTTATAAATAGTATACCACTATTTTTTTGCTTTTTCCATTATGACTAAAGGTTTTTAATCAAAAAAGGACAATAACATCATTAAAAAGTAATGTTTCACGTGAAACATTACTTTTCTTTGCGAATTTTTTCAAAAAAATCATCAATAATGCTGTTTTCAAGAAAAATTTTATCAATTTTAACCCTATGATTTAAATTTTCGTTAAATAAAATATTCAAAGATATATCGTTTAGAGCCTTATTATTAGTATTATTTAAATATACTAGTTTAGATATTCTAGACTGTTGGATAGCAGATGCACACATTGGACAAGGAAATAAAGTAGTATAAATAGTACAATCATTCAATCGCCAGCTTTTTAAAGCCTTACAAGCCTTATCAATAGCCTCAATTTCTGCATGTTTAATTACATTTTGGTCCTTTTCACGCTTATTATAGCCTCTAGCTATAATTTTTCCATTATAAACAATCACGCATCCTACAGGAACATCCATTTTATTATAAGCTTTTTGTGCTTCTTTCAAGGCATAATTCATAAATTTATCATCCATATATATCACCATTTTCTACATAAAAAATGATGCACATAATTATTAAATGTTAAGGCTGCTATCTTCCAATCCTGACCTGATTCCACCATAATTATTGCATCACAATAATATTAAACTAATTTTATATTTTTTTCAAGTATTTTATTGTTAATATTTTAATGTTTCACGTGAAACATTGTGGATTAAATTATTTCCCGGGAAATAATTTAACGTATTTTTCTATAATTTTGAGTGTTTTTACGTATAAATTTATAAAACTTAATCTGTTATTTTGATTTTTTTTGTAAAAAATCCACTATTTTAAAATTTTTTAATTAATGATTTGTACTTTTATAAATTAAGTTAAATAAAAATATAATTAAATTACAGTAAGATGTTGTGTAAAAAAATATTTCCCGGGAAATAATTTTAAGTAAAAAAAAATATAAATAGTAGGTATTATTTAATAGGTTAATATTTTGCATTAAATGAGTAATTATATTACTAATATGCTTGTCGATGCAAAATATAAGCCTTGTTTTTTAATAATTGAGAACTTAATTCATGATTTAAACAAAAATATATAACATATTATATAATGTTTCACGTGAAACATTGTGGATAAAAATTATTTCCCGGGAAATAATCTTTACCTATTTTGTAACTAAAATATTAATTAATAAATTTAAAATTTTAATTTTTTGAGATCCGGATTGCACATTTAGCGTTCAAATTGAGTATTTAATATAGCAATAAAACAAAAATATAATATATTTCACTAAAAATGTTGAAAAATAAAGCTTATTTTTCAATATAATATATCAAATATGTTAATTATTAAGTATTAATAGCGATAAATTATTAAATGATTTGTATTTTGCATTAAATGAGTAATTATATTGTTTATATACTTATCAATGCAAAATATAATATTTTTTTCTTAAATTTATTTGATTTAAAGTCCTTATTCATGCAAATGTGTATTATATTAAACAATGTTTCACGTGAAACATTGTGGATAAAATTATTTCCCGGGAAATAATTTAAAAAAAGAATTGTACTTTTAGTACAATTCTTTTTCACAGTTCATTAGTTATTATCTTCTGATTCATCAGAAGAATCAATTTCTTTTTCCACAAGAGCAACAGTAGAAACTTTTTGATTATCCTTAAGGTTAATTAATCTGATTCCTTGTGTATTTCTATTTAAGGTTGAGATTTGTTGAGTATCAATTCTGATAATAATTCCACTATTAGTAATTATTAATAAGTCCTCATCACCTTTTACTGTTTTTAATGATACCAAATTACCATTCTTTTCAGTAACATTTAATGCTTTTACACCTTTGCTACCTCTATGAGTTAGACGATATTGATCTACGTTAGTCTTCTTACCATAACCCTTTTCTGTAACAATTAGTACATCTTCATCTTTATTAACAACTTCAGCACCAACAACATATGAATTCTCAAATGAAATACCTTTAACACCACTACTACTTCTACCCATTACTCTGATTTCATTTTCATTAAATCTAACCATTCTACCATTAGAAGCACCTATAAGTATTTCATTTTCACCAGTAGTCTTACGAACACTTATCAATTCATCATTATCTTTAAGAACAATAGCTTTTTTACCATTATTTCTTATATTTTCAAACTCTTCAATTCTAGTACGTTTAGTTAATCCATCCTTAGTAAAAAACATCAAATATTTGTTCGAGCTTTCCTCACTTTCTACTTGAATCATAGAAGTTATCTTTTCATCATTTTCAAGAGGTAATAAGTTAATAATTGGCAATCCTTTAGACTGTCTGCTAAATTCTGGAATTTCATAACCTTTCATCCTATAAACCTTACCCTTATTACTAAAGAATAATATATAATCATGAGTAGACATATTGATCATTTTTTCAACATAGTCTTCTTCATTAGTAGACATACCCTTAATACCTACACCACCACGATTTTGAGTACGATATGTATCAAGCAGCATTCTCTTTATATATCCCTTATGTGTAAGAGCAATTAAAGTTCTCTCAACAGGAATTAAAGATTCATCTTCAATATATTCAATAGCTGTCATATCTATATTTGTTCTTCTTTCATCTGCATATTTATCCTTAATTTCAAGTAATTCTTTTTTGATTACAGCCAATATATTTGCATCGCTACTTAAAATTAAACGTAATTCATCAATAAGTTTAATCAAATCTGCTAATTCATTTTCAATTTTTTCTCTTTCCAATCCAGTTAATCTTCTTAATTTCATTTCAAGAATTGCATTAGATTGTGCTTCACTTAAACCAAATTGGCTCATTAATGCCGCCCTAGCTTCATCATCACCCTTTGAACCTCTGATTAATTTAATTATCGCATCTATATTATCAAGAGCTATCTTTAAGCCTTCTAAAATATGAACTCTTTTTTCAGCTACATCTAATTCAAATTTAGTTCTTCTAATAATAATTTCCCTTTGAAAATCTATATATTTAGATATAATATCTTTTAAACCTAAAGTTTTAGGAACTCCCTGATCAAGCATTAAGAAAATAATTCCATATGTAGTTTGGAACGAAGTATGTTTATATAATTTATTTAAAACAACCTGCGCATTAGCATCTTTCTTTAAAGTAATAGTTATTTTTATACCTTCCTTTAAATCAGAATGATAATCAGCTATACCATCAATTGTTTTATTATGAACTAATTCCGCAACCTTATTTTTAAGTTCCAAAGTATTAACTCCATATGGAACTTCATCTATAATTATATATTGCTTACCATTTTTTTCTTCTATACGAGCTTTACTACGTATTGTAATACTACCACGACCAGTTTCATAGGCCTTTCTTATACCACTATTACCTAAAATAGTTGCACCTGTAGGAAAATCTGGTCCTTTTATATAATGCATTAAACCATTTAAATCAATTTCAGGATTATCAATGTATGCAACACAACCATCAATAACTTCACCTAAATTATGAGGTGGAATATTAGTGGCCATCCCAACAGCTATACCAGTTGTACCATTAACCAATATATTGGGGAACCTTGAAGGTAAAACAACCGGCTCTTTTTCTGATTCATCAAAGTTTGGAGTAAAATCAACTGTATTTTTATTAATATCACGTAACAATTGAAGAGAAATCTTTGAAAGTCTAGACTCAGTATAACGCATTGCAGCAGCACCATATCCATCTATATTACCAAAGTTACCATGACCATCAACTAACATATATCTATATGAAAAGTCTTGAGCCATTCTTACCATTGCTTCATAAATAGAAGAATCACCATGTGGATGATATTTACCCATAACATCTCCGACTATTCTTGCACTCTTTTTATGAGGCTTATCAGGAGTATAACCAGATTCATACATAGAATATAAAATTCTTCTGTGTACAGGTTTTAATCCATCCCTTAAATCTGGTATAGCACGTGCAGTAATAACACTCATTGAATAATCCAAAAATGAATCTTGTACTTCTTTAACTATATTATTTTGTTCTAATTTATCCATACTGAAACCCTCCTATATATCCAAATTTGCATACGTTGCATTTGTTTCAATAAATTCTCTACGAGGTTCTACTTCTTCACCCATTAGTTTTGAAAATACCTCATCCGCTCTAACAGCATCTTCTACTGTTATTTGTCTTAAAGTTCTTTTATGAATATCCATAGTGGTTTCATTTAATTCCTCAGCATCCATCTCTCCTAAACCTTTCATACGCATAATATCATATTTAGTATTAGGACTTAATGTGGCAAGATATTCATCTCTTTCTTTTTCATCAAGTACGTATTTAATATTTTTACCATGTTTTATAACATATAAAGGCGGTTGAGCCGCATAAACATGACCAGCTTCAACAATAGGTCTAAAGAATCTATAGAATAAAGTTAATAGCAATACTCTAATATGTGAACCATCAACATCGGCATCGGTCATTATAATAATTTTATGATATCTTAACTTTGATAAATCAAAATCCTCACCTATACCGGTACCAAATGCAGTAATAATTGTACGAATTTCTTCATTTGCCAAAGCCTTATCAAGTCTTGCTTTTTCAACATTTAAAATTTTACCCCTCAAAGGCAAAATAGCTTGAGTCATACTATCCCTACCCTTAAGTGCAGAACCACCAGCAGAATCTCCCTCGACTAAGAAAATCTCACTAATTGTTGCATCTTTACTCTTGCAATCAGATAATTTTCCATAGAAATTAGTAACATCCAAATCACCCTTTCTACGAGTTAATTCACGAGCCCTTTTAGCAGCAACTCTAGCACGCGCAGCGGTCATAGCTTTTTCCACAATCACTTTAGCTTGTGCTGGATTTTCCATCAAAAATCTTTCTAATGACTCAGAGAAAATCTTATCCGCAATACTTCTAACTTCAGCATTACCAAGTTTTGTCTTAGTTTGACCCTCAAATTGTGGATTTGGATGTTTACAAGAAATAATCATAGTAAGCCCTTCCCTAACATCATCACCACTTAAAGGATCATCATTAGCCTTTAACATTCCTGAACTAGTTGCATATTTATTTAAAACTCTTGTTAAGGCTCTTCTTACTCCTTCTTCATGTGTTCCACCTTCTGGTGTAGTGATATTATTAACAAATGAATATATATTTGAAGTATAGCTTTGATTATATTGAAGTGCTACTTCTAAAGATATATCATTATCCTTTCCAGTAACATCAATAATAGTATCGTGAATAGGGCTTTTATTTTTATTCAACATTTCAACATATTCACGAATTCCACCTTCATATAAGAATTCATCGCGTTTATTATCTTGTCTTTCATCCATTAAAATAATTCTAAGACCTTTATTTAAAAATGCTAATTCACGTAGTCTTTGTTGTAGCGTTTCATAATTAAATATTGTTGTCTCGGTAAAAATATCTGGATCTGGTTTGAAAGAAACCGTTGTACCCGTCCTATCTTTTGCACAAGTATCAATAATTTTTAAATCTCCCTCAGGATGTCCGCCATTTACGAACCTTTGAAAGTATACATTTCCATCTTTATATACTCTAACCTCTAGCCATTCAGATAGAGCATTAACAACACTAGCACCAACTCCATGAAGTCCACCAGATACCTTGTATCCTCCTCCACCAAATTTACCACCAGCATGTAAAACCGTAAATATTGTTTCAACTGTACTCTTACCTGTTTTAGGATGTATACCAACTGGTACACCCCTACCGTCATCTTTAACTGTTATTGAATTTTCTTTGCTGATAATTACTTCAATATCATCACAATATCCCGCTAAAGCTTCATCTATTGAGTTATCAACGATTTCCCAAACTAGATGATGAAGTCCTCTCTCACTAGTAGTACCAATATACATACCAGGTCTTTTTCTTACTGCTTCTAATCCTTCCAAAACTTGAATAGAAGAAGAATCATAATTATTCTCATTTGCCATTACTATCACCTTTCTCCACTATCTTTTTGTCTTTTATTTCAAATATCTTTGAACTCTTAATTTTTTTCTTATTTATGTCCCTAATATCATTGGTTGTAATTATAACTTGCCCTGCATCATTTATATATTCAATAAGCTTATTCTTTCTTTTTTTATCCAATTCACTAAAAACATCATCTAAAAGTAATACCGGTGTTTTTCCAAGTTGTTCCTCAAGCAATTGTAAAAAAGCTAATTTAAACGCTATTACAGCTAATTTTTGTTGCCCCTGAGAGCCGAAATACTTTATGTTGTTATTTTCTATGCAAAATTCAAAATCGTCTCTATGAGGCCCATAAACGGTCATTCCAAGCGTTATTTCTTTTTGCCTATTTTTATAAAATGTATGCTTAACCTTTTTTCTGAGTGCCTCAGAATCATAATCAACTAAGTCAATATTTGGTACATATTTAACCTTTAGTCCATCAATACTTATTATGTTATTATAAATATCAGTAATTTTATCATTAATAAAATCAATTATTTTTTTTCTAGATTGATAAATAAAAATTGCTCTTTCCACAAGTTTATCAGTAATAATATCTAAATATCGAAAATCAGCTATACTATTAGTTTGTAATATTTTTAAGTAATCATTTCTCATTTTCAAAAGCTTATTATATTCATTGTATATTTCAATATACTCTTTTGAAATCTGACTAAGTTCAATATTAAGAAGATTTCTTCTTATTTGTGGTGAACCTTTAATAACTTCAATATCTTCAGGAGATATCATAATAACATTAAAAATTCCGATATAATTTGAAAGCTTTTTAACTTCTTTTCCATTTAAAAATATCTTCTTCTTATTAGTAAAATCAATTTCAAGCTTTTTAACTAATCTCTGGTCATGTATTTTGCCTTTAATTTTAAAAAAATTCTTACCATGATTAATTAGATTTATATCTTCATTAGTACGATACGACTTTGTAATAGATAAAAAATATATGGATTCTAATATATTTGTTTTACCTTTAGCGTTGTCCCCAATAATTATGTTTATATTTTTATTAAATTTAAGATTAATTTTCTCATAATTTCTATAATTTTGGAGACTGATTTCATCAATTCTCAAATTAAAACCTCAAAAAACCCCATAATTTCACCTATTTTCATTTTTTAATAGTCCTATACATACATATTAATTATATCACAAATTTGCATTAAAAAAAGGCTTTTTAGCCTTTTTTGTCATTTTATTTGAGTTTTGAACGTTGTTGAAGTATATATCCAAGTTTAGTAGATCTATAAATCTGATTTTCTAATGATAATTTAGATGAATCAACTACAATTTGTTCATTATTTTTTAAAGTTATTAGTGATTGTTTGCCATTTTTTTCTATACTTTTAATAGTATTACAATTAAACCAGCAACAATCTTCATCTTGAGAAGATTTTGTTGGAAAAAAGATTAATTTCCTTGTTTCCTCAACTAAAATTGGAGTCTTGTAAGCACATTTTAAGATATCTTTTGCGGCAGTAACTCTACCAGAATAACTACTTCCATAATACTGACAACTTTCATCCATAATATTATATGCTGATTTACTAACAACATATTGATTATCCCCTTCTATAACCTTTGAATTCTTGCTATCAACAGGTATTATTGCAAGTGTATCCTCATTAATTTCATAAAAATTCATAATTCCCCCTTAATCATTTTAAATTTCTAGAAATTTCTTTGTAATTTAACTAAATTACGACAAAATATTAGCACATTGTTATGTCGAATTAAACCGAATTTTGTAGATTAAAATATTTTTCCACAAAAAAAGCTCCATTTAGGAGCTAAAATCAACTAATATGTTCTAATAGGTAACACTAATTGTGTTAAATTTGGATCCTCAACATCTTTTATAATAATAGGTTTAACTTCACCTTCAAATGCTAATTCAACAGTATCTCCCTCAAAAGACCTTAATGCATCCATCATATATTTTGCACTGAAAGATATTTTAATTTCTTCTTCATTATCTTTAGTAATATTCATTTTTTCCTCAACTCTACCAATTTCAGCAGAAGAAGATCTAACAATTAATAAGTTTTTATTTGTCTCTAAAGTAACAATATTTTTTTCCTTATCAGAAGTTAATATACTTGCCCTATCTATTACATCATATAAATTTGATAAGTTTGCAGTAATCTTCAAGAATGAATCAGAAGGTATTAAATTATTAACATTAGGATAATTTCCACTTACTAATCTAGATTGGAATAATAAATTATTCTGTTTAAATAAAACTTTATTACTAAATATGTGAATTTCTAATTCTTCATTACCCTCATTCAATATTTTCATAAATTCAACTATATTTTTACCTGGTACTATAATATTGTATGTTTCACCAGCTATTTCATTTAATTTAGCCTGTTTTTTTGCTAAACGATATGAATCAGTTGCACTACATTCTAAAATATCACCAGTTATTTTAATATTAATACCCGTTAATATAGGACGGGATTCATCTGTAGAAGTCGCAAAAGCTGTTTGGTTAATAATAGTTTTAAATAACTTAGTATTTATTTTGACAAAGTTCTTACTATTTTCTAATGCAACATTAGGATATTCTTTTTGATTTATTCCATTCAAATTAAATTCACTATTTTCTGCATATATTAATATTTTTAATTCGTCTATTACTTCAATATTAATAAATTCATCAGGAAGTTTTCTTACAATATCCAATACATATTTACCTTGAATAATAATACTACCCTCTTTTTCTATTTCCATATCTTTATTATCCGCAGGTATAAATGTTTGAATTGTAATATCATTATCAGATGCAGTTAAAGTTAAACCTTCCTTAGTTAAATCAAATTTAATTCCTGATAAGATAGGAATTAAGTTTTTAGTTGAAATTGCTTTTGAAACTTTATTTAAATTTTCTAAAAGTAATTCCTTTTTAATTTTTATTTTCATGTGTATTCCTTCTTTCTTTTAAATATATTTTTTATATTATTACAGTGGAAACTGTTAATAACTTATTTTTTCCTTATAATTATTGATATTTTTAAATAATTATCTGTGGATAACTTGTTGATAAGTTGTGGATTTATAAACAATATCAGTGGATATCTTTTTCTAATTTGTCAATTGTATCAGCTAAATCCTTGTTTGTTTTAATTTCTCTTTCTATTTTTTCACAAGAATGCATAACAGTTGAATGATCTTTACCACCAAATTCTATTCCTATTTTAGGAAAAGATTCATCAGTAAATTTTCTGCACAGGAACATAGCAATTTGCCGTGGAAATGAGATATTAGAATTTCTCTTTTTTGATTTTAAATCCTCAACGGATATTTGAAAATATTCCGCGACAACCTTTTGAATTTTATTTACATTATTTTTTTCACTGACACCTTTATTAATATAGTCTTTAAGAGCTTCAATTGCAAGATTCAAATCAATTTCAGAGCCCATAATTGTTGAATATGCAACCAATCTAGTGACAGCACCTTCAAGTTGTCTTATATCACTTCCTAAGTTAGAAGCCATATACTCAATTACTTGATCAGGAATTTCTTTATTTATCGCTTCACCTACTATTCTCTTCTTTAATATCGCTACTCTAAGTTCAAAATCAGGTGGATAGATATCAACTGGTAATCCCCAACAAAATCTAGTCCTTAAACGATCTTCTAGTATCTTTAAATCATCTGGAGACCTATCCGATGAAATAATTATTTGTTTATTATCACCATATAAAGTATTAAATGTGTGGAAAAATTCCTTCTGAGTTTCAGTAGCACCACCCAAATATTGTATATCATCTATAATTAATACATCAATATTACGATATTTCTGTTTAAAGAAATCAACATAAGTAAAATTAGTACCATTTTCATCCTTTTTATTAATTCCAATAAAGTCCGAAACAAATTGTTCACTAGTGACATATAAAACTTTTTTATCACTATTTTTACTTATGTAATTACCGATTGCATGCATTAAATGAGTTTTACCAAGACCACTATTTCCATATATAAATAGCGGATTATACATTTTTCCAGGGTTTTCCGCAACCGCAAGTGCCGCGGCATGTGCAAATTTATTACTATTTCCTACTATAAAGTTTTCAAATGTATATTTTGAGTTTAAATTTGATTTTATATAAGGCATTTCAATTGAATTGCTAGTAATATTACTAGAATTTTCACTAGTAGTATTAACTTTAGGTTCTGTATCTTCAATAATTTCATCTCTTAATAACAACTCAAGTTCATAATTTGTATTAGTTACTTCATATAATCCTTCAACTATAATATCTCTATAATTGTTAATAATATGGGTCTTGTGAATCGCAAAAGGTACTATAATTTTGGCAACATTTTTTTCTAATCTATATAATTCTGTTTCTTCAAACCAAGTTTGAAAAGACAAAGAGTTAATTTCTTCCTTAATTTTAGAAAGAACAGATGTCCAAATATCTTTTTCGTCCATATTATCACCGCCCCCTGGATAAAGAATTTAAATCTATTGATATTGTAACTTAAGTTGTTGAAAAAATAAAGCACAAATATTAAATAAATTTTTATTCACAAGAAATTCACAAAATTATACACAGATAATACTCAATAAAATAAATGAAAATATAACTTATCCACACTTTCCACAGATTTTAAATCACAACAGAGTAAAACTTTTTAAACAAGCCTGTTAATTCTGTGCATAAAATAAAATTAAAAAATAGATTGACAAAAATGTATAGTCACTATTATAATAATGGAGACTTTTAGTTTGGAGGTGTTATTAGTGAAAAGAACTTATCAACCAAATAATAGAAAAAAAGCAAAGAAACATGGATTTTTTTCAAGAATTAAAGGTAATATAATTAATAGTCGTAGAAAAAAAGGTCGTAAAAAATTAGTTTAAATTCCACTATAAAAGTGGCTTTTTTTTTGGTACAATGTAATAAAGGAGCATTCTATGAAAAAAATTAATAGAGTAAAGAAAAGCTATGAATTTGATAATATATTAAAATCAGGTAGAGTAGTGAAAGATAAATTTTTTGTTATATATTATAAAAATAATGAATTAGATAGATATCGATTTGGTATATCCGTAGGGAAAAAAATTGGTAATGCAGTATGTAGGAATAAATTTAAAAGGCAAATAAGAAATATTGTTGATAAAAACAAAAAATACTACCAAAATAATATGGATTATATTATAATATTAAGGAAAGCATCATTAGAAGTAGAATTTGATACTTTAAAAAGAAGCTTTGAAAATTTAATAGCAAAAATTAATCAAGGAGACAAAAATGAAAAAAAATCGTAAAAGTCTAGTAGTAATATTGCTAGTATTAATATTATTAACTGGATGTACAAAAACACTAACAACCCAAGATAAAAAGGCAGTAAGGAATCCAGAAACAGGGCAGAGTCTTACTGAAAACATATTATGTAGACCAAAAGATAAAGATACAATAAAAATATATGAAGATAATAAGGTAAATATAGAAAATCTTCCTGAATGTAAAAATTTTAAAGTAAATTCGGGTGGATATGAAGGATTATGGACATCAATATTTGTTAAACCACTAGCATGGGTAATTATTCAAATTGGTAATATTGTTAAAAATTATGGATTAAGCTTAGTAATAGTAAGTTTATTAATAAGATTAATTGCATTCCCAGTAACTAGAAAAACAGCAATGCAATCAGAAATGTTAAAAAATGCTAAACCAGAACTTGATAAACTTGAGAAAAAATATAAAGATAAAACAGATCAAGAATCATTGATGAAAAAGAATCAGGAAATGATGCTTATATATAAAAAATATAATGTTAATCCTATATCTGGATGTTTGTTCTCATTTATACAATTGCCTTTATTTATAGGATTCTTAGAAGCAATAAATAGGGTTCCAGCAATATTTGAAGAACATTTTATTGGTTTCCAACTTGGAACAACTCCAATTATTGCATTACAACATGGTAACTTCTTATACTTATTATTAACAATAATAGTAGGACTAACAACATATTATTCATTTAAAAACAATGCTGCTGCGATGGGTGATAATAAGCAAGCTACAATTATGAATAGAACTATGGTTATAATGATAACAGTAATGTCATTATTTATGACTTCTGCACTAAATATTTATTGGATAACAACAAACTTATTTACTGTAGTTCAAAATTTGTTAGTGAAAAGAGGTAAAAAACATGAAAAAAAATAATTTTTCAGGAAAAACTTT
Source organism: Clostridium sp. CAG:710 (assembly GCA_000432595.1). GTDB lineage: Bacteria > Bacillota_I > Bacilli_A > RF39 > UBA660 > CAG-710. The sequence goes on along the minus strand of HF996868.1, from coordinate 169,324 downwards.
GGAAGAAGCAAAGATTTCAGCATTAGAAAACTTAAAGTGTAATGAAGAAGATATATACATAAACGAAACAGAAACTAAAGGTGGACTTTTTAAAGCAAAAAAAGTAGAAATAGAAGTAATTACCAAAGAAGATATATTAGAAGAAATAAAGAGAGAATTAACAAATATTATTAATTTAATGGGAATAAAAGGTAATTTTGAAATTAAACAACGAGATGGAATGACTACAATAACAATATTTAGTGATAATAACAATATATTAATAGGAAAACAAGGAAGAACAATAGAAGCATTAAGTTTAATTTTAAAACAATATTTATACAATGAATTAGGATTTTATTTTCCGTTTACTTTAGATGTTGGCGAATATAAATTAAAACATCAACATCAATTAGAAAGATTAGCGAAAAGCATCGCAAGAGATGTAAAAAGAACAAGAATGGATGTTAAACTTGATCCAATGAATTCTTACGAAAGAAGAGTAATTCATACAATTCTAGGTGAATACAAAAATATAAAAACTGAAAGCACAGGAGAAGAACCAAACAGATCAGTAGTTATTAAATATGTGGAGAGCGAATAAAGCTTTCCATTTTTATTGACAAAATAGCTTTTAAAATATAATATATAGTAAATTTTAAATAACTATAATTTAATGGAGTGAGTTATATGAATGATACAATTGCGGCAATTTCAACTACATTAGGAGTAGGTGCCATATCAATAATTAGAGTAAGTGGTTCTGATGCAATAAAAATAGTAAATAGTATTTTTAAAGGAAAAGATTTAGAAAAGGTTGAATCACATACTATTTCTTATGGGCATATAAAAGATGGAGATAATTTATTAGATGAAGTTTTAGTAAGTGTAATGAAATCACCAAAAACATTTACAACAGAAGATATTGTTGAAATTAATTGCCATGGCGGTATTGCTACTACAAATAAAGTATTAGAAGCAGTATTAAAAAATGGGGCAAGACTTGCAGAACCAGGAGAATTCACAAAAAGAGCATTTTTAAATGGAAGAATAGATTTATCACAAGCAGAATCAACAATGGATTTAATAAATGCTAAAACAGAATCAAAAAGAAAAGCTGCACTAAATGGATTAGATGGGTATGTTAGTAAGCTAATAAAAAATCTAAGACAAGAGATATTAGAAATTCTAGCAACCATAGAAGTAAATATTGATTATCCAGAATATGAAGACATAGAAACAATGACAAATGAGAAGCTAAAGCCTAAAATAGAAAATGTCATTAAAGAAATAAAAAAAATAATAAAAGAGTCCGAAAACGGAAAAGTTTTAACTTCTGGAATAAAAACTGTAATAATAGGAAGACCAAATGTAGGGAAAAGTAGTCTACTTAATAGATTATTAGATGAAGAAAAGGCAATAGTAACAGATATTGAAGGAACTACAAGAGATACAGTAGAAGGAAGTATAACAATAAATGGTGTAATGTTAGATATTATAGATACTGCAGGAATAAGAAAAACAAACGATATAGTAGAAAAAATAGGTGTTAACAAAAGTTATAGTTTAATAGAATCTGCAGATTTAGTAATAATTGTATTAAATAATAATGAAAAATTAACTGAAGAAGATAAAAATATATTAGAATATTGTAAGAATAAAAAAGTAATAGTGGTAATTAATAAAAGTGATTTAGCAGATAAAATTGATATATCAAATATTACATATGAAAATATAATACGTACTAATACAGTTGATTTAAATGGATTAGATGAGTTAAAGGACAAAATAGTAGAATTATTCAATTTAGAAGAATTAACTAAAGAAGATTATAAATACTTGAATAATGTTAGACAAATTTCATTAATTAAGGAAGCAAAGGACATATTATTAGAAGCACTTAATGGAATAAATAATGCTACACCAGTAGATTTAGTAGAAATTGACATAAAAAGAGCCTGGGAAAAACTAGGTGAGATAATTGGCGCAACATATACTGATGAATTATTAGACCAATTATTTAGTCAATTTTGTTTAGGAAAGTGATTTGAAGCCACACAAAATTGAATTTAACGCAAAAAATTATTTCCCGGGAAATAATTTTTGTTTGAAAAAAGATAATTTAAAATAAAAATAGTAGTGTATAATGATATAAAAGAGGAAGTGAAAAAGATGGAGTATGAAATAATAGTAGTAGGTGGTGGTCATGCAGGATGTGAAGCAGCACTAGCATCTGCAAGAATGAATAAAAAAACACTTATGATAACTATGAATAAAAACAATATTGCAGATATGCCATGTAATCCATCAATTGGAGGCCCTGCCAAAGGAATAGTAGTAAGAGAAATATCGGCATTAGGCGGAGAGATGGCTAATAATATAGATAAAAGTTTTCTTCAAATGAAGATGCTAAATACAAAAAAAGGTCCCGCAGTACGTTCACTACGTGCTCAAGCAGACAAAATAACTTATAAAAAAGAGATGTTAAAAACATTAGAAAACCAAGAAAATCTAGATATTTTAGAAGACATGGTAAAAGAATTACTTATTGAGGATAATAAAATAATAGGCGTATTAACAGAAAATAATAAAGAAATCTATAGTAAAGCAGTAATCTTAACTACGGGAACTTATTTAAAATCAAGCATTTTAGTTGGTTCATCAAAAACATCAAGTGGACCACATGATGAAAAAACTTGTAAAACACTGAGTGACGATTTAAAAAAATATGGATTTACTATAAAAAGGTTAAAAACAGGTACTCCACCAAGAATAGAAAAAAGCAGCATTGATTATTCAAAAGCAACAATACAGCCTGGAGATGATACATGTTGGAATTTTTCAGTTTATAATGAACTAAATTATGAAACAGACAAGCAAATTCCATGTTATTTGATATATACAACATCAAAAACACACGAAATAATAAAAGAAAATTTAGATAAATCGAGTATGTATGGAGGATATGTAGAAGGTGTAGGTCCTAGATATTGTCCATCCATAGAAGATAAAATAGTAAGATTTAGTGATAAAGAAAGACATCAATTGTTTTTAGAACCAGAAAGTATTTATTATGATGATATCTATATTCAAGGATTTTCTACGAGTATGCCATATGATGTACAAGATAAAATGATAAGATCATTACCAGGATTAGAAAACGCTAAAGTAAATAAGTATGCATATGCAATTGAATATGATGCAATAGACTCAATGCAGTTAAAACCATCTTTAGAAACAAAAATTATAGAAGGATTATATACCGCTGGACAAATAAATGGAACAAGTGGATATGAAGAAGCCGCAGGCCAAGGATTAATTGCCGGAATAAATGCAGCATTAAAATTATCAAATAAAGAACCATTAATTTTAAAAAGAAATGAAAGTTATATAGGAGTATTAATAGATGACCTAATAACAAAAGGAGTAATAGATCCATATAGATTATTAACTTCACGTGCAGAATATAGACTCTTATTAAGACACGATAATGCAGATTTAAGATTATCAAAATATGGTCATGACATTGGATTAATAAGTGATGAAAAATATAAAATTGTAACAGATAAAATAGAAAACATAAATAGATTAGTTGAAACATTAAAAACTATAAAAGTGACTCCAACAAAAGAAGTAAATGAATACCTTGAAAGTTTAAATTCTGCTAAAATATATGATGGAATATATCTTTATGACTTATTAAAAAGACCTGAAATTAGTCTAAAAGACTTAAAAAAATACATTCAAAAAGATTACTCACATCAAGTAGAAGAACAAGTGGAAATTATTGCAAAATATGAAGGATATATATTAAAAGCCGAAAAAGAGGCAGAAAAAATGCTAGAATTAGAAAAAATATCAATTCCAAAAGACATTGATTACAGCAAATTTACTAACATTGCAAAAGAAGCAAGAGAAAAACTAGATAAAATTAAACCAATTTCAATTGGACAAGCAATAAGAATAAGTGGGGTAAACCCATCAGATATTTCTATGCTAATGATGTATTTAAAAAGAGGAACTAAAGATGAATAGAGAAGAATTTCTAACAGCAGTAAAAGAATTAGGTATAAGTATAACTGATAAACAACTAGAACAATTAAATGAATATTATAAAGCCCTAGTAGAATGGAATAAAAAGATAAATCTAACATCAATTACAGAAGAAAAGGATGTATATTTAAAACATTTTTATGACAGTTTAACTCTTTTTAAAGAATATGATCTAACTAAAGATATTTCACTATGTGATGTAGGAACAGGTGCTGGATTTCCAGGAGTAGTACTTAAAATTGTATTTCCTAATTTAAAAATTACTCTTGTTGATTCACTTCAAAAAAGGCTTAAATTTTTAGATTATGTAATAAAACTATTAGATTTAAAAGATGTTGAATTAGTACATGAGAGAATGGAAGATTATTCAAAACATAATGAAGAAAGATTTGATATAATAACATCAAGGGCAGTTGCTAAAGCCAAAATTTTAGTAGAAATATCATTTAAAGCATTAAAAACATCAGGACATTTAATACTAATGAAGTCTTCATTTGAAGAAGAATTAAGTGATGCCGAAAAAATAATAAGAGATATTGGTGGGGAAGTAATAAATGTTAATACATTTAAATTACCAATTGAAAACAGCCAAAGAGCATTAATAAATATCAAAAAAGTAAGAAAAACAGAAGCAAAATACCCAAGAAGTATTGATAAAATAAAAAAATCGTTGTAAAAAAAAAGAGAATAATGTATAATTATATAAGAATAAAGAGTAAAAAAAGAATAATGGAGGTTGTAAAATGGAAAACGAAGTAAAATACTTATATTTAGATGACATAATACCAAATAGATTTCAACCAAGGGAAAATTTTGATGAACAAGCATTAAAAGAGTTAGCAGTATCTATAAAAGAACATGGTGTTATTCAACCAATAGTTGTAAGACAGATTGGTGAAAAATATGAAATAATCGCAGGAGAGAGAAGATATAAAGCATCAACAATGGCAGGTTTAACAAAAATACCAGCAATTATTAAAAATTTAGATGATAAAGAAAGCTCAAAAGTAGCACTAATAGAAAATTTACAAAGAAGAGATTTAACTCCAATAGAAGAAGCAAGAACATATCAAAAAATTCTAGAGTTGGATGCATTAACTCAAGAGGAACTTGCTAAAACAATGGGTAAATCTCAATCTGCAGTTGCAAATAAATTAAGACTTTTATCATTAACTGATGAAGTACAAGATGCATTACTACATGAACAAATTTCAGAACGTCATGCAAGAGCATTATTAAATGTAACTGATCCAAAAAGACAAGTGGAACTATTAAATAAAGTTATATCTACAAGAATGACTGTAAGAGAATTAGATGAAGAAATAAAAAATGGTTCAAGTAGTACATCAAATAATGAAAACTCAATTGGTACAATGCCAAATTTAAGTAATGCTGATTCAAAAGTGAATAATTCATTTACTGGATTTACTGGAATTAAGGACATATTAAAACCAGCAACACCATCAGAACCGGTTCAATCACAATCACCAGTACTAAAACCTACAACTAACTTTAGTGAACCTCCAAAACCAAAAGAGGAACCAATAGGTGGAAGTGGATTTTTAGCAGGTATGAACTTAGAAAGTTCAATGAAGCCTTCTACTCAACAATCAAATGGAATTGGCTTAGAAAATAACTTGTATAAGAATTTTAATGTTCCACCAAAAGAAGAAAAAGCACAAGAAAAAGAACCAGATCAATTATTTCCAAGTTTTAGTGGTATGGAAAGTATTCAAACACCAAGTCCAAAGAGAGATGTCACCAAAACTGTAACTGATATAAAAAATACAATAGAAAATATGAAAAAAGCTGGTAATAAAATAGAAACTGAAGAATTTGATTTTGAAGATTTCTACCAAATAGTTATAAGAATTGATAAAGATTAATAAGATTTCTGAGAAAGATAGTTATAAGGCTATCTTTTTTAGTCAAAATTAAATTTAAATATTTAACATAAAATCATTTAAAAAACATTCTTTTTCTGATAGAATAGTAATAGATGTTTAAAGAAAAGGTGATAAGATGGGAAAGATAATTTCATTAGTTAATCAAAAGGGTGGAGTAGGAAAAACAACTACAAGTATAAATCTTTCTGCATCCCTAGCAGTATTAGGTAAAAACGTACTTTTAGTAGACTTAGATCCGCAGGGTAATGCAACAACTGGTATAGGAATTTGCAAAGGTGACATTGATAAAAGCGTATATGATGTTTTAACAGATAAATGTCCAATAGAAGAAGCAATTATAAGAACAAAATTTAAAAGGTTAGATGTATTGCCAGCAACAATTAATTTGGCAGGTATTGACATAGAATTAATTGAAAAAAGTAGAGAAGAACCAACATTCAGTAAAGGTAATCAATTAAAATCAAAGATAGACACAATTAAAGATAGATATGATTACATAATTATGGATTGTCCACCATCACTAGGATTAATTACTACCAATGCATTAACGGCATCAAATTCAGTAATTATTCCGGTACAATGTGAATTCTTTGCCTTGGAAGGTATAATGCAATTACTTAATACAATTATGATGGCACAAAAGAACTTAAATCCAAATCTGGATATAGAAGGCGTTTTATTAACAATGTTAGATTCTAGAACAAATTTAGGATTTGAAGTAGTAGATGATATTAGAAAATATTTCAAGGAAAGAGTATATAATACAATTATTCCAAGACTTATAAGATTAACAGAAGCACCATCACACGGAAAACCAATTGTAGTATATGATCCAAAAAGTAAGGGAACAGAAGCTTACTTAAACTTAGCAAAGGAAGTGATTGAAAGAAATGGAGCAAGTTAAAAGAAGAGCCCTAGGAATGGGACTAGAAGAACTTTTTAATAACGAACAACTAGACTTAGATAAATTTGAAGAAAAAATAGTTAGTGTTACTCCTAAAGAAGAGGTAATTGAATTAAAATTATCAGAGTTAAGACCAAATCCTTATCAGCCAAGAAAAGTATTCGATGCAGAAAAACTACAAGAATTAGCAAATTCGATTAAAGAGCATGGTGTTTTTCAACCGATAATAGTTAAAAAAAGTATAAAAGGTTATGAAATAATTGCAGGAGAACGAAGATACAAAGCTTCGCAATTAGCCGGAAAAGAAACAATACCAGCAATAGTACGTGATTTTACTGATGAAAACATGATGGAGATAGCACTTCTTGAAAATCTACAAAGAGAGAATTTAAACTCAATAGAAGAAGCAACAGCATATCAAAAGTTATTAGCTTCATTAAAAGTAACTCAAGAAGAACTAGCAAATAAATTAGGTAAAAGTCGTAGTCATATAACAAATATGCTAGGATTACTTGAACTTCCTGAAGAAGTAAAAAACTTGATAGCTGAAGAAAAAATTACAATGAGTCATGCAAGAGTATTAAGTAAAATGAAAGATAAAGATGAAATAATAAATCTTGCTAACAAAATAGTGGATGAAAACTTAAATGTAAGAGCTATTGAACAAGCATCTCAAAATCCAACAGTAGAGAAAAAGCATAAATTAAAGACAAAAGTAAAGAAAGAATCCGAATATAAATATATAGAGGAAAGCATTTCAGAAAAACTTGGTACAAAAGTTAAGATTAATAATAAAAAAATACTAATATCATTTACTAACAATAATGATTTAAATAGAATTCTTGAAATATTAGATGTTAACGAATAATAGAGGTTAAGTATGAATGATAAGAATTACACAATAGGTACAAAAGTAATAATGAAAAAACCTCATCCATGTGGTAATAATGAGTGGACTGTTGTAAGAACAGGGGCAGATATAAAAATACAATGTACTAAATGTAATAGATCAATAATGATACCAAGAATTGAATTTAATAAAAAATTAAAAAAAATAGTAAATGAGGAGTAAGTATGAAAAAGAAAACACTTAAACTTAAGAAATTTAATATACATCCAATATTTATGTTCATAATATTGAGTTGTATAACTGTTCTATTAAGCTGGATTCTATCAGTTTTACAAGTACAAGTTACATATAACAAGATAAATCCGAATACTTTGGAATTAGAAGCTACATTACTTACTATTGAAAATCTATTTAATTATAATGGACTAAAATATATAATAAGTAGTTCAGTGAAAAATCTTGCCGGATTTGCTCCACTAGGAAATTTATTAATATCACTATTAGGAATATCAGTTGCATATGCTACTGGTTTAATAGATGCGTTTGCAAAAAGAGTAACCTTAAATATTGATAATAAAAAGTTAACATTTTTAACAATATTAATAGCTACAATATCAAGTTTAGTTAATGATGTGGGTTACGTTGTATTAATTCCACTTAGCGCATTAATCTTTAGTGCAAACAAGAGAAATCCAATGCTTGGTGTAATAGCAGCATATTGCGGAGTTGCATTTGGATATGGAGCAACAGTATTTGTTGGTTCAATGGAAGTAAATTTAATACCAGAAACTACAGTAGCTGCAAGATTAATAGATAAAACATTCCATGTAAGCTTAACTTCAAATTTAATTATAATAATAGCCGCAACTATTATTACTTCAATAGTTGGAACTATAATATTTGAGAAAATAATAGTACCAAAATTTTCTAAAGTAAAAGAAAAAGAAGTAGATGGCAATACAAAAGAACTTAACTTAGAAGAAATAAAAGAAAGTGAACAAAATAAAATTGAAACGGATTTTAGAGAGAAAAAAGGATTAAAAAAAGCACTAATAGTAGGTATAATATTTGTAATATGTTTCATATATATGTTAATTCCATCCTTACCATTTTCGGGATTATTATTAGATATGAACGAAAAAACTTATTTAGGTCAAGTATTTGGAGAAAATTCTTATTTTCAAGATGGATTTACTTATATGATATCACTATTCTTTATAGCAACAGGACTTGCATATGGAATAAGTACTAAATCAATTAGGGATAATAAAGATTTAATTAATAGATGTTGTATATACTTAAGTAATTTAGGAATGTTAATTGCATTAATGTTCTTTGCGTCACAATTTATAGCAATATTTAGAAAGACTAATATAGGTCCTGTAATAGTTGGATTATCTACAAAGTTTTTATCACAACTATCATTCTCAGGTATTCCATTAATAATAACTGTTGTCTTATTAATTGTAATTTGTAATTTGTTTGTAACTACACCAATAGGAAAATGGGAAATAATGGCACCAGTAGTAGTACCATTAATGATGCAATCAAATATAAGCCCACAATTTGCACAGTTTATTTTAAGAGCATCTGATTCAATGGCAAAAGGAATAACCCCGCTTTTAGCATATTTTGTTATTTACATTGGATACTTAAACATATATAATACAGAGAAAGAAGTAATAACTGTTAAGAAAGCAATTGGCTATATTATGCCATATTGTCTATTAATGGCAGTATGCTGGTTATTAATAATAATTGGTTGGTATTTATTAGGAGCACCAATAGGAATAGGTGTATCACCAACATTATAGGGGGAATGAAGTAATGGCACTTAAAGCAGGAATAGTTGGTTTACCAAATGTAGGTAAATCAACTTTATTTAACGCAATAACAAAGAAAAATATATTAGCTGCGAATTATCCATTCGCAACTATTGATCCTAATGTAGGAACAGTAACAGTTCCTGATGAAAGATTGCAAAAATTAGAGGACATGTATATTCCTGAAAGAACAATTCCAACAAGCTTTGAATTTACCGATATAGCTGGTTTAGTAAAAGGAGCATCCCTAGGGGAAGGATTAGGAAATAAATTTCTATCTCATATAAGAGAAGTAGATGCAATATGTCATGTAGTAAGATGTTTTGATGATGAAAATATAATCCATGTAGAAAATGGTATAGATCCAATAAGAGATATTGAAATAATAAATCTAGAACTATCTATATCAGACTTAGAAATTATAAATGGAAGAATATCACGTATTGCTAAAAAAGCACAAACAAATAGAGATAAAGATGCACTAAAAGAGTTAGAAACACTAAACAAAGCAAAAGAAGCACTAGAATGTGGAAAACCATTAAGATTAGTTGATTTTACCGAAGAAGATTTAGCACTACTTAAAAACTTTAGTCTAATAACTCTAAAGCCAGTCATATATTTGGCAAATGTTTCAGAAGAAGATTTAACTAATGATAATAACTATGTACAAAAGGTTACAGAATACGCTAAGAAAGAAGGGGCACAAACAGTAAAAATATGTGCAAAATTAGAGTCAGAACTTAGCGAACTTAATGATGATGATAAAAAAGAAATGTTAAGTGTAGTTGGAATAGAAGAATCAGGTCTTGATAAATTAATTAAAATTACATATGACATATTGGGACTTGCAACATATTTCACTGTAGGTAGTGATGAGGTAAGAGCATGGACATTCAAAAAAGGAATGAATGCTAAAGAATGTGCAGGAATAATACATACAGATTTTGAAAAAGGATTTATTAAGGCAGAAGTAATATCTTATGAAGATTTAATACAATGCGGTAGTGAATTAAAAGTAAGAGAAGCAGGACGTGCAAGACTAGAAGGAAAAGATTATATAATGCAAGATGGAGATATCTGTCATTTTAGATTTAATGTTTAAAAATAGAAAGAAGATGCTTTACAAAGTGTCTTTTTTTTGATATAGTACTTACGAGTATTTAGGTACTCCTTGTTTCATAATGTATGAAACCATAAGTCCAAAAGGAGGTGTAAAAATGAGAAAATATGAAATTATGTTCATTGTAAGACCAGATTTAGAAGAGGCAAATATTAAAGAAGTTGCTAATAACATGAAAGAAGTTCTAAAATCAGAAGGTGCAACAATCGTTGAAGAAAAAGCTATGGGTCAAAGAGAATTAGCATATGAAATTAAAAAATATAAAACTGGATACTATTTTCTATTCGTAATCGAATCAGAAGATCATTCAGCAGCAAAAGAATTTGACCGTGTTGCTTTAATTAATGAAAACATCATTCGTCATTTAATAGTTAGAGTAGAAGAAAGATAAGAGGTACCCTATGAATAAAGTTTTTTTAATAGGAAGATTAACTAGAGATCCTGAATTAAGATATACTAGTAGCAATTTACCTGTAGCAACTTTCACAGTTGCAGTAAATAGAAATTTTGCTAACCAAGCAGGAGAAAGAGAAGCTGATTTTATCAATATAGTTGTTTGGAGAAAACAAGCAGAAAATGTTAAAAATTATTTAAATCAAGGAAGCCAAGTAGCTATCGATGGTAGACTTCAAACTAGATCATATGATGGCGAAGATGGAAAGAAAAGATATGTTACTGAAGTAATTGCTGATAATGTTCAATTTTTAGACACAAAGGCAAGCCGTGAAAACATGAATAATAACACTGGATTCAATAATACTCCAAGTGATATGTCACCAAGTTCATTTTCTGATCAACCAAGTAACTCAGTAGATGTAAAATCTGATCCTTTCGCAGATTTTGGTTCAAGCATTGAAATTAATGATGATGAATTACCATTCTAAAAAGGAGGATTAAGATGGCAGAGTTTTATAGAAAAAAGAAAAAAGTATGTTATATGTGTGCTGGTAAAACAGTTGATTATAAAGATGTTGATGTACTAAGAAAATATGTTAACGAAAGAGGTAAAATCCTACCAAGACGTGTAACTGGAACTTGTGCTAAACATCAAAGAATAGTTGCTGAACAAATTAAAAGAGCAAGAGCTATCGCACTTTTACCATATACAAACTAGAAAAGAGACAAATTTGTCTTTTTTTTTGTAAAGTTTTGTTAAATTACGACAAAATACTATTATAGAAATGATTAGAATGATATAATAAACTTGATAAAGTAGGTGATGATATGGCTAAGAAAACTATTAAAAAACAAAAAGCAAAAAAAAGTACACTTAGATTTTTAGTATTTGGAGTAGCATGTATAATTATATCTGGTACCGTTGCTTTATCTATTTCAAAATTATGGTCTGAAATATATCAAAAATATAAAGAAAAGAAAGACCTAGATCAAAAGTTAGTAGAATTAAAAAGTCAAGAAAAAGAATTAAAAGTAGATGTAGAAAAAATGCAAGATCCAGAGTATATTGCAAGATATTTAAGAGAGAAATATCTATATTCAAAAGATGGAGAGTATATTATTAGAATTCCAGAAAAATAATTAACTCTTGAAGATATTGATTAAATGCTATAGAATATAGAAACAGGTGGTAAAATGGATAAAGTTATTAACTATCTAATGAATGATTTAAAATTAAAAGATAAGGATATAATTGTAATAGGAAATTCCGCAGGGCCAGATTCAATGGCACTTACAGATATACTTTTAAAACTAAGGGAAAAAATAGATATAAAAATAATATGCGCACATGTAAATCATAATGTAAGAAAAGAAAGCAAAGAAGAAGCAATATTTCTAAAAGAATACTGTGAAGAAAATGATATAATATTTGAAAGTATGATTATAGAAAAATATGGTGATGATAACTTTCATAATGAGGCACGCGCAATAAGATATAGTTTCTTTGATAAAATAGTAAAAAAATATGATGCAAATTACTTAATGACCGCTCATCATGGAGATGATTTAATGGAGACCATACTTATGCGTATTGTAAGAGGTTCATCATTAAAAGGATATGCTGGCTTTAAAACTGTCGTAGAAAAGGATACATATAAAATAGTAAGACCACTTATCTTTATGACAAAAGAGGAAATAAAAGATTATGATGATAAATTAGGTATTAAATATGCAATAGATGCATCAAATTTTAAAGGAAAGTATACTAGAAATAGATATAGGAAAGTAGTTCTACCATTTCTAAAAGAAGAAGATAAAAATGTACATATGCATTTTTTAAAATTCAGTAAACTACTATTTGAATATGACAATTATGTTGAAAAAGAAACACAAAATAAACTAAAAAAAGTATATGCTAACAATAAACTAAATATAGAAGAATATAAAAAACTAGAAAACCTTATCAAATATAAAGTAATATGTAAAATATTAGAAGATTTTTATCAAGATGATTTAATGCTTATTAATGACTCACACGTAGCATTAATTGAATCCCTAATTAATTGTAAAAAATCAAATTCATATGTATATTTACCAAATGATGTAATTGCAATAAAATCATACAATGAGTTAACCGTGAAAAAAAATACCGATGATTTATATGAATATGAAATTGAGTTTGATAAATATGCTGGATTACCAAATGGTCATATGATAGAAAAAATTGAAAGTATTGATTCAAATGACAATAACATCTGTAGAATAGACAAAGCAGAAGTTGCTTTTCCACTGCATATAAGGACAAGAAAAGCAGGAGATAAAATGAAACTAAAGAAACTAAATGGCTCAAAAAAGGTAAAAGATATCTTTATCGATTCAAAGATTCCAATAGACCAAAGGGATAAGTGGCCAATAGTAGTAGATTCAAAAGATGAGATAATTTGGATTCCTGGAATAAAAAAATCAAAATTTACAAAGTCAAAATCAGAAAAGTATGATATAATACTAAGATATCGATAAAGAGGAGGAAATATGAATAAAAAAGATATTAAAAGAAGTTTCTTGCCATATGTTTTTTTAGTACTATTATTAATTGGTATATATTATATGGCGGTAGTAGGAAACCAAACAGTAAATAAAATAACGTATGATAAATTCTTAGATGAATTAAATAATAATAGAGTAACAGAAGTAAGTATTACACCAAGAAGTAGAGCTGGTATTTATGAAATAGAAGGTAAACTATCAACATATGCTAAGAATGAAACATTTACACTTCGTGTTCCACTAACTGATAGTGTAATCAAGCAAATGTTAAATACAGACTCATCTGCACTTAGCTATAAATTAATAACTAACAGTGATCCAGGATCAAGTTCTGTCCTATTAATTCTTATGAATGTTGTACCATATGTATTGCTTATAGGAGGAATCTTCTTCTTATTTACAAAACAAATGAATGGCGCAGGCAAATCAATGGATTTTGGTAAAAGTAGAGCTAAATTATCATCAGATAATAATAAAACAACATTCAAAGATGTTGCTGGTTTAAAAGAAGAAAAAGAAGAAGTTCAAGAATTAATTGACTTTTTGAAAAATCCTAAAAAATTCCAAAAATTAGGAGCAAGGATTCCAAAAGGAGTACTTTTAGTTGGACCTCCCGGTACAGGTAAAACATTACTTGCTAAAGCAGTTGCTGGAGAAGCAAATGTACCATTCTATTATATAAGTGGTTCTGATTTCGTAGAACTGTTTGTTGGTGTTGGAGCAAGTCGTGTACGTGATATGTTTAAACAAGCTAAACAGAATGCACCATGTCTAATATTTATAGATGAAATAGATGCAGTGGGTCGTCAAAGAGGAACAGGTCTTGGCGGAGGACATGATGAAAGAGAGCAAACTCTAAACCAATTACTAACAGAAATGGATGGATTTGGAGCAAATGAAGGAATAATAATAATTGCTGCAACAAATAGAGCGGATGTATTAGATCCAGCATTGTTAAGACCAGGAAGATTTGATAGACAGGTAACCGTTAATTTACCAGATGTTAAAGGTAGAGAAGAAATACTTGCCGTTCATGCCAAAAACAAAATTTTTGCGCCAAATGTAAAATTAAACAATATTGCAAAACGTACAGTTGGATTTAGTGGTGCTGATCTAGAAAACTTATTAAATGAAGCTGCACTTCTAGCTGTAAGAAGAAATAAAGATGCTATAACAATGACTGAAATAGATGAAGCACATGATAGAGTATTAATGGGACCAGCTAAAAAGTCTAAAAAATATACTGAACATGAAAAGAAAGTTGTTGCATACCATGAAGCAGGTCACGCTGTAGTAGGAATTAAATTGGATGGAGCAAACGAAGTTCAAAAAATTACTATTATACCAAGAGGTACTGCAGGTGGATATAACTTAATGTTACCAAAAGAAGAAACGTTCTTAGAAACAAAGAAAGAGTTATTAGAAACAATAAGTGGTTTACTTGGAGGAAGAGTTGCTGAAGAACAAGTATTTAAAGAAGTTACAACAGGAGCACACAACGACTTTGAAAAGGCAACAAAAATAGCAAGAGCTATGGTTACTGAATATGGTATGAGTGATTTAGGACCAGTTCAACTAGAACAACAAGAAGGCGGAGTATTCTTAGGAAGAGACTACAATAAAACTAAGAACTTCTCTGACGAAGTAGCTCATGAAATCGATATAGAAATGCGTAAGATAATTGATAAATGCTACAAAAGAACAGAAAAAGTAATCGCAGAGAATAGAGATTTATTAGACTTAATCGCAAACGCATTACTAGAACATGAGACTTTAACTAGAGAACAAATAGAGTATTTAGTAGAACATAAAAGAATGCCAGAAGAAAAAGATGAACCTTCTATTACTAGTTTAAAAGAAAAAGCAAAAGAACTTGGAGTTAAAGGCTATACTAAAATGACTCGTGAAGAGTTGTTAGAGGCAACTAAAGAAGATTAATAAAGCACACATTTGTGTGTTTTTTCTATTAATGTTATAATAAGCAAAAGGTGATTACTATGTGGAAAATAAAAGATGTAGAAATTAAAAATCAAATAGTTTTAGCGCCTATGGCAGGAATATGTAACTCAAGCTTTAGAAAAATTATAAAAGAAATGGGTTGTGGGTTAATATATGCAGAAATGGTAAGCGATAAAGCAATTTTTTATAATAATAAAAAAACAATAGATATGCTATATATGGAAGAAAGCGAAAGACCTATTGCACAACAAATATTTGGAAGTGATAAGGAATCATTTGTAAAAGCTGCAAAATACATAGAAGAACATATGAAACCGGATATTATAGATATAAATATGGGATGTCCAGTCCCAAAAGTTGCGTTAAAAGCTCAAGCAGGTGCCGCACTACTTAAGAATCCAGAAAAAATAAAAGAAATTGTAAAGTCAGTAGTAGATGCGGTAGATATCCCAGTAACGGTCAAAATAAGAAGTGGTTGGGATATGAACCACATAAATGCAGTAGAGGTAGCTAAAATTTGCGAAGAAGCAGGCGCAAGCGCTATATGTATTCATGGAAGAACTAGATCACAAGGATATAGTGGTAAAGTGGATTTAAATATAATAAAACAAGTAAAGGAAGCAGTGAATATTCCAGTAATTGGCAATGGAGACATTAAAACAATAAAAGATGCAGAAAGAATGCTTAAAGAAACGGGAGTAGATGCAATAATGATTGGTAGAGGAGTACTTGGAAACCCCTGGTTAATAAAGCAATTAGACAAATATTTAAATGAGGGTATAATAATACCTCCTCCAACCAATGTAGAAAAAGTCGATATGGCTCTAAAACATTTTAAAAGTCTTTGTACTCAAAAAAGCGAAAAAATTGCAGTATTAGAGATAAGAAATCACATTGCATGGTATTTAAAAGGAATAAATGGTTCAAGTGAAATTAAAAATTTAGTCTACAAAACAACTAACATTAATGATATAATCACTATATTAGAAGATTTTAGAAAAAAATTAATGGAGGAAACAAATGCCAGCACAATTTAATAAAAGATTTTTTGCATATATAATAGATATATTTATAGTATTAGTAATCGCAAACCTAATAACAATGTTTATTCCAATAAGTGAAAAAACACAAGATTATTATAAAGAACTACAAACAACACAGAAAAAAATGTATGATAAAGAAATAGATGTAAAAGAATATACAGATATAGTATTAGAAGATAATTACAACATTTCAAAAGGCACAGTATTAATAAGTTTAACAAGTATTATAATATATATTCTTTACTTTGTAGTATATCAAGTGTATAATAACGGACAAACCGTTGGCAAAAAGTTAATGAAAATAAAAGTAAAATCAATAACCGATGAATCATTAAGTATAAATACTATGTTATTTAGGGCACTAATAATATATGGAATAGCTGCCAATATAATTAATTTAATATTGATATTATTATTAAAAAAAGAACTATATTTATCCATATCTAATACAATAAGTATTATTCAATCATTAATTGTTATAATATCAGTATTTATGATACTATTTTCAAAACAAAAAAGAGGTATTCATGATATAATTACAAAAACAGAAGTTGTAAATAAGGAGGACTAGTATGAGAGAATTATCAGAACAAGAAATAGTAAGAAGAAATAAGTTAGATGAAATAAGGAAAGTATGTAATCCATATCCAGAAAGATTTGAAAAAACTCATGCATTAAAAGAAGCCAAGGTATTAGAAGATGGTGTAGATAATGTAAGTGTTGCAGGAAGAATCATCTTTATGAGAAAAATGGGAAAATTAAGCTTTGTTCGTATAAGAGATTTAGAAGCAGATATGCAACTTGAAATAAAAATAGACATGGTTGGAGAAGAAAACTATGACTTCTTTAAAAAACAAATAGATTCAGGTGATTTTATAGGTGCAACTGGTGAAATATTCACTACGCAAACAGGAGAAAAAACACTAAGAGTAAAAGAATTTAAATTTCTAGGTAAAGCTCTAAGACCACTTCCTGAAAAATTTCATGGATTAGTAGATACAGAATTAAAATATCGTCAAAGATATGTTGATTTAATCACAAATGAAGAATCAAGAAGAATTTTCTTAGGAAGAAGTAAATTTTATTATTTCCTACATAAATATTTAGGAGAGCATGGCTTCTTACAGGTTGAAACTCCAATAATTCAAACTGCAGTATGTGGTGCAAGTGCAAAACCATTCTATACTCATCATAATGCTCTAGACTTAGATTGTAACTTAAGAATAGCACCAGAAACTTTCTTAAAACAATGTATAGCTGGTGGTTTTGATAAAGTATATGAAGTAGCAAAATGTTTTAGAAATGAAGGAATGGATTCAGAACATTTACAAGAATTTACTCAAGTAGAGTGGTATGCATCATATTGGAACTTTGAGGATAACATTAAATTCTACACAGGATTTATTAAAGCATTACTAAAAGAACTAGTTGGAACAACAGAAATTGAATATCAAGATGTAGTACTAGATTTTGGAAAAGATTCATGGAATCGTGTTAATTATTGTGAAGAACTAGAGCGTATTCTAGGATTTGACTTCTTAAGTATTGATGAACCAGACGAATTAAAACAAAAAATTGTTGAAACAGGATTATTTACTTACGCTGATTTAGAAGACTATAAGTCAATGAGTCAAATAATTGATTTTGTTTACAAAAAGAAAATAAGAGCAAATATTGTTCAACCAACAATTATATATAATTATCCTGCATTATTAATTCCACTAGCTAGAAGAAATGATGAGGATCCAAGAAGAATAGACGTATTCCAAGTAGTTGCTGCAGGAACAGAATTATGTAAGGCATATTCAGAATTGGTTAATCCAGCACAACAAAGGGCAGCTTTTGAAGATCAATTAAAAGCCAAAGCACAAGGTGATGACGAAACTATGGATCTTGATGAAGACTTCCTACTAGCAATGGAACAAGGAATGCCTCCAATATCTGGATTAGGATTTGGAATAGATAGATTAATGATGTTAATTTATAATGTACCATCAATTAGAGATGTAGTATTATTCCCATTGATGAAACCAATTGATAAAGAAAATTAATTGAATGGAAATCTTTTATGATTTCCTTTTTTTATGGGTATTTTTCATCTATTTTTCACCTAAAAACCTTGTAATTGAATAGAATTATTGTATAATTAAGTTATGGAGGGTGAAAGAATGAAAAAACACAATTTGTTTAAGGTTGTTGGAATTACTATATTAGTAACAGTTCTATTAACTTGGATACTTCCTACAACTTACTATCAATATAGTTTAGTAAGTGACGGAACACGTTCACAAGTAGGATTATTTGATTTATTCAATTATCCAGCTGTTGCATTATCATATTTTGGAAATATAGTATTATATATTCTAGCAATCGGTGGATTTTATGGAGTTCTACATAAAATCGGAGCTTATCGTACATTACTAGATAAGATTGCTAAAAAAATGAAAGGAAAAGAAGCAATTGCATTAGCTGTAATAATGTCAGTATTAGCAATTCTAACTTCAGTTTGTGGAGCATCATTAGGACTACTAATAATTGTTCCATTTATCGTTTCATTAGTATTAATAATGGGATATGATAAAGTAACTGCAGCACTAACAACAGTTGGCGCAATCTCAGTTGGTTTAATTGGTACTACAGTATCTTCAACTTACGTTCAAACTGGATATAATTCAGTAGTACAAAATGGTATGGGTGTTGTAAATACAATACTTAATACAAAAGCAACAGACCAAATAGTAGTAAAAATAATACTATTAGTATTAGGCTTAGCATTATTAATATTTAATACATTAAGATATGCTAAGAAAACTAAATTATCAAAAGAAGACAGCGTTAAAGAATTAATACCAGTAGAAACAAAAACTGGAAAAACAAAAACTTGGCCAATAGTACTATTTATGGATTTAATGTTTGTAATTGCTATGCTTTCATTAGTTTCATGGAGTTCAGTATTTAAACTTAATTGGTTTACTAAAGCAACAGAAGCAGTATTAGGACTTAAGATTTTTAAATTCCAAATTTTTGGAAAACTTCTTGGAACAGTAGGAGCATTCGAAGAATGGGGAGTAGTACAAATTGGCGTATTACTAGTCCTTGTATCATTCATATTATCAAAAATTTACAAAGTTAAATTCAATGATTATATAGATGGAATAGTAAGAGGTGCAAAAAAAGCTCTTAAACCAGCAGTATTAGTAGCATTAATCTATGTGGTATTAATTATAGTAAGCTATCATCCAATAATACTTACTATTACTAAACCATTGATAAAAGTGGGAAATGGATTAAATGTATTTACAATGAGCTTAGCCGCATTGATATCAAGTATATTTAATGTTGACTTATATTATGCTGCAAGTGGTGTATTACCATATGCAATAACACTATTAACTGATTCATCAGTATATTCAATAATTGCTGTTATATGGCAAGCAATCTATGGATTAACAACATTATTTGCACCAACTAGTATAATTTTAATAGCTATACTTTCATACTTAGATATCCCATATGGAAAATGGTTAAAATCTAATTGGAAATTAATATTAGAATTACTAGCTTTATGTTTAATATTATTCACAATAATATTAATGATATAAATTATTAAACTGGCATAAGCCAGTTTTTTTGTGCACAATTAAATAAACTATCTAGAATGTATATTTTTCACTTGTCACTTTAAGCTTATTACTACAATACATCACTATCGAACAAATATTCTGCATTGATTTTTCAATGGGGGTGTATACTGAATATAGATTAAAATAAGGAAAGTGTAAATGAAAGATAGAAAAATCTATCTTTTTCTTTTTCCACAAAAATTGTGGAATAAAAATTACAATAAAGAAACATTATAAACATAGAATTAAAAGAAAGGAGATTCTATGTTTTCTAAGTTTAATGAAGAATCAAGAAAGGTATTAACAATAGCAAAAAAGGAAATGCTTCTTTTAAAACATGCCTATATAGGAAGTGAACATATTGTACTAGCAATACTAAAAAATAAAAATTATAACGTATGCAAAATCTTAAATAAAAATGGGATAGATTATGATGGCTTTAAAAAAGAACTATTAAATACCATCGGGATGGGTAAGGAAGAAAACAATTGGTTTATTTATACACCTCTTGTAAAAAGAATAATAGAAGAAGCAATAATAACATCAAGAGAATCTAAAGAGGAAGAAGTAACACTAGAGGATATAATGGCATCTCTCTTTGAAGAGGGTGAAGGAGTAGCAATTAGAGTATTTTTATGTATGAATATAGATATAGATAAGTTATCTAAAGAATTTGTAATGAAAAAATGTCAAAAAAAGTCTAAATCAAAAAAGAAACTTTTAATTGAAGACTATGGATATAATATGAATGAAAAAGCACTTAATAATGAATTAGATCCAGTTATAGGACGTGAAGAAGAATTAAGTAGAATAATAGAAATATTATGCAGAAGAACAAAAAATAACCCATTATTAATTGGAGAAGCTGGCGTAGGCAAAACCGCAATCGTAGAAGAATTAAGTAAAAGAATCACAGATGAAATGGTTCCAACTGCCCTTATTAATAAAAGAATCATATCTATATCAATGGCAAGCTTAATTGCGGGTACAAAATATAGAGGTGAATTTGAAGAAAGAATTAATAAAATGCTTTCTGAAATAGAGGAATCTAAAGATATAATTTTATTTATAGATGAGATACATACACTTGTAGGTGCAGGTGGTGCAGAAGGAGCAATAGATGCATCAAACATTTTAAAACCTTTTTTAGCAAGGGGTAAAATTAGATTAATAGGCGCAACTACAACTGAAGAATACAAAAAATATTTAGAAGATGATAGAGCACTTGCAAGAAGATTCCAAACAGTAGTAATAGAAGAACCAAAAACAGAAGCAACATTTGAAATATTAAAAAAAATCGCACCTATTTATGAGAATTATCATGGAGTAACTATAAAAGATGATGTGCTAAAAACAATAGTAGAATTAAGCAATAAGTATATTTATAATAGAAAACAGCCAGATAAAGCAATTGACATTTTAGATGAAACCTGCGCTAAAGTATCACTAAAAAAAGATAAAAGAGCTCAAGAATTAGAAAAATTAAGAGTTAAATTAAAAGCTTTAACAAAATCAAAAAATAAAGCTGTAATAGAACAAAATTTTTCACTAGCAGCACAAATAAAGGAAGAAGAAAAAACATATGAAACAAAAATAAATACATTAGAATATAAAATGATGTCATCAAACCCCAAAAGAGAAGTAACAGACAAAATAGTCGCAGAAGTAATAAAATTAAAGAGTCGTATTCCTGTATATGAAATAATAGGAGAAGATCTATTAGAACTTAAAAGAATGGAAGAGGATTTAAATAAAAGAGTAATAGGCCAAAGTAAAGTGATAGAAGAAATATCAAAAGATATTAAAAGAGTAAAACTAGGATATAAAAAAGAAAGAAAACCTCGTTCATATTTATTTGTAGGACCAACAGGAGTAGGTAAAACACTTCTTGCAAAAGAGATAAGCAATATAGTTGTAAAAGATACAGATATGATAAGACTAGATATGAGTGAATTTAAGGAAGAACACTCAATAAGCAAAATTATTGGATCACCACCTGGGTATGTTGGATTTGAAAATAAAAATACAATATTAGATAAAATAAAAGAAAATTCCAATGCTGTAATTTTATTAGATGAAATAGAAAAAGCACATCCATCAGTCGTAAATTTGTTTCTCCAAGCATTAGATGAAGGAATAATGAAAACGTCAACAAATGAAGTAATACGACTATATAATAATATAATTATAATGACATCAAATATAGGATATAAAAAAAATCAAGTTGGATTTAATGAAAAAAGTCAAAATATAATAACTAATGAAATAAAAGACACATTAGGAATAGAATTTGTAAATAGAATCGATAAAGTATTAATATTTGATAGATTAAATGAGGGATCAATAAAAAAAATAATTTTAAAAGAAATAGACAAACTAAGAGATAATTTTAATTTAGATAAAAAGAGATTAATTATAAAACCACAAGTAATAGAAAATATAATACAAGAAACAAAATACAAAGAATTTGGTGCCAGAAGAGTAGAAAAAATAATAAAAGATAAATTGTATGATACTGTAATAGATGAAATGTTAAATAAAAGTGTAAAGATAACTATAGAAACTATATAAAATCTAGTTTCTATAGTTTTTCTATGGTATAATGTGATTGATTATAAGGAGGCATATATGGATTACAATGATATAAAAAAAGAATTTACTATACTTTTAGAAAAACTAGATAAAACAAGGAGGCAACTTTGACTTAGAAAGTAAAAAATCTAGAATAAAAGAACTTGAAAATAAAATGGCCCAAGCTGACTTTTGGAATGATAAATCATCCTCAGATGAGATTATTTCTGAATTAAGTGACTTAAAAAAATTAGTAGATACAACATCTAAATTAGAAAATGAAATAAAAGATTCAATTGATTTGATAGAATTATATCAAGATGAAATAGATGAAGAAATTTATAAAGAACTTATTAACACAAAAAAAAGTGTTGAGAAAGAATTTAGAGAATTTGAAACACTATTACTATTAAATGGTGAATATGATAAGTTTAATGCAACTGTTGAAATACATGCAGGAGCAGGTGGAACTGAGGCTTGTGACTGGGCATTAATGCTTTATAGAATGTATATTCGTTGGTGTGAAAAAAAGAAATTTAAAACAGAACTAATTGATTATCAAGTTGGAAGCGATGAAGTAGGAATAAAATCAGCAACAATTTTAGTAAAAGGAACATATGCATATGGATATTTAAAAAATGAAAAAGGTATTCATAGATTAGTAAGACTATCTCCATTTGATTCAAACAATAGACGTCATACCTCATTTGCCTCGGTTGATGTAATCCCAGAAATAGAAGTAAATAATGAAATAGAAATAGATGAGAAAGATTTAAAAATAGATGTATATCGTTCTTCAGGAGCAGGTGGACAACATGTAAATACCACCGATTCAGCAGTAAGAATAACTCATTTACCTACAAAGACAGTTGTTACCTGTCAAAATGGAAGAAGTCAAATTCAAAACAAAGAACAAGCAATGCAAATGTTAAAAAGTAAATTACTTATACTAAAAAAAGAATCTGAAGAAAAATTACTTGATAATATAAGAGGTGAACAAAAAAATATTGAATTTGGTTCTCAAATAAGAAGTTATGTTATGCATCCATACTCACTAGTAAAAGATCATAGAACTAATGAAGAAACCTCAAATGTTTTAAAAGTATTAGATGGGGACATAGATATATTTATAAATAGTAATCTAAGGAGGAATAGTAATGTTTAAAAGAAAGAATAAAAAAGAATCCGATACTATAATAGATGAAATATATAAAAAATTTAATCCATTAAGATACCTATATTTATTAGTAGGATTATTCTTAATTTCAGTTTCATTTAATATGTTTTTATTACCCAATAACATAGTATTTGGAGGAGTAAGTGGGTTGTCCATAATATTTAAAAAATTATTTGGAATAGATACATCACTATTTATTCTAATTTCATCTTTATTACTACTTATTGTAAGTTTTATTGTACTTGATAAAGAAAAAACAAAAGGTTCAGTATTAGGAACAATATTATTTCCAATATTTGTAAAATTAACGTCTGGATTTTCATCCTATTTAACGATAAATCCATCAGAAATATTCTTATATGCACTATTTGGGGGAGTATTATATGGAATAGGTGCAGGGTTAGTATTTAAAGCAGGTTTTACAACCGGTGGTACAGATATAATTAATCAAATTATTACAAAATATTTAAAAGTAAGTATGGGTACTTCCCTAATATTATCAGATGGTTTAATAGTTTTAGTAGGAGTATTTATATTCGGTGTTAGAAAATTAATGTATGCAGGTATAACGTTATATATAATTAGTATCTTAACTGATAAAGTGTTATTAGGTATATCTGACTCCAAAGCTTTCTATATAATTGCAGAAAAAGATGAGGAAATAAAAGAATATGTTTTAAAAGAATTAGGACATGGTGTAACAATTTTTGCCGCAAAAGGTGGATTCTCAAAAGAAAAACAAAATGTATTATTCTGCGTAATACCTACAAAAGATTATTTTAAACTAAAAGAAGGAATTCACTCAATTGACAAAGAAGCATTTTTTGTCGCAACAGATGCATATGAAGTATTGGGAGGAGAATAATGAAAAAAGAGTCGTTAGATTATTTATTCTACAAATATTCTGTTTTAACTCTTTTGATGTTTATAGGAGCACTTAATTACCACTACTTCATTAATCCAGCCAAAATAGTTGCAGGTGGCACCAATGGTCTTACAGTTTTATTAACAAACGTACTAAATCTTGATTCAGGATTAGTTGTATTAATAGTTTCAATAACTACATTATTACTTGCAGTATTATCAAAAGAATATCAATTAGCAATTAGTGCATTATATGCATCAATTATATATCCATTTTTTGTAGAAATAACATCAAATTTCCCCGATATTATGGTACTTGATAAAAATGTAGATATGATGATAATAATCATAGCATCTGCAATTATAACTGGAGTTATAGGAGGTCTAACTTGTAAACTTGGCGTAAGTCAGGGTGGCATAACATTAATAAGTCAAATTTTATACAGAAAGTTTAAATTATCAATATCAAAGACAAATAATATAATAAATGCAACAATAGTGCTAGCAGGAGGATATATATTTGGTGCTAGCAATGTTATGTACGCTTTAGTATTTTTATATGTTAATAAGTTAGTAATGGATAGAATAATACTTGGACAATCTCAGAAAAAAATGTTCTATATAATTACATCGGAACAAGAAAAAGTAGAAAATTACATAAAGGATGAATTAGAAGCAGGCTGTACCATATTTAAAACAAAAGGAGGATTCCTAGAAAAGAAAAGATATGTAATTATGAGTACAGTATCAAATAGAGATTATTTCAAATTAAAAGAAGGTGTACATGAAATAGATAAAAAAGCATTTATGGTTATAACAGATTCATATCAAGTAAAAGGTGGAAAATAGTAGAATTTTGTGATATACTTACATAGTACGAGGTGGTGTAAATTTGGAATTAATAAATATTAGTGACGTAAGTAAAAGATATAAAAATGGCGTAACAGCTATTTATGATTTAGATTTAAAAATTAAAAAAGGCGAATTTGTATTTGTAATAGGAGGTTCAGGTTCAGGAAAATCAACACTTATAAAAATGCTTTATCGTGAAGAAAAACCTACAAAAGGTCAAATAATAATAGGTGGAATAAATGTAGCAAAGCTTAGAAATAGTAAAGTATATAAGTTAAGAAGACGACTAGGAATAGTATTTCAAGATTATAGATTATTACCTAAGTTAACTGTATATGAAAATGTTGCATTTACCCTTGAAGTAATAGGTACAAAGAAATCAGAAATAAAGAAAAGAACTCTAAAAGCAATTGAACTTGTTGGTCTAAAAGCAAAAACTAGAAATTATCCAAACCAATTATCAGGTGGAGAACAACAAAGAGTAGCAATCGCAAGAGCAATTGTTAATAATCCAAAGTTATTAATTTGTGATGAACCTACAGGTAATCTAGATCCAGATATGAGTATGGAAATAGTTAAATTACTAGATAGCATAAATAAAGCAACAGGTACAACAGTAATAATGGCTACACATGATAGAGAAATAGTAAACAAAATGAAAAAAAGAGTTCTTGTATTAAAAGAAGGTAGACTAGTAAAAGACTACGAGAAAGGAAAATATGATGATGAAGCTATTTAGAATGTTTGGAAGAAGTATTAGAGATGCATTTAAAAGTGTAATCAGAAATTTTTCTCTATCAATTGCATCAATATCATGCATTAGTATAACCCTAATAATAGTTGCCGCATCAATAATTGCTTCCTCAAATGTAAACAATTTCACAACGCTAATTGAAAAAGATGTAACAATAGTTGCATTTATGAATAGAGATACAAATAAAGAAGGATTAAAAACATTTGAAACAGAGTTATCTAAAATTAAGAATGTTGCTTCTGTAAAATATAAATCAAAAGAAGAATCAAAAAAAGAAATGATGAAGGAATCTGATTTATTCGCAAGTACTATGGGAGAATGGTCAGAAAAGGATAATCCATTAAGAGATAGTTATTTAATTAAAGTAAAAGATATAGAAAAAATTAAAGCAACTGCTGCAAGTATAAAAAACTTAGAAAATGTAGAAGTTGTAGATTATGGAGAAGGAATGGTAGAAAAATTAGTTAGTGCCTTCTCATTAATAGAAAAAATATCAGTGTTACTTGTATTAGTACTAATAATAGTAACAGTATTCTTAATAGTAAACACAATTAAATTAACAATATTCTCAAGGCAAAGAGAAATATCAATTATGAGAGTTGTTGGAGCATCAAACTTTTCAATTAAAACTCCTTTTGTCATAGAAGGAATGGTAATTGGAGCCCTTGGTTCAATAGTTCCAATAATAGTTATTATATATGGTTATTTAGCACTATATAATCATTTTGAAGGACAGTTGTTCTCACCACTAATTAAGTTGATTAAACCTACACCATTTATTTATCAAACTTCAATCGCAGTATTATTAATTGGTATAGTTGTTGGTATGATTGGTAGCTCAAAAGCAGTAAGGAAATACTTAAAGGTATAATGAAAAAGCTAAGTAAAAAAATCTCAAAATTATTAATATTAATTGCATTAATAATATCATTAATACCAATCAATACTAAGGCTATAACATTAGGTGAATACGAAGCCAAAGTTACCAAATACCAAAATGAAATCGCAGCTACTAAAAATGCAATCAAAAAAACAGAACAACAAATTTCAAATACAAAGAATGAGATAAGTAGAATTAATAAAGAGGTTGAGAATCTTGACACAGAAATAGATACACTACTTAAAGAAGTTGAACAAGGTAAAAAAGATATAAAAGAAAAAAGTCTTCAAATAAAAGAGTTTTATTCATACTACCAAGTATCAAATGGAGAAAATCTTTACTTAGAATATGCATTTGGTGCTGATAACATGACAGACTTCATATATAGAATGTCAATAGTAGAACAAATGACAGAATATAATAAAGAGGTTATTAAAAACTTAAATGACATGATAAGTAAAAATGAAAAACGTGAAGTTGAAATAAAAAAGAAACAAAAAGATTTAGCTAAAAAGAAAGAATCATTAAATGATAAAGTTAAATCATTAGGTGAAGATGTTGCATCCCTTGAAGAAGGTGGAGTAGATTCAGAAAAGCAACTAAAAATATATCAAGAAATAGTTGCAAGCTACAAGAAGTTAGGTTGTAAAAGCAAAGATGTAATCGGTGTTGATTGTGCGGTTAATGGCCCTGCAGGAAAATTCAGAAGACCAACAGCTAAAGGAACACTAAGCAGTGGATTTGGATGGCGTTGGGGTAGTTTCCATAGAGGAGTGGATATTACAAGCTCAAATAGAAGAAGAGAAAAAATATACCCAGTCGCAAATGGTACTATTACATCAAAATATCATGACAATTATGGCGCATTAGTAATCATAATGGAACATTACGATAGTGATAGTAGAACTTGGTATTCATCGCTTTATGCACACTTAAGTTCATATGCGCCTAATATATCAACAGGACAATATATAACATCAGACCGATATATTGGATATATGGGAAATACTGGATATGTAATACCAAGACCAACCGCATCAAATCCAGATGCTGGTACACATCTACATTTAGAGGTTGCGCCTTGTAGAATCTATAAAGATAACAAATGTGGTTCATGGAATACATATGTATCATTTATGAAAAGATCTGCAAGCAAAGGATATAAAGGTCCAAAACAACTAATTAATTTACCAAGTTCATGGAATTCAAGATAGAAGGGTTAGTCCCTTCTTTTTTGTGATTAACATAAAAAAAGTGAAAATTTTTCACTTCTGTTCAGTTATAGGAATTTTTGTATCATATTTAGGAATAATTAAATTGACAGGGGAAATAATAGTGTTTAATTTAGAAATATCAACATCAGTAGATATAGGAGGAAAAGAGTTATCAAAGTGACTTAGTATAACATTTTTTGGATGTATTTTATTAATAATTGGTACAACTTTTTTATTAAGATCTGTTCTACCTTGAAAAGGTAAAATGAAATAATCAACATCAGTTGGATAAGTTGTATTACTATCAAGTGCCATACTTCCCATTAAAAGTATTTTAGTCTTACCAATAGTAATATAATAAGCAACTGTCTCACCAGCTTCATGATGAGTAAGATGTCCCACTATAAGACGTGGTAAATATTTAGAATATTTAATAACATTTTTATTAAATAGAGTTTCAAATATTAAAGGAATATTGAATCTTATATGTTTGCCTTTTAAAACTTCAACATTAATATCGCCAAATCTAAATTTATCTCCAGGTTTAATTTCTGTAAGAGATGAAGAATCAAATCCTTCTTTTAGTAGTCTTTTATAAGGAGAATCAGTAGCGTGTATAATCACTTTTTTATTGTTGTAGATAATAGGTAAATCAAGAGTATGATCAATATGTCCATGAGTTATAAAAACATTATCACAAATAAAATTGTTTAAAAAAGAAGAATCATTTATTTTATCTACTCTGATAAAAGGATCAAACAATATAGAAGTATCCTTACATTCTATTTTAACTGATGCAGTACCATACCAAGTCACATAAATCATTATAATCACTATCACAATTATAACTCTTTTTTAAAATAAATTAAATAAGAATTGACATACAAACAAATGTATTATACAATACTTGTGAAATGGCTGAATATAAAAGCATTAATATCACTTTTTAAAGCTAAAACTAAATCTGACAGAGGTGAAATTGTAAGGCATAATAATAAATATAACTAAACGGAAAAATTAAACTTGTGACTTTTATCCGCCAGAATCAGTTTTAGTGAAAAATCAATATATGAGGAGTAGGTAAATGAGTAATATAACAGTTGGTAATGAAAAAAATATTTTATTTTATAGTGATGAAGAAGGTAATACAAAAGTAGAAGTACTATTAGAAAATGAAGATGTTTGGTTAAACGTAAATGCAATAGCTACTCTTTTTGATGTACAAAGGCCTGCTATTGTAAAGCATATAAATAATATATACAATGATGAAGAATTAAGTAGGGAATCAACTTGTTCCATTTTGGAACAAGTTCAAGTAGAAGGAGCTCGAAGTGTTAAAAGACAAAAGGAATATTATAATCTAGATATGATTATTTCTATCGGTTTTAGAGTTAATTCTAAAAAAGCGATTAAATTTAGAACATGGGCAAACAAAATAATTAAAGATTATATGATACAAGGTTTTGCACTTGATGATGATAGATTTATGAAAGCAAGAAAATCTGATCAAGAATATTTTAATAGATTACTTGAAAGAATAAAATTAATTCGCACTAGTGAAAGAATGTTTTATCAAAAAATTACAGATATCTTTGCTGAGTGTTCTATTGATTATGACAAAAATAGTGACATAGCAAAAGATTTTTATGCAACTATTCAAAATAAATTTCATTATGCAATTACTGGAAATACTGCTGCAGAAATTATTTATAACAGGGTTGATAGTCAAAAAGTGAATATGGGGTTAACAAATTGGAATAAATCCCCTGATGGAAAAATCTTAAAATCAGATATTTGTATTGCTAAAAATTATTTAGAAGAAAAAGAAATAAAGAACTTAAATAACTTAGTGAACTTATTTTTAGATGTTGCAGAGAATAACGCAGAAAGAAATTTATCAATGAGTATGAAAGATTGGAAGAATGAAGTAGAGACATCTTTAAAACTATTTCATTATGAAATATTAGAAGGTAAAGGTAAAATTTCTACTGAAAAAGCAAAGCAAAAAGCAGAAAGTGAATATGAAAAATACAAAATTAAACAAGATAAAAAATTTGTTTCTGATTTTGATAAATTATTAATTGAAACACAAAAAATAGATAATCATTAGAAACAATTAAAAGGGAGGCTGCATATGTTTGATTTAGTTTCAAAATACAAACCAAGTGGTGATCAACCATCAGCAATCGAGAAGTTGGTAAAAGGAATAAAAGATGGTAAAAAAGAGCAGGTACTTTTAGGTGCAACAGGGACTGGAAAAACATTTACAATTGCTAATGTAATAAAAGAAGTAAACAAGCCCACTCTAGTTTTAGCACATAATAAAACACTTGCTGGGCAACTCTACAGTGAACTTAAAGAATTATTTCCAAATAATCATGTATGTTATTTTATTTCATATTATGATTATTACCAACCAGAGGCTTATGTTCCATCAACAGATACATATATTGAAAAAGATTCATCGATAAATGATGAAATTGATGAGATGAGGCACTATGCGACAAGTTGTCTTATATCATATAAAGATGTTATTGTGGTTTCAAGTGTTTCCTGCATATATGGTATAGGTGAAGTAGAAGAATATAAAAATAAGATGTTAACACTAGCTGTTGGTGAAGAAATAGATAGAAATAGCGTATTATTAAAATTAGTTGATATGTTATACGAAAGAAATGATTATGATTTCAAAAGAGGAACATTTAGAGTTAGAGGGGACGTTTTAGAAATAATCCCAGCAAGTGAGAGAACATCAGGAATAAGAATAGAATTCTTTGGTGATGAAGTAGATAGAATAAGCGAGATAGATACATTAACAGGTGCAATTATAAAAAATAAAAAGTCAGTTACTATATTTCCGGCAAGTCACTTTGTAACAAGTGAAGAAAAACTAAAAGAAGCTATAAAAAGGATCAAAGAAGAATTAAAAGAAAGAGTAGAAGTGTTAAAAAGTGAAAATAAACTTTTAGAGTGTCAAAGAATAGAACAAAGAACAAATTATGACATAGAAATGCTAGAAGAAACAGGTTTCTGCAGTGGAGTAGAAAACTATTCAAGACATCTAGCACTAAGAGAAGCAGGCTCAACGCCAACAACACTAATGGACTTCTTTGGTGATGATTATTTGCTTGTTGTGGATGAATCCCACGTTACCTTGCCACAAGTTAGAGGAATGTATAATGGCGATAGAGCAAGAAAAATGAATCTAGTAGAATATGGATTTAGACTTCCAAGCGCATTAGATAATAGACCATTAAAATTTGAAGAGTTTACTAAAAAAATTAAACAAGCAATATATGTATCCGCAACACCAGGAGATTATGAATTAGAAAGAACTCATGGCGAATACGTTGAACAAATAATAAGACCTACTGGCTTACTTGATCCAATAATAGAAGTAAGACCAACAAACGGTCAAATAGACGACTTAATAGGAGAAATAAGAGATAGGATATCAAAAGATGAACGTACCCTTATTACAACACTAACAATTAAAATGTCAGAAGAACTAACTAACTATTTAAAAAGTCTAGATATAAAAGTTGCGTACTTGCATAGTGAAGTAAAATCTCTAGAAAGAATGAATATAATAAGAGATTTAAGACTTGGAAAATATGACTGTATAGTAGGTATAAATTTATTAAGAGAGGGAATAGATATACCAGAAGTAAGTTTAATCGCAATATTAGATGCCGATAAAGAAGGATTTCTAAGAAGCAGTAGAAGTCTAATCCAAACAGTAGGTAGATGTGCAAGAAATGCAAATGGAAAATGTATAATGTATGCAGATAAAATAACTGATTCTATGAAAATCGCGATAGATGAAACTGCAAGAAGAAGAAAAATACAAGAAGAATATAATAGGATTCATAACATAGTACCAACTACAATAGTTAAAAAGATTACAGATACAATATCTAATACAGATGATTCTCCAAAAGAGTCAAAAATTAAAAAAGAAGCTACTCCAAGTATAGAAGTATTAGAAAAAGAAATGAAAGAAGCTGCAAAGAATCTTGATTTTGAAAGGGCTATGGAATTAAGAGATATAATATTTGAATTAAAGAGTGGTTTTACTAATTAAAAAGTTTATGATATAATACGAAAACGAAGAGGAGTGATATTATGAAAAAAAATAAAGGATATGTAGCATTTAAAGGAGAAAATAAACTAGAAACAGGAAAAATATATGAAGGTAACTTTACTGTTTTTCCAACTCTAGAAGACTCATTAAAAGGTGCATCAATTGATGATGAAAAAACAATCGCACAAGTAGAGGCATTAAATATAACAGGAATATTAGACAGCAAATATTATGGATACTACAACATGATGAATACAGAGGGAATCAAAATATTAAAAGTATTGTCATATAAGGAAATAATAGATGAAATGTCTAGCAATTCTAAAAGTGAATTCGCAAAAATCAGGTTTTTACAAGGATATAAGGTGAATCCAGAAGATCTAGATAAATTTACTGATTCGTTTGGGGTATGGCAAGCAGTTGAATATTTTCAAAAAGGCAATACGCAAATATATAAACAAAAAATTAATGAATCTATTAAAGGTTATGAAGATGAAAATCCAAGAATAAAAGTGATGAAGTATGGAAAACATAGTAATTAAAGGTGCAAGGGAAAACAATTTAAAAAATATTGATTTAACACTTCCTAAAAATAAAATGATAGTAATGACAGGTGTTAGCGGAAGTGGAAAATCTTCCCTTGCATTTGATACAATCTATGCAGAGGGTGAAAGAAGATATGTAGAAAGCCTAAGTTCATATGCTAGGCAGTTTTTAGGTGGAAGTGAAAAACCAGATGTAGACTCAATAGAGGGACTTTCTCCAGCAATTAGTATAGATCAGAAAACAACAAGTAAGAACCCACGTTCTACTGTAGGTACAGTAACAGAAATTTATGATTACTTAAGATTACTATATGCAAGAATAGGAGTTCCATATTGTCCTACACATAATATTCCAATATCATCACAAAGCGTTGAAGAAATGACAAATAAAATTCTTGAATATCCAGAAGGAACCAAATTAATAATAATGGCACCTGTAGTTCATGGTGAAAAAGGTGAACATAAAGATTTATTAGAAAAATTGAGAAAAGATGGATATGTAAGAGTAAGAATAAATAAAGAATCACGTGATTTATCAGAAAATATAGAATTAGATAAAAACATTAAAGATGATATTGATGTAGTAATAGATAGACTTATTATAAAAGAAGGAATAAGGTCAAGGTTATTTGAAGCAATTGAATCAGCAACTAAATTAGCAAAAGGCAAAGTAGTAATAGATGTAATGGGTGATAAAGAATTGTTGTTTTCTGAATCATTTGCTTGTCCTTATTGTAACTTTTCACTACCAGAGCTAGAACCTAGAATGTTTAGTTTTAATGCCCCATTTGGAGCTTGTCCAGAATGTAAAGGACTTGGAGTAAATTTAACAATTGATAAAGATTTAGTAATACCAAATAAAGACTTATCAATAAACGAAGGGGCCATAGTAACATTAAGTGATGATCAGGGTGGAATTTATTACAAAAGACTAAAATGCGTATGTGATCATTATAAAATAGATATGGATAAGCCATTTAAAAAACTAACTAAAAAAGAAGAAAACATTGTTTTATATGGTACAACGGAAATAATACAATTTAACTACACAACAAAAAGTGGTAATGTTTATAATCAAAAAGATTTTTATGAAGGAATAATAAATAATCTACAAAGAAGATATATGGAAACTTCTAGTACATGGATTAGAGAATGGCTAGAAAGATACATGATTGAAACAACCTGTACAAAATGTAATGGTTCTAGATTAAGAGATGAAGTATTATCAGTATTAATAAATGGTAAAAACATTTATGAAGTAACATGTTTAAGTATAAAAGATTTATATGACTTTATGAACAATTTAAAGCTTACTAAAGAACAACAAGAAATAGGTAAACTTTTAATAGAAGAAATTAAAAACAGATTAAAATTCTTATTAAATGTAGGACTTGAGTATTTAACATTAAGTAGAACAGCATCTACATTATCAGGTGGAGAATCACAAAGAATCAGACTTGCAACCCAAATAGGTTCCAGACTAACAGGAGTTTTATATGTATTAGATGAACCAAGTATAGGATTACATCAAAGGGATAATGAAAGATTAATTAAATCATTACTAGAGATGAGAGATTTAGGAAACACATTGATAGTAGTAGAACATGATACAGATACTATGCTAGCTTCTGATTATTTAGTGGATATAGGACCAGGCGCAGGAGATAATGGAGGAAAAGTAATGGCCGCAGGCACTCCAGAGGAAGTTATGAAAAACGAAAATAGTATCACTGGTCAATATTTAAGTGGAAAAAAATGTATTGAAATTCCTAAAACAAGAAGAAAAGGAACAGGAAAAACAATTGAAATAATTGGCGCAAGTGAAAACAATCTAAAAAACATAGATGTTAAAATTCCACTAGGAACATTTACATGTGTAACTGGAGTAAGTGGAAGTGGTAAATCAAGCCTAATAATGCAGATACTTTCAAAAGCAGTTAGTCAAAATCTATATAAATCAAAAGATAAACCAGGAAAATACAAAAAAATCAAAGGTTTAGAAAATATAGACAAATTAGTTGAAATAACACAAAATCCAATAGGAAGGACTCCTAGAAGTAACCCAGCAACATATACAGGGGTATTTGATGAAATAAGAGAATTATTCACAAATGCAAAAGAAGCAAAAATGTTAGGATTCGGAAAAGATAGATTCTCATTTAATGTAAAAGGCGGAAGATGTGAAGCTTGCAGAGGAGATGGAGTAAAGAAAATAGAAATGCATTTCCTACCAGATGTGTATATTCCATGTGAAGTTTGTCATGGCACAAGATATAATAGTGAAACACTAAACATAAGATATAAGGATAAAAATATAGCAGATGTGCTAAACATGAGAGTACATAATGCTTTAACATTCTTTGAAAATATTCCAAAGATAAAAAATAAATTACAAGTATTAGAGGATGTAGGACTTGGTTATATCAAATTAGGACAAAGCGCTACTACATTATCAGGAGGAGAAGCCGCAAGAGTAAAATTAGCCAAAGAGCTTCAAAAGAGGCCTACAGGTAAGACTTTATTTATAATGGATGAACCAACAACTGGATTACACATGGAAGATATAAAAAGACTTCTTGCAATTATTCAAAAAATAGTAGATAATAATGATACAGTAATAGTAATAGAGCATAACCTAGATTTTATAAAAAGTGCAGATTACATTATCGATATTGGACCTGAAGGTGGAGATAGAGGAGGAGAAGTAATAGGAACTGGTACTCCGGAAGAAATAACTCTAAACAAAAAATCTTACACAGGTGAATTTTTAAAGAAAGTACTATAAAGGAGGCTTTTTTCATGAAGGTAGTTATAGTAGGAGAAAATAATAAAGCAAGACTAAACAAAGCATTAGAGGCAGCATTATATATAGTTGGTTATACATTTTCATTCTTTATAACATCAAAAATGTTTAAAAGTTTTAAATTAAGCAGTGATTATACAATTTTTTATGCACTACTTGCAGTAATATTAATCTATGTATTAAATAAAACAATAAAACCAGCATTAGTATTTTTTACAATGCCAATAACTGGTGTAACACTAGGATTATTTTATTTCGTTGTAAATACAATAATATTAAAATTAGTAGATCTAATAATGGGATCTAAATTAGACTTTACAAACATATGGGTATTATTCTTTATTTCAATAGTAATATCCGCAATTAATCTTTTGATAGAATTAATAATAATAAAACCTATATTAAAGAGGGTAAAATAAATGAACAGAACATTAATAAAACTAGGACCTATAAGTATATATTGGTATTCAGTAATGATTGCATTAGGCTTTTTAGCCGCGATGGTAGTATGCTTAACTGAAGTAAAACGAAAAAAATTAGATATAGAAAAATATTCTAATATGGTTTTTTATGCAGTATTATTTGGAATACTAGGAGCTAGAATTTATTATGTTCTTTTTAATTTAGATTATTATTTAAAAATGCCAAGTGAAATATTAAAGGTATGGCATGGTGGACTTGCGATACACGGAGGAATAATCGCAGGAATATTAGTGGCTTATTTTTATACAAAAAAATATAAAATGAATTTTTTAAAAACATTAGATATATCGGTAGTAGGTATAATAATTGCACAAGCTATAGGTAGATGGGGTAACTTTTTTAATCAAGAAGCGTTTGGAAAGCTAACTACAAAAGCAGCACTAATCAAACAAAGAATTCCTAACTTTATAATTGATGGAATGTATATTGATGGAGCATACTATCAACCAACATTCTTATATGAATCAGTATGGAATTTAATTGGATTTATAATTATGTTATTCTTAAGAAGAACAAAAAAACTTAAAGTAGGATATTTAACTGGATTTTATCTAATATGGTATTCCATAGGTAGATGTTTTATTGAATACTTTAGAAGTGATAGTCTTATGTTAGGAAATATAAAAGTAGCACAACTTATTTCACTAAGTTTAATAGTAATAGGAATAATAGTAATAATAAAAAGTACAAAAAAGAATGAATTGTATAATTAAAGGAGGGAATATGGAAAAGCTTAATTTTGATGTTGCAATTATAGGTGCAGGCGTAGCAGGAAT
>HF996868.1:0-132103 GCA_000432595.1 Clostridium sp. CAG:710 | reverse complement strand
GAAGGCGTAGCAGGAATGACCGCCGGAATTTATTTAAAAAGAGCTGGTATAAATTGTATCATAATAGAAAAAGAAATGTATGGTGGACAAATTAATAAAGCACCAATGGTAGAAAATTATCCAGGATATGTAAAAATATCTGGTCTTGAACTTACAACCAATATCTTTGAACAAGTAAAAAAATTAGGTATAGAATACATAACGGATGAGGTAGTAAAGATATCAAGTACAGAAGATGAAAAAATAGTAAATCTAAAAAACAAAGAACTAAAAGTAAAAGCAATTATAATCGCAACAGGTAAAAAGCCTAGAAAATTAAATGTAACTAATGAAGAAAAATTATTAGGAAGAGGCATAAGCTATTGTGCTACCTGTGATGGTAATTTCTTTAAAGACAAAGATGTAGCGGTTATAGGAGGGGGATCAACTTCATTAGAAGAAGCAATTTACTTATCAAAACTATGTAATAAGGTAACAATATTAAATAGAAGTGATAATTTAAGGGCAGAGCCCCATTATCAAAAAGAAATAAAAAATATTAAAAATATTAAGGTAAAATATAATTCAATAGTTGAAAAA
This sequence comes from Clostridium sp. CAG:710, assembly GCA_000432595.1. Classification (GTDB taxonomy): domain Bacteria; phylum Bacillota_I; class Bacilli_A; order RF39; family UBA660; genus CAG-710. The sequence continues at coordinate 131,524 of HF996868.1, read as the reverse complement.
TTTAATGAAAAAGATGAAAAACTATCAAGTATAGATATAAAAGAATCAGGAAAAGATTCTAATTTAAAAGTAGAAGGTTGCTTTATATGCATTGGATATACACCATCATCAGAAATATTTAAAGGTGTAATAGAACTAGATAAAGATGGATACATTAAAGCCGATGATAAAAATAGAACTAATGTAAAAGGAATATATGCTGCAGGCGATATAGTAAAAAAAGAAAGATTCCAATTGATAAGTGCAATGAACGATGGAGTAGTAGCCGCATCTACTTGTATAAAAGAGTTAAAATAATTGTTGACTAAGTAAAACAAATGTGTTATTTTATAACTGACACATGAAGGTGTTTTTATTTTGGTAAAATGAGAGGGATTAATATGGTTAAAGAAAAGAAAGAAAAACCTGTAAAAGATGAAAAGGTTGAAAAAGTAAAAAGAAAAGAAACTAAAAAGAAAAAAGAAACAAAGAAAATAAAAAAATCTAACAATGCATCTTTAAAATCAGAATTTAGTAAAATAAAATGGCCTACAAAAAAAGAAATGGTAAAATACTCAGTAGCTACAATACTATTTACAGTATTCTTAGCAGTATTTTTCTATGTAATAGAGCTAGTAATGGCTTTAATAAAATCAATGGTATAGGGGTGCAATTATGGATAAACAATGGTATGTAGTTAATACTTATTCAGGACATGAGAAAAAAGTAAAAGAAAAATTAGAGATGCGTGCTGAATCAATGGATATGAAAGATTATATCTTCAGAGTAGTAGTACCAGAACAAACTGAAGTAGAAGTTAAAGACGGTGTACAAAAAGAAAAAACAAAAAAACTATTCCCAGGATATATACTAGTAGAAATGGTTATGAGCGATGAAGCATGGTATGTAGTTAGAAATACACCAGGGGTAACAGGATTTATAGGATCAAGTGGAAAAGGTGCAAAACCAACTCCATTACAACCATATGAAGTAGATAATGTTCTAAAAAGTATGGGTATTAGTAGACTAGAAGTAGATAAAGAATTAGAAGTAGGTGCTAAAGTTAAGATTATTGCTGGACCATTCACAGGTATGTATGGAACTATTGAAGAAGTAGATAAAGATAATCAAAAACTAACACTAAACGTAGACCTATTTGGACAAGAAACTTCTGTTGAAACCGAAATTTCCCAAGTAGAAATGGCCAATAATTAATAAAAACATTAAAATAACTTGATTTTTAAAATAAAAAATGTTAATATTTAAACGCTATATTTAATTTATATAGAGTTATTAAGTGGGAGGCAAAAGCTATTTGAACCACTCGCGAAAACTATAAAATAGGAGGTGTTTTTCGTGGCAAAAGAAGTAGTTAAGAAAGTAAAATTACAAATTCAAGCAGGAAAAGCAACACCAGCTCCACCAGTTGGAACTGTATTAGGACCTGCAGGAATTAATCTTCAAGAGTTCTGTACAAAATACAATGATGCAACTCGTGATAAAATGGGAGATGTATTACCAGTTGAAATTTCAATCTATGATGATAGAAGTTTTGATTTCGTAATTAAAACTCCACCAACTGCATTCTTATTAAAGAAATTTGCTAAAATTGATAAAGGAGCTGTTAAAGGATCTACTGAAACAGTTGCAACATTAACAAAAGCACAAATAAAAGAAATTGCAGAAATCAAATTACCTGACTTAAACGCTTATACAGTTGAAGAAGCTATGAAAATAGTTGAAGGAACTGCGCTTAACATGGGAATTAAAGTAAGCGAATAATCAAATGTTGGTTTTATAACCTATTAAAGTGGGAGGAATTATCCGTATTAACCACATAAGGAGGAAAGTATGAAAAAAAGAGGAAAGAAATACGTAGAAGCCCTTTCTAAAATAGAAAAGGGAAAAGCTTATACTAAAGAAGAAGCTGTAAAATTAGTAAAAGAAACAGCAGTTAGTAAGTTTACTTCATCTGTTGAGTTAGCAGTTAGATTAAACTTAGACACTAAAAAAGCTGATCAACAATTAAGAGGAGCAATCGTTCTTCCAAATGGAACTGGTAAAACTAAAAAGGTATTAGTAGTTGCTAGAGGAGAACAAGCTAAAAAAGCAGTAGAAGCTGGAGCTGACTTTGTTGGTGATACAGACATGCTAGAAAAAATCGAAAAAGAAAATTGGTTCGGTTTTGATGTAATGATCGCAACTCCAGATATGATGCCTTTATTAGGAAAACTTGGTAGAGTTCTTGGACCAAAAGGATTAATGCCAAACCCTAAAACAGGTACAGTTACTACTGATGTAGAAAAAGCAGTTAAAGAAGTAAAAGCTGGACGTGTTGAATATAGAACAGATAGTTTTGGTAATATTCATGGTATAATCGGAAATACTGATTTTGAAGAAAAAGCTCTTTTAGAGAACTTAGAAGCATTTATGGCTGTATTAATAAAAGCTAAACCTTCAACAGTAAAAGGTGATTATATTAAGAATATTTCAATCGCAACTACTATGGGTCCTGGAATTAAAATAATTACAAATTCTTTTGACAAATAGTAAAAGATAATATATAATACAAATTGATTTGTTGGTGCCATAGACAGTAGGTATAAAAGTAAATCCTACCGAGGACTTAACTTTACGGTTTAATGAGGTCTTTATGTCTATGATGTAAAGACCTTTTATTATGGTACCTCTAAAATAAAATAGGAGGTGTGTACTTTGGCAAATGAGAAAATCTTAGCAAAGAAGCAAGAAGTAATTGATGAGATTAAATCAAAAGTTCAAGATAATGCTACTATAGTATTGTTTGATTATCGTGGAATCACTGATAACGAAGCAAAAGAATTAAGAAAAGCATTACGTGAAGCTGGAGCTGACTATAAAGTATATAAAAACACTTTAATGGCAAGAGCTCTATCTGATTTAAATATCGACATAGATGCAAGTCTAGTTGGACCAAGTGCATTAGCATATGGTACTGATCAAATTGCACCTATTAAGATACTAAGCGAATTTGCAAAGAAAAATGATGCAATCATATTAAAAGTTGGTGTAGTTGATGGAGAAATTTCTGATAAAGAAAAATTAGCACAACTAGCAACTATCCCATCAAGAGAAGGATTATTAACAATGCTTGCTGGTGGTATGATAGCTATCGCAAAAGATTTATCAATCTGTTTAGATTTATATGCTAAACAAAAAGAAGAAAATTAAAAATAAATATAAATAAGGAGGAAATATAAAATGGCAAAATTAACAAAAGAAAGCTTTATCGAAAGTTTAAAAGAAATGACACTTTTAGAAATTAAAGAATTAGTAGACGCAATGAAAGAGGAATTTGGTGTAGATCCAAGTAGTGTAGCAGTTGCTGCACCAGCTGCTGCTGCAGAAGAAGCTGCTGGACCAAGCGTTGTTACTGTAACATTAGTAAACGCTGGAGCTGCTAAAATCAACGTAATCAAAGTAATTAAAGAAATTACAGGATTAGGATTAAAAGAGTCAAAAGATATAGCTGATAATGGTGGAGCTGTTAAAGAAAACATTTCAGTTGATGAAGCTAACGAAATCAAAGCTAAGCTTGAAGAAGCTGGAGCTGAAGTTGAAGTTAAATAATTGTATTACAAGTATTTAATGTTAAATACCACAGAGAAATCTGTGGTATTTTTATTTGCCTTTATTAAAATACTTTTATATACTAAATATGGTGGTTTTATGAAAAAGGTAATTTATTTAAATAGTAATAATCTTAATTTGTTTTATAGGAAATTTAGGCTATACAAATTTCTAAGTCATTTTAATATAAACTTTATCATCAATTATTGTGGAAAAGAATATACACTCAATGATAAATATCCACAAGAGTTGGGGATAATTTTAAATATGACGGATATTTTAAACACAAGAAACAAAAAAGAAAAATATAATAAGATTTATGATAGGGCATGTGATTATCTCGATAATGAATTTAGAACTAAAAATATATGTGATTTTAAGAATAATATGTGTAGGTGTAATAGAGAAAAGTGTAAGGATAAACAAGTAAGTAGTTGTTGTGAAAGCTTAAAAAGTAGAAAAATATGTGAAAACTTTGATAATGGAAAAAAAGAATGTAAAATCAAAAGCCTCGGTTGTAAACTATTTGTGTGTCCATATCTAATAAAAAAAGGATATTATTATAGGACAGGAAATGTTCCATATTTAAAATATCTCCTAAGCCCTAGGCAAAAGTTAATCGCACTAACATCTCATTTTAAAGATAAAGATGAAAATGTAAATAAAATGATTAAGTTTTATAAATTGCCATAGTAAAACATTATTCATAACTTAATACTAGTATACGTAAAATATAATTGACTTTATAAATTTGCTTAGATATAATAATCAAGCTAAACAGAAAGGAAAATACTGATGATAACAAATGAAATACTAGTAAAAAAAACACTAAATATAAAACCTAATACATTAGAAGATTATACCATTAATATAATGGATATGTTAGGAGTAGATATAGACTATTCAAGTATGTTTAAAGAAAAAAATAAAATTCTTGATAAGTCAACAGGAAAGGTAGTATGTGAACGTAAAATAGTTTCTGCGGATACATTTATTAAACTAAAATCAAAATACTCTGATGGATACAGAATGTCCTATGAAATTTATATATTTGATGAAATAATATTAGGAGTTATATATTCAAATAAAGGAGGAGTTGTATTTAAAAGTTATAAAAACAGTAAAACACTTGCATCATTTTATGATAAAGAAAATTTTGATATTGCAAGAATATCTCCAAAAATTGATTGGATAGATTTTATAATTTCAGGAGAAGCAGAAGGAGTAGAAGCACTTAGAAAAGAAGAAGCGCCTAATATAGAAGAGTTGGACCTAGCTAATATAATTGATTTAATAAGACCAAATACTAAGTCTAAAGTACTACAAATAAAAAATAGACTAAGCAGAAAATAGTTGACAAATTAATATAAAAGAATTAAAATACGTCCTATCAAAGGGGGAAATATAAAATGTTTGATAGAACAAAATTTGTAAATGATGTGCTTAGTACATATGAGGGTAACAATCCACAAGTAATGCTACCTGAGGTGTTAAATGCACTTGATGTTAAAATCAATTATGCTAAATCAAAAAAATTAAGAGCTATTGTTGATAATCATGGTAGGGTTGTATGTAAAAGTAAAAAAGGTGGAGTAGTTGTTAAAACAACTAAAGGTTCTACTAAAATAAGGCTTATTATAAATGAGGGATTATTAATTGGATTATTAAAATCTAAAAATGGAACAATAACACTAAAACCTGTAGATAATGAAATAATTGCTACCTATTATAGTAGAGAAACTTCAAAATTAGCCAAGAAATTAAAATTAATGGGAAAATATGGAGTAGAAAATAAATTTGGTGTTACTTCTGATGGAGAAGTAAAGATACAAACTCCAAGAGACTTGAATGAAATAATAGCTGCTCTAAATACAAAAAAGAGTACAGAAAAAGGCACAAAAGTTCTTGCAAAAAAATAAAAAAAATAGTAATATTAACATATGGAAAGGAGTTAACTATATATACTAAATATGGTTAACTCCTTATTTCGTGGGAGAAAAAAATGAGTCAATATTTTGATAACGTAGATCTAAAAAGTAATATAGAAAAATATAAAACAAGAATTTTCGACAAAGAGTTTTGCTTTAATACAGATAATGGAGTATTTTCAAAAAGTAAATTAGATTTTGGAACAAGGTGTTTATTAGAAAATCTTCCTTTAGAAGAAATAAAGGGAGAGATATTAGAAGTAGGGTGTGGATATGGAGTAATTCCAATAATATTAACAAGAATTGTGGATAAAATTGAAAGTTTTGATGCAGTAGATGTTAATAAAAGAGCACTTCACCTAGCAGAAATGAACAAAAAAGAGAATTTCGCTCCAAAAGTTAATTTCTTTTTAAGCGATTGCTATAAAAACATAAATAAAAAATATGATGTGATAATTTCAAATCCACCGATAAGAGCTGGAAAAAACATAGTATATGAAATAGTTATGAATGCTAGAAATTATTTAAAAGAAGATGGCAAACTATTCATAGTAATAAATAAGGATCAAGGAGCAAAGTCATTATATAAAGATTTAGAAAAGGTATATAAATGCGAGCTCATAAATAAAAAGAAAGGTTTTTGGATAATTAAATGCATTTTGCGTTGACAACTTGTCCAAAGTATGCTAATAATATAAATTGGCAACGTATTAGGTAAACAAATATGTTCTTTGATTAAATTTAGGTATAGGGGTGAAAATAAGTGGCTTACAAAATAATAAATAGTGGTGAACACCGCAAAAGAAGAAGCTTTTCAAAGATTAAAAACACATTTGAATTGAAAGACCTACTTGAAATTCAAAAGAAACCATATCAATGGTTTATAGACACCGGTATTAAAGAGGTGTTTGAAGATTTATTCCCCGTTGAGAATTTTTCTGGGACTTTATCTCTAGAATTTGGTGATTATCATTTTGATGAACCAAGATATTCTATAAAAGAATGTAAGGATCGTGAAACAACTTACTCTGCACCTTTAAAGGTTGAGGTAAGACTTTTTAATCATGAAACTGGAGAAGTAAAAGAACAAGAAATTTTCTTAGGCGACATGCCAATTATGACAGATAGTGGAACATTCATTATCAATGGTGCAGAACGTGTTATCGTTTCTCAATTGGTAAGATCTCCTAGTGTTTATTTCAATAAAGAAATAGACAAAAATGGTAGACCATGTATAACTTCTCAAATAATTCCAACACGTGGAACTTGGCTAGAGTTTGAAACTGATGCTAGGGATGTTTTATATGTAAGAATTGATAGAACTAGAAAAGTTCCTCTAACAACACTACTTCGTGCATTTGGACTTTCTAGTGATGAAGATATACTAAAATTATTTGGTAAAGATGAATATCTAGAAAACACTTTAGCAAAGGATTCAACAAGAAATACAGATGAAGCTTTAATTGAAATTTATGAAAAATTAAGACCAGGAGAACCAGCAACACTTGATTCTTCTAAAAACCAAATCATTACAAGATTCTTCGATGAATTTAGATACGATTTAGCGAAAGTAGGAAGATATAAATTCAATAGAAAACTTAATGTAATGGATAGACTTTTAAATCAAAAAATTGCTGAAGATTTAAAAGATGGTGATGAAGTCCTTGCTGAAAAAGGAACTGTAATTACTAAAGATGTATGGGAGAAAATTAGACCATTATTTGAAAAAGGTTATGGAGTAAAAACTGTAACTATTAATAAAGACTTAGATGAATTTGACAAAGTTCAAATGGTTAAAATTTATAACCCATCTAATCCAAAAGAAATATTAAATGTAATTGGTAATGACCAAACAATTGATGTAAAAAGACTTACTATTTCTGATGTTTATGCATCTGTATCATACTATTTAAATTTACTTCAAGGAGTAGGACAAATAGATGAAATAGACCACTTAGGAAACCGTAGAATTAGACAAGTTGGAGAACTTCTACAAAATCAATTTAGAATTGGTGTTTCTCGTATGGAAAGAGTTATTCGTGAAAGAATGACTACTCAAGAAATGGAAGAAGTAACTCCTAAAACACTAATTAACATTAGACCTATTACAGCAGCAATGAAAGAATTCTTTGGTTCATCACAATTATCACAATTTATGGATCAAACTAACCCAATTGCTGAGTTAACAAATAAAAGACGTCTATCAGCTTTAGGACCTGGTGGATTAACTAGAGATAGAGCTGGTGTTGAAGTACGTGACGTTAATGCATCACATTATGGACGTATATGTCCAATTGAGTCTCCAGAAGGACAAAATATAGGACTTATTACTTCATTAGCAAGTTATGCAAAAATAGATGAATATGGATTTATAATGACTCCATATAGAAAAGTAAAAGATAAATACTTAACTGATGAAGTTAAATATTTAACTGCAGATGAAGAAAATGATCTAGTTATTTCACTTGCAACTGTTACAGTTGATGAAAATAACATGATGATAGATGAAACTGTACCTGCACGTTTTAGAGGTGAAAACATAATAGTTAAACCAGAATTAGTTGACTATGTAGACGTTTCACCTCAACAAGTAGTAGCAGTAACTACAAGTTGTATCCCATTCCTAGAACACGATGATGCAACTCGTGCATTGATGGGAGCAAACATGCAACGTCAATCAGTACCACTTCTAAGAAGTGAAGCACCACTTGTTGGTACAGGAGTTGAATATGTAGCAGCAAGAGATTCAGGAGCAGTAGTTATTGCCAAAGCTGATGGTGTAGTTGACTATGTAGATGCAAGAAAAATAGTTATATTAAATAAAACGGGAAAAGATGTATACTACTTAGCTAACTTTGAACTAGCAAATGCTGGTACTTGTCTACATCACCGTCCAATAGTAAAAGTTGGAGATAAAGTAAAACGTGGTTCTGTAATTGCAGATGGACCTTCAACTGACCAAGGAGAACTTGCATTAGGTAAGAACGTAGTAGTAGCCTTCATGACATTTAATGGATACAATTATGAGGATGCTGTTATATTAAATGAAAATCTAGTAAAAGATGATGTATATACAGGTATTCACTTAGAAGACTATGAAATGCAATGTCGTGAAACTAAACTAGGACCAGAAGAGATTACACGTGATATTCCAAATGTTAGTGATGATGCACGTAAAAATCTTGATGAAAATGGTATTGTAATAGTTGGTACAGAAGTTAAAGAAGGGGATATCTTAGTAGGTAAAGTAACACCAAAAGGTATGGCTGAATTAACAAGTGAAGAAAAACTATTACATGCAATATTCGGAGAAAAAACTCGTGAAGTTAGAGATACATCATTACGTGTTCCACATGGTGGAGATGGTATTGTTCACGATGTTAAAATATTCTCTAGAAAAGAAAATGATGAACTTCCTGCAGGAGTATCAAAAGTAATCCGTGTATATATTGCACAAAAAAGAAAGATACAAGTAGGAGATAAAATGGCTGGACGTCATGGAAACAAAGGTGTTATTTCATTAATTCTTCCAGAAGAAGATATGCCTTACCTACCAGACGGAAGACCGGTAGATATAATGCTTAACCCACAAGGTGTACCATCTCGTATGAACCTTGGACAGATTCTAGAGCTACATTTAGGTATGGCTGCTAAGAAATTAGGCGTACATGTAGCAACACCAGTATTTGATGGTGCTAAGCTAAAAGATATTGAAGACATGATGGCAGAAGCCGGAATGGATCCAGATGGAAAAACAGTATTATATAATGGACGTACTGGTGAACCATTTGATAATAGAATTGCAGTTGGTGTAATGTACATGATTAAACTACATCACATGGTTGATGATAAATTACATGCACGTTCTACCGGACCTTACTCACTTGTTACACAACAACCTCTTGGTGGTAAAGCACAATTTGGTGGACAGAGATTTGGTGAAATGGAAGTTTGGGCATTATATGCATATGGTGCTGCTCATACACTACAAGAAATCTTAACTGTTAAATCAGATGACGTTGTTGGCCGTGTTAAGGTATATGAAGCAATTGTAAAAGGACAAGAAATAAATCAAGCAGGAGTACCTGAATCATTCAGAGTACTTATGAAAGAGTTCCAAGCTCTTGGACTTGATATAAGCATAATAAATGATAAAAATGAAACACTTGAATTAAAAGAAATTGAAGAAGCTGAATATAAAGAGGATTTTGATGAAATGTCAGATACATCAGTACTTCCACCAGTAGTACATGATACTGAACCGGATGATGATTATGAGGAAGATGATGAGTTTGATGAAGATGAAATAGATGAAGACTTTGATGGCGTATTTAATGAAGAATTTGAGGAAGGAGATGAAGAGTAATGATAGAAGTAAATAAATTTGAAGCTCTTAAAATAGGAATTGCATCTCCAGAAAAAATAAGGGAATGGAGTTATGGTGAAGTTAAAAAACCAGAAACTATTAACTACAGAACCTTAAGACCTGAAAGAGACGGATTATTCTGTGAAAAAATATTCGGACCTACAAAAGATTTTGAATGTGCTTGTGGAAAGTACAAAAGAGTACGTTATAAAAATATAGTTTGTGATAGATGTGGAGTAGAAGTAACTCGTAGTAAAGTAAGACGTGAAAGAATGGGACATATTGAGTTAGCTTCTCCAGTCTCACACATTTGGTTCTTTAAAGGAGTACCATCTCGTATGGGATTAGTACTAGATATGAGTCCAAGAGATCTAGAGGAAGTACTATACTTTGTAAGTTATGTTGTAATTGATAAAGGTATAGCACCACTTGAAGATAAACAAACATTATCTGAAAGAGAATATCGTCAATATTATGAAAAATATGGTGATGGATTCAAAGTAGGAATGGGTGCTGAAGCAATTAAAGAATTGCTTAAGAAAGTTGATTTAAAGAAAGAAATCGATGAAATCACTAAAGAACTTGAAACAGCACAAGGACAAAAAAGAACAAGACTAATTAAAAGAGTTGATGTACTAGATGCATTCTACAAATCTGGAAATCGTCCAGAGTGGATGATACTTGATTGTATTCCAGTAATTCCACCTGAACTTCGTCCAATGATTCAACTTGATGGTGGTAGATTTGCTACTAGTGATTTAAATGATTTATATCGTAGAGTTATAAATAGAAATAACCGTTTAAAGAAATTAATAGATTTAAATGCTCCTGGAATTATTATTCAAAACGAAAAACGTATGTTACAAGAAGCAGTAGATGCATTATTTGATAACGGACGTCGTGGTAGAAGTGTAACTGGTGCAGGAAATCGTCCATTAAAATCACTATCAAGTATGTTAAAAGGTAAACAAGGACGTTTCCGTCAAAACTTACTAGGAAAACGTGTTGACTACTCAGGACGTAGTGTTATCGTTGTTGGTCCTAGCTTAAAAATGTATCAATGTGGTATTCCAAAAGATATGGCACTTGAATTATTCAAACCACATGTAATTAATGGATTAGTATCTCGTGATATAGCGCACAATATTAAAGCTGCTAAAAGGTTAATTGAAAATAAAGATCCACAAGTTTGGGATGTAGTAGAAGACGTTATAAAAGAACATCCAGTTATGTTAAACCGTGCACCTACTCTTCACAGACTTGGTATTCAAGCATTTGAACCAGTTTTAATTGGTGGTAAAGCAATACGTCTTCACCCATTAGTATGTCCTGCATTTAACGCAGACTTCGATGGTGACCAGATGGCTGTTCACGTACCTCTATCAGAAGAAGCCCAAGCAGAAGCTAGATTGTTAATGCTAGGTGCAAACAACATTCTTTCTCCAAAAAGTGGTGATCCAATTGTTACTCCTTCACAGGATATGGTTATTGGTAACTATTATTTAACTCAAGAGAAAGCAGGAGAAGATGGTGAAGGTAGAGTATTTAAAGATTCAAATGAAGCTTTAATGGCATATGAAAGAAGAGAAATAACTCTTCATACAAGAATTGCTATTCCAGTAGATTCATTTAAATACAAATTGTTTACTGAAACTCAAAAAGGTAAATATTTAGTAACTACCGTAGGTAAATTAAAATTCAATGAAATCTTACCAGATTCATTCGCATATGTTAATGAACCAACATTAGATAATATTCAAAATATTACTCCAAATAAATACTTTATAAATAAGGGAGAAAATATTCCTGAAGTTATTAAAGCGATGCCTTTAGTAAAACCATTTGCTAAGGGAATATTAGAGAGTATAATTGCTCAAATATTCAAACGTTATAAAACAACTGAAACATCAATTATGCTTGATAAAATGAAAGATTTAGGATTTAAATATTCTACAGTTGCTGGTATTACAGTATCAATAAGCGATGTTGTTACTAGTGAACATAAAGAAGAATTAATTGCTGAAGCACAAAAGATGGTTGAAAAAGTTAATAAACAATATCAACGTGGTCTAATAACTGATGAGGAACGTCTTGAAAAAGTAATTCAAACATGGCATTCATGTAAAGATAAAGTTCAAAAAGAACTAGAAGAATATGCAAATAAATATGTTGATAACCCAATATTCATGATGATGCACTCTAAAGCACGTGGTTCAATTTCTAACTTTACTCAGATCGCTGGTATGCGTGGATTGATGTCAAAACCAAATGGTGATACTATTGAAATTCCAGTATTATCTTCATTTAAAGAAGGATTATCAGTTGCTGAATTCTTCTTATCTACACATAGTGCTCGTAAAGGTAGTGCCGATACAGCATTAAAAACAGCCGATTCTGGTTACTTAACTAGACGTTTAGTTGATGTAAGTCAAGATATAATAGTAAGAGAAGAAGACTGTGGAACTGAAAATGGTGTTGTTGTAAAAGCATTTATTAATGATAAAACAGGTGAAGTAATCGAAAAACTATACGATCGTATAGTTGGTAGATATACTAACAAAAAAATTATTAATCCTACTACTAAAGAAGTAATAGCTGATAAATTACAGTATATTACTGAAGGTTTAGCAGAAAAAATAATTGATGCTGGTATAACTGAAGTAGAAATAAGAACAACTCTAACATGTAACACAGTAAATGGTGTATGTCAAAAATGTTATGGTAAAAACTTAGCAACAGGAAATCTAGTTGAAATTGGTGAAGCAGTTGGTATTATGGCTGCCCAATCAATTGGTGAACCTGGTACTCAGCTAACCATGAGAACATTCCATACTGGTGGTGTTGCCGGTGGAGAAGATATCACTCAAGGTTTACCACGTATTCAAGAGTTATTTGAAGCAAGAATTCCAAAAGGAAAATCTACTATTGCTGAAATAAATGGTAAAGTAACATCTATTGAAGAAGATCATGGAAAATATAGAATTAGTGTTACTAATGAACTTGAAACTAAAGAACATGTAACAAACTATGGAGCTAAATTAAGGGTAGAATTAAATGATGAAGTTTCCGCTGGTGATAAATTAACTGAAGGTGCTATAAGCCCTAAAGAATTACTAGCAGTAACAGATCCACTTACTACACAAGAATACATCTTAAAAGAAGTTCAAGCTGTATATCGTGGACAAGGTGTTGATATTTCTGATAAACACGTTGAAATAATTACAAGAAGAATGATTTCTAAGATGAGAATTGTAGATGCTGGAGATACATTATTCTTACCGGGTGCATTAGTTAAATTTAGAGAATTTACTGATGTAAATAAAGAAGCTATCATAAAAGGAAAGAAACCTGCTACAGGAAGACCATTAATGTTAGGTATAACTAAGGCTTCCCTAGAAACAGATTCATTCTTATCAGCTGCATCGTTCCAAGAAACTACAAGAATCTTAACAGATGCTGCTATACGTGGAAAAGTTGATCACCTACAAGGATTAAAAGAAAATGTAATAATTGGTAAATTAATCCCTGCAGGAACAGGTTTAAAAGCTTATAAAAATGTAGATTATGAGTTAACTTCAGAATTATTAGATGAAGAACCATTAGAAAAATTAGAAGACGAATTAATGTAAATTCGTCTTTTAGTTTGATTAATGAAAATATTTGTTGTAAAATATAAATGGTGAAACGTATGAAAAAATTAAATCAAGAAGGCTGGGGCCTATCTACATTCTTATCCTTTATCGCGATAATATTCATTGCAATATTATTAGTAGCGCATTTATCAAATAAATATGGTATGGGTCCAACAGGAACAGATAATAGTAGTAAAGGGAATGAATTTTTAGAAAAATATCAAAACTATGAAACAATAGTAAAAGAAAGTTCTGTAAAATATCAAGAAAGCCATTATCCAAATATAGATAATGGAGATACTTTTTATGTAAATATAAATAAGCTATCAGTAGAAGAAAAAATATTAGAAGAATGTACTGGATACGTTGAATTTGGTATAAAAGATGAAATATATTATTACTCCCCATACTTAAAGTGTGGAACATATAAAACAAAGGGATATATTAAAAATTTGGACAAATAAAAAGAAGAATTAATTTTTCTTCTTTTTTAATAGGTCTCTGATTTCTTCAAGTAATAATACCTCATCACTTTTAGTTGGTTTAACTTCTTCTTTTTTAGGTTCTTCTTTCTTAAATAAATTATTAATTATTTTAACAAATACAAATATAAAGAAAGCTACTATTAAGAAATCAACAACATTTTGAATAAATGAACCATATGCAATGGTAGTATCTTTAACTTTAATAGATAAACCTTTAAAATCCTGTCCACCAATAAGCAATCCAATTATTGGCATAAGGATATCATTAACTAAGGAAGTTACTATTTTACCAAATGCACCACCAATAACAACACCAACCGCTAAATCAATTACATTACCCCTTTGAATAAAAGTTTTAAATTCCCCAAAAAATCCTTTTACTTTTTTCTCACCGTTTTTTAAGTTATCTTTATAATTTTTCATTATTTCCTCCTTAAGAACATTATATATTATAGAAAAAATATTTTCAATCATTTACTATTGACATGAAATAAACATCGTGATATATTATCTATGCTGATTGAAATGGGCTTTGCTTAGGCAAAGCTTATATTTAAAATCAAAAATGATACACCTGGAGATGTGTAAAGAAAGGAGACTGAATTTATGCCTACAATTAATCAATTAGTAAGAAAAAACAGAAGTGATAAAAAGAGAAAAAGTAAATCACCTGTATTGGGAATTGGGTTAAACAGTATTCAAAAGAAACAAACAGATAAAAACTCACCTCAAAAACGTGGAGTATGTACTCGTGTTGGTACAATGACACCTAAGAAACCAAACTCAGCACTTCGTAAATACGCTCGTGTACGTTTAAGCAATGGAATGGAAGTAACTTGTTATATTCCAGGAATTGGACACAATTTACAAGAGCACAGTGTTGTTTTAATTCGTGGTGGCCGTGTTAAAGACTTAATCGGTGTACGTTATCACATTATTCGTGGTACATTAGATACAGCTGGTGTTAAAGATAGAAAACAAGGTCGTAGTAAATATGGTGCTAAGAAACCTAAAAAGTAAGACAAAATTGAAAGGAGGAAATTATAATGCGTAAGAGACGTGCAGTTAAAAGAGATGTTCTACCAGATCCAATATATAACTCAAAAGTAGTTACTAAAGTTGTAAATGCTATAATGTTAGATGGTAAAAAGGGAACAGCTCAAACAATTCTTTATAAAGCATTTGATATTATAAAAGAAAGAACAAATGAAGATCCAATGAATATTTTCGAAAAAGCAATGGAAAATATCAAACCTGCTCTAGAAGTTAAATCTAGAAGAGTTGGTGGATCAAACTATCAAGTACCAATAGAAGTTAGCCCTGCTAGAAGTCAAGCTTTGGCTATTCGTTGGTTAGTTAAATACGCTAGAGAAAGAGGCGGAAAAGGTATGGCTGAAAATCTAGCAAGCGAGTTAATTGATGCTTCAAATGGAACAGGTGGAGCAGTTAAGAAACGTGAAGATACACATAGAATGGCAGAGGCTAATAAAGCATTTGCACATTATCGTTGGTAGAAAGGAGTAAAGTATGGCACGCGAAACATCATTATTAATGACAAGAAACATAGGAATAATGGCACATATCGATGCAGGTAAAACTACTTGTACAGAACGTGTATTATTCCATACTAAGAAAATCCATAAAATTGGTGAAACACATGATGGTGAATCACAAATGGACTGGATGGAACAAGAACAAGAACGTGGTATTACTATTACTTCTGCTGCAACAACTGCTTATTGGAAAAAGTATCGTTTCAATATAATCGATACTCCAGGGCATGTAGACTTCACAGTTGAAGTTAGTCGTAGTTTAAGAGTATTAGATGGTGCAGTAGCACTTATTGATGCTCAAGCAGGAGTTGAGCCACAAACTGAAACAGTTTGGAGACAAGCTACTGAATTTAAAGTACCAAGAATTATCTTTGCAAATAAAATGGATAAAATGGGTGCTGACTTCGTTTACAGTTTAGGAACAATCGATTCTAGACTAGGAGTTAATGCAAAACCTATTGAATGGCCAATAGGTGCAGAAAGTGAATTTAATGGAGTTATAGATTTAGTTACTATGAAAGCTTACCATTATGATGGTAAACCAGAAGAAGAAGCAACTGAAATTGAAATTCCAGAAGATTTAAAAGCTATAGCTGAAGAAAAACATGCAGACTTAATTGAAGCTGTTGCTGAATTTGATGATGAATTAATGGAAAAATACCTTGAAGGTGAAGAAATTCCAGTTGAATTAATCAAAAAAGCAATAAGGAAAGGAACTCTAGCAGTAGAATTCTTCCCAGTAATGTGTGGTACAGCATTAGGAAATAAAGGTATTAAGTTATTACTTGATGCAGTTATAGATTACTTACCATCACCACTTGATATAGCTTCAATAAAGGGAATCGACAAAGATGGAAATGAAGTATTAAGACATCCATCTGATGACGAACCATTTAGTGCATTAGCATTTAAAGTTATGACAGATCCATTCGTTGGACGTTTAACATTCTTTAGAGTTTACTCAGGACACTTATCTAGTGGTTCATACATTATGAACTCAACTAAGGGAACTAAAGAAAGAATTGGTCGTATATTATTGATGCATGCTAACCATCGTACAGAAATATCTGATGTATACACAGGAGATATCGCTGCTGCAGTTGGTTTAAAAAATACAACAACTGGAGATACTTTATGTGATGAAAAGAAGCAAGTTATTCTTGAATCAATGGAATTTCCAGAACCAGTTATCCAATTAGCTGTTGAGCCAAAATCAAAAGCTGATCAAGATAAAATGGGAATAGCATTACAAAAACTTGCTGAAGAAGATCCAACATTCAGAGTTCATACTGATCATGAAACAGGTCAAACAGTTATCTCAGGTATGGGAGAACTTCACCTTGATGTATTAGTAGACAGAATGAGAAGAGAATTCTCAGTTGAATGTAACGTAGGTAAGCCACAAGTTGCTTATCGTGAAACAATCCGTCAAGCTGCTGATTGTGAAGGTAAATATATTAAACAATCAGGTGGACGTGGACAATATGGACACGTATGGATTAAATTCGAACCAAATCCTGATAAGGGATATGAATTCGTTGATGCTATCGTTGGTGGTGTAGTTCCTCGTGAATATATACCAGTAACAGATAAAGGATTACAAGAAGCAATGGCAGGAGGAGTTCTTGCTGGATATCCAATGATAGATGTAAAGGCAACATTATTTGATGGTTCATACCATGATGTTGACTCAAGTGAAATGGCATTCAAAATTGCTGCTTCAATGGCATTAAAAGAAGCTAAAAATAAATGTAAACCAGTATTACTAGAACCAATAATGAAAGTTGATGTAACAGTACCAGATGAATATTTTGGAAATGTTATGGGAGACTTAACTAGTAGACGTGGAAAACCTTTAGGACAAGAAAATGTTGGAAATGCAATTAAATTAAGTGCAATGGTTCCACTTGCTGAAATGTTCGGATATGCTACTTCATTAAGAAGTAACAGTCAAGGAAGAGGAAACTTCATTATGCAATTTGATCATTATGAAGAAGTTCCTAAAAACATCGCTGAAGAAATAATTAAAAAAAGCGGTAATTAATGGTAATAGCAGAAAAATTACTTCTGATATTATATAAAAAATAGTTGATAATTTATCAATTATTAGTTAAAATAAAATAGTAATTAAAAAAAGGAGGAAATAAAAAATGGCAAAACAAAAATTTGATCGTTCAAAACCACATGTTAACATTGGTACAATTGGACACGTAGACCATGGTAAAACTACTTTAACTGCTGCAATTACTAAATGTTTAGCAGAAAGAGGTATGGCTGAATTTACTGATTATTCAAATATCGATAAAGCGCCAGAAGAAAGAGAACGTGGTATCACAATTAATACAGCACACGTTGAGTATGAAACTGACAAACGTCACTATGCTCACGTTGACTGTCCAGGACATGCTGACTATGTAAAAAACATGATTACAGGTGCAGCTCAAATGGATGGTGCAATTCTAGTTATTGCTGCTACTGATGGACCTATGGCACAAACTCGTGAACATATCCTACTAGCTCGCCAAGTTGGTGTACCTAGAATGGTAGTATTCATGAATAAATGTGACCAAGTAGATGATCCAGAATTACTAGACTTAGTAGAAATGGAAATCCGTGACTTATTAAATGAATATGGATTTGATGGAGACAATACTCCAATTATCCGTGGTTCAGCTTTAAAAGCACTTGAAGGAGATCCAGAAGCAAAAGCTAAAATCTATGAACTTATGGATGCAGTTGATGAATGGATTCCAACTCCAGAACGTGATAATGACAAACCATTCTTAATGAGTATTGAAGATGTATTCACAATCACTGGACGTGGAACTGTTGTTACTGGACGTGTTGAACGTGGTAAGTTAAATCTTAACGATACAGTTGAAATCGTTGGTATCAAACCTACTAAATCAACAGTTGTAACAGGAATTGAAATGTTTAGAAAACAACTTGACTTTGCTGAAGCAGGAGACAATGCTGGTGTATTATTACGTGGTATTTCTCGTGAAGAAGTTGAAAGAGGACAAGTATTAGCTAAACCAGGAAGTGTTACACCACATCATAAATTTAAAGCACAAGTATACGTATTATCTAAAGAAGAAGGCGGACGTCATACTCCATTCTTCGCTAACTACAGACCACAATTCTATTTCAGAACTACTGATGTAACAGGTGTTATTGAATTACCTGCTGGAGTAGATATGGTTATGCCTGGAGATAACGTAGAAATCACTGTTGACTTAATTCACCCAATCGCAATTGAAAACGGAACTAAGTTCTCAATCCGTGAAGGTGGACGTACAGTTGGTGCTGGTAACGTTTCTGAAATCATTGACTAATTTAAATGATTATCAAAGTACATTCGAAAGAATGTACTTTTTTGTTTTTGTTTTGAAAGTATAATTCTTGACTAAACAATAATAACCAACTATAATTATGTATAGAATAGGAGATGCTAGTTATGAAAAAGGAAATAAAGAACCCGAAAGAAGAAAAAAACATCAATAAATATAATATGCTAGAAATAGTTGGTATGGTAATAACATTAGTGGTTTTAGTATTCGCAACAATCTACGTTAATTATAATAATAAAAAAGAAACTGTAAAGTCTGATGATAAAAATGCATTAGTAACACCAACAGTAGTATATTTAGATAACGTAATGGGAACTACAGTAGAAAAAGGAACAAAGGTAAAGGTAGGTGGAATATTTGCATATTTTGGAAATAAAAAGTTTTATTACAAAGCAGAAATGTATTATTCAAATGGAAGAGCTATATATAATAGTGCCTGTAACGAAGTGGATACATCAAAAGTAGTAAATTTTTCGTTTAGTCCAACAAAAGAACCTATCTATGCAAGAATAACCACATATAAAGATAGTGCATGTAAAGAAAGTATTAGAAAATATGATAGTAGGGAATACAAATTAAAATCATCAGATAATGGAAATAATAGTAGCAATAATAATAGCAACAACAATAATACCAATAAAAACAATAATAGTAGTAATAATAAAAAAGCATCACTAAAGTTAACTCAACCTTCAAAGACAGTATATACAAATAAAACGGTAGTAGAAATAAATTTTAAACATAATGGAAAGGAAAGAATGTATTATACATTTACTAATTATAATAAAGCAGAATCAGGGTATACACAAGAGTGTAGTCCAATCGATAACGATGGTAAAGGAAAATATTTTGGGCTTGCAGTAGATAAAAATAATACTTATAGATATTCAGCAATTAAATTGTATAGTGATAGCACATGTAAAACACTAGTTGATTCAAAAACAACAAAGATATATAAATATGTTGAATCATCATCAAATAGTGGAAATAATAATAGTAATAATAATAACAGTAATAATAATAACTCATCAAATAATGAGTATACATCAAGTACTTATGCAATAAATCCGGTTAAAAGTTTAGGAAAAATAAACAATACCACTATAAAGGTTGAAAAAGGTTGTAACCAGTCTGTAGTTAATAAATATATAGCCGAATTAAAACAAAACCCAAGTTACTTTGTAAAAGTACCGGTTATATATCTTATAAGTGATAATTCAATGAAAAGAAATTGGGGAACAATATATGCAGGAGTTACATCGGGCGCTATGGCTTTCAGTTCAACACAAATAAGATGTAATGAATATCAAGAAAATGTTATGTCACACGAATTAGCGCATGCATTTGACTCTTACAAATTTGCAAATTACTACTCTAATAATTCAAACTTTGTAACGCTATATAATAAATATCGTAAAAATAATAGTGTATTAACAAGTTATGGTCGAGGTAATATAAGCGAATTCTTCGCAGAAGCTTATGTATACTATTTAAGAACATACATGACAAGGGAATCGAATAAATTATATGGATTTGGAAAAACATATCCTACAGACTTAAAGACCTTCATGGAAAAAGCATTAGGTAAAGCAATATAAAAACAGTGGCACGTCTTAATTGACGTGTCTTTTTTAATCATTAAACTTGACAAAATAAAATAAATATATATAATAAGTGGCAAAACAAAGGGGGAAAATATAATATGAATAAGAAAAAAACAATACTAATAGCTAGTAATGTATTACTAATTATATGTTTAATGATTATTTGCTTGTTGAAAAATAATACTTCAACTATTACAACAAGCATTAATAATAAGTTGAGTGCGAATACATATTCACCGTCTGTTATTTTTGTGGATAATATAGCAAGCACAACAGCTAATAAAGGTACTAAAATAAAAGTAAGTTCAATATTTGTATATTTTGGAGAGGATACATATTATTATAAACCAGAGATGTTTTACTCAAATGGAAAAAGAATTTACAGTGGAAATTGTAATGAAGTAAATACATCAAAGGTAGTAAATTTTTCATTTAATCCAACAAAAGAACCTATCTACGCAAGAATAACTATTTATAATGATAATACTTGCAGCAATAGTATTAAAAAATATGATAGTAAAAAATACAAAGTTAAAACAAACAATAACAATAATAATGGCAATAGAAATAGTAGCAGTAATAATAAAAAAGCATCACTAAAGTTAACTGAACCTTCAGAGACACTATATAAAAATAAGACAGTAGTAGAAATAAATTTTAAACAAACTGGCAATGAAAGAATGTATTATACATTTACTAACTACAATAAAACGCAATCCGGATATACACAAGAGTGTAGTCCAATTGATAATGATGGTAAAGGAAAATATTTTGGGCTTACAGTAGACAAAAACAATACTTATAGATATTCAAAAATAAAATTGTATAGTGATAGTACTTGTAAAACACTAGTTGATTCAAAAACAACAAAGGTATATAAATATGTTGAATTATCATCAAATAGTGGAAATAATAATATTAATAATGGTAATAATAATAATTCATCAAATAATGAGTATACATCAAGTACTTATGCAATAAATCCAGTAAAAAATTTAGGAAAGATAAATAAAGCTACTATAAAGGTTGAAAAAGGTTGCAATGAATCTGCTGTTAACAAATATATAGCTGAATTAAAACAAAATCCAAGTTATTTTGTTAAGGTACCAGTTATATATTTCATAACTGATAATTCAATGAAAAGAAATTGGGGAACAATATATGCAGGAGTTACATCTGGAGCATTGTACTTTACTTCTACAGAAATATTATGTACACAATATCAAGAAAACGTTGTATCTCATGAATTAGCACATGCATTTGATTCTTACAAATTTGCAAACTATTATTCAAATAATGCAAACTTTGTAACAATATATAATAAATATCGTACAAATAATAATATTTTAACAGACTATGCTCGAACTAATATATATGAATTCTTTGCAGATGCATATGTATATTACTTTAGAACATATATAACAAGAGAGCCTAATAAATTACATGACTTTGGGACTGAATATCCAGAAGATTTAAAAGCCTTCATGGAAAAAGCTCTAATTAATGCAATAAATCAAAAATAAAAATAAGATTAGCTTAATCTTATTTTTTTTGGTCTTTTATATTATATTTATCTTTGGTGTTTCTATATAATGCATACATCGGCTTGTTAACAATCAAATTAAATTCACCAATATATTCAACTGCTTCGGCATTATATCCAAGTTTTGATTCATTTAATCCACGATATCTATTATTATTAGTAAAATCGCCAGAAATAGCATTTAAATCAAATGAGGCAATTCCCTTTCCACAATAATTTTCAATTACTTTCCATCTAGTAAGATAAGAAGGTGACAAATTACCAAACTCCTCTTTATAACCATCTATAAGCAAATTGATTTGATTACCATATCTAACTATTATTGCACCACCAAGTATTATTCCTTCTGGATAATCTCTTAAAAGTTGTGTTGATTTAACTAGGTGTTTTTTATAGGATGCTAGAATTCTATCCGATTCCATCTTTTTATTTAAGACAGTACGCATATCTTTTCCCTTATATCCTTCATCTTGAATAAGACTGTTTAAGTAATCATTCATTTCCTGTTCTTTTTCATAAAGGTGTTTACTATTTGCTACATAAACCTCAGTGTTAAGTTTAGCTAAATAGATTTCAAAAGAATCCTGAAATTTATTTTTAAATTCTTCATAATATTTTAGGGAATAATTTCCTTTAGTTTTTATAAATTCATACATTTGAGGTATATTACAAGTACTATCCTTATATATCTCAACCCCAAATTTAACAGCTTTTCTTAATTTATTTCTGGTTTGTTTTTCAAGATTATAAAACAATTCAGTAGTGGGTTTGCCTTCCATATCAAGTATCGCATGCCATCTAGGTTTTACAGCTTCTAAATAATTATTAAATCCACAATGAGTAAAACCTGTTTTTAATAAAGTACTCATTATTTTATCTAACTCACCATTTTGTGTTAGAATATTTCCATCCTTATTTCTAGTACTTTTAATAATTAAAGGATCTATTTTTAATATAAGAAAACTTTGTCTAAATAAATAACTCTTAAGCTTTTTTACTGCATCCGGTATTAATTGATAATCATTATAGTTAAGTAATATTCCATGAGGAGCATAACCATATTTAAATCCCATAAATATAGGAACATGTAGTATTAATGAGGCACCAACAAGCTTGCCTTCATGAACAAATCCAATATATAGAGGTTTAAATCCAAAATTACTCATTAACGTTCCATATGCAACAGACTGATAGTAATTTCTAAGAGGATGGTTTCTAACAAATTGTTCAAATTCATTGTATTTCAAGTTTACTATTTTCATATGGACCTCCTTTTTTATTATACAAACAAATTATAACACATTCTTTTTATATTTTAAACAAATTTGTTAGAAATATGTTTGTACAATTATCTTGATTTTCATGACAATATATGGTAAATTAATTGGTAGTGATACGGAGGAATCAGTATGAAAACATTTTTATTAATAATTTCATTATTACTTATAATAATAGTTCTACTTCAAAGTAATAAAGCAGAAAGCGCCTCACAAATTATTTCTGGAGGAAATGCCGATTTATTTAGTAAAAGGAAAGAACGTGGAGTAGAATTACTAGTAAGTAGAATTACACTTGTACTTGGAATGATATTCTTTTTAGTTAGTTTAATAGCTGAATTTATCTAAAAGACTATAAAAAGTCTTTTTTTTATTGTATAATTATAATGGTGAATGATATGAAAGAAAAAATTTTAAGTATATTAGAAGAATCAGATAAGGCTTTATCAATAGATGAACTTGATAGTGCATTAAATTTAAATACTATTGAAGAAACAAAGGAGTTTTCAGATGCATTAAGAGAATTAGAAGACTCATATGAAATATATCGATCAAATAAAAACAGATATATGCTTTTAGAAAACAGTAATTTAAGAAAGGGAATCCTTCGAATGAATAAAAAAGGATTCGGCTTTGTTGAAGTATCTGGAGAAGAAGAAGATATTTTTATTGCACCTGATAATATAAATAAAGCTCTTAACAATGATACTGTAATTGTTGAAATTTTAAACAAAAACAGTGGAGAAAAAAGAGAAGGACGAATAGTTAAGACACTTGAAAGAGATTTATCCACAATAGTTGGGGAAATTTATTTTAAAAAAGATAAAGGTTATATAATACCAGATGATAAAAAACTTGATATACAGTTAGAAATAGATAGAGATAAATCCCATGGCGCAGTAGATGGACATAAAGTCGTAGTTAAAATATTAAGAAACATCACAAAAAATAGATATAAAGGTGAAGTAGTAAGAATAATAGGTCATAAAAATGATCCTGGTGTTGATATATTATCTATTGTGTGTAAATATGAGATTAATGATACATTCCCAGAAGAAGTAATAGAAGAACTTGATTCAATCCCAGAAGAGGTTAGGGAACAAGATAAAAAAGGCAGAAAAGATTTAACTGATGTAACTATATTTACAATAGATGGTGATGATACAAAAGATATAGATGATGCAATATCAGTAGAAAAGTTAAAAAATGGTAATTATAAATTAGGTGTACATATTGCAGATGTATCATACTATGTAAAAGAAGGAAGCCCACTTGATAAAGAAGCAATGGATAGGGGAACTTCAGTATATCTAGTTGATAGAGTAATACCAATGCTACCACATAAGTTATCAAATGGAATATGTTCATTAAATCCAGGAGTAGAGCGACTAGCAATCTCATGCGTTATGGAAATAGATAATAATGGCAAAACAGTTGATTATGAAATATTTCCAAGTATAATAAAATCAAGACTTCAAATGACTTATAAAAAAGTAAACCAAGTAATTGAAAAGAATGAAATTCCAGAAGGGTATGAACCTTTTGTAAATGATTTAAAACTAATGGATGAATTATCTCAAATTATTAGAAAAGCTAAAATTAATAGAGGATACATAGATTTTGATGTAGATGAGGCAAAAATTATAGTAGATGAAAATTGCCATCCTACAGATATAGTATTAAGGAACAGAGGACGAGGAGAAAATTTAATAGAAGATTTTATGATTCAAGCAAACGAATGTGTAGCGACTCATATATTCTATATGGATTTACCTTTCATATATCGTGTTCATGAATATCCAAAAGAAGAAAAAATAAGAGATTTTATATCCTTTGTACAAAGCCTAGGATATACAGTTAAATTTAACACAAAAGATATAAGTCCAAAGGCAATTCAGAATTTAATTAATCAATTAAAAGATAAAAAAGAATTTAAAGTACTATCGTCACTATTGTTAAGAAACATGCAAAAGGCAATATATTTACCACAAAATTTAGGACATTATGGACTAGCAAGTAAATGTTACACTCATTTTACATCACCAATAAGAAGATATCCAGATACAACAGTACATAGATTACTTAGAACATATTTATTTAATGATGATATGTCAAATCAAACTATAAATAAATGGCAAGAAAAATTAGTCTATATTGCTGAGAATTCTTCATTTAAAGAAAGAGAATCAGTCGAATGTGAAAGAGAAGTAGAAGATATGAAAATGGCTGAATATATGGAAGATCATATTGGAGAAGAATATAAAGGTATAATCTCAGGAGTGACAAACTTTGGTATGTTTATTCAACTTGATAATTTAGTAGAAGGACTAATACATGTAAATGATATGAAAGATTACTTCTCATTTGATGAAGTGACACAATCATTAATTGGGGAAAGAACAAAAGAAAAGTTTACCCTAGGCGATGAAGTATTAATAAAAGTAAAAGCAGCTTCCAAAGAAGCTAAAACCATAGATTTTGAATTAGTAAAAAGATTATAGGTGACAATATGGAAATATTAAACAGAAAAGCAAGACATGATTATTTTATAGAAGAGGAATATGAATGTGGAATAGTATTAACAGGTACTGAAATAAAATCTATAAGAGATGGAAAAGCTAATATTAAAGATAGTTATGCTATTATAAGAAAAAATGAATTGTTCCTACTTAACATGTTTATTTCACACTACAAAGAAGGAAATATATTTAATCATAATGAAACAAGGACACGAAAGTTACTAATGCATAAAAAAGAAATACTAAAGCTAAATGATAAGATTACTTTACAAGGATATACATTAATTCCATTAAAAGTGTATTTTAAAAGCAATAAAGCCAAGGTATTACTTGGCTTATGTAAAGGTAAAAAGAATTATGACAAAAGAGAAAGTATAAAAGAAAGAGATATAAAAAGACAACTAGATAAAGATACAAAAGCTAAATACAGGTAGAAGTATTGAAAAAAAGCATAAAATATAGTATAATCTCTTCTACGGGGCCGACTGGTTTCGACAGAAAGGATAGAATTTAGATAGCAAGTAGGAAGCAAACCTTAAATTGCAACAGTTAAAATAACTGGAAACAAAATTAAAGAAGCATTCGCTTCAATGTTCAATAAGAACGCTGTAGCTTTTGCCTAATCTAATTAGGGAATGCGCTCTATATAGTTCTTTTCCTACGGGAATTATCTAGGGCTTATTTTAGTAGGATATATCTTTGCAATGTCTATGTGCCAAGATGAAATTTTATAGACTAGCTATATAATTGGTTGTTAATTACTTGTTGTATAGTAAATTTAGTTAATTAACTAAACTTGTAGAAGTCTATCTGTCATCCTTTTTGGACGGGAGTTCGATTCTCCCCGGCTCCACCATTAAAGAATTCAGTTGGACACGAGTTCAACTTTAAATATAAATATGGTATGATAATAATTATATCCAGAAAGGAAAATATTATGGAAGAAATAGTAAAAAAATATATTGATTTAAGGGATACCTACAACAAATGTATGGACAAAAAGGAAAAAGGTGTACTAACGGATGAGGATTCAGAATTATATGGTAGTAAAATGGAAAGCTTTCGTAAAGAAGCAGGAGCTTATTATGGAGTAAAAGAAATAGATTCTGATTATGCTCTTGAAGCCTTTAATAGAGATGGAAAACTACAAACACAATTAATGGCATATGATATAAATGAGAATGAAAAAGATAGTAAAGGACATACTCTTTAAAGTTAACAATTGTTAACTTTTTTTAGTTTAGGGTAAGAAAACATGATAAAATAAAAAAGAGGATGATAATGTGAAAGAAGAAAAAATTAAAATAAAATCAGAAATGGACGGATTAGTTCTTGACTGTCTATTAATAGAACCTGATAAAGAAATAAATGGTGTAGTCCAACTTGCACACGGAATGAATGAACATAAAGAAAGGTATATTGACTTTATGAAGTTTTTAGCAAGTAATGGATATGCTACTTTTATAAATGATCACCGAGGGCATGGGAAAAGCTTAAAAAGTAAAGATGACCTAGGCTACTTTTATGATGAAAAAGCAGATTTTGTTGTAGACGACCTACATCAATTAACAAAATACTTAAGAAAAAGATATAAAACACAAAAAATAATCCTTATGGGTCACAGTATGGGCTCAATGATAGTAAGAAAATACATTTCTAAATATGATGATATAATAGATGGACTAATTGTTTGTGGTTCACCAAGTAAAAACAAGGCAGCAGCATTTGGTTTAAAAATAATTAAGATAATGGAGAAAATAAAAGGTGACAAACATCGTAGTAAATTAATTAAAAAATTAATGTTTGGAGGATACAACAAGAAAGGTGAATTACCAAATAATTGGATATGTACTAACAATGAAATAGTAAAAAAATATAATGAAGATGAACTGTGCCAGTATGAATATACATTAAATGGATATGAAAATATAGTAAGACTAATGTTGGATACTTATAATCCTAAGATATATAGTAAAAAGAACCCACCCCTTCCTATATTATTTATTGCAGGTGAAGATGATCCTGTAATATCATCAGAAAAAGATTGGAACATCGCACAAGTCTTCTTAAAAAACTTGGGATACAAGAATATAAAAGGGATACTGTATCCGAATCAAAGACACGAAATTCTAAATGAATTAGAAAACGAAGTTGTTTATAATGATATTTTAAAATGGCTGAATAAAATAATAAAATAACGTTAACCTTTATTTACATTAACACAAATAAGTTGTATTATTTTTATAGGTGATAGTATGGAAAAAAGAAAAACAAAAAAAGAAATAGTTAAAATGCTTTTAAACAAAAATTTAGATATAGAGGATGAGGAACAATTACTTGATTTATTAATTGGTCAACCAATTGCGGTAGATGTTGATAAGCAAGACAAAGATACAGAAAAACTAGGAGACAAAGTTGCAGATAAATTAACAGAAGTCGCAGGTAGTTGGAGCTTTATAATCGGATTTACTTTATTTTTAATATTATGGATATTACTAAATCTATATGCATTTAAAAATGTAGATCCATATCCATTTATATTATTGAATTTAGTATTATCATGTGTTGCGGCACTTCAGGCTCCAATAATTATGATGAGTCAAAATAGGGCAGCAAAAAAAGATAGTATGCGTAGTCAGAATGACTATAAAACAGATTTAAAAAGCGAATTAATATTAGAAGATTTGCATGATAAAATGGAAAAAATTATTACTAATCAAAACAAAATTCTAAAGTCCCTTGAAGAGGATAATAAAAAAAATATTGACTAGTTCAATATTTTTTTAAACTGATTTGATTTAATAGATACAATCTTGTATAATATTTATAGAAATTAATAGGGAGTGATTCATATAAAAGCACTTGAAATAATAGATAGATCTTGTTATCTAATGTTTAAAATATCATTTGAAGAATATTTTAAAAGTAATACAGAAATAACTAGAGAAGAGGCAATGAATTATGCATTAAAAAATACAACAAATGCATTAAAAGAAGTTGCATTAAATAAAAATTATGACTACTTTTCAAGAGAAAACAATATAAGAGAAGATTTAATAAATTGTGGATATACAGCCATAAGAATGGAATTAATTAAAAATGCGGTAAAGACATACTATTATTATAGGAAAAAGAAAACTTCAGAAAATAGTGAATATTACAATACAATAAGTATGATTAACATTGGCCTTGAAAAATATGGTGTAGGAAAAACAAAAGTTGTATTTGAAGATTCTGATATTGTAGATAAATTATGTACATCATTTATAACTGAAAGAATTAAATATGACCATAAAAGCGAGTTAGATTATGTAATAGATGATGAAGCTAAGTTTTTAGTCGCATCAATTGATAGTTATTATTCAAAAAACAAGGAGGTATAACATGCTTGATATAAGAGAAAAATATAATACCTTTATATATAAAGATTATAAGGTAATTTATAATGAAGATAAAATCACTGTAACATATGTATATAAAATTTCGGATTATGAATTTAAACCAGTTGTGACTATATATAGAGAAAATATAACAAATAAAAATATAGATAAGAACTTCTTAGAATACTTATTCTTTAATTTTGGAATAATAAATGCAATAAACTACTACAAATTAACAATAGCAAAAAAGTTTATAATAGAGTGTGGTAGTTTGAATAAAGAACAAAAAGAATTCTTTAAGAAACTATTTTATAATGGACTGGGAGAATTATTATATAAAAATAAACTAGATATTAAATATAATGATTTCCTAGATATTGAAGCTCAAGATCAATCTTGTGCATTTAATGTAAAAGACACCTTTATTGGAAATTTGATTCCAATAGGCGGAGGAAAAGATTCAATCGTAACATTAGAGATATTAAAACCAGAGAAATCTAAAAATAGTTGTTTTCTATATAAAAGAAACATTTATCCGGATGACTTAGCAAGTTTAAATGCAATTCATACTGCTGGTTATAAAGACAAGGACATATTATCCTTTAATGTAACGCTTGATCCATTAATGTTGGAACTAAATAAGCAAGGTTTTTATAATGGACATGTACCATTTTCCTCATGTCTAGCCTTTGCTTCATATATCATGGCATATTTAAATAATAAAAAATATATTGTGTTGTCAAATGAAGCAAGTGCTAATGAAGGCAATGTTGAAGGACTAAACATTAATCATCAATACTCAAAGAGTTTTGAGTTTGAACGTGATTTTAGAGAATATACAATGAAGTACTTTACGCCATATATTGAATATTTTAGCATACTAAGATGTTGGAATGAATTTGAAATATTACAAAGATTTTTAAAAGCACCTAAATATTTAGATATATTTAGAAGCTGTAACATAGGAAGTAAAAGAAATACATGGTGTGGAGCTTGTTCAAAATGCTTATATGTATTTATAATGTTATATCCATTTGTGGATGAGAAAAAGCTAATAGAAATTTTCCACAATAACATGCTTGATAATGAAGAGAATAAAGATATGCTGTTAGGACTTATAAATAACAACTATAATAAGCCGTTTGAGTGCGTTGGAACAAAAGAAGAAGTTGACTATGCATTAAAACTAGCAGTAGAAAAATATAAAAAACTTCCAAAGCTTTTGAAATACTATAAAGATAACCTTTATAATCCAAATAAAACTTATAATGTGGAAAACTATTTTAATACAGAAAACTTTATAAATGAAAATTTTCTAAAGATGATGGGATATGATACAAATGAAAAATAAAATAATTGAATTTCTAACAAATAAAAAAATCCTAATATTAGGATTCGGTAGAGAAGGAAAATCGGCATATAATTTTATAAAGGAAAACAATATTAAATATAAATCACTAGGTATTGCTGATAAAAATGAAATAGATATAGATAATGTAGAAAAACACTGTGGGGATAACTATTTAGATTCAACTAAAGATTATGATTTAGTAATAAAATCTCCTGGAATAATAATAAAAGATTATATTAGTGACAAAGAAAAAGAAAAAATAACTTCTCTAACAGATATGTTCTTAAGATTTTGTCCAAATAAAATAGTAGGTATTACAGGAACAAAAGGTAAAAGCACAACCTCATCACTTATATACCACATATTAAAAAATAATGGATATGATGTATATTTGATTGGAAATATAGGAGTACCATCATTTAATGTTATTGACAAATTAAAAGATGAAACAATACTTGTATATGAACTGTCTTGTCACCAACTTGAATATGTGAAAAAAAGTCCACACATTGCGATATTATTAAATGTATATGAAGAACATCTTGATCATTATACAGGAATAGATGCTTATGTAAGATGTAAAAAGAACATATATAAATACCTTAATGAAAATGATTATCTAATATATGGCGATATTTTTAAATACATAAAACAAGAAGAAATAGATAATTTAGTAGCACATAAATTATATATAGATGATAATCCATTAAATATAGACACATCTAAAATAGAAACAAGCCTACTTGGAGAGCATAATAAAAAAAATATTATTACCGCAATAATGGCAACCAATATACTAGGTGTAAAAGTAGAGGATGCCCTATCAGCAGTTAAAACATTCAAGGGATTGGAACATAGATTAGAATATGTTGGAAGGTTTAAAAACATAAAGTTTTATAATGATTCAATCGCAACTGCCCAAGAAGCTGTAATAAATGCTGTAAAAAGTATAAATGATGTTGATACTATAATAATAGGTGGTATGGATAGAGGCCTAGATTATACACCACTTGCTGAATTTTTATCCACAAGTTCTGTTCAAAACATAATTTTGCTACCAGCAACCCAAGAAAGAATAAAATGTCTCTTAGAAAAGTATACACAAACTAAACATATATTTTGCGTAAAAGATATGGAAGAAGCAGTAAAAATGTCGTATAAAGTCACAAAAGACAACAAAACATGTCTATTGTCACCAGCGGCCGCAAGTTATGGATTTTACTTAAATTTTGAAAAGCGTGGAGAACATTTTAAAAAATTAGTTCAAGAATATGGTAAATAGTAATAGAAAAAAAATAAAAGATGTGATATTATAATAAAAGAATAGAGGGAATAGTTAGTGATACTTGCTTAGTGTGAAAATCATAATATTTATTCTTCATATTAAGCCCAAGATAGTAACTATATGAAGATGGAGGAATAAAATGAGTATAACTTTAGAAAGTGTTATGTCCATATTAAACAAAACCATAGATATTTTGTTGGTATGGCTAGTACTATATTACATATTAAAAAGCATTAGAAATAGTGTAAAATTAACCTTGATATTTAAAGGTGTGGTTATAGTAATTGTTCTAAAAGTAATTAGTGATATATTTAATTTCGTAACAATTGGACTATTACTAGAGTACATAATTATGTGGGGGCCACTTGCCTTAATAATAATATTTCAACCAGAAATTAGGACAGTATTAGAGCAGCTTGGAAGAAGCCAACTTTTAGGAAGGCATAAAGTACTTACAGTAGATGAAAGAGAAAGACTTGTATATGAAATAGTACAAGCAATGGAATATTTACGAAAAATGAAAATCGGAGCTTTAATAGTAATAGAACGTGATGTAAGCTTACGTGATTACATAGAAAAAGCTAAGAAGATATATGGTGATATAACTAGTGAATTACTAATATCAATATTTTTCCCTAACAACCCATTACACGATGGTGGTGTAATCATTCAAGGTGATAAAATAAGCTGTGCAGGTGCAGTTTTCCCAACTAGTAGTAATCCAAAGACAAATAAAAGATTAGGTACTAGACATAGAGCGGCATTAGGCATAGCAGAAGAAACTGATGCAATAGCACTTGTTGTATCTGAAGAAACTGGAAGATTATCAATCGCAGTAAAGGGTGAACTATTCTATAATCTTACAATTGATGATATAAGAATGATGTTAATTGATGAATTAAGACCAAAACAAGATATTGAAGAAGTAGAAGAGGATGATAATTATGAAGAAGACAAATAAAAAAAGTATATTTAAAAGTATAGCTGATGTTTTTGATAAATACATAATTACTCCAATAACAAAGTTCATAATGGGATTTGGCAACCTTTTCAAATCTAATAAAAAAGGTATTGAAAGAGTATTAATGAACAAGCAATCATTATTAATAATATCCTTAATAGCAGCATTCTTAATATTTTATACAGTAGATCAAAAAACCACAACACTTGTTGATAATTCAGCAGAAGTTTTATATAGTCAACCAGTACGCGCTATATACAATGAAGAATTATATGTAGTAGAGGGAGTACCTAAAACTGCAGATGTAACCTTAATTGGTAGAAAATGGGATGTTTATTTAGCAAAACAATATCCTGCAGATGAAATAACATTAGACTTACAAGACTTAAAACCCGGAACTCATCGTGTAGCAACTAAATATAAACAACAAGTTTCCTCTGTAGAATATAAAATAGATCCATCTATAGTAACTGTTGTTGTATATGAAAAAATGTCTGCAAACAGAGAACTTACATACGATGTTATACATAAAGATAGACTTGATACTAAGTTAAACATTGAATCAGTTACTCTAAGTAGAGATAATGTAATAATAAAAGGTGCAGAATATAAACTAGCCAAAGTTGCATCAGTAAAAGCATTAATAGATTTTGATAATTTAACTAATCCTAAAGTTGGAAGTGTCACTATGAAGGATGTTCCATTAGTAGCATATGACCAAGAAGGAAATGTACTAGATGTTGAAATAGTACCAGAAAAAGTAGATGCAACCATAAAACTAAGTTCTCCTAGTAAAACAGTTCCAATTAAAATTGAAACAAAAGGTTCACTTGATAACAAAGCAATTAAATCATTAACATCTAATGTCTCTTCAGTAACTATATATGGTTCTGATCAAGCACTAGAAGATATTGAATATGTAACTGCGCAAATAGATATAAGCGGAATAAAAGGTAATAAAAAATATAACGTTAATCTAAAAAAACCAGCTGGTGTAAGAGAAATGAGTACAACTAAAATTACCGTAAATATGGTAGTTGATAATATTGTAACTAAAGAAATACCTGATGTAAGAATAAATTCAATTAACTTAGCATCAGGATTAAAGGTACAGGCATTAAGTAAAGAAGATAGTAGTGTAACAGTGATAATAAGCGGTAGTGAATCAGTTATAAAAGACATTGATTCATCAAAAATAAATGCATATATAGACCTAGCAGATTTATCAGTTGGAGAACACGAAGTGGAAATAAAAGTAACTGGAAATGATAATAAAATAACATATACATCTAAAGCAAAGAAAGTTAAAGTAAGAATAAGTGCAGAATAAAAGGAAGCCTAAGAGCTTCCTTTTCTAGTCCTCAAAAAATAGACCAATATTAATTATACCTGCAATAGCAATTAACGAATATATTATTCTTGAAACAACGTTATTCGCACCAAATAAAGCTGTAACTAGATTGAAATCAAAAAATCCAATAAGTCCCCAATTTAATGCTCCAATTATAGTTAAAACTAAAGCTATTCTTTGAAGTGTTTTCATAATCTTCCTCCTTTTTACTAACTCACTATTATAATAAACAAAAATTCTTATTTTATTCGGTAATATAAAAAAAAGATAACCATATAATTAAATGAAAATAAAAAGTTGGGGTGAAATATGAAAAAGAAAATTTTATTTTTGATGATTTTTTTCTTTACACTTCTATTAGTTGGGTGTGGAAAATATGGAGAGGATGATGCAATAAAAGATTTTAAGAAAAAAATCGATAAAGCGGGCAGCTATAGAGTAACAGGAACATTAGAGATAACAAATAATGATGATACTTATCAATATACAGTAGATGCAAGTTATAAAAAAGATAATAACTACAGAGTAAGTTTAATTAATAAATCAAATAATCATGAGCAAATAATTCTAAAAAACAGTGATGGAGTTTATGTAGTTACACCATCTCTAAATAAAAGCTTTAAATTCCAAAGTGATTGGCCAAAAAATAATTCACAAATATATTTATTATCATCTATACTTAATGACATAAAAAATGATACAGAAAGAAAATTTGAAGAAAAAGATGGCAATTACATATTTACTACAAAGGTAAATTATCCAAACAACACAGAACTATCAAAACAAGTAATAACTCTAGATAATAAATTAAATTTAAAAACAATAGAAGTTCAAAATAACAATGGAATAACACAAATGACAATGAAATTCGATAACATAGATTACAACAGCAATTTTAATTCTAATTATTTTGACCTAAATAGTATTATAGACAACATTGAAAATCCGGATGATAAACTAAAAAATAATACAAAAGATAATAATGATAATAACCAAACATCTAAAGATAAGAATACTACTACAGAAAATAATAACAATAACAATATAAATGATAAAGCGCCAGGCAATAATAAAGACAAAACAACAGAGCAATCAAGTGCGATTGATGATATTATATATCCATTATATATTCCAACAGGTACATCATTAATAGATAAAGAAAAAGTATCAAAAACAGATGGAGAGAGAGTAATCCTTACATTTGATGGAGAAAAACCCTTTTTATTAGTAGAAGAGACAAGTTCAGTAAGTGATGAATTTAGCATAGTACCAACATTAGGGGAACCATATTTACTAATAGATACAATAGGCGCATTAACCAATAATTCAATTACCTGGTCAAGTAATGGAATAGATTACTACATAGTATCAGACGCTATGAGTCAAATAGAGTTAATTGAAATTGCAAGTTCAATAAGTTCAATACCTACTATGAAATAAACACTTTTGTGTTTATTTTTGTCTTTCTTTGTGCTAGAATTAGTAGTAGGTGATATAAATGAAAAATAAAAATAAAAAAGTAATTGAAAGAAATTTAGGAAATAATTCAACAGAGGCATCAACAATAGTAAAAATAGCAATAGGAGTAATAATAGTATTTGTATTAATCTATTTAATATTCGCAGTGTTAACTGGAGAAATCAAATTAAAGAAAGATAAGAAAACAGAACCAACAATACAATATGTTGAGATTCTAGCAGAAACAACATTCAAACAAAATAGTGATGACTACTTTGTACTATTCTATGAGTTTAGTGGAGATGATGCAAATTTACTTGAAACAATTACTCAGGTATTAGAAAACACTACAAAAACATATAAAGTGGACTTGGATAAAAAATTCAATACTAATTATATAGCAGATGGAGAAGATATAGATAGAACACCTAAAAATATAGATGAACTAAAAGTAGAAAATCCAACTCTAATAAGAATTAAAAATGGAAAAGTAACAAAATTTGTAACTGGTATAGAAGATATTAAGGATTATTCACAAAATTTAGGATAAGAGGTATAAAATGGCAACAGAAAATAATAAAAAGGGAAAAAATTCCAACCGAAAAA
The DNA here is from genome assembly GCA_000432595.1 of Clostridium sp. CAG:710. GTDB lineage: Bacteria > Bacillota_I > Bacilli_A > RF39 > UBA660 > CAG-710. The sequence continues at coordinate 95,287 of HF996868.1, read as the reverse complement.
AAGTAAATTCAACAAAGAAAAATGTAGCTAGTAATAAAAATAATCATGCTAAGAAGAATGTAGCACGCAAAAAAAACGTAAATAAAAGTTCAAACATAGAAAACATACTTAAAGAAGATATTAATATATTTGATAATATTGACAAGAAACAAGATGAAGAAGTATTTAAGCAAGAGGAGCCAGAGGAAGAAGAACAGGTTATTGAAAATGATAACATAGATAAAAAGCAAGATGAAGAAGTATTTACTAGTCAAATAAAGGAACAGTCAAAAAAAGTTAAAGAAAACAAGAAAAATAAATCAAACGCAAAATTTAATTTATTAGAAGTAGTAATCATAATGGTAATAACAGCGGTGTGTTCAATTACATTAACAATAAAGGTTTCTTATGTGATTAATAAAACATCAAAGAAAATAATGGCTGAGGCAGAACTTTTAGAGTTTAATGAAACATATCAATCAATTACAAATGAGTATTATGAGAAAATTGATAAAAAAGAATTAATAAATGCGGCAATTTCAGGAATGGTTGATTATTTAGATGACCCATATTCAAAATACTTAGATAAAGATAAAACAGAAGCCTTAAATGAAGAATTAGAAGGCAAATATGTAGGAATGGGTGGAGAAATAACATTCAGAAGAAATGGCGAAATATATATAAGTAAAGTATATGAAAATAGTCCTGCACAAAAAGCTGGTCTAAAAGCAAATGATACATTAATAAAAGTTGGAGATAAAGCAGTAAAAGGAATGACATTAACTGAAGTATCAGCTTTAGTAAAAGGAAAGTCTGGTACTAAAGTAAAAGTAACAATAAGAAGAGATAAAGAAGAAAAAGAATTTGAAATTACAAGAGGTAAGATTGATATACAATCAGTAACAACTAAAATATATGAAAAAAATGATAAAAAAATAGGTTATATTAATATATCAACTTTTGCTAACAATACATATGCACAATTTGAAAAAGCAGAAAAAGAATTAGAAAATAAAAAAGTAGATTCTCTAATACTAGATTTAAGAGGCAATACTGGTGGATATTTAACAAGCGTAACATCAATAGCAGAAATGTTTGTTAAAAAAGGAGATATTATTTATCAATTGGATACAAAAGGGAAGATAGATAAAATTAAAAGCAAAAAGGATCCATCAATAAAACTAAAGGTTGCAGTTTTAGTAAATAAGTCAACCGCATCAGCTTCAGAAATTTTAACAGCAGCATTAAAAGAAAATATAAATGCAGAAGTAATAGGTGTAACAACATATGGTAAAGGAAAAGTACAGAAGACAAGAACACTATCAACAGGAGCAATGATAAAATATACAACCCAAAATTGGTTAACTACAAAGGGAGAAGAAATAGATGGAAAAGGAATTGCTCCTACTGTAGAATTAGAGCTAGACCCAAAATACTACACAAATCGTAAAGAAGCAAACGATAATCAATTACAAAAAGCAATAGAAATGATGAGTAAGTAAAGCACTCATTATTTCTTTTATTTTTATTTAAAAAAAGGGTTGATTTATTACATATACTTGTGATATAATCTACTACGTGTGACTGGCTTAGATGTGTGAGGTTGCCGATACACCAGGTTAAGTTGATTAATTGGAATCGGGTTACTTACATGGAGCAAGTCTATACTAAGATATAGGCGAAGGGAGGATATGAAATGTCAAATAGAGTTCGTATCAAATTAAAAGCATATGATCATAGAATACTTGATAATGCAGCAACAAAAATAGTTGAAACTGCAAAAAGAATGAATAGTGAAATAAGTGGACCAGTACCACTTCCAACAGAAGTTGAAAAATATACTATTCTAAGAGCTGTACATAAGTATAAAGATTCACGTGAACAATTTGAAATGCGTACACACAAAAGGTTAATTGATATTAAAAATCCAAGCAAAGAGTTGATTGATGCATTAGCTCATTTGGATATACCAAGTGGTGTAGATATTCAAATTAAATTATAATTATAGGAGGAACAAGAAATGAAAGGAATCTTAGGAAAAAAAGTTGGAATGACTCAAGTTTTTACTAAAAGTGGAAAACTAATTCCTGTAACTGTTGTTGAAGTAGAACCAAATGTTATTACTCAAATTAAAACAGTTGAAAAAGACGGATACAATGCTATTCAATTAGCAGCAGTAACTGTTAGAGAAAAAGTTTCTAACAAAGCAAAAATCGGTCATACTAACAAAGCTAACACTGCTCCTAAGCGCTTCTTAAAAGAAATCAGAGGAGTAAATGTTGAAGAATATACTTTAGGTCAAGTAATTGATGCAAGTATTTTTAAAGAAGGGGAAATCGTTGACGTAAGCGGAACAAGCAAAGGAAAAGGTTTCCAAGGCGTTATCAAACGTTATAATCAATCTCGTGGACCAATGGGACACGGATCACAATACCATAGAGGAGTTGGTTCTCTAGGTACAATGTTACCAATGCACGTATTAAAAGGTAAAAAATTACCAGGCCATATGGGAAATGTTGCCTCAACAATTCAAAACTTGGAAGTTGTTGCTGTTGATTTAGAAAACAATGTTATCTTAATCAAAGGAAACGTTCCTGGTCCAAAAAAATCTTTAGTTATGATCAAAACATCAGTTAAAAAAGGTGAAAAAGTAAATCCAGCCGAAGAATTAATCAGCTATGAAATAGTTGAAGAAACAGCACCAGTTGAAGAAGCAACTGAAGAAGTAACTGAAACTACTGAAGAGTAATCATCACAGAAAAGAAACAATAATTAAATTATTAATGTGATGAAAGGAGGAAATAAAATGGTAAAACAAGCAATTGTAAATTTAAATGGCGAAAAAATTAAAGATAGAAAACTTAGTGAAAATATATTTGCTATTGAGCCTAATAAAAATGTTTTATATGATGCAATTATTTTAGCTAGAGCATCTTTAAGACAAGGAACTCATAGTACAAAAACTCGTGCAGAAGTAAGTGGCGGTGGAAGAAAACCATGGCGTCAAAAAGGAACAGGTCATGCTAGACAAGGTTCTATTAGAGCTGTTCAATGGAGAGGTGGAGGAATTGCATTCGGACCTACTCCAAGAGATTATTCTAAAAAGATGAATCGTAAAGAAAGAAGATTAGCATTAAAGAGTGCATTAGCAACTAAAGCACCTGATATGATAATTGTTGAAGAGTTAAAACTTGCAACTCCTAAAACAAAAGATATGAAAAATCTTCTTGCTAATTTAAAATTAGACAACACTAAGACTTTAATAATTGTTAAAGAATTAGATGAAAACATTATATTAGCTTCTAGAAACTTAGCTAATATAGCATTAATTGAATCTGGAGAAGTTAATGTATTAGATTTAATAGCTGCAGATAAAATATTAATCACAGATGAAGCATTAAAAAGTATTGAGGAGGTGCTAGGATAATGGATACAAGATACTTAGAAATTATTAAGGCACCAGTTATTACTGAGAAAAGTGCTAATATGGCTCAAAATGAAGGAAAATATGCTTTCAAAGTTGATCCAAAAGCAAATAAAACAGAAATTAAACAAGCAATTGAAAAAATATTCAATGTTAAGGTTGTTGAAATTTCTACTATAAATGAAAAACCAAAGAAGAAAAGAGTAGGACGTTACAGCGGACTTAGCAATCGTAGTAAGAAAGCTATTGTTAAATTAGCTGAAGGTCAAACTATCGATATTGGATAGAAGGAGGGTTACTTATGGCAATTAGAAATTATAAACCTACTACCAATGGTAGACGTAAAATGAGTACCTTAATAAATACTGAAATTACTACTGATAAGCCAGAAAAAAGCTTAGTTGTAACAATTAAGAAAAATGGTGGACGTAATAATCAAGGTAGAATCACTGTTAGACATAAAGGTGGCGGAGAGAAAAGAAAATACAGAATTATTGATTTTAAAAGAAATAAAAGAGATATTCCTGGTGTTGTAGCTACAATTGAATATGATCCAAACAGAAGCGCTAATATAGCATTAATTAATTATAAAGATGGAGAAAAAAGATATATAATTGCTCCAAAAGATTTAAAAGTTGGTATGGAAATAGTAAGCGGAGAAAACGCTGATATTAAAGTTGGTAACGCATTACCAATTATGAATATCCCAGTTGGTACTGTTATTCATAATATAGAATTAAAACCTGGTAAAGGTGGAGAACTTGCACGTTCTGCAGGAGCATCTGCTCAAATACTTGGACGTGAAGGTAATTATGTAATGGTTCGTTTATCAAGTGGAGAACAAAGAAAAATTCTTGGTACTTGCTATGCAACTATCGGAGAAGTTGGAAATGAAGATTACGAACTTGTTAAATTAGGAAAAGCTGGACGTAGTCGTCACATGGGTATCAAACCTACAGTTCGTGGTTCAGTTATGAATCCTAATGACCATCCACATGGTGGTGGTGAAGGTCGTGCGCCAATCGGACGTAAAGGACCAGTTACTCCTTGGGGTAAACCAGCACTAGGATATAAGACACGTAAGAAAAAAGCATCAGATAAATTAATAGTACGTCGTCGTAATGGAAAGTAAGGAGGAAAAATAAATGAGTAGAAGTTTAAAAAAAGGACCTTACGTTTTCGAAAGATTACTTAAAAAGGTTGAAGAATTAAACAAAAGTGGTAAGAAAGAAGTTATTAAAACATGGTCACGTCGTTCAACTATATTTCCTGCCTTCATAGGACACACTTTTGCAGTTCATAATGGAAAAGAATTTATTCCTGTTTATGTAACTGAGGATATGGTAGGTCACAAATTAGGAGAATTTGCTTTAACTCGTAAATTTGGTGGTCACGGCGATAGTAAAAAGAAATAATGACTAGGAGGAAAATGATATGGAAGCAAGAGCAATCGCAAAAACTCTTAGAGTATCACCTATCAAAACAAGATTAGTTGTTGATTTGATTCGTGGTAAAGATGTTAATGTTGCATTAAGCATATTAAATAATATGAATAAAAAGCCAGCAAGGCTAACAAAAAAAGTATTAAATTCAGCAGTTGCAAATGCCGTTAACAATAATGGCGCAAAAGTTGAAGAATTATACGTTAAAGAAGCAAGAGTAGATGCAGGTCCTGTAATGAAAAGACACATGTTTGATTCACGTAGTCATATAGGACACAATGATAAAAGAACTAGTCACATCGTTATTACAGTGGCTAGTAGATAATCTGTAAGGAGGTTAATATGGGTCAAAAAGTTAGTCCAATTGGACTTAGAATTGGAATAAATAAAGACTGGGAAGCTAAATGGTATGCAAACAATAAAGATTTTTCTAAATGCTTAGAAAGCGATATGGCTATTCGTAAGTTCTTAGATAAAAGATTAAAAGACGCATCTATTAGTAAAGTTGAAATTGAAAGAAACAACAAGAAAACAGAAGTAACTATTCATACATCAAAACCAGGAGTCATCATTGGTCGTGGTGGAGAAGAAATAGAAAAGCTTAAAAAAGAAATATCAACAATGGTTGGTGAAAACGTTCAAATATCAATCGTTGACATTAAAAAACCAGAAGTTGATGCTAATCTAGTAGCACAATCAATTGCAAATCAAATCGAAAACAGAGCATCATTCAGAATGGCTCAAAAAAGAGCAATTAGAAATGCTATGAAGAACGGAGTTAAAGGAATTAAAACTTTAGTTTCAGGAAGATTAGGTGGTGCTGATATGGCACGTAGCGAAGGATATACAGAAGGAACTATTCCTCTACATACATTAAGAGCAGATATTGATTATGCTGCAACAGAAGCTGATACTACTTATGGTAAAATCGGAGTTAAAGTATGGATATACAAGGGAGAAATTCTTCAAGATAAAAAGGCTAAAGGAGGTAATTAATTATGGCACTAATACCAGCAAGAACAAAATATCGTCGTGTTCATAGATTACCTTATGAAGGTCATGCAAAAGGAAACACAACATTAAGTTTTGGTGAATATGGTTTACAAGCAAAAGAGGGAGCTTGGATTACAGCAAATCAAATCGAAGCAGCTCGTATTGCTATGACACGTTACATGAAACGTGGAGGTAAAGTATGGATTAATATTTTCCCACATTTACCATTAACACAAAAACCTTTAGGAACACGTCAAGGTAAAGGTAAAGGTAATGTTGAAAAATGGGTTGCAGTTGTTAAAGAAGGAAAAATAATGTTTGAAATAGCTGGCGTTGATGAAGCAACAGCTAGAGAGGCATTAAGATTGGCATCTCATAAATTACCTATTAGAACAAAATTCGTAATGAAAGAAAATGGTGGTGATATAAATGAAGGTTAATGAAATTAGAAATCTAACCACTGAAGAAATTAATGCAAAAATAAAAGAAACAAAAGAAGAACTATTCAATTTACGTTTCCAACAAGCAACCGGAAATTTAGAGAAACCTTCAAGAATAAGAGAATTAAGACATCTTGTAGCTAGACTTAAAACAGTTCTACGCGAACGCGAGTTAAATGATTAGGGAGGCACTATGGAAAAGGTAAGAAAAGAATTAGTTGGTAAAGTTGTAAGTGATAAAAACAACAAAACTATTACAGTTTTAGTTGAAACTTATAAAAAGCATCCATTGTATGGTAAAAGAGTTAAATACTCTAAAAAATATGCCGTACATGATGAATCAAATAAAGCAAAAGTTGGAGATATAGTTAGAATAGTTGAAACTAGACCACTTTCTGCTACAAAAAGATTTTATTTAAAAGAAATAATAAAAGAAGCAGTTATTTTATAACTCTTAGGTGAAGGAGGATTAATTATGATTCAACAAGAAAGTCGTTTAAAAGTTGCTGATAACTCAGGTGCAAAAGAACTTTTAGTAATTCGTGTACTTGGTGGAAGCAAAGTAAAAACTGGTAATATCGGGGACATAGTTGTTGGTACAATTAAAAAAGCCACACCTAATGGAACTGTTAAAAAAGGTAAAGTTGTAAAAGCAGTTGTTGTTAGAAGTAAATTTGGTGTTAGAAGACCTGATGGTTCTTACATTAAATTTGATGACAACGCATGCGTAATTATTAAAGATGACAAGAGTCCAGTAGGAACTCGTATCTTTGGACCTGTAGCACGTGAACTTCGTGATGCAGATTACATGAAAATAGTATCTTTAGCTAAAGAAGTGCTATAAAGGAGGATATTATGAACTTTAAAGTAGGAGATAAAGTCGTAGTAATTGCTGGATCTAGTAAAGGAAAAGAAGGAAAGATTACAAAAGTTTTAAGAAATGAAAACAAAGTAATCGTAGAAGGATGCAATATAATAAAGAAACATAAAAAAGCAAACCAAAATGAAACTGGTGGAATCTTAGAAATAGAAGCACCAATTCATGCTTCAAATGTTATGATTATCGATCCTAAAACAAAGAAAAGAACTAGAATCGGACATACTATTGATAAAAATAATAAAAAAATAAGAATAACTAAAAAATCAAATGAAAAGATTGATTAGTGGAAGGAGGGTAATGAGATGAACCGCCTAAAAGAAAAGTATTTAAATGAAATTGTTCCAAGTTTAACAAAAAAACACAATTATAAGTCAGTGATGGAAGTACCAAAACTAGAAAAAATCGTTATTAATATGGGTGTAGGAGATGCAACTAGTAATTCTAAATTATTAGAAGCTGCTGTTCATGATCTTGAACTTATCTCTGGACAAAAACCAGTTATAACAAAAGCTAGAAAGTCTATTGCTGGATTCAAAGTAAGAGAAGGACAATCAATTGGTTGTAAAGTTACTCTAAGAGGAGAAAATATGTATAACTTCTTAGATAAACTTGTAACTATTGGACTTCCACGTGTAAGAGATTTCCATGGAGTATCATCAAAAGCATTTGATGGACGTGGGAACTATACATTAGGAATTAAAGAACAATTGATTTTCTCAGAAATTGAATATGATAATGTAGTAAAAGTTCGTGGTATGGATATAGTATTTGTAACAACCGCAAAAACTAATGAAGAAGCCTATGATTTATTAGCAGAACTTGGAATTCCATTTAGAAAGTAATTGGAGGGTAAATAATGGCAAAAAAAAGTATGATTGTAAAAGCTAACAAAAAGCAAAAATTCAAGGTTCGTGAATATACACGTTGTAAACAATGTGGAAGACCACATGCTGTTATGAGCAAATTTGGAATCTGTCGTATTTGCTTTAGAGAATTAGCTTATAAAGGACAAATACCAGGTGTAAAAAAATCAAGCTGGTAATTGGGAAGGAGGATTAATAATGGCTGTAGTAACTGATACAATTGCAGATATGCTAACACGTATTCGTAATGCAAATGCAATGCGTTATACTGATGTTTCGGTGCCTGCTTCAAAAATGAAGATTGAACTTGCTAGAATATTAAAAGAAGAAGGATTTATAAAAGACTATAAAGTTGTTAAAAACGATGCTCAAGGAACTATCGAATTAACACTTAAATATAGAGATAAAAAGGAAAGAGTAATTACTGGATTAAAGCGTATTTCAAAACCAGGATTAAGAGTTTATGCTAAGAGTGATGAAATCCCTAAAGTATTAAATGGATTAGGAATTGCAATAATTTCTACTTCAAAAGGAATCATGACTGATAAAGAAGCTAGACGTCAAAATCTAGGTGGAGAAGTTCTTGCTTATATTTGGTAGTAACGAAAGTTAAGGAGGCCTGAAGATGAGTCGTATAGGAAATAGAAAAATTGAGATTCCTGCTGGAGTTACAGTTGAAGAAAATGAAGGAGTTGTTACTGTAAAAGGACCTAAGGGTGAACTTTCTACTAAACTTGCTAAAGGAATTAGCATCAAAGTAGAAGATAACCAACTAGAACTTACAAGAGTAAACGACACTAAAGAAATCAAATCAATGCATGGAACTATGAATGCAAACCTTTCAAATATGATTCATGGTGTAACACATGAATTCCAAAAAGGTTTAGAGATAATTGGTGTAGGTTACCGTTTTGCATTAAAAGGTAACACACTAGTAATCAATGCAGGATATTCTCATCAAGTAGAAATGGATATTCCAAAAGGAATAACTGTTGAATTAATTAGCAATACTGAAATAACTGTAAAAGGTATTGATAAAGCTCAAGTTGGCGAATTCGCAGCAAACATAAGAAAAGTAAGAAAACCAGAACCTTATAAAGGAAAAGGAATTCGTTATAAAGATGAACACATTCGCCGTAAGGAAGGAAAGAAAGCCGCTTAAGCTAATTAGCTGCTTAAATTAAAATTAAAAATATAAGATAAGGAGAAGTTACTTATGATAAATAAAGTGTCAAAAAATGCTATGCGTCAAGCTAGACATGAAAGAATAAGAAAAGATATTCATGGAACTGTAGCTGTACCAAGATTAAGTGTTTATAGATCTAATTCAAATATCTTTGCACAACTTATTGATGATGAAAATGGCATCACTTTAGTGAGTGCTTCATCAATCGATAAAGAATTAAAATTAGAAAATGGCGGCAATATTGAAGCTGCTACTAAAGTTGGTAAATTATTGGCTGATAGAGCACAAAAAGCTAACATTAAAAAAGTTGTATTTGATAGAGGTGGACATCTTTATCATGGTCGTGTAAAAGCTTTAGCTGAAGCTGCACGTGAGAATGGATTAGAATTCTAATAGGAGGGTATTTATGCAAAATAAAAATAATGACCCAAAAGCAAAAACATTAGAAGAATTAGTTGTCGAAATTAAAAGCGTTGTTAAAGTTAACAAAGGTGGTAGACAAAGAAGATTCTCGGCTACTGTTGTTGTTGGGGATAGAAAAGGTAAAGTTGGATTAGGTATGGGTAAAGCAAACGAAGTACCTGATGCAATCAAAAAAGCTATACAAGCTGCAAATAAAAATTTAATTAAAGTACCTTTAACTGACAATAGAACAATTGCTCATGAAGTAAATGGTGTTGCAGGAGCTGCAAAAGTAGTTTTAATACCAGCTGCGCCAGGTACTGGAGTTATTGCAGGTGGAGCAGTTAGAGCTGTACTAGAACTTGCAGGAGTTCAAGATATTTTATCAAAATCACTAGGATCAAGAACTAAAAATAATATGGCAGCCGCTACAATTAATGCACTAAAACAAATTAAAACACCAGAACATGTTGCACAGTTAAGAGGAAAAACAGTAGAGGAGATTTTGGGATAATGAAATTACATGAATTAGAAAAAAATATTGGTGCAAAACAAAGAAGAAAAATTGTAGGACGCGGACCAGGTAGTGGTCTTGGAAAAACTAGTGGTAAAGGACAAAAAGGACAAAACTCTCGTAGTGGTGGAGGAGTAAATCCAGTATTCGAAGGTGGACAATTACCATTATATAGACGTTTACCTAAGAGAGGATTCTCAAATCATGAATTTAAAATTAAATATGCTACTATTAATGTAAGTGATTTAAATATTTTTGAAGAAGGTACATTAGTAACACCAGCTTTATTAAAAGAAGTTGGATTAGTAAAAAAACAATTAGATGGAATTAAAGTTCTTGGAAATGGAGAAATTAATAAGAAATTAACAGTTCAAGCACATAAGTTCTCAAAGAGTGCTATTGAAAAGTTAGAAGAATCTGGAAGCAAAATTGAGGTGATCTAATATGTTTCAAACAATGAAACAATTATTTGCGCCTACTAACAAAGACTTAAGATTAAGAATACTTTTCACTTTAGGTGCATTAATGATATTTGTTATTGGTACTGGAGTTCAAGTTCCAGGTACTGCCGATGTAACAGTTAATTTAGGATTTCTTGAATTAATAAATGTAATGGGTGGTGGAGCACTAAAGCAATTTTCAATATTTGGTTTAGGAGTTATGCCATACATTACTGCATCCATTATAGTTCAATTATTACAAATGGATATATTTCCATATTTTAGTGAACTAAAGGATGAGGGTCCAGTAGGACGTCAAAAATTAAATCAAATAACTAGATATATGGGTATAATATTTGCCTTTATTGAAGGATTTGCATTTGCATATGCGTTCTTAGGATCAGGTAAAACTACTATGGATTATATGTATGTTGCAACTATATTAACAGCTGGAACAGCATTTCTTCTATGGTTAGGAGACCAGGTTACACAAAAGGGAATTGGTAATGGTATTTCATTAATAATTCTTGCAGGTATTGTTGCTACAATGCCAAGCATGTTTATAACTGCATTTAAAGAATTAATAACTAAAGGTGAATTTGCATTATGGCTTGGTATTTTACTATTTGTATTGTTCGTAATAGTATATTTCCTAATAATAGTAGGAGTTATATTTGTAGAACTTGCAGAACGTAAAATTCCTATTCAATATGCTAATAAGTCTACTAGTGCTTATGGTAATCAATCATTTATGCCAATAAAAGTAAATACAGCGGGAGTTATGCCAGTAATATTTGCTTCAAGCTTACTTGCAATACCAGCAACAATAGCACAATTGGTAAAAAATGAAAAGTTTATAAATTTTGTTAATAATTACTTAACTTATACTAAACCTGTTGGTTTTATAATATTTGTTGCACTTATTTTCTTCTTTGCTTATTTCTATACTTACATTCAATTAAAACCAGAAGATTTAGCAAAGAATTTAAAAGAAAATGGAGGATTTATTCCAGGTGTTAGACCAGGTAAGGACACAGAAAAATATATTTCAAATGTCTTATCTAAGTTAACTATAATTGGTGGTGTATTCCTAGTAATAATAGCTGGATTACCAATCATATTCAGTAGTTTATCTGGATTATCTTCAGCAGTAACAATTGGTGGTACAAGTTTACTAATAGTTGTCGGAGTTGCACTTGAAACTTATAAACAACTAGAAGGTAGTCTTGTTTCAAGAAATTATAAGAAGGGATATAGTAGAAGATAATGAAAAATTTGATTTTAATTGCTGCACCAGGTGCAGGAAAAGGGACTTTATCAAAAGATTTACTTGAAAAATATAATTATGTTCATATTTCAACAGGAGATTTATTAAGAGAACAAGTTGCTAAAGGTGATGAACTTGGTAAAAAAATTAACGAAATGCAGACAGCAGGAAAGTTAGTTACACCAGAAATAGTTTACTCTGTACTAGAAAATAAATTAAATGATCCTGCTTGTGATAATGGATATATATTAGATGGATTTCCAAGAAATCTTGAACAAGCAAAAGAATATGATAAGATTTTGGAGAAATCCGGAAGAGATTTAGGAATGGTAATATTAATAGATATTCCTAAAGAAATGTTAGTAAAGAGAATTACAGGAAGATATATGTGTAAAGACTGTGGTGCTATATACAATATCTATAGTGAAGAAATGGCTCCTAAAAAGCCTGGTATTTGTAATAAATGTAATGGTGAGTTATATCAAAGAAAAGATGACAACATTGAATCACTTGAAGTTAGATATCAAACTTACATAGACAGTACAACACCACTTATTGAATTTTATAAAAATAGAGGGGTGCTTCAAGTAGTAGACGGAAGTAAAGGCCGCGAATATACATTGGAGCAAGTTGAAAAGTTAATTAAAGACTAGGTGAATAAATTGATTAAAATCAAAAGTCAAAGAGAAATTGAATTGTTGAGAGAAGCAGGACATATTGTTTATCAAACACATCAATATTTAAAACCTTACATTAAAGAAGGTATTACCACTGCAAAGCTTGATAGGCTTGCAGAAAAGTTCATAAGAAGCAAAGGTGCAATACCTTCTTGTAAAGGTTATGAAGGATATCCAGCAACATTATGTGTAAGCATAAATGAAGAAGTTGTACATGGAATTCCTGGGCCACGTAAATTAAAAAATGGTGATATAGTTTCAATAGATATATGTGCTTGTTATAAAGGATATCATGGTGATTCTGCATGGACTTACCCTGTTGGTAACATAAGTGCAGAAAAAGAAAACTTATTAAGATATACTAAACAAGCTTTGTTTGAAGGTTTAAAAGAAATTAAACCAGGGGCAAGAATTGGTGATATATCTAATGCGATTGAAGTATATGCAACAGAGCATAATTTAGGCGTAGTAAAGGAACTAGTTGGACACGGTGTAGGAACAGAACTACATGAAGAACCAGATGTACCAAATTATGGTAAAAAAGGGACAGGTCCAGTATTAAAAGAAGGTATGGTTATAGCAGTAGAACCAATGTTAAACTTAGGAACTGCTGATATATACATGTTAGATGATGGTTGGACAATACTTACTGATGATGATAGTCCATCTGCTCATTTTGAACATACTGTTGTTGTTACAAAAGATGGATATGAAATATTAACAGGAGAGTGAAAAGATGGCAAAAGACGATACAATTGAAGTTGAAGGAAAGGTTCTAGAAATCATTCCGGGTGGTAAATTCAAAGTACAATTAGAAAATGGATACATTGTAGAAGCTCACGTTTCTGGTAAAATACGAATGAACTACATTCGCATCTTACCGGGGGATACTGTAATGTTAGAATTATCACCTTACGACTTAACACGTGGGCGTATAACCTATAGGAAATAATAGGAGGGATAAAATGAAAGTAAAAGCATCAGCAAAGAAGATTTGCGCAAAATGCAAAATTGTAAAAAGAAAAGGCAAAGTAATGGTTATTTGTGAAAATCCAAAACACAAACAAAGACAAGGTTAATGAAAGGAAGTGTAAAATATGGCTCGTATTAAAGGTGTAGATATACCTAATGATAAACATGTTGAAATAGCACTAACATATATTTATGGTATTGGTAGAAAAAGATCAAATAAAATTCTAGAAGCAGTTAAAATTGCTCCATCTAGAAAAGTAAGTGATTTATCTAATGATGAATTAAATTTAATTCGTGATGAAATTTCTAAATATAACGTTGAAGGAGATTTAAGACGTGAAGTAAATATGAATATTAAAACTAAGATGGAAATAAATTCATATGAAGGAACTCGTCATAAAAAAGGATTACCTGTAAGAGGACAATCAACAAGAAGTAATGCAAGAACTCGTAAAGGAAAAGGTAAGACTGTAGCTAACAAAAAGAAATAATAATTAAGGTTTAATAGTAAAAGGAGGTCAAAGAAATGGCTTATAAGACTAGAAAAAGAAAAGTAAAAAAGAATGTTCCAGAGGGAATAGCACATATTCATTCAACATTTAATAATACAATTACTACTATTACAGACAAAGAAGGTAATGCAATATCTTGGTCATCAAGTGGAGCATTAGGATTCAAAGGTAGTAAAAAATCAACTCCATTTGCTGCTGGTGTTGCTGCAGAAGCTGCAGGAAAAGCTGCTTATGAAATTGGTATGAGAAAAGTAGAAGTTTATGTTAAAGGTTTAGGTCCTGGTAGAGAAACTGCTATCAGATCACTTCAAACTGCAGGATTAGAAGTAACTGCAATTAACGATGTTACACCAATTCCACATAATGGATGTCGTCCACCAAAACGTCCACGTGGTTAATAATAAAGGAGGTAGTTTCATGGTAGAATTTGAAAAACCAAACTATAAAATAACTGATTATGTAGAAAGTAATTTCTATGGTAAATTTGAACTTGAACCATTAGAGAGAGGATTTGGTATTACTATAGGTAATGCATTAAGAAGAGTAATGTTATCATCTCTTCCAGGAGCTGCAATTAGTAGTGTAAAAATTGAAGGTGCATTACATGAGTTCCAAACTCTTGAAGGTGTAGTAGAAGATGTAACAACTATTATATTAAACTTAAAGAAAATAGTTATTAAAAAACACGTTGAAGAAATGAAAGTAATTCATTTAAATGTAACAAAAGAAGGACCAGTAACTGCTGGAGATATCGAATGTGATAGTGACGTCGAAATAATTAATAAAGACCTAGTAATCGCTAATGTTGCTAAAGGTGGAAAATTAGTTATGGAAATGACTGTAACAAGTGGTAGAGGATATGTTAAGAGTGAAGAAAATAAAAAACTTCTTGATATTAAAAAAGTTGGTGTAATACCAATAGATTCAATTTACTCTCCAATCGAAAGAATTTCATATGATGTTGAAAGCGCACGTGTAGGTCAAGATGAAAGTTATGATAAGTTAATACTAAATGTATGGACTAACGGTTCAATCAAACCAGAAGAAGCAGTTGCATTAGCATCAAGAATTTTAATTGAACATTTTAATATTTTAACTAACTTAAGTAATATTGCAAATGTTACTGGAATGATGATTGAAAAAACAGAAGATCCAAAAGTAAAAGCACTAGAAACTACAATTGAAGATTTGGATTTCTCAGTAAGAGCATATAACTGCTTAAAGAGAGCTGGAATCCACACTCTACAAGACCTAGTAAATAAAAGTGAAAATGATATGATGAAAATCCGTAATTTAGGTAAAAAGTCTTTAAAAGAAGTTTTAGACAAAGTTAGAGATTTAGGACTTGTATTACGTGATGACGACTAGTAGGGAGGAAAATTATGGCATACAGAAAATTAGGTGTTGACAATAAACACAGAAGAAGCATGCTTGCTAATTTAACTAAAGATGTTATAAAGAATGGAAAAATAGTTACAACTGAAACTAGAGCTAAAGAAGTAAGAAAATTTGTTGATAAAATGATTACTTATGGAAAAAAGGGAGATTTAATCTCACGTAGAAAAGCACTAGCATTCTTACAAAATGACACTGAAGCAGTTAAAATTGTTTTTGACGATTTAGCTAGCAAATACGCTAAAAGAAATGGTGGATATACAAGAATCTTAAAACTAGATGAAAGACGCGGAGACGATGCTTTACTAGTAGTTTTAGAACTTGTTGAAGAATAAGACTAGAAATAGTCTTTTTTTGTTCTAATTTTTAATTATCATGCTATAATTGTTTTGAGGAAGAGATAGTATGAAAAAAAGTAAGATGGTTATAGGAAAGACAAAGCAAAAAAATAAGAGCCAGAATAAGGTTAAAACAAAGAAGTCTAATAAATCACGTAAAAAAAATGTGATTAAAACAAAACCTTCTATAAATAATAATGTAAATAAGGTAAAAGAAATCAAAAATGATGTTGAAACTCAAAAAATTGAATCTAATGCTAAGAAAACGACTAAGAAAAGTAAAGTTTTACATATCGTAAAATCTAAATTTAAAACAGTATTAGATAAGATAAAGAGAATCATTAGTAACATAAATGGTAATAAAAAGAAGAAAAAAGTAATATTGATATCTATATTATCGGTATTAATAATTGCTGTAATATTACCAATTATAATTTTTAAAAGAGAACCAATAATATTTACATTTAAATCATTTAATGCAGGAGAAAAGGTAACTTTTAGTGGTACAGAATGGTATGTAATAAAAGATACTGGTATTGATGAGAAGGAAGTAGAGTTAATTAGTAAATTGCCATTTGATTTAAATAGAGATGGTAAAATAGATGAATCCGATACAGTAGAATTTGATACCGAAAACTCAGTTGAATATACAACTGTCGATAAGAATAATATAGGTTATTATATAAATAATGCGGTATTAAATATGATAGAAGAAAAATCAGGAGTAAAAGAAATTAGACTTTTAACTTCAGATGAGTATATAACGCTAAGAGATCAAATGGAATTCGGGTATGATTGGAATGAAGGTAATTGGCTAGCAAGTGAAAATACAAAAACATGGTGGTTAAGAACTTCAAAATATAGTCATATATATGTGGTAACAGAAAGAGGAAGCTATATGTTAGATGAGGCAACAAATAAAAATTATGTAAGACCCGTTATTAAAGTATTGAAAAATTATGTAAAATAGACTAGACACAAAATAAAAAATATTGTAAAATTTAACTTGTGCATTTTGTTTAAACTTGATAAATAAAAAAATAAAACGATCCACTTTTAATGAGGTTCGTTTTTTGGCGTATAAAGGAGGTTTTATGAGTAGTATAAGTGAAAAAGACTTGCTAGAAGAAAAAGAAAGACTTAATCAAACAAAAAAAGTAATCAATGAAAAAATTTCTGATTTGGGACAGCAATTATATGACAAAGAGGAAAAAATTCAAGAGTTCCAAAAATTTATGTGGGATGCAAGGCATGATATGGACCCACAAGAAATGAAAAGCATGGTTGCAATTAATGATGTAGAAGTAAATATCGCATTAAGCAAGGGAAAATATTTCCAAAAATTATTTAAAATTCAAAATAGTCCATACTTTGGCGCAATAACATTTAAAGATAGTGATTTTGATACCGAAAAAATTTATATAGGATTAACTCATCTAGAAGATGGAGAAAAACATCTAATATATGACTGGAGAGCTCCTGTATCATCACTATTCTACGATTATGGAGTAGGACCTGCAAGGTATAAAGCACCGAAAGGTTTTATAACTGGTGACATAACAAATAAAAGACAATTTAAAATAGAAGATGGTAAATTAATAAGAGTATTTGATAATAGTTTAAATGTTGATGATGATATACTACAAGAAGTACTATCGAATTCATCAAGTGAAAAAATGAAAAACATTGTTAACACAATTCAACAAGAACAAAATCAAATAATAAGGAATGTGGAAGATAAAAACCTAATAGTTCAAGGTATTGCTGGTTCGGGTAAGACATCGGTTGCACTTCATAGGATTGCATTTCTTTTATATAAAATTGAAAATTTACAATCAAACAATGTATTAATTTTCTCACCAAACCAAGTATTTTCAGAATATATTTCAAACGTTCTACCAGAACTTGGCGAAGACAATACAATGCAAACCACATTTAGTGATTTTTTAACTACGTTTATTTTTGAGTACAAAGATGTTGAATCATTCACAAATTTTGTGGAAAGATATTATAAGTATAATGAACCAAATAAAGAATTGGTAAAATATAAACAAAGTGATGAAATAATTGATCACATTAATAAATATGTAGAAGCATTTGTTAATAATATTACCTTTACAGATAAAATATCAACACATGATTTTGAAATATCAAAAGAAGAATTAAATTACTTATTTAAAGACAGATACTCTAAGTTTAATCTCTATGATAGAATAGATGCAATCTGTGAAAAACTATGTTATCTATATTACAAAGGTAAGAAAACAGCTAAAAGTAAAATTAGGGCACTATTAAAAAGAACAATGAATGTAGATATAGATTATAAAAAAATATATATGGACTTTTACACAAGTGAGTATTTCATCAACAATTATAATGGGAAAATATTACCAGAAGATATAAACTATTTAAAAGATAATAAAATAATTAAATATGAAGATGCTTGCTTATTTGTATACATTAAAGGCTTATTAGAAGGATTTGGATACAAAGGAAATATTAAAGAAGTTGTAATAGATGAAGCACAAGACTATTCATTTCTTCAATATAAGATAATTAAACAAATATTTAAATCTGCAAGTTTTACTATTCTAGGTGATGTAAATCAAACTATTAATCCATATTATATGTACGAAAGCTTAAATAAATTAAGTGAGATATTTGAAGATACTAAGTATCTAGAATTAACAAAAACATATAGATCAAGCCCTGAAATAATTAAATATACTAATAAAATATTAAATTTAAACCATGTATCCGCTATAAGAGATAAGAGTAATAGAGAAATATTATTTAGAGAAGAAAAAAATAACTTATTAGAATTATTAACTAATGATATTGAAACACTATTTAAACAAAACTTAAATGTATCAATTATCACAAAAGATGATAAAGAAGCTAAAAAAATATATGAACTACTTAAAGATAAATATGAATATATTTCACTTGTAAACTCTAACACAGTTGAGTTTAGTAAGAAACTTTTAGTAATCCCATCATATGTTTCAAAAGGACTAGAATTTGATTCTGCAATAATATATACAGAGAAAGACAATAAATATACAAAAGATGAAAAGAACTTGTTCTATGTTGCTTGTACAAGAACACAACATCAATTAATAATTTATAATCAATAAATTTAGGAAAATAACATTATATCCACTATAATAATAATGAGTGATGGTAATCGAATAGATTATGAAAAAATTATTATTGGCTTTAATGTTATTTTTTGTTAGTATTACAGGAGTTTATGCTTCTAATTATGATGATGCATTCTATGGTGCCGAAAAAATAAAAGATATTTATATAAAAAAGGTGAGTAAAGATAAAACACAGGCAAAACAGCCACAGTTTATAAGAAAGAAAAGTGATGATGGAATAGGTTATTGTACTGAACCATTTGAAGTAATGAAGTATAATGAAAACTATAAGTCATATTCAGAAAATCAAGAAAAGCATTTAGGAATAAGTAAACAAGCTTGGGATAAGATAACTAAAATTGCATATTATGGATATGGATATAAAAATCATAAAGAAGATAAATGGTATTCAATTACACAAATTATGATATGGAGAGTAATTGAACCGGATGCAGAATTTTATTTCACAGATAAGTTAAATGGAAAAAAGATAGATATATATGATAAAGAAATAAAACAGATAGAAAAATTAGTAGAGCAGCATAATAAAGTACCAAGTTTTTCATTTGATGATTTAACATTTTCCATAAATAGTACAAATACTCTAACTGATTCGGGAAAAGTATTGGAAGATTATGAAATTGAATCTAAAAGTGATAATATCGATGTTAAAATATCCGGAAATAAAATGACAGTAACAACACATGATGAATCAGCTTCTTTTATAAAATTAAAAAGGAAAGAAAACTATAATAGACCAAGTGTAGTATTTGTAGATAATAAACATCAAAATATAATGACACCAGGTAAAATTTCTAAGATAGATATTACCATTAAAGTTAATGTAAAAAGTGGAACAATAAAAATAAATAAATTAGATTTAGATACAAATAAAAAATTTCCACAGGGAGAAGGATCTTTGATAGGAAGTGTATATAATATTTATGATTCAAATAATAAAATAGTTGATACTCTAGTAATAGATAATAATTATGAGGCAACATCTATTAAATTACCATTTGGAAAATATATTATAAAAGAATCCAAAAGTATGCAGGGATATAAATTAGATTTAAATGAATATGAGGTTGTTTTAGATAAAAATAATACACATAAAGAGTTAAATCTTAAAAATGAAGTATATAAGGGAAAAATAGAAATATATAAGTATTATGATGAAAAGCTAGAAGAGGGTGTATCATTTGAAATATATAATAAAGAAGGTAAAAAAGTAAAGGTAGTGACAACCGACAAATTTGGTAAAATAGACATTACTCTTCCATATGGAACATATAAATTTCATCAGCTTAATAGTATGAAAAACTATAAATGTGTAGATGATTTCACCGTGAAAATAGATGAGGCTACAAAAGTAAAGAGATTTGATCTTCATGATGAAAAATTCTCAGCGAAGATAATAATAAAAAAGAAAGATTCTCAAACAGGAGAAAGAATAGTAAATGGTGCTATATTCAAAATATATGATATCCAAGAAGGAAAGTATTTAATAATAGATAATAAAGATGAATTCATAACCATAAATGGAATAATAGAAATAGAGAATCTACCTGCAGGGAAATACTATATCGAAGAAATAAAAGCACCAGCAGGATATAAACTAAATAAGAATAAAATCTATTTTGAAGTAGATGATGAAAATGAATTTAAATATGAAGGTGAAATTCCAGTACTTGAAATAAATATAAACAATGAAAAAGAAAAAGAAGAAGTAGTACCCAAAACAGGAATAAGTTTCATAGAAAAAGACATTTATATATTAGAAGAAGATAAAAGAAAAATTAAACTAACAAAATAAAAAGGTTTGAAGGAAATTTCAAACCTTTTACTTTACTCTATAACAAGTGGATTAAAGTTAACAATTGCATCCACAAGTTTTGGATGTTTAATAACAAAATGTATAATTGGGTTAGCAGATTTTGATAATATAACATGATGCTTTCCGACCATAGTTATGTTAATATTTTTAAACGTTTTATAACTATTAGTTATAACTTTATAATTTTTATTAATATTTGAATACTGAATAGTTAACTCAAAATGTTTAATAAAATCTTCATATGTATATTTAATTTTTTTATCATAAAATATATTCTCAGTTGATAAAGCAATAGAATCATCTAAAAACTCTTCCATAGTAGGTTTATAAATAACATCAGTGATAGTACTGTTAGTAAGTATAGAAGTCATGTATTCTTTTTCTTCCTTCTTATATTCAATAATAGTATTAATATCATCTTGAAAAATATTGTTATCATTTAATATTTTAATAAGTAACTCATCCGAAATAGTGAAAAGCGGAAGAGAAGAAAATATTCTCTTTCTATCAAGAATAATCTCACTTTCATTAATTAAAAATGCTTTAAATGCAGATTTATTATCCTCTTTGTAGACTTCCATAAGAGGATTAGCTTTATTTAAAAGAAGACTCGCTTTTTCTTTATAATATACCAGTTCTTTATTATTATTTGTTAAATAATATTTTCCCTTATCATGAGATCCTTTAATACATTCTCCAGTAAGGGCTACAGCACCAGATACGTAATTTAAGTGATTATAAACACTATTTTTAACTTCTTTTAAATAATACGGAGATATCTGACCAGTCATATAAATCGGTATCCAACTTTCAAGTCCAAGCATCATTTCATTAAAAGATCTATCTAAATTATGAATTATATTTAAATGAAGACCTTTTTTTAGTGACATTGCAATCGCAAACATCCATTTTTTCCCAAAATCTAAATCTTTTGCCATATCCTCCATAGGCATATCACTACACATGAATACATCTTCCATAGATTTTGATAAAACAGTAGCTTTAAAGAAATCGAGTTCTCCCTTTTTCATTTCTTCAATACCATAATAATTTTTTGATTTAACTATATAAAATGGTAGGGAAGGTACTTTTAGTTCATCAAATTTTATTGCCTTAATATAATCGTTTAAATCAAACTTGTCTAAGTTAGTTAAAAAGTCATTAATATAATTTTTATTCTTAGTGTGATAATTACTAACAAGGTAATCATATATTTTATGAAATAATTTATCACTGGTGTTTATCTCATCTTCAGTAGAGTCTAGCACAGTTAAAAGTAAGTCTTTATATATAGGAGAATTATACTTATAGACTATATAATTAGCAACTTTTGTGGAAAAATCCTTTGGATCAGAAGGCTTTGTTTTTCCATTTTTAATTCTAGAAATATGTGATGCATCAAATACGATATATTTGGACATGTCCTTTGTATTAATATTAAGTATGGAAATTAAATTGTTTAGATTTTTACTAAAGGAATCATAATCAAAATCATCTAAAGATGTGATAGATAAAGACAGGTCTTTATGGATATGTTCTTTTGTATAACTTTTATCAGTTTTAGTAGAAATATTAAAGAAAGCATCAACAATAGAATTAAAATTATCACTATCTATTTTAGGTATTCGCTTTCCACTGCGGTATCTACTAATTACAGATTCAGATATACCAGAAATATCAGATAGCTGTTTAGAAGAAATTTTAAACTCATTAAGATATTTATTTAGTTTTTCATTAAAGCTCATTATATCACCCTAAAACAATTATATAACAAAAAATCATTTCATACAAAAAAACTTACCAGTAAAAGCAATGCTTTAACTGACAAGTTAATTGTTATATGGGTGTATATAAACTATAATTAAATAGAAGATAAAAGAGGTGTATATTATTTGAAAAAGTTTGATAAAAAAAACTTAGTGTATTTAGGAATTGTTTTACTTGCGATTATTTTAATAGTATTTATATATCCAAAGAAGAATACTAATACTATTAAAACTAATAAAGGTGAAGTAAAAATAAAAAAACTAGAATCAAGTACAATAGAACTAGAGGAATATAATTCTGATGTACTAACAATGAAAAAACCAAAAGGTTGGAAAGTAGAAACAGGGGGTACAGGAGTTTATTATGCCATAAGAGTAACTGACCCTAATGATACCAGAAATCAAATATTTTTAATGCCAAAAATCCAACCATTATTAAAAAGTAATAAAGCAAAAGAATTTTGGAAGAATTACTATAATTTAAGTGGAAAAGATAGTAAGTATAGAGTTTATACAGAAGCTGTCGTATTAGATAGTCCAACAACAGAAGGTTTTTATAAGAAATTTAATGATGTTGGTTCTTATATTAAGAAAGTGGACTCAGGCTATTCAAATATAACTTTTCCAAAATTTAATGATTTTAAAAAAATTGATGAGCAAGAATCAACTTCATCAATGAAGAGTGTATCAATAAATAGCAAGGTTTTAAGAGCAGCATTTACAAATGAAGACTCAAAAGAATCAGAGGGTATGTTTCTAGCATCAATAGTAAACTTTGGTAATCAATATCAAGATGGAGTAGATTTTTCATATTATATGATATATGACATTATGGCCATAACAAGTGCTAAAGATAAATTTATAGAGTATAAAGATATTCTACTTAAATCTATTAACTCAATTGAATTCTCAGATAGTTATGTTAAAAAAACAATAGATGATGGAAACGCTCAAACAAAACAGGCTCTAGCACTAAGTGCAAGTATACAAAAAGCATTTGATTCATACATGAGTGCTTGGGAAAATAGAAATAAAACATATGATATTATGAGTCAAAAACAAAGTGATGCAACACTAGGATATGAAAGAGTTTATAATACTGATACAAACGAGATTTATAAAGCATATAATGGATTTACTGACGACTATAAAGGTAATCAATATAAAAGTATAACTGATGAGATGTATGCAGATAAAGTATCAGGATATATTGAAAAATAAAGGAGGGAATATGGCATTAATAAAATGTCCAGAATGTGGACACAAGATAAGTGATCAATGTGAGTCATGTCCAAAGTGTGGATATGAACTAAATAAAAAAGAAGAAAGTATAAAAAAGATAACAAATATCACAAAAAATAATAACAATTTAAAATACTTAATAATAATTGGAGTAATAATAGTAGGAATACTACTTTACACAGGTAATAAAAAAGATATTAATCAGAATACTAATCAAAACACAAACCAAGATACAAACCAAACACCAAACAGTAATACACCACAAAACAATAACGGAATACTTTCATATACAAGCAAAAATCTAGGAATATTCTTTAACTATCCTAGTAGTTATAAAGTGGCTGAACAAGATGGTGCAATATATGTAGGTCAAAACATTGATAATAAAGGAGCACTTATTCCATATATAATAATTGCAAAATATAATAATTATAATAATCCAGTACAATTTTTAAATAAGTTTACAGATGCATTAAGAGAAGAATACGGTAATGTTCAAATAACAATAGATTTAGTAAGTGGAAATATAGGTGGAAAATCAGTTTATGGAATAGCTTATAATTATTACTCAAGTAACCATCTAGTAGTGGATAATAGATATGCATTTGTAATTAATAACAAAGTATATATGGTAGGAACAAAGGAAGAAAATCAAAATTCAGAAGCTATTAATAATGTAGCATCAAATATAATATCGTCATTGACAGAAGGAGGTAACTAATGGCACTAATAAAATGTAGTGAATGTGGCAAAGAAGTATCATCAAGTGCAAAGACTTGTCCACATTGCGGAATGAAATTAAGCTTTAAAAAATGTCCAGAATGTGGAAAAAAATTAAAAGGTGATGAAACAAATTGTCCGGAATGTGGTTTTCCACTAGAAAAAAAGACAGCAACCAATCTAATAACAGAAAACTTAGATAAAATAACAGGTGCAAAATCAGAAAATTATGTAACTGTAAAAGATTTATTTAAAGATACATTTAAAAAACATACAGATGAAGATATAGATTCAGTGTTTGTATGTGGAACTGAGCAGACTACTCCCAAAATAAAAGATATAAATCCAAAGAAAGCAAGTGCATGGGTATATTTTAAGATGTTAATTTTTTTCTTAATAGCATATATTCCTACTTATGTTGGATATATATACTATGGAAATTCCAACTTCTTACCAGCAATGATAATTTTAGCTGCTTTTGCAGTACCAGTAACCGTGCTAGTTTTCTTCTTTGAAATTAATTTGTTTAGAAATTTACCATTTCACAAGGTATTAAAATATTTCATAATAGGTGGAGGAGCATCACTTTTTGTTGCAATATTGTATTATTCATTACCATTCCTTGAACAAAAAACTGCAACGTTAAATTTTGAAGGTGCATTCTTTGTAAGTTTAGTTGAAGAAGTAGCAAAAATAGTAGTGATAGCATTTTTCTTATTTAGAAATAAAAAATGTAATTATATATTAAATGGATTACTTGTAGGTGCAGCAGTAGGTGCCGGATTTGGAGCCTTTGAAACAGCAGGATATATATTAAGGTATGGTATGAAGAATGGAATAGAAACAATGTTACAAGTAATTAAATTTCGTGGGTTACTAGCGCCTGGTATGCATGTTGCATGGGCAACAATTGAAGGTGGAGCACTTATGTATGTAAAGGGCTTTGATAAATTAGATAAAAAGCACTTAAATGACAAGAGATTCCTATTAATTTGCATAATACCATTAGTATTACATTGGTTTTGGGATTTACCTATCCAAGCACCATTTGAACTATTTAGAGTAGGGCTAACAGTAGCAGCATGGATAGTAATAATATACTTTATAAATTTAGGACTAAAACAAATAGATGATGCTAAAAAGTTAGAAAAAGAACAAGTTAAAAAATAAAAAAATTGGGGTTTTCAAAAAACCTCAATTTATTTTTTTTCTAGTTTCTTTTCAATCAAGTGGATTATATAATACATAAAGTAAGATAATATTCCTAAAATAACAACAGATGCAATAACAAGCTTTATATTAAAAATTTGCGAACCATACATAATAAGGTAACCAAGTCCTTCTTTTGAAACCAATAATTCACCCATTATAACGCCAATTAAAGACATACTTATATTTATTTTAAAATTATTTATTATATTAAGCAAATTACTAGGAATTATAACCTTCTTATATATTTGCCATTTACTAGCTTTAAATGATTTCATAAGTGTTATAAATGAGCTATCTGTGTTAACAAAACTACTATAAATATTAATTATACTAATTATTGAGCTAATCATAAGTGCCATAAATATTATTGAATTAATTCCGGCACCTACCCAAATAATAATTAAAGGGCCCAAGGCTACTTTAGGCAGTGAATTAATAACAGTAAGATAGGGATCAACTACCTTAGCAAGTGTATCATTCCACCATAGTATAGAGCCAACAACTATTCCAATTACATTTGCTAACGCAAAGCTAATAAGTGTTTCATAAGTAGTAATCCAAATATGATTAAATAAACCATTTTTATGGTATAAATCCATAAGACATTTATAAACATTAGATGGAGAAGAAAATAAGAAAGTATTAATTATATTTTTACGAGCTAGTATTTCCCATGCAACCAGAAATGAAATTATTATTAAAACTTGGAAGAATAAAACAAACAATTTTTTTCTTTTTCTTTTCTTTAGAAATAGTAAGTGTTCCTCACTATAAGTGTACATCTAGGTCCCTCCAAATCTTATCATAATAGTAATTAAATTCCTTACATTTTCTATTATTTATAGGAGTAGAACTATCTGTTAATTTTATGTCATATATGCATTTAACTCTAGCAGGTCTTTTTGATAATACAACAATTCTATTTGAAAGACTAATTGCTTCTGCAAGGTCATGAGTAACCATAATAGCGGTTTTTCCCTCATTTTTGATAATTCTGTATAAATCATCAGAGAGTGCAAGTCTAGTCACATAATCTAAAGCCGAAAATGGTTCATCAAGGAAAAGTATATCAGGATCAGTCGCAAGTGTTCTAATTAAAGCAACTCTTTGTCTCATTCCCCCAGAAAGCGAATCTGGATATTTATTCATAAAATCCTTTAACCCATATGTCTCTAGAAGTCTTATAACTCTTTTTTTAGAAGTATCATTTAAAGTATTTGTAACCTCTAATCCAACAAGACAATTCTCAAGTATCGTTCTCCAAGGAAATAAGGAATCCTTTTGAAGCATATAACCAACCTTTAGGTTCTTATCTAATAATATATCCCCACCTGATTTTTCCTCTAGACCCGATAGGATTGATAATAAAGTTGATTTACCACAACCAGAAGGTCCAACAATAGAAACAAATTCTTTGTCTTTAATAAATAGACTAATATTATCTATCGCAGTTATTTCACTATTTTTATCGTGATAAATTTTTTTCAAATTACTAATTTCTAAAATTTTATTACTTACATTAGTCATTACTATATATTAAGTCACTATATTCAACCATTTTTTCTAATTCACCAGATGCAATCATAATCTCTTGTAAATGATCAAATGACTCCTTAGTAAAATTAGTTGCCTTAGGCCAAGTATCTTGTTTTTTATATCTTTCTATTACCTTAGTTAAATCCTTTAAAGAAGTGTCAGGGAAAAACTCCAAGATAGATTTAGCAATCGTTTCACTATCATTTTTATGAACAAAATCAAGTCCCTTCTGAACAGCATTAGTAAATTTTTCAATTATGTCTTTATGACTATTAATGTAACTGATTTTAGCACTATAAGAAGTATAAGGTACAACTCCACCTAATTCACCAATAGATGCAACAACATATCCATATCCTTGTTGCTCTATTTCAAGTGCAGTAGGTTCAAATAAAGTAACAAAATCACCATTGCCTCCAATAAATGAACCACCCATTGCCGCAAATGCAATACTAGTATCAATTGTTAAGTCAGTTTTAGGATTTATGCCAGCACCTCTTAATGCCCATTCAAATGTCATTTCAGGCATACCGCCAGCTCTTCCTCCTATTACCTTTTTGCCTTTTAAATCATCAAGTTTAAAGTTGTCTATTTTTTCTCTAGAAACCAAGAAACTTCCATCTTTTTGAGTTAATTGTGCAAAAGTTTTTAAATAGTCCTTTTCTCCGCCATTATATACATAGATTGTTGCCTCACTTCCAGAGAATCCAATATCAACATCACCTGAAAGTACCGCAGCAGTAACTTTATCAGCACCTGGAGTTAAAGTTAAATCTATATCTAATCCTTCATCTTCAAAATATCCTTCACTAATTGCTGCATATTGTGGTGCATAGAAAATACTGTGTGCAACTTCAGCAACTTTTATCTTAGTAAGTTTACTATTTTTTGAATTAAAATCAAAAATAACAGCGCAAACTAAAATAAATAATCCCAAAATTGCAATAATGGTAATTATTCTTTTTTTCATAATAACCTCCTCGTATAATAATTACATTTTATTATACGCAAAGACTTATCTTGTGTGAAAAAAGAAAAGCCCTAAAGGTAATTTTTAATTACGCTTGGACTTTTACTAACTAAGTAACACTTAGAAAATGAACTACCTAATTCTACTTTTAACTTATTAACTTCATCACTATTATTGATTATCCCAATAAATATTTCACATCCATCACTTAATTTTTTTGCTATCTCTTCTTGATTAACCCAAAACATGTCAACCACATAAAAATCAAAAGAATAATTCCAACTAGCTTTGTTAGTAACCTTAACCCCGATTTTCGCATTAATATCAGATTCTAATAAAGCCTCTGTGATATCTTTTGACTTAGAATAAAGATAAATATTCATATTAGACTTACTAACAAAATTCTTAATATAATTAACAACGTCATTATTTTTATAACCACATCCAATTATATTTATTAATACTATAGTATCAGGATTACAATATTCATTTAATTTATCCAGTAAAACTAAATGATTTCTTTTTATTTTAGAACCACTATTAATAGATAAAATATCATTATATGAAGCACAATTTATATATTCCTTATCAATCCCCATATTCATTAATAAATATTCATCAGACAAAACAACCTTATTATCACTAGTTAGATATGCATCAACCATAATACCATCAATAAATTTAGCTTTGTCTGCTAGTAAAAAACTTTCTTCAGAAAAACTAGGGGAATTCTTAGAAGGCATACCACCATAAGCAATTATATTTGGCAAAACTATCATCTCCTTATGAATAATTATATGAAATAACTACAAAAAAAATCTCATATATGGTAAAATATAATAGTAGTGTGGTGGTAAAATGAATATAACTAATGAGATGATAGAAAGAGCAATAGAAATGTCAAAAGCTAATATTGAAATGGAAGATGATGTTAAATTAACAAAAGATAATATAGATGATACAAAAAAAAGATTAATAAAACAATTTAATTTAGGGGGTAATATTAATGGACAACAATTGGGACAAATACATAATAGAGGGAACTAATGTATTAAAAAATAAACTAGGCATAACTGACAAAGAAACCCTTGAGCAAAAAGAAAAAGAATTAGTTCTTCCACACCTTGCATTTTTGCATCTAAATCCAATACTAACTGTTCCGAGTGCTGAAGGCTTAAAAGATATACACCGATTTCTATTTTCCGATTTATATTCATGGGCAGGTCAGTATAGAACTTGTACATTAAGAAAAAATACATATAATTTTACAGATCCAAGTTTAATAGAGGAAGAATTAAAAAGTGTAATAGAAAGATATTCAAATGAAATAGATAGGGTGCAAACAAAAGATGAGTATGCATTTGTACTTGCACCATTTTATTATGATTTAATAAGAGTTCATCCATTTAGAGAAGGTAATGGGAGAAGTATAAGAGAATTTTTAAGAGAAGTAGTACTATTAAAAAATAAGACTCTTCCTTTTGAAGTAGAACTTGATTATACAAAAGTCGATAAAGAAAATATGTTAAAAGGTACCGCATATAGATACTTTTTTCCAAGCATGTTAGAACTAGAATTTTCAAAAGGACTAGTACCATTAGAAAAAGAAAAAAAGAATACTAAATAAGTGAGGTAATTATGAAAATAGATGATTTAAATAAAGAACAACAAAAAGCGGTTTTATCATGCAGTGGACCACTTTTAATTCTTGCAGGCGCAGGAAGTGGGAAAACAAGAGTACTAACAACAAAAGTAGCATACTTAATAGAAAACTTAGGAGTAAATCCATATAATATTTTGGCAATAACATTTACTAATAAAGCAGCTAAAGAAATGAGCGAGAGATTACTTTCAATGATAGGTGAAATATCAAAAAAAGCACAAGTATCAACATTTCACTCATTTGGACTTAAAATCCTAAGAGAAAACTATTCATATCTAGGATATAATTCAAATTTTACAATAATAGATAGTGATGATACATTAACTATAATTAAGAGAATTTTAAAAGAAGAAAACTTAGATAGTAAAATATATAATCCATCCGCAATTAAAAATAAAATAAGTGGTTGTAAAAATGAACTTGTAGAGCCAAACGAATATGAAAAATATGCTGCAAGTGATTTTGAAAAGGTAGTACTAAAGATATACGAAAAGTATCAAAATAAGTTAAAACAAAATAATTCAGTAGATTTCGATGACTTATTAGTATTACCAATCAAATTATTTAAATCACATAGTGAGATATTAGATGCATATCAAGAAAGATTTAAATACATATTAATAGATGAGTATCAGGATACAAATAAAGCACAATACGTACTTACAAAACTAATCAGTTCAAAGTATAGAAATATATGCGTTGTTGGAGATGTTGACCAATCAATATATGGTTTTAGAGGAGCAAACTATAGAAATATTCTTAACTTTGAAAAAGACTACAAAGATGCAACTACAATAAAACTAGAACAAAACTATAGATCAACAAATACAATACTAGAAGCTGCAAACTCAGTTATAAAAAATAATAAAGAAAGAAAGTCAAAAAACCTTTGGTCAGACAAAGGAAAAGGTGAAAAAATAACATACTTTAGAGCGTTTAATGAAAGAGATGAAGCATTCTATGTAATAAGAGAAATAAAAAAATTACTATCAAATGGTATAAATTATCAAGATATCGCAGTTTTATACAGAACAAATGCTCAATCACGTATTATGGAGGAAGAATTACTAAAAGAAAATCTACCATATAGAGTAGTAGGTAGTTTCTATTTCTATAGTAGAAAGGAAATAAAAGATTTAATCGCATATTTAAGACTTATATATAATGAAAAAGATGACATAAGCTTACTTAGAGTTATTAATTCTCCAAAAAGAGGAATAGGTAATAAAACGGTAAATAGCTTAATAAATATTGCTGCAATAGAAAATAAAAGTATTTATGAAGTAATTTCATCAGGGAAAGAATTAGAATTCAAAAAAATAATTGAGAGCCTAAAAGAAATATCAAAAAACATAACATTAACTGAACTTGTTGATAAAGTATTAGATGTTACTGGAATGAGAAGCGAATACAAGGCAGAATCTTCACTTGAAGCTGATATAAGATTAGAAAACTTAGAGGAGTTTAAATCGATTACTAAAGCATTTGAAGAACAATATGGATTGGTATCTCTAGAAGATTTCTTATTAGAAATAAGTTTAGTAAGTGATGTAAACGAATATAAAGATAATAAAAATAGAATTAGTTTAATGACAGTACATTCTGTAAAAGGACTAGAATTTGATTATGTATTTGTAATAGGGCTTGAAGAAGGAATATTTCCACATATAAATTCCTTATTAGATAATAATGAGGTAGAAGAAGAAAGAAGACTAATGTATGTGGCAATAACACGTGCAAGAAAAAAACTTTATTTAGTAAACGCAAAAATGCGTACTCTATTTGGTAGAGAACAAGCAAATCCATCAAGTAGATTCTTATCAGAAATAGATGATAAATTAATAGATAAAGCATTCACAGAAAAAGAATTTAATAAACAAGAAAAGATGAAGAAAGAGGAGCACTTTAGAAAAGAAGACGTTGATTATCAAGTTGGAGATTATGTATATCATGAAATATTTGGACAAGGAAAAGTAGTAGAAGTAACAAATACACTTGTTTCTATAGCGTTTAAACATCCATATGGAATAAGAAAATTAATGAAAAATCACAAAAGCTTAAGCAAAATTAATTAATGAGGCGATTATATGAAAGAAAGATATGATGAACTAATTAAAATAATAAATGAAGCGGATTACAACTATCATACATTAGATAATCCAACTATTACCGACCAAGAATATGATAAATATTTAAGAGAATTATTTGAACTAGAAATAGCTAATCCGTCCCTTAGAAGAGATGATTCACCAACTGTAAGAGTAGGTGGAAAAGTATTAGATAGTTTTAAAAAAGTAACACACGCTATACCTATGCTATCATTAAGTAATGTATTTAATGAATCAGAAATAATCGCATTTGATAGTAGAATTCGAAAAGAAAATATAAATCCATCATATGTATGTGAATTGAAAATAGATGGTTTAAGCGTATCGCTTCATTATGAAAAAGGAAAACTTATTACTGCCGCAACAAGAGGAGACGGAGTAGTAGGGGAAGATATAACTGAGAATGTTAAGACTATAAAGACAATACCACTTACTCTACCAAAAGAAATAGATATAGAAGTACGTGGTGAAATCTATATGAGTAAGAAAGTATTTAATAAATTAAATAAAGAGCGAGAAGAACTAGGACTTAATTTATTTCAAAATCCTAGAAATGCTGCCGCAGGTTCTATTAGACAATTGGATTCAAAAATAGCCGCATCAAGAAAATTAGAGTCATGGATATATCACTTACCTAATCCCGAAGATTATGGAATCACAACTCATTATGCCGCACTTGAGTTTATGAAAAGTTTAGGCTTTAGAGTTAATCCTAATAATAAACTTGTGACTGGTATTGATGAAGTACTACAATTTATTGAAGAACAAAAATTATCAAGACCAACACTTCCATATGAAATAGATGGAATTGTAATAAAACTTAATAATATAATGGATCAAAAGAAAATGGGATTTACAGCTAAATACCCTAAATGGGCAACTGCATATAAATTTCCCGCAACGGAAGTACTAACTAAACTAACTGATATAGTATTCACGGTAGGAAGAACAGGGCAAATAACTCCAAATGCAGTATTAGAACCTGTAATAGTACAAGGTTCAACCATAAGAAGGGCAACACTTCATAATGAAGATTATGTAATAGGAAAAGACTTAAAAATAGGAGATACAGTATCTATTAGAAAAGCCGCAGATGTAATCCCAGAAGTTGTAAGAGCTCTTCCTGAAAGAAGAGATGGAACAGAAAAAGATTTTGTGATGATAAAAACATGTCCAATTTGTAACAGTCCACTAATCAAAAAAGAAGGACAAGTAGATTACTACTGTATGAATCCAGGATGCGATGCAAGAAAAATAGAAGGATTAATTCATTTTGTAAGCAGAAAAGCAATGAATATAGATGGACTAGGCGATAGAATTATGGAAGACTTCTATAATATGCATTTTATAAATAATTTTGTAGACATATTTAAATTATCTAACCATAAAAAAGACTTAATAGAATTAGAAGGATTTGGAGAAAAAAGTGTTGAAAACATTTTAAATGCAATAGAAAAGAGTAAATCATCATCACTAGAAAAGTTTATTTTTGCATTAGGAATTCCAAATGTAGGTGAAAAAACTGCTAAAATACTTGCTAAGGAATTTGAAACCATGACTAATTTTATGAATGCATCATTTGATGAATTAAAAGACATTTATGATGTTGGGGAAATAATCGCAAAAAGTATAATAAATTATTTCAATGTAGACTATAATAAAGAACAAGTTTTAAAGCTTATAGAAATAGGTGTTAATGAAAAATGTTTATTATCAAAATCTATAGAGGATGAAAACTTTACTGACAAAACCTTTGTAATAACAGGAACATTAAGTAAAGCTCGTGATGAAATAAGAGAAAAAATTGAATCATTAGGTGGTAAAGTAACAGATTCTGTTAGTAAAAAAACATCTGTTGTAATAGTCGGGGAAAATCCTGGAAGTAAATATGAAAAAGCACAAAAATTAGGCATAGAAATTTGGAATGAAGAAAAGCTTAATGAAATGTTGAATAATTAATAAACAATTGTAGATAATATTAATGGTGATAATATGAATAATTTAAGAAGAGAATATCTTCTGGGTAAGAGATATTATCTAAAAGTATTACACCATAATAAGAAATCCACTGTGGTTAGTCCATAGTGGATTTTTAAATATATATTTATAGTACTTGAAATTAATATACGTGATTTGTATAACAAAATTATGAGTAGAGGTATATTATGAAGAAAAAATATTTTATTTCTGGTTTAGTAGTGGCGGTCATATTACCAATTGTATTTTTAGTAAAGTGAATGTATCCTTTTGGAAAAAATTATATAATGTGGGGAGATATGTATGAACAAATAGTTCCAATGTACTATAATTTTTATGATGTTATACGCAATGGAAAGTCATATTGATTGATTATATTGGAGGCGTCGCATCAAGTTTTATTCCTAATTTTTCAAGCCCATTTACACTCTTAGTTTTACTATTTAAAAGAAGCAATATACCAAATGCAGTAAATATTATTATCTTATTAAAAATAGTATTATCAACAGTTACTTGTAACTATTTTCTAGATAAAAGTTTAAAAAATTAGATGATTTTTATAAATGCTTCTTCAGTATTATTTATGGACTATCTACATATAATTTATCTCTATATGTAATAACTGGATGGATTGATATTTTATATAATTCCACTATTTATATTTATCCTATCATTTATATAAATGCATAAAAAATAGACAACTTCACTTTTGATTGTCTATTTTTATACCTTGATATGTATCTCTTCTTGCCATTTCTTTATCTATTTCATTTAATACACAGAATTTCTTAATAAGCCAAGTAGGTTCGATTAACTCATTAGGGTCAGGGTCACCTGTAATTCTATTTATTACAATATCACTTCTTAATAGTTCTAATTGATCACAAACAATATCAACATATTCATCTCTTGTTAGAACGTGAAAATGTTTCTCCAAATATAGTCTAGCAAGTGCAGTATCAGAGACTATGTGTAGCATATGAATTTTAATACCCTGAATATCTAATGTATTTAAATATTTAATTGTATCAAGCATCATTTCTTTGGTCTCATAAGGAAGTCCATTTATAATATGAACAACAACATTAATATTTCTATCTCTAAGTGATTTAACACATTCATTGAAGCAAGATAATGTATGACACCTATTTATAAGTTTGGAAGTCTTATCATGTATTGTTTGAAGTCCTAATTCAACAGTTAAATAAGTTCTTTTAGATAATTCTTCTAAGTAATCCATACATTCAGGACTTATTGCATCAGGTCTAGTTGCGATTGAAAGTCCAATAACATTATCAAATTTTAAAACACTTTCATACTTTTCCTTTAAAACTGGCAAAGGTGCATATGTATTCGTATTAGCCTGAAAATAAGCAATGTATTTAGCATTAGGCCATTTTTTAAGCATTTTATCTCTAATGGTGGTAAACTGAACATCTAAAGGTTCATTTAAATCTCCTGCAAAATCACCACTACCTAGTTTTGAACAATATATACATCCACCATATCCAACCTTACCATCTTTATTAGGACAACTAAAGCCACCATTTAAGCTAACCTTAAAAACTTTACAACCAAACTTCTTTTTATAAAAGTAATCAAGTGTGTAATACCTTTTATTTGAATCTGAATATTTAAATTTATTCATAAAACCACATCCGGGAGTATTATAACAAAATGATTAAATAGTGTAAATAAAGTGATAAAAAAAATAAGAAAAATTTACTAGAAAGTATTGAATATATTTATTAAATTTACTATACTATATTTAATATTTATTTACTTAAAGAAGTAGTAATATGTAATATTTATCAAAGAGAGTTGCGTTTGGTGTAAGCAATATAAATATACTTATGAACTTGTCTTTAATAATAGTAAAATGTAAACCTGCATTAAAGGTCTAGAGTGCATAGTTTAACTATGAATTAAGGTGGTAACACGGTAATGCGTCCTTATGATGTATTATCGTGTTTTTTTAAGGAGGAAATATGATATATCTTATATTTACAATTATATTTATATATATAATGTACTACATCTGGATAGTAATTCACTACAACAAGCGTGGTGAAAGAAAAGGAAAAAACAAGAAAAAAAATAATAAGCAAAAAATGCCTGCGGAAGTAGAATATTTTGTTACTAAATACAAAGTAGATTTATCCAAAATAAATTTTAGATATTTTCTACAACTGATGGGTTTAGTTGTAGCGTTTGACCTATCAATAGTAGTAACAATAATTACTTATATAAAAACACTCTGGATACAATTACTAGTTGGTTTTATACTGACATTACTAATATCATTAACTAGTTTTCATATATTAGGAAAATATTTTAAAAAGAAAGGATTGACAAAAGATGTATAATTTTAAAGAAGTAGAAAAAAAATGGCAAAAGTATTGGGATGATCATAAAAGCTTTAAAGCAATAACAGGAGAGAAAGATAAAACTCCATACTATATATTAGTTGAGTTTCCATATCCATCTGGTGCTGGATTACACGTTGGACACGTAAGAAGCTATACAGCACAAGATGCAATAGCAAGAATGAAAAGAATGCAAGGATATAATGTGCTATATCCAATGGGATGGGATGCTTTTGGAGCCCCTGCAGAACAATATGCAATAAAGAACCATATTCATCCAAAAGAAGCAGTAAAGGAAAATATTAAAACCTTTAAAACACAAATGAAAACACTAGGTTTTTCATTTGACTGGGATAGAGAATTCTCAACAACAGATCCAGAATATTATAAATGGACACAATGGCAATTCCTACAATTTTATAAACATAATATGGCATATAAAGATACAGTACCAGTTAATTGGTGTCCAACATGTAAAAGTGTATTATCAAATGAAGATGCTGCAGGTGGAGTATGTGAAAGATGCGGTTCAACCGTAATACAAAAAGAAAAAAGTCAATGGATGCTTAGAATGAGTGACTATGCAGAAGATTTATTAAAAGGTCTAGATGATACTAACTTTGCAGAAAGAGTAAAATTAGGACAAATAAATTGGATTGGTAAATCAACTGGAGTTGAAGTAGATATTGATATAGTAGGTGGAGGGAAGTTCTCTGTATTTACTACATGTATAGAAACAATATATGGTATTACTTTCTTTGTAATCGCACCAGATGGTAAATTAATAAAAGAATTAATGCCTAGGGTAGAAAACAAAGAAGAAGTAGAAGAGTATATAAAAGAAACCGCAAAAAAATCCGATATGGATAGAACTGAATTAAACAAAGGAAAAACAGGATGTCTAGTTAAAGGAATAGAGGCAATAAATCCAGTAAATGGTAAAAAAGTTCCAGTATATTTAGGAGATTTTGTATTAGGTAATTATGGTACAGGTGCAGTAATGGCAGTGCCAACCCACGATCAAAGAGACTTTGAATATGCAAAAGTACATAACATTGAAATGATACAAGTAATTGATGGTGCAGATGTAAGTGAAAAAGCATTTGAAAAGCAAGATTATTTAGGAAAAGGTTGTAAACTTATTAATTCAGAAGAATTCACAGGTCTAACAGTAGAAGAAGCAAAAGAAGCAATCACAGATAAACTTGTAAAAATGGGAATTGCTAGAAAAGTAAATAATTACAAAATGAGAGATTGGATTTTCTCAAGACAAAGATTCTGGGGAGAACCAATTCCAATGATATACTGTGAAGAATGTGGATGGCAACCAATGAAAGAAGAAGATTTACCATTATTACTTCCAGATATCGCGGAATATGAACCAACTGACGATGGACAATCTCCACTTGCAAAAATAACAGATTGGGTAAACTGTAAATGTCCAAAATGTGGAAAAGATGCAAAGCGTGAAACAGATACAATGCCAAACTGGGCAGGATCTTCTTGGTACTTCTTAAGATTTATGGATCCACACAATGAAAAAGAATTCGCATCAATGGACTCAATGAAATATTGGAATAGAGTAGATTGGTATAATGGAGGTATGGAACATACCGCAAGACATTTATTATATGCTAGATTCTGGGTACAATTCTTATATAATATTGGATTAGTACCACACAAAGAAATGATCTGGACTCGTGTATCACATGGTATGGTTTTAGGATCAAATGGTGAAAAAATGAGTAAATCAAAAGGAAATGTAATTAATCCTGATGATATAGTAAATGAATATGGCGCAGATACATTAAGAACATATGAAATGTTTATGGGAGACTATAGACAAGATGCCCCTTGGAGTACCGATTCATTAAAAGGAT
Source organism: Clostridium sp. CAG:710 (assembly GCA_000432595.1). GTDB lineage: Bacteria > Bacillota_I > Bacilli_A > RF39 > UBA660 > CAG-710. The sequence goes on along the minus strand of HF996868.1, from coordinate 57,143 downwards.
GTAAAAGGTTTATTGATAAAATAATAAGAGTATATGATAAGGTAAATAACGAAGAAGGATTCTCGAAAGACCTTGAGTTAATTCAAAATAAGACAATTAAATCAGTTACAAACGATCTAGAAACAATGGGATACAACACTTATATCTCATCATTAATGATTCTAACAAATGCATATGATGATAAAGATTCAATCACAAAAGAAGATTATAGATTACTATTAAAATTAATGAATCCAGTAGCGCCTCACATAACAGAAGAATTAAATGAAAAATTAGGATATAAACCATTATGTGAGGATACATGGCCAACATATGATGAATCAAAATTAGTAGAAAAAAACATTGATATCGCAGTGCAAGTTAATGGAAAAGTACGTTCTACTATAAATATTAATATAGATGAAGATGAAGATTCAATAAAAGAAAAAGCATTAAAAGAAGAAAATGTACAAAAACATATTGAAGGAAAAGAAATTGTAAAGATAATTGTAATTAAAGGGAAAATTGTAAATATAGTTGTAAAATAACATTTTTAATAACAAAACTATACATAAATTCACATGAAAAGTGTCAATTCGACACTTTTTATTTTTTATATATGAAACAATATAAAAGGTGATAATATGAAGGTAAAAGTATTTGATGAAATGCATGAAAAGGATTTAGAAAAAAGTGTAAATGATTTTTTAGATGAATTAGATGACGAAGATATTGTTGACATAAAATATGAAGTATCAATTTCGATGTTTGCAGAAGAACAAATTTATTGTTTTTCCGCAATGATTGTTTATAAAAGTTAATTTGCTTTATTTCACCTGTCGTATTATAATTATATAGATAGATTATAAAAGACATTAATTATCATTAATGCCTTTATTATATATAATGTAATAGAAAGAGTGATAGTATGAAGTTAAAGAAGAATTCTTTTATGCAAGGAGCATTCATTGCGACTGTTGGTATAGTTTTATGCAAAATAATGGGAATACTATATGCGATACCATTTCATTCAATAATAGGCGAACAAGGCGGAGCACTATATGGATATGCATATAATATTTATACAATATTTTTAAGTATATCACAGGCAGGAATACCACTTGCAATGAGTAAAATAATAAGTGAATATTATACACTAGGTTATTATGATGCAAAAGAAAGAGCATTTAAAATCGCAAAAAGATTTCTATTTATAATAGGATTTATTTGCTTCTTAATACTATTTATTTTTGCAGATCAAATTGGATATATGATAATGGGAAATGTTGAAGGTGGTAATACAAAAGAAGATGTTGCATTTGTAATAAGGGTAATTTCAACTGCTATACTAATCATTCCAAATCTAAGTGTAGCACGTGGATATTTCCAAGGGCATAGATTCATCGCACCAACTTCAATAAGTCAAATATTAGAACAACTAACAAGAGTTTTAATAATAGTTATTGGTAGTTTCTTAATGTATAGAGTATTTCATATGTCATTAAAGGCGACTGTAGGATGTGCAGTATTTGCCGCAACAATAGGCGGAGTTGTTTCCTATGCATATTTATTGTGGAAAGAAAAACAGAATAAAAAAGAATTTTTAAGGCAAGATATAAAAGTAAAAGAACCTAAGATAACAAGCAAAGAAATAATGAAAAAGATATTATTCTATGCAGTTCCATTTGTAATGATTGATTTATTTAGGTCGCTTTATAACTCAGTCGATGTGTTAACACTTGTTAAAACATTGGTAAATGACATTGGGTATACCGCAAAAGATGCAGAAAGTGTTATGAGTGTAATTTCAACATGGGGATTAAAAATAAATATGATAATTATATCTGTAGTATCTGGAATTATGACAAGCTTAATACCTAACCTAACTGCAAGCTTTGTTCAAAACGATATGAAAGGTGTATCAGAAAAAATAAACAAAACATATCAAATAATTTTATTCTTTACTGTACCAATGACAGTAGGATTAAGTTTCTTAGCTAAACCAGTATGGACAATATTCTATGGAGCAAGTAAATATGGCCCATTAACATATCAATACTTAGTATTTGTAGCACTAGCAACAGCAATATTTACTTCAACAGTTATGATAGTACAATTATTAAAAGAAAATAAAACAGTATTTATAAGCTTAATATTTGGAATGCTGGTTAAAGTATTATTAAATATTCCATTAATACATAGCTTTAATAAAATGGGTCTTCCTGCATTCTATGGAGCAATAACTGCAACAATATTAGGGTTCTTAACATCAAGCGTAATAGCGTTAATTGTATTAAGAAAAAAATATAAATTCAATTTAGAAGAAACCGCAAAGGAATCTCTAAATATATTAATTGCAGTAATAGCTATGGTGATAGTACTTCTTGGGTTAAAGTTGGTGGTACCAATAAATACTACATCAAGATTAATGGCTATATTAGTAGTTGTACTATACGCAGTAGTAGGTGCTGCAGTATACTTATTCATATTACATAAAACAAAAAGTATAAACAATATATTTGGGGAAGAGAAAATAAATGAACTTTTAAGTAGAAAAAAGAAAAATAAAAATATCAAACCAAAAAAAGTTGTTAAAAACAAAATACAAAAAAAGAAAAAGGTGAATTAAGTGGAATTTGTTACATTAACAAAAGAAGAATTTCGAGAATTTTCTATGAAACATCCGATGGCTAATTTTATGCAGACAACAGATTTAGGAGATTTAAAGTCAAATAATGGTATTAAAATTGACTATGTGGGAGTAAAGGAAAAAGGTAAGTTACTATGCGCAACATTACTAGAAGAAGAGCCATCAATTTTAGGTAAAAAAGTATTTTATGCACCTAGAGGCTTTTTAATTGATTACCATAATAAAGAGCTTCTAAAATTCTTTACTGACAATTTAAAGACATATATAAAGAAAAGGAAAGGATTTAAACTTACAATTGATCCAAATTTGGTATATCAAGTAAGAGGTGCAGATGGAAGCATAATGCCAAAATCACAAAAAGATGATGAATCATTTAAAAATTTATGTGATTTAGGGTTTGAACATTTTGGCTTCAACCTATATTTAGAAGCAAGACAAGTAAGATTTGCATATCGTATGATGCTAGATGAACCATATGATGTAAAAAAGCAAGAGTTTTCAAAAAGCACTAGAAAGAATCTAGAGTCAACTTACAAAAAAGGTTTATCAGTTAGAAAAGGCGTAGAAAAAGACCTCCCTATTATGGAAGATTTATTCAAGGATACTGCGACTAGAAAAGATTTCTTTTATAGAAAGTTAGACTACTATAAAGAAATGTATAAATATATGAAAGATCTTATGACAATATACTTTGCATATCTAGATCCTAAGAAATATTTGGAATGTGCTAAGGAAAATTTAAAAGAAGAGCAGGAAAAAAATAAAGAAATTCTAAATAAAATGGAAAAAGATATGATAGGTGCCAAATTAAAAAGTCAAAAAGAGGCAAGTGATAAAAGACTAATAAAGCTTGAAAATGAGTTAAAAGAGGCAGAGGAATTCAAGAAAAATTATCCTGAAGGAAAAGATATTGCATGTTTGCTATCTATGTGGAATGGTGAAGAATTTCTAACATTAACATCTGGAAGCTTGGAGAAATATAGAAAATTCACTCCAAAATATGCCATGTATGATGCACATATAAAGGATGCATATAAAAATGGATATAAGGCATGTAACTTTTATGGAATATCAGGAAATTTTGAAAAAGAAAACAATCCACTTTATGGAGTATATGAATTTAAACGTGGGTTTGGTGGTAATGTAATAGAATATATTGGAGAGTTTACTCTTCCAATAACAAAATTCAATAAGTTTTATAACTTTTTAAGAGGAATTAAAAGAATGATAAAAAAATAAAACGGTTTTACCCGTTTTTTTTGTTTATTTTTGCTTTTAAATTTTTGGCAAAATGATATATTCCAAAAGCAATATGATACAAATAATAAAGTGGTTTATTAAGAATTAAATCAAATTCTCCAATCAACTCAACTACATATCCACTAAAACTTTTTTTGAATGTATATAGTCCACCAAGTTCATTTTTTTCATTAAAGTCTCCAACTATACCATAGAAGTTGTATCTATCATAACCATGTTCTATAGCATATTTCATTCCAGAGAAATGCACAGCATAGGCAGATTGAAATTCCATATATTTAGCATAAGAGCCACCAACTAATGATAGAACTTCATTATCATTAATAAGGAATAAAATTCCACCTAAAGTTATAATTTCGCCATCACTTTCTAATAAGTTCTTATATTTTACTAAATTAGCTTCTAGCCTTTCAAGTTCTTTTTTAGCCTCATTTTGTTTTGATTCGTATTTTGCCTCATTCATTTTTATAATATTATTATCATGTTTGTAGGTTCTATCTTCAATTTCATTTTTAAGTTTTGTAATATCATTATCTGTTCTTCTTACAAGGTCTTTGATATTAATTTCAGCCACCAAAATTTTAAGAATACCTTTATCATGAAGATGTTTAAACATTTCTTCGTAATAACTAAGCGGTCTATCTATAAATTCTCTTCTTTCCCCAGTTTTTTCCATAATATCTTTAAACTTAGGAAGTTCATTGAATCCTATTTCTCTAGTATAAATACCAAGCCTTTCACATTTATGTAATATTTGTCTGGTTTTAGGATCCATCTTTTTCATTATTGAATCAACTGTTTCGCCCTTAGTATCAGTTACAAACATCCATCTAGGTTGTAATGTATCTTGCATTATATTAAAACCAAAATGTTTATATCCAAGCTTAACTAAATTATTAAAGGCATTCTTATTATTTTTGCCATCTTCAACTACATTTCCATTAATATCTCTTTCTTGATAAGATATGTATGGATCTATTTTAATAAAGATACCTTTTTTATCTTTAGCATATTTCTTAATATTTTCAGTAAAGAACTCAAGCAACTTCATATTATCATAATCAATTAAGAAACCTCTAGGAGCATAAAACATATAGTAACCAATAGGAGTTTTTTTACTAAGAAGCAAAGAAGCAGCAATTATTTTATTCCCATCTTTAACTCCTAACAAATGCATATTCCAACCATTTGCTTCTTTTAAATGTCCCCATGACGAAGTCTGATAAAAACTACTATAAGGATGTTTAGAAGCAAAATTATCAAATTCTCTTTCTTCTAATTTAACAAATTTCATTTTTTAATCCTTTCTTTGCTTTTTCTCTTTTGATTTTCCTAAGGAATGGTACAAAAGTTGTGAATATAAAGTACATAAATGGTTTTGTGACAAGATCAAATTCACCAATAAGCTCTACATAATCACCACCGAATTTCTTCTTAAATTCATGTAACCCTAATCTAGGATTATCCTTAGATAAATCTCCAATTGTACCAAACTGATCATACATTTTAATACCGTTTTCCTTGCAATATTTTATATGTTCAAAATAAGTCTTGTAGTTAGAAAATGTATTAGTAAGTATATTATGATTTCCAGCATACAATACCCATGCTTTATCATTATATATAATAATTGCGTGAGCATTAAGTACTATTTCATCCATATCTTTGTAAGGGGTATATTCATCTATTGCCTTTTGAACAGATTCTTTTTCTCGCAATAGTTCTTTTTTTCGTGTATTTTGTGACTTACTTAGACCTTCTTTAGGAAGCTTGTCCAATTCATTAGAAATATCACTAAGTGATTTATTATATTTATTAAAAATCTCTTTTGGATTAACACTTCCCATAAATAAAAGAAACTTATTATCTTTATTATAGATTTCATATAACTTTTTGTAGTAATCTAAGTCATATGATAAAAAATTCTTTCTTGCTTCAGTTATCAACATTAATTCACTAAATTTTTCAATGTCATTAATATCACCAATTCTAACCTTTGTATCTAAATTGATAGCTTTTTTAATTCTTTGCTTAGTGGTTTTTGAGAACTTAGATTCAATTTCTTCTAATGATTGATTCATATCAATTCTGAATGTATATCTTGGCTGCATAGTTTCAAAATTTTTAGTAAAACCTTTATGCTTAAAACCTAAACTTTTGATATTATTAAATATAACTTTAGAATCATATGGAAGACTTTTCTCATTGTAATCATTATCTTTTAATGACCAAATTATATCCGGATCAATCTTAGTAAAAATACTTTTATATTTTTTCGTATATTTTTTAATTTCTTCAGTTAAAAATCTTAGAGTATTTATATCATAATAGTCAACTACAAATCCCCTAGGGCAGTAAAAATATGAATACCCAAGAGGTAGTTTCTTTTGAAGTAATAACGCAGTTGCGATAAGTTTATCATTTTCTGTAACACCAACATAATGAGGTGTTAAACCCTTAGCAACAGAAGAAAATTCTCCCCATGCATAACTTTGTAGAAAATGAGATTTAACATTACTTTTAACAAACTCTTCATACTTTTCTTTTTCTATGTCAAAAACAAATTTCATATTATCACCATCTTCTATAAAAGTATAATATTTAGAAAGCTAAAAGTCAATCTTACCAAAGGCTAAAAAAGATATAAAGATTTATATCATATAGTTTCCATTAGTATAATTTGGTTCCTTTTTAGGCAAATTAGATACATTTTCTCCTAAAGGAAGCATAACTAATCCCTTTTCTATATTTAGTATTCTTCTTTCAAGACGTTTTAATTCCAGATTTATATTAGAAATTTGCATATTAATATTTCTAATTTCTTCCGCAAGTGGAAAATTGTTTTGTGATAGTGGAATAAACATTCCGGGATTTTGATTATTCATAATAACACTCCTCGTTTTATTATATGCATTTAAAAGATTTAATGATATAATTATTTGGGTGAATATAATGAGACTTAGAAATGTAAAAAATAAAGAAACAATAATGGAAAAATCTAAATTTCTAGTAAGAGATGAAGAAAATTATAAAGGAAAGTGGAATAGTGTATTTAAAAACAACAATCCAATTGAAATAGAAATAGGAACAGGAAAAGGTAATTTTATAATAGAAAAAGCACTAACAAATCCAAATATAAATTATATAGGAATTGAAAGATATGATAGTGTTATAGTAAGAGCACTAGAGCGAATTCCTGATTCTGTTACTAATCTAAAATTAATAAGAATGAATGCGATAGATATCGACAAAATATTTGATAAAGAAGTATATACAATATATTTGAACTTTTCAGATCCATGGCCTAAAAAACGTCATGCCCTAAGAAGATTAACAAGCAAGGTGTTTTTAGAAAAGTATGAGGAAATATTTAAAGGCGAAAAAAATATATATCAAAAAACAGATAATCAAAATTTATTTGAATACTCAATAATAAATTTAACAAACTATGGATATAAAATAGAAGATATCTCACTAGATTTACATAATAGCCAAATAGAAGGCAACATAGAGACTGAGTATGAAAAGAAATTTAGTGAAAGTGGAAACAAAATATATTATTTACATGCCAAAAAAGATGTCTAGTTTACATAATTAAAATGTAAAATTTTAATTATTATAGTCACACATAATAAATTTTGATATAATTAATTATAAGTAGGTGAAATATGAAAAAGATAGTAGTTATCTTGCTTTCAATTTTCCTTTTGACAGGATGTACATTTATAGACTTAAAAGATGATAAAGTTGAAAATATCATAAATACTGTAATACAAAAAGATATAAATCTTTATAATAATATATTTGAAGGATATAAATTTTATGTTCCAAGAGGATTAAAAATAGCAGATAAGAATAAGTACAATTGTAAAATATTGTACAATGATGATACATTTTATTTGTATGTTGATGTAGTTTCTTATTATTATAAAACTACGAAAGAATTCACGCCTAGTGATACAAATTATCTATCAAAGGAATTAAGATTTAATGATAAAATTGGATATATAGATATTACAGAAAAAGATGACAAATACTTTGTAGAGTTTATGTACAATTATGCCAAAATAGAGGCCTATCTAGATAAAGATAATTTAAATGATGCAGTATTAAATATGGCATACATATTATCAAGTGTTCAATATAATGAAAAAGTAATAGACACATTAATTGGAGAAAACGTTCTTGATTATAAAGAAGAAAAATTTGATATTTTTGAATCCAAGAGAGAACAAAGTAACTTCCTAGAATGGGTTGAAAAATATGATACTTATGATGAATCTAAAGACAAAGAAAAAAATGGCGACATATTAGATTATGATGTTGTAGAATAGGGAAGGTGAAAAAATGGGAGTTTTTGATAAACTTAAAAATGTGTTTTTTGAAGAAGAATATGTAGAGGTCGAAGAACCAATAAAAAAGCCAAAGAAAGAAAAGCAAACAATTGCTAAAAAGATTGATTTACCTGAAATGCCAAAAGTTCATGAAGATAAATCAGAAAGAGAAAAAGAAATAGAAGAAGAAGTAGTCGAAAGAGTAGAAAAAAGAGGAATATCCGAAAGAGAATTAAGAAGAGAAAGAAATGAATCAGGATTCAGATTCCCAATGACATTTGAAGATGATGACTTCACTGTAGATGAAAAACCAATAAGGAAAGAACAACCGGTAAGAGAAAGAGAAGAAGTTAAACAACCATCATATCAAGATGTATATGGCTCAAAAAAAGGTGAAGAATTTCATCAACAAGAAAAACCTTATGGGGACAAGCCATATGGAAATAGTGAATATTCTCATGGCTTATATGAAGGAAGTCCATCTAAACAAGAACCAAAAGTGTTTAGACCAACTCCAATTATTTCACCAATTTATGGTATATTAGACAAAAATTATAAAAAAGAAGAAATAGTTCAGAAAAAAGAAGTTAGACTTACATCTGCATTATCATCTAAAAATCTTGACTTAGATACAGTAAGAGAGAAGGCATATGGAGATTTAGCAAGCGATATAACAGCTTCTATGATGGATGATGTTAAAGAAGAAAAGAAAGAGCAAAAAGAAGAAGTTGAAGATGCCGATAATGCATTATATGACTTAAGTGATGATGATTCACCAGCAGTTACAAATGTAACAATGGGTGATGCAGAAGAATATTTTAATGACTTAGGACTTGAATATAACATAGATTACAAGGATCATAGTAGAGAAAAAGCAACAGGAAGAAGATCAGAAAAGAATAAAGATAAGGATACTACTATAGAAGAGGAAACTCCAAAGAAAAAAGCTAAAGTTGAGGATAGCCTTTTTGATCTAATTGATTCTATGTATCAAGATCCTGAGGAGGAGGATAAATAATATGGATGGCTTAATGCAAGTATTTCCAATAATGATGTATGTATTAGGTTCTATATTACTAGTTGTAACAATAATATTAGTAATAAAGCTAATATATACAGTGGACAAAGCAAACGAAATCCTAGACAATGTAGAAGCAAAAGTTAAAACACTTGATGGATTCTTCAATGCTATTAACATGACTTCATCAGCAATATCTTCAATTGGAGATAGAATAATAGGTGCAGTTGCTGGATTATTAGGAAAATTCAAAAGAAAAAAGAAAAGAAATGAGGAGGAGGACTTATATGAGTAAAGAAAAAAAAGGTTGTGGCCTAGGTAAATTTGTATTAGGAGCTGCAGTAGGTGCTGGACTTGGAATTTTATTCGCGCCAAAAAAAGGTTCTGAAACAAGAGAGGATTTAAAGAAAAAAATCAATGAATTACTTGCAAAGGTAAAAGAAATTGATGCAGAAGATGTAAAAGAAGCAATAGAGACTAAAATTGCTGAAATTAAAGATGAATTAGAAGATTTAGATAAAGAAAAAGCATTAAAAATCGCAAAACAAAAAGCTGCTGATATTAAGAAAAAAAGTGAAGAATTAGTAAATCTTGCTGTAGAAAAAGGAACCCCTGTATTACAAAAAGCCGCTGACGAAGTAAGACAAAAAGCAATAGTAGTTGTAAAAGAAGTTCTTAAACGTCTTGAAAAAGAAGAAAAATAATTGCAAAATTAAATCATAAGTGCTATGATAATAAACATATTTAAGCGATGAAGAATTATAGTAGTATTTTTCTAAAGCATAAGAGAGTTAGTGATTGGTGTAAACTAACCTTTAGAAATATATGAATTACAAGTTTGGAGCGATAGGGTTACGCCATATAGTAAAGAGATAGTTTTCTATGAATTAAGGTGGTACCACGGGTAATACTCGTCCTTAGAATACTATCTCTTTTTGTTTTAAAAAAGGAGGAGAGATAACATGACTTTATATGAAGAACTAAAATGGAGAGGACTTATACAAGATATTAGTAGTCCAGATCTTATAGATAAGTTAAATAATGGAGGTCTAACTTTTTATATAGGAACAGATCCAACCGCAGATTCAATGCACATTGGACATTATTCATCATTTTTAATATCAAAAAGACTTGCTAAAGCCGGACATCATCCAATACTTTTAGTTGGAGGTGCTACTGGTCTTATTGGGGATCCAAAGCCAACTGCTGAACGTCCAATGATATCAAAAGAAGCAGTAGAACATAATTTTAAAGGCCTTAAAAAACAAGCAGAAGAAATATTCGGATTTGAGGTTGTAAATAATTATGACTGGACAAAAGATATAAATGTAATTGACTTTCTAAGAGATTATGGTAAGTACTTTAATATTAATTATATGCTTGCCAAAGATAAAGTAAAATCAAGACTAGAAAGCGGTATTACATATGCAGAATTTTCATATATGATATTACAAGCATTAGACTTTATGCACCTATATGAAGAAAGAGGATGTACACTACAAGTTGCTGGTTCTGACCAATGGGGAAATATTACCGCAGGTATTGAACTAGTACGTAAAAAATTAGATAAAGAAATTTATGGTATGGTTATGCCATTAGTAACTGATTCAAATGGTGTGAAATTTGGTAAGACAGAGGGAAATGCCCTATGGTTAGACAAAAATAAAACATCTAGTTATGAATTATATCAATACTTAATTAACCTAGAGGATTCTATGATTATAGAATACCTAAAAAAGCTAACATTCTTATCAAAAGAAGAAATAGAGGAAATTGAAAAAAGACATAATGAAAATCCAGGATTAAGAGAAGCTCATAAAATTTTGGCAAGAGAAGTTATTACTGATATTCATGGAAAAGAAGAATATGAAAAAGCACTTAAACTTAGTCAAGTATTGTTTAGTGGAGATATAAAAGAACTAACTTCAAAAGAAATAGAAGAAGTATTCAAAGGTGTTCCAACATATGAAACAGAACCTGGCAAAACATTAATTGATGTATTAGTTGAATCACATGCCGCATCGAGTAAAAGAGAAGCAAGAGAGTTTATTAACAATGGTGCCATAAGTATAAATGGTGATGTTGTAAAAGACGAGAATTGTTTAATAGATAATTCAAAAGCAATAGATGATAAATATATTGCGATTAGACGTGGTAAAAAGAAATACTACTTAATAATATTAAAATAACAAACAAAAAAACCGGAGAAATCCGGTTTTTAATTTTAATATTAATACTATCTGTTGTAGAACTCAACGATTAGAGTTTCTTTAATGTCTGGATTTAATTCATTTCTCTCAGGCATTCTAACATAAGTACCAATCATTTTACCTTCGTCATATGTAACGAATTCAACTCTATTAGTTACTTTTTCTAGAGATTCTTTAACAACTTTTAAATCTTTATCCTTATCTTTTAAAGTTATAGTAGAACCAGGTTTAACTCTGTATGAAGGAATATCAACCTTTTTACCATTAACTAAGATATGACCGTGATTAACAAGTTGTCTTGCTCCACGACGAGTAGAAGCAAATCCTAAACGATAAACTAAGTTGTCAAGTCTTGATTCAAGTAATTTTAAGAAATTTTCACCATGAATACCTTGCATTTTACCAGCTTCAAGGAAAGTTTTCTTAAATTGCTTTTCATTAAGACCATACATAAATCTAACTTTTTGCTTTTCTTTTAATTGAACACCATAGTTAGATAGTTTACCTTTTCTATCAGCTCCATGTTGACCAGGTCCATATGGACGTTTAGCTATTTCTTTACCAGTTTCTGATATTGAAAAACCAACACGACGAGCTTGTTTGTAACTAGAACCAGTATATCTTGCCATAATTTTCCTCCTTATTTATATTACATAAACAAAGAATCTTATCTTAACATTATAGGGAGTTTATTTTAATGACTTCACCAACAGCGAGGTTACTATCAAACTTAATAAACACGTTACAACATTAAAATAAGCGTAAACGCTGTTCATTTGAATATGCGTCTATAATTATATTATAAGTATAGTAAATAGTCAAGGTAAAAATCTTATAGAATAAGGGAAAAAGAGCACAAAAGGCAATAAAAAAACAAAAATCAATAAAATTTGACAAATTTATAGGAAAAATTCAATCTTTATGTTAAAATAAGTATAGAATTTAGAATAGAGGTGTTGTATGAAAAGTAAAACTATTTTGATTACAGTTATATTACTTTTAATTATTACTTTAATTGTCATTATAGTTTTGTCTAAGAGAAAGAGATCGAAAAGACTAAAGAATCTTATTGAGCAACTTGATAGAGAAAAAAATATAATTGAAACTGCACCTATTCCTTCAGAACTTTCAAAACTAGAAACCATTATTAAAAATGATAAAATAGAAGAAAAATACAACAACTGGATGGAAAGATTTGATTTAATTAGGACAGAGAACATAGATAAGATTAATGATATGATAATTGATCTAGATATAACTGGTGGAATGAAATATAATCAGTATATTAAAAAAATAGCACAAGTAGAAATAGAACTTGCAAAAGCAAAAGAGTTAACTGATACACTACTAGATGAAATAAAAGAAATAACATTAAGTGAAGAAAAATATAGAAGCATTATAACAAAACTAAAAACAAGATACAGAGAATTATCAAATTCATTTGATACTCATAAAAAAGAGTATGGTGATATTGCTGAAATAATAGAACTCCAATTTGAAAACATAGAAAAAAGATTTCAAGATTTTGAAAGTGCTATGGAAAAAAATGAATACAATGAAGTAGTTCATATAGTAAAAGCAATAGATTCAATGATAGATCATATGGGTATAGTAATAACTGAAGTACCTGATTTAGTACTTTTAACTACTAAGCTAATTCCAAAAAGAATTGAACAAATAAATACAACATATGATGAAATGACAGGAAGAGATTATCCGCTTGAATACTTACAAATACCATATAATATAGAACAAACTAATAAAAATGTTAGTAACATAATAGATAGAATTAAAGTATTAAATCTAGAAGATTGTATGTTTGAGCTTAAAACAATGCTTGAGTACTTGGACTCATTATTTGTTGATTTTGAAAATGAAAAACTAGCAAGAAAAAAGTTTGAAGAAGATGCTCCACTTTTTGAAAGAAAGTTAGAAAAAATAAATAAAATGGTTAGTGATATATACAATCAATTAGATGAAATAAAAAGCTTATACGATTTAAAAGATGAAGATGTTACTATAATTGATGAAGTAAATACATCATTAATAGATATTAATAAGGATTATAAAAAAGAAATTAAAAACCTAAAGAAAAGGACTATTCCTTATACCCAGGTAGTTAAAGATATAGAAGTATTCAGCAATAGATTAAAATCAGTTGATGAAGAATTAGATGTAGCACTTAAATCATTAGGAAATATGTATGAAGATGAACAAAGAGCAAGAGAACAACTAGATGAAATACAAGAATTATTAAAACAGTCAAAAATAAAAATAAGAGCATTTAAACTACCAATAGTAACAAATGATTATTTTGTACAATTATCTGAAGCAAATGATGCAATACTTGAAATAATAAAAGAATTAGAAAGAAAACCAATAGTAATAAAAACATTAAATACAAGAGTTGATACAGCTAGAGATTTAGTATTAAAGTTATATAACACTACAAATGAAACTACTAAACTTGCAAGAATGTCAGAAATGTCAATAGTATATGGAAATAGATTCAGAAGTAGTTATGACAATATAGATCAAGGATTAAATCAAGCTGAAATATTATTCTACAAAGGAAACTATAGAAGATCACTTGAAGTATCAATAAGAGTAATAGAAGCAGTAGAACCTAACTTTGGTAAAAAACTAGATAACTTTTATAAAAAAGAGATATAATAATCTCTTTTTTTCTGATATAATAATTATTGGTGATAAGAATGGGATTATTCAGCAAGATAAAAGAAAAATTCATAAAAGAAAAGAAAAAAATAGAAAATGAAGATATAGTTACAACAAATGATGTAGAACAACAAAAAAGTGATTCAAAAGAAGAAAATAAGAAAGAAAAGACTGTCGAAAATGTAAAGGTATATGAAAAAGGCCTAACAAAATCAAGAGAAAATTTTGTATCTAAACTAGTTGGACTAACTAATAAATATAAGAAAATAACTGATGAATACTTTGATGAATTAGAGGAAATTCTTATTAATGCAGATATAGGCGTAGAAACAGTTATGAATTTTATTGATAGGTTAAAAGAAAGAGTAAAGCACGAAAAAATAGAAGATACAGAGTACTTAAAAGAAATTATAGTAGATGAACTATTTATAATATATGTTAATGATGAAGTAATAACTAGCAAAATTAACTTTGCAAATGAAGGACCAACTATAATACTATTTGTAGGAGTAAATGGAGTAGGAAAAACAACAACAATTGCTAAGATTGCAGATAAATTAAAAAATGAAGGTAAAAAGGTCATGCTAGTGGCAGGAGATACATTTAGAGCAGGAGCAACCAAACAATTAGAAGAATGGGCAAATAAAGTTGGAACATCTTTTACAGGACGTAGTGAAGGCGCAGATCCAGCTAGTGTTGTATATGATGGGCTAGAAAAAGCAAAAGAAGAATCCATAGATGTAGTATTAATAGATACCGCAGGACGTTTACAAAATAAGACTAATCTTATGAAAGAACTTGAAAAAATAAATAAAGTAATAGGTAAAATAATACCGGGTGCACCACATGAAACATTATTAGTAATAGATGCAACTACAGGTCAAAATGGTATAAGTCAAGCAATTGCATTTAAAGAAATAACAAATATCACAGGAATAGTACTAACAAAATTAGATGGAACCGCAAAGGGTGGAATAGTTTTAGCAATAAAAGAAAAAGTAGGAATCCCTGTTAAATATATTGGATTAGGTGAGAAAAAAGAAGATTTACAACCATTTGATATTGAAAAATATATATATGGTTTATTTAAGGATATGATGTGAGGTTAATATGGATAAAGATATGGATAGAAGAATTTATTTAAATAATTTATATGATTATTACAAAGGTTTATTTACAGAAAAGCAACAAGAATATTTTGAAGAGTACTACTATAATAACTTGTCTCTTTCAGAAATCGCAGAGAATAATAATGTAAGTAGAAACGCTGTACACAATCAAGTAAAAATAGTTGAAACTAGATTAGAAGAGTTAGAAAATATTCTAGGATTATATAAGAAAAAAGAACAAATAATTGATTTAATATTTAATGAAGTTTCAGAACAAACTTTAGAAAAAGTAGAAAATTTACTATAGAAGAAAGTATTTATTATACTTTTCTTTTTCTTTATGATAAAATAATAATTGGTGAAGAAAAATGTTTGAAAGTTTAGGAGACAGATTACAAAACGCAGTATCTAAAATAAAAGGGTACGGAAAAATAACAGAAGATAACATAAGTGAAATGATGCGAGAAATAAGACTTGCATTATTAGAGGCAGATGTTAACTATCAAGTTGTTAAAGAATTTACTAATAACGTAAAAGAAAAAGCTCTAGGAGAAGAAGTAAAAAGAAGTATTAAACCTGGAGATATGTTTGTTAAAATACTTAATGATGAATTAACTGAATTATTAGGAGGAGAAGAAAAACCTCTAAATTTAAAAGGCAATCCAGCAACATTAATGTTAGTGGGATTACAAGGTTCAGGTAAAACCACTACAATAGGAAAACTTGCGAATTATTTAAGAAAAAAACACGCAAAAAAGCCTCTTTTAGTAGCGTGTGATGTATATAGACCTGCAGCAATAGATCAATTAAAACAGCTAGGGAAACAGCTAAATATCGAGGTATATGAAGAAGGTAAAAGCAATCCAGTAGAGATTGCAAAAAATGCAATTAATTATGCCAAAGAAAATAAATATGATTATGTTCTAATAGATACTGCAGGTAGACTTCATGTAGATGAAGAATTAATGGAGGAGTTAGAAAACATAAGAAAAGAAGTCTCACCAGATGAAATACTTCTAGTAATAGATGCTATGATGGGACAAGATGCAATAAACGTAATAACTGGATTTAATGATAAATTGCCATTAACAGGAGTAATTCTTACAAAATTAGATGGTGATACACGAGGTGGAGTAGCGCTTTCTGTAAGACATTTAACTAATGTACCAATAAAATTTATTGGTGTGAGTGAAAAACTAGATGGATTAGATTCATTTGACCCAAAACGTATGGCTGGAAGAATTCTTGGAATGGGAGATATAGTATCCCTAGTAGAAAAAGCAACAGAAGCAATTGATGAAAAAGAAGCAGAAAAAGCTGCAAAGAAAATGCAAAGCGGTAAATTTGACCTAGAAGATTTTCTAAATCAAATGAAACAAATAAAAAAACTAGGCCCACTAGAAAATCTAATAAAATTAATACCAGGAGCTTCAAAGATGGGATTAAATAACATAAATATAGATCCAAAACAAATGGCTCACATTGAAGCAATTATTTTATCAATGACTCCTGCCGAGAGAAGAAACCCAGACATAATAAAAGCAAGTCGTAAAACAAGAATTGCTAAAGGATGTGGATTATCAGTTCAAGAGGTAAATAAGTTATTAACACAATTTGATCAAATGAAAAAAATGATGAAACAATTCACAAATGGAAAATTCAAAATGCCTTTTTAGGTATTTTTTTCTAATATACATAATTCTTAGGCCTTTAATATATCAATTTCTAGTTCATATGAATATCATAAAACTAGATAGGAGGATTTTAAATGTTTAGAGAACAATGTTGTGATAGACAAAATGAATTCAATGCTAATTTCAATGGATACAACGACGTTAATATGGATGTTGATATCAACGTTGAAAATGCTCAAATGCCTGCTCAAGAAATGGGAATGGGTATGCAAATGCAAGGCGGTGTTACTTCTCCAATAATTGAACCAGTACAAGAAAGAGTAGTACAAAGAACAATTATGCATGAAGTACCACATGTTTGTCCAATTAGAACAAGAATAATCAACAATCATGTTTATCGTCACACTTATAGGCCAAGTTATAGTTGCTGTAGTCAAGATACTGTATCAAATATACAATGCGGTTCTTGCTGTCAATACAAATAAGTTTAAAAAAGCCAGTTGGCTTTTTTTCTTTGAGAATATTTAATAAATACATGTTATAATTATATAGAGGTTTAATATGGAAGATAGAGTAGAAAAAATATTAGATAGTTTATCAAAATCAAAATTTAGAAGTAGTTTTCATTTAAAAGAAAAAGATATACAATATATAAAGGAAAAAGGACTAACAAAAATAAAAATTCATGCATATGATTTTGTAAATAAACGATTAAAAAACACTAAAAATGTAAATGATGGTAAACAAACGCCCACAAAAGGACATCCCGTTTTTATAGCCCAACATGCAACCGCAACCTGTTGTAGAGGCTGTTTAGAAAAATGGCATAAAATAAGTAAAGATAAAGATCTTTCAGATACAGAAATAAATTATATAGTATACGTAATTATGAAATGGATAATAAAAGAATGTAAAAAGAGGTCATTAAAAAATGAAAGTACTAACAATTAAAGAACCATGGGCAACATTAATAATAGAAGGTTATAAAAAATATGAATTTAGAAGTTGGAAAACTAATTATCGTGGCAAAATATTAATACATGCAGGAAAAAGTATTGATAAAAAAGGCAAGGAGCAATTTAAAGATTATAATCTAAATTATAGTTGTGGAGAAATAATAGGGGAAGCATATATAACAGATTGTATAAAAGTAAATGAAGAGTTAGTGAATAATTTAAGAAAAATTGATCCAATTGTTTATAAAAAAAGCATATTCAAAGAGGAATATGCTTGGAAATTAGAAAATGTAAAAAAATATGAGAAACCTATAAAAATAAATGGAAAATTAGGACTTTGGAATTATTATGAATAATTTGCACACAAATATAGAATTTTACAAAAATCTCTTTTTTTTTATTTATAATATTGCTATAATTAATATGATAGGATGGGTGTAGATTATGAATAATAACTATGATTATAATAATTACAATGATTACAATTCAAAAGAAGAAGCAAATAATGAAAATAAAAGTGAAGATATAAGTCTATATAATGATGGCGAAGATAAAAAACCCAAACTAGTTATAATAATTGCATCAATAATAGGAGCACTTATCTTAATATTAATATTTGCGTTTGCATGTACTAAATTAAATAAAAAAAGTTCTAATAACTACCTTTCTAGTTTAAGTGTAACAAACGCTGAATTAAAGCCAAAATTTGATAAAATGACACTAGAATATAATGTAACAACAACAGAAGATACAGTGGCAATTAAATGTAGTGCTGAACATAAAAAAGCATATACAAGTGGATGTGATAAAAGAATATATTTGCAAGATGAATGTGTTGAACATATAGTTAGTGTTACTTCCCAAACTAAACAGGTAAGAAAATATGAACTTAAAATATGTAAACAAGCTAAGGAAGCCCCTATTATAAAAGAAGTTAAGAAGACCCCAACAACATTTACTTCATCTTCTGTAAAAGTAGAAGTAATAGCAGAAAGCAAAAATAAATTACATGAAGAAGCATATTCATTTGATGGAGGAATGACATATCAAAAAGAAAACTACATTGAAGTTAGTGAAAATAAGTCACTTGAAATAAAAGTAAGAGATGAAAAGAATAATGAAAGTGCGCTTTTAAATGAAGAGATACAAAATATTGATACAACAAAACCAACAGTTTTAATAGAAGGAAGTACAAAGAGCGGAGAAGAAACAAGATCAAATGTTTTACTAACTGCAGTTGTAAACCCAGATACAACACCAAGTGGATATAAGTATCAATGGTATAAAGGCTCGTCTAAAATAAAAAATGCAACAAAAATTACATATAATGCAACTTCTTCAGGTAGCTACAAAGTAGTAGTAACAACAGGAAGCAATAACTCATCAACTTCAAAAGTTTATACAGTAAAGATTAAATCAACTTCTTCTGGAGGTAGTAGTAAACCTAGTGGTGGAAACAAAAAGCCAAATAAAAACAACAATCCAAGTAATAATAATCAAAAAGTACCACCAGTAGTAAAAGTAAGTGGTAACCCAACAAAATGGACTGCTGAAAATGTAACTTTAAAAATAAACGCTACTGCTGTAAATAGATTACATTCTACTGCTTATTCATTTGATGGAGGAAAAACATATCAAAAGGAAAATTCAAAAACATTTACATCAAATACAAAAGGAACAATAGTTGTAAGAGATAAAAGAGGAAATAGTACAAAATATGAATTTAATATTTCAAAAATAGATAAGACTGTACCTAAGGTTACAATAAGTGGAAATACATCACCTAAAAGTAAACTAACTGCAACAGTAACTCCAGCTTCAACAGCAAGTGGATATAAGTATCAGTGGTATAAAGGAACTGCAGTAATAACTGGTGAAACAAAACAAACCTATACACCATCAACAAGTGGAACTTATTATGTAGAAGTAACAACTGGTAGTGGAAAGAAAGTTAAGTCTACTGGAAAGACAATAAAAGATCAAATAAAACCAACAGTTACAATAAGTGGCTCAAGCGCATGGACTAATAAGAATGTGAGAATAACATCAACAATTAGAAATCCAGGTTCAATAAAGATAAATGGCTATAAATGGTATAAAGATAATAAAGAGATTGGTGGTGCTACTTCAAAAACTTATAGTGCAGGTAGCAGTGGAAATTATAAGGTTGTAGTATCAACAGGTGCAGGAAATATAACATCAGGAACTGTAAAAATAAATATAGATAAAACAGCTCCATATACACCTAAAATAGCTGACAATAGTAATAACAAAGAAGTAGAATGTCATATTATAAACGATGGAGAAATAATAGGAAAGGGAACAAGTACAACAAAACACACAGCATGTATTGGTCAAGTTGCATCTTCATTTAATTTAAATGTAGTTGAAAATGATATTGGGGGCTCAGGGATGTCAAGTAAATGTGATATTGTATGGGAGCATGATGGAGATAAAAAAGCTTGCCCAATTTATGGAAATTATAGTTCACTTGATATAAATATAAGTGAAAATTATAAAATGACTGGATACAATGGGATAAAATGGGAAACAATTAATATATCTAAAAAACCAATATGTGCCAATGGGGCTACATATGTTATTTATCTAAAAAGATGCTATGATAAAGCTGGAAATGTAAGTAATATGTTATTTTCATTTGTATCAAGAAATAGATAGTAAGGAAGTGTTACTTTTGTAACACCTTTTCTTTTTTTTTAAAATATGATATAATCAACTAGAAATGGCGCATTATTCTAGTCAATACATTATTACGAAGACGAGGGTAAAATATCGTTAAATAGCATATCTGTGAAGCGTCTGGTGTTTGCTTTACGTGCCCAACGTAGGGTGAATGCTGGATTTGAAGAATTTGTGGGCGATCGTAACGGCATACGGCAACCGACCCATTTATTCGTAGAGACCTATTCTTGTGGAAAGATCTTTATGATACTTTTTACGACTTAGGATTAAACCTATCTCGTAGTGAAAGCTATGGATAGAGTAGCTTGACTTGAGTGATAAAGGGGAATAGAGACAGCTAAAATTTGGCGTACACCATTATTTTAGTATTGCTACTTGAAACTTTTATTGCAAAAAAGTACTAGTAATAGGGGGTATTGTTTGGGAAAACCTCTAGAGTGTAGACTAATATGAGATTGCAGTGTGCACTAAGTGGCAATCAAGTCATAGATAGGGAAACCTACTATTTATTCTTTCAAAAGGGAACTGCTATACTGGTAACGGTAAGTAAGAATAAGGGAAATCCAACTTGACCTAAGGTACAGAGTTTATCATATTAGTTGCCATTTCATTATTTTTGAGGACTATTATGGAAAAGAAAAAATATAAAGAAAAATATTCAAAAAAAGTTGATAAGAAAAAAATGCCAAAAAAGATAGTTGATTTAAAATGGGTACTCACTATAACAATAACAGCTTTTTTAATATCAATGGCCTTTTCATTCTTATCAGAAACAGTTATATCAAATGTGGGTATAGTATTAAGCATAATCTTACTATTTATAGTAATAGGAATAGGTGTTTTATTTGATATGATTGGAATAAGTGTAACAGTTGCAGATATAAATACATTCAATTCAATGGCATCAAAAAGAGTTGGTGGAGCAACTGTAGCAGTTAAATTTATTAAAAATGCAGAAAAACTATCAAGCTTTTGTAATGATGTAATTGGAGATATATGTGGAATAATAAGTGGAGCATTATCATCATCTATTGCGGTTATATTATCAACAAAACTTAGCTTAAATATACTTGCAATAACATTATTAACAACAGGATTGGTAGCCGCATTAACAATTGGTGGTAAAGCACTTGGTAAAGGATTTGCAATAAATAAAAGTAATGTAATACTATATAATTTTTCAAGAGTTGTTTCTTTGTTTTATAAGGGATAAAAAAATATAATTATATAATTACCCCAAAACATTGAAAATCGACTTTTTTTTTGTTATAATTTTTACAATTAGGAGTGGTAGCGTGAATATAAGAAACGAACTAAACGATGAAGAAGAATTAGAAGTAATTGATATAGATGATGACATCGAAGAAGAAAAAGAAGTAGTAGAAGAAGAAAATATAGATAAAAATACAGAAAAGAAAAAAGATAAGAAAGAAAAAAGCAAAAATAAAGATAAATCAACTATAAAAAAAGCCACTGGAAAGAGAAAATTAAAAAAAGGACTTCTTTTCCAGACTATTTTTTGTGCAGTTAGTATTATTTTTATAATTGGTTGCTGTATTTTTTATGGGACAAGATTAGTAAAATACTATAAAATATACAATCCAAAGGATTCTAATGGTAATGCAATGCAATTACTTGCAAACAAAATTACATCAGGAGCAACATTTGTATATGATGGTGATGGTATCTATTTAACTGGAGGAACTTATACATATAAAGGTGAAAAAGTAGACAACTATATTAAATATGGAAATTTAGTTTGGAGAATTTTAAAGATAAATAGTGATAAATCAATAGATATTGTACTTGATAGTTCTATAAACAACCTAAAATGGAACAGTAATATAACAGATTATTCAAAATCTGATATTGCAACATATTTAAATGATGAATTTATTAAAATTTTAAACAAGAAAACGCTTGCGCATACAATTGTATGTACTGATAAGGTAGATGATATATCAAAAATAAAATGTAACACAACAGATACATCAAACTATGTTAGACTATTAAATATTGGAGAATTCATAAATAGTAAAGCAAGTGGAAAATCATTTATTTCTAATGGAAGCAGCGTATGGCTATCAACTCGTGGAGAAAAACAGGTTTGGGCAATAAATGGAACAAGCCTATCATATACAGACCCAGCAAAAACTTATGATGTAAAACCAGTGGTAACACTAAAAAATACTACGAAATATGTTGGCGGAAGAGGTACTAAAAAAGAACCATACGAAATAGAAGAAAAATCTAATAATGTAATGATTTCTGATCATATAAAATTAGGTAGTGATACATGGACAGTTTATAAAATTGAAGGTAATAAATTGTACTTATCTCTATCCACTCTATACGGAAAAGGAACAAAAACATATAGATTTGACCTAAAAAGTAATAAATATGACCCAAAAAAAGCATCTTCACTAGCAAAATATTTAAATGAAACATATTTGAACACACTGTCATATAAAAATAAATTAGAAGATTGTACATGGAACACTGGAACATATGAATCAAGCTATAAAGATATATATAAGGAAAAAATAACTGCTAAAGTAGGAATTAGTTCAGTAGCAGATTTAAAATTTGATTCAGGTGTTAAGAATTATTATATATTAAACGGAACTAAAGATGGTAAGGCTTATTTATATAGTGATTATTTAACTGAAAGCAAAGTGACTCTTGCAAGAGCAATAAAACCATCAATTTGTATTAAAAAAGCAACAATAAAAACTGGAGATGGCTCTTTAACAAAGCCTTATACATTGGAGGGATAGTATGAAAAAATTTACAATTTTCATGATTGTAGTAGATATACTAGTGGCATCTTGTTTTGTACTAGTATATGGAATACCTTCATTTAAAAATAAAATTATATCAACTGCAATGGTTACAAAAACACACAAGTATATAGCATATATATTCTACGATGAAGAAACAATTGACAAAGTAACCGCACAAAATAGATATATTCCATTAACTGATAAAGTAAATCTAGATGAAATAGTTATAAATACTTCAGAAAGGGATTCATATGATAATAAATATGATGAAGAAATATTAACAAGAGATCCAAACAATGAAGATTACAAATATATAAAAGTAAAAGTTGGAAAATATAATGCACACTTAGTAGCTATATATGATCCATCACGCGTAAAATTAATCGCATCAAAAACATTTAATACAGGACATGGACAAGAACGTATAAAAGATATGTGTAAAAGATCAGATGGTATTGTATGTATAAATGGTGGTAGATTTAATGATACAACTGGTTATGGTAGCGATATTCCAAAAGGAACACTAATAAAAGACGGAAAAATTATATGGTCAGATACAAGCAAAGCAACGAGTTTAATAGGATTTAATAAAGAAAACAAATTAGTTTTAACTGAATCAACTGCACAAGATGCATTAGCTATGGGTATGAGAGATGCCCTAGAATTTGGGCCATTCTTAATAGTAAATGGTAAAAAGCTTCAATATGAATCATCAGCAGGAGGATACGACAGGGCAGCTCGTGTCGCAATAGCACAAAGAAAAGATGGAGTTGTATTATTTTTAGTTACTGAAGGAGTACATACAAATGGTCCATCACTTGTTGAAGTAATTGAGCTTCTAACAAAATACGGCGCATATAATGCAGCTAATCTAGATGGTGGTACATCAGCACAATTAGTTATAAATGGAACATTAATGAATAATCCACTAACAGTATATGGCAAAAAAGTTACTGGAGGAAGAAGAGTAGTAAGTGGTTTTGGATTAATTAAATAGGAGTCTAATTATGAAAAAAAAATACAAATTAAAAATAGGAAGATTATTACTAGTAATTATATTAGCTGGATTTGGAGTATCACTCTTAATTATAGGTATAAAGAAAAATATAATTTCAGTTAATGCCCCTATAGTAAATTCAAAAAAGTATAATGAAATACCAAAGCCAAAAGTAGAAGAATCAAAGATATCGTTAATTGCAGTAGGAGACGCATTAATACATGGTGCAATATATCAAAATGTACAAAAATCAAATTATGATTTTAAGCCAATTTTTAGTGAGGTAAAAAATGTTTTCTCTAGTTATGATCTTAGATTCTACAACCAAGAAACAATATTAGGGGGAAAAGAGCTTGGGTTGTCCACTTATCCACAATTTAATTCTCCAACCGAAGTAGGAGATGCATTTATGGAGATGGGATTTAACCTAGTTAGTCTTGCAACCAACCATACATTAGATAGAGGAGTCTCAACAAATTGGAAAACAATAAAAAGTTCAAGAGAATATTGGAACAAACAAGAAAATGTAATTGCCGCTGGCTCATATGCAACTCAAAAAGAAAAAGATGAAGTAATAGTAAAAGAGAAAAACGGAATTAAATATGGATTACTAGCATATACAACTCTTACTAATGGATTAACAATGCCAAAAGATAAGAGATTTTATCTAAATGTTTATAGTGATGCTTTAGCTAAAAAAGATATAGAAACATTAAGAGATAAAGTAGATGTTTTAATAGTATCAATGCACTGGGGAATAGAATATTCACATGGAGTTTCACCAGAACAAAAAGCAATTGCTAAATACTTATCATCATTAGGTGTTGATATAATAATAGGAACACATCCACATGTGGTAGAACCAATTGAGTATATTAACAATACTTTAGTAATTTACTCATTAGGAAATTTTGTTTCCTCACAAATAGGAAATGAAAAACTAACTGGGTTAGTGGCTGCTGTTGATATAACAAAAACAACTATAGATGGCAAAAGCGTGGTCAAACTATCAAATACAAAAGCCGATCTAGTTTATACATGTAAGCCAAATACATGTGGAAAAGGTAAATATAAAGTATATCCATATAATAAGTTAAATGATAGCCTATTACCAAATTATAAAGCAGAATTTAAAAAGAATATGGATATAGTAAGAAAAATAGATAAAAACATTAAAACTATATATACAAAAGAAGCGTAAAAAGAACGTTTCTTTTTCTTTCAAATCTTAATAGTTTGGTATATAATTATATATATAAAATGCTAAAGGAATGTGATAATATGAAATACAAAATAATGGATGGAAACGAAGCTTGCAGCATTGTTTCATATAAATTTAGTGAGATGGCAGGAATATATCCAATAACTCCAGCTTCTCCAATGGCAGAATATATTGATAAATATGCATCATTATCACAAGAAAACTTTTTTAATGATGTAGTAACAGTAGTAGAAATGCAAAGTGAAGCAGGTGCAATAGCCACAGTACACGGAGCTCTTCAAAATGGTACGCTTGCAACAACTTATACCGCAAGTCAAGGACTATTACTTATGATTCCAAATATGTATAAAATAGCCGGTGAAATGTTACCATGTGTCATAAATGTAGCGGCAAGAAGCTTAGCAACGCATTCATTATCTATTTTAGGTGATCATCAAGATATATATTCAGTACGTCAAACAGGATTTGCTATATTTGCAACATCCTCCCCTCAACAAGTAATGGATTTAACTGCTGTACCATATTTATCAGCAATAAAGGGAAGAATACCATTTGTAAACTTCTTTGATGGGTTTAGAACAAGTCATGAGCTTGATAAAGTTGAATTAATAGATTTAGATAAATTAAAAAAACTAATTGATAAGAAAAAACTAAAAGAATTTAAATCACGAGCTTTAAGCATAAATAATGTGACAAGAGGTACAAATCAAAACGACGATATATATTTTCAAATTACAGAGTCAAGAAATAAATACTATGATGAATTACCAGACATAGTAAACAACTATATGGAAGAAATAAACAAAATAACAGGAAGAGATTACAAACCATTTAATTATTATGGAGACCCAAAAGCAACTAAAGTAATAGTGGCAATGGGTTCAGTTTGTGGAACTATTAAAGATACAGTTGATTATTTAAATAGTCAAAATGATTCGGTAGGACTTATAGAAGTACATCTATATAGACCATTTAGTGAGAAATATTTTTTAGATGTATTACCAAAAACAGTAAAGAAAATCGCAGTACTAGATAGAAGCAAAGAGCCTGGTGCTAGCTGTCCATTGTACTTAGATGTAAAAAATATAGTTTCATCATATAATTCAAAAATAAGCGTTGTAGGTGGAAGGTATGGCCTTTCAAGTAAAAATACAACACCATATCAAATAAAAGCGGTATATAGCTATCTATCAAAAAAAGATAACCATGAGTTTACAATAGGAATAAAAGACGATGTAACTAACTTAAGTTTAGATGAAGAATACTTTGAACTACCTTCAGATGACTATGAAATGCTTATATATGGATATGCATCAGATGGAATGGTTAGTGCATCAAAAGACATAATAAAAATAATAGGTAACAATACAAATGCATATGCACAAGGATACTTTGAATATGATTCAAAAAAAGCAGGTGGACTTACAAGATGCCACTTAAGATTTGGTAATAATCCAATAAGAGCTACTTATTATGTAGAAAGACCAATGCTAGTAGTATGTACCAAAGATGATTATTTAAAAAAATATGATATGTTAAGTAATATAAAAGAAAATGGTATTTTTATACTTAATACATCAAGAAAAAAAGATGACTTGAACGAATTATTCAATAATAAAGAAAAAGCCATTATAAAGAATAAAAAAATTAAAATATACACAATTGATGCAAGCAAAATTGCATTTGAATGTGGAATACCTAATAAAATAAATATGATAATGACAACAATTATATTTAAAGTAAGTAATTTTATTCCATTTGACTTTGCATTTAATGAAATAAAAAAGTCATTAGAGACAATATTAACTAATAAAGGCAGTGAAGTAATAGAAAAGAATCTAACGGCAATAGATGAAAGCTTGGAAAATTTAAATAAAGTAAAAATAAATACTGACTTAGATGAAGAAGAGCTAAAGATATCTAATAACATTTTTGATATAATCGATAGAAAAGAAGGGAATACTTTAACTGTTGGAGAGTTATCAAAATTCATGGATGGTACATTTCCAGGGGGATTATCTAAGTTTGAAGCCAAAAATATAGCTGAAAAACTTCCTTGTTATAATAGTGAAAATTGTATTATGTGTAATCAATGTGCATTAGTGTGTCCACATGCTGTTATTAGACCATTCTTATTAGATGATAAAGAATATATGTTGTCAAAAGAAGAGATAAGAAAAACACTAAAGGATGCATTAATCAAAGACCAAAGTCTAAAATTCACAATAGGAATAGATTACTCTAATTGTACAGGATGTGGGCTATGTAGTAAAATATGCCCTGGTAAAAAAGGCATTAAAGCTATAACAATGGAAGATAAGGAAAAAGTTCAAACTAAGGAAAATATATTAAGGAATAAATACCTATTTGAAAACGTCAGCGAACATCAACCGCTTCCTATTAACACAGTAAAAGGAAGTCAATTTGTTAAACCAAAATTTGAATTCTCAGGTGCCTGTGCTGGATGTGGACAAACTCCTTATTTAAAACTATTAACACAGTTATTTGGAGATGAATTAGTAATATCAAATGCTACTGGATGTTCATCAATTTATGGAGGAAGTATACCAAAAACCCCTTATAGTGTACCATGGGCTAACTCATTATTTGAAGATAATGCAGAGTTTGGATTTGGTCTAGCAGTCTCAGATAGAATTAATAAAGAAAGAATTAAAAAAATATTATATAAAAACATAAATAAAGTTGGTAAAACAGAAAAAGAAATATATGCAAGCTATTATAAGAAATTAGATTATGCATCAAGTTGTTTATTATATGAAGTAGTAAATAAAAACAAGGATAGAGAATTACTAGCAATGAAAGACTTCATAAAAACTAAATCATTCTGGATAGTAGGTGGAGATGGTTGGGCATATGATATTGGATTTGGTGGATTAGATCATGTACTAGCAAGTAAAGAAAACGTAAATATTTTAGTACTTGATACAGAGGTATACTCTAATACTGGAGGGCAAATGTCAAAATCCAGTAGAATGGGTAGTGTAGCAAAATTCGCGGCTAGTGGAAAGAAAACACATAAAAAAGACCTTGCTAGAATTGCAATGTCTTATCCACATGTATATGTAGCAACTATTTCATTAGGAGCTAATATGAACCAAGCTATTAAAGCATTAGTTGAGGCTAAAAATCATAATGGACCATCTATAGTTATTGCATATGCACCTTGTATTGCACAAGGAATTACAGGTGGAGTAGTAAATAGTATTGAAGAAGAAAAAAAAGCAACTTTATCAGGGTACTACCCACTATTTAGATATAATCCAGATACAGAAGAATTTAACTTAGATTCAACCGCAGACTTTACTAAATACTTTGATTTCATATTAGGAGAAGATAGATATCGTGCTTTAAGAAAAGTAAACCCTAAAGAATATAAAAGCCTGTTGGAAGGAAACAAAGAAGAAGCAATAAATAGATATAATTATTATAAAAGTTTATCTGAAAAAGAGACTAAAGAATAGTCTCTTTTAATTATACAAAAAAGAAGCTGTTCCCCCTGAGAAACAGCTTCATAAAAAAGAATAAAAAGGGGTTGGCTAGTGTGATACTAGCGACCAATTCGCCATTTGTGAATTGGTGATTCTTATCATAATTGCATTTGCATATTTTGTCAATAAAAAACTAAAAAAATTTTAAAGTTTTTATAATTAATTAAAATTTATTAAGCATTATTTAGTTATATTTTACTTTATTTATGATGTGTTTTTGTGGTATAATATGCAACAGGGAGTGATAGTATGAAGTTATCAGATGTAAAGGGAATTGGTCCCAAAACAGAAACCTTACTTAACAAAATAGGTATATTCAGTTTTGATGATTTGGTAACTCACTATCCATTTAGATATGAAATTCTAAAAAGAAGTAATTTAAAAGATGAAGAAACATTAGAAAAAGTAATAATTGATGGTAAAGTAGAAAGTATTCCAATACTAGTTAGATTTAAGGGTAATTTAAATAAACTAAACATAAGACTAGCTACAAAGGATGGAGTAGTTGGAGTATCTATATTTAATAGAGCATTCCTAAAACCTAACTTAAAAATAGGAACAAGTATAATAGCAATTGGTAAATATGATAAACAAAGAAATATATTAACAGCAAGTGAGATTAAGTTTGGATCACTATCAAACAAAGAAACAATTGAGCCCGTTTATCATACTACTAGCGGTATAACAGGCAAAGTATTAGCAAGCTATATTAATAATGCACTTTTAAAATATGGAAATCAAATAACTGATAACATACCAAAATATTTATTAGATAGATATAACTTTAATAACAAAAAAACAGATTTAAATATTGTACATAATCCACCTGATTTTGAAAAGTTAAAAGAATCAATGATAAGACTTAAATATGAAGAATTGTTTGAATTTACATTTAAGATTAATTATTTAAAAGAGCAAAATAAAAAGAATGCTGTTGGTATAAAAAGAGAATGTAATAAAATGGAACTGGATAAAGTGATTAAAAAACTTCCATTTAAACTTACTGATGATCAAATAAAAGCACTTGATGAAATAATAGATGATTTAAGTAGTGATCATAAAATGAATAGATTATTACAGGGTGATGTAGGTAGTGGAAAAACAATAGTTGCATTTTTAGCAATGTATTATAATTCAATTTGTGGATATCAAAGTGCATTGATGGCCCCAACAGAAATATTAGCGATTCAGCATTATAATAATATAAAAGAAGTATTTAAAGATTTAAATGTTGAAATAGCACTACTTACAGGTTCTATATCAAAAAAAGAAAAACAAGATATATATAAGAGATTAGAAAGTGGTGAAATCTCGGTAGTAATAGGAACACATGCATTAATTCAAGAAGATGTAAAATATGGTAATTTAGGGCTTGTCATTACAGATGAGCAACATAGATTCGGAGTAAACCAACGAGCAAATCTAAAAAATAAGGGAATCGCAGTAGATGTATTATATATGAGTGCAACACCAATACCAAGAACATATGCACTAACTATATATGGAGATATGGACATATCAACCATAAAACAACTTCCATCTGGAAGAAAGCCTGTTAAAACAGTAGTTAAATCAGAAAAAGAAATGAAAGATGTTTTAACTAGTATGCATGAAGAATTAAAAAATAATCATCAAATATATGTTATAGCGCCATTAATTGAACAAAGTGATAATTCAGATATGACTAATGTTTATAACTTAAGAGATAAAATGAATCTAGCATTTGGTAGTAAATATAATATAGATATAGTACATGGTAAAATGAAACCAGAAGCAAAAGAATTGATAATGGGTGAATTTAAACAAAATAAAATAAATATATTAATAAGTACAACCGTTATAGAAGTAGGTGTAGATGTTGAAAATGCTACTATGATTGTTATATTTGATGCGGAAAGATTTGGATTATCCACACTACATCAATTAAGAGGAAGAGTAGGTAGAAATAAACTTGAGTCTAAATGTATATTAATTAGTAATACAGAGAAAGAAAGATTAAAAATAATGGAAACTACTTATGATGGATTTGAAATAAGCGAACAAGATTTTAAATTAAGAGGAGCAGGAGACTTATTTGGAGTAAAACAAAGTGGTGACATGTCATTTAAAATAGCTAATTTAAAATCAGATTATAAGATTCTTGTACAGGCCAAAAAAGATTCTCTAGAATTTTTAAAGTGTAAAGATAATAATACAGATGCTTTAAAAATAAGGCTTATAGATACAATTAATCATAGTTAGAGTGTAAACCATAAAAAAAATAAATAATATAAATTGACTTTTAACAAAATCCATATTATGATTAGTACGTATGATGGTAAACGTCATACATAATTGAACGCACTTACGGTCATATAATGTGAGTGTGTATTCAACCAAAACCCCCTGAGCCGGTCCTTAATTGGGCCGGTATTTTTTTTGCCCCAATTTATAAGGACTTGTAAGGGATAGAATCCGTGATTTTTATTTTAGGTACGATTTAGGTACGAATTTTCAATATTTCTAAAGCAAAATAATAGGTACTTTAATAAAAAAAGAATAATTATGATATAATTGTTATAGGTGATGACTATGATAAATAGATATGATACTGTAATTACAGTGATAGATAGAGCAAAAAATAAAATGTTGGCATTAAAGTTTAAAATTATTGATGGACATCTTTATGCATATAATATGTATGAAGCTGTTGAAAACAGAAAAATGCTAGAAGTATTAAAAATTAATAATGTTGAAATTTCTCAAATGATAGATAAAATTACAGAAGAGGATTTATATAATATAGATGTTTTGAAAAAATATGGAATCAATACAGAAGAAGAATTTATATTAGCTATGAGTGATGGGAACTCTGTTATAGATTTTGATATTTTTAATATAGAATCAGACGATAGAGTATTTTATAAAGAACACGAGATAAATGAAAATATTACTACCGAAGAACTTGAAATTGAAAACATTGGTAATTCAAGTCAAAATTTGATGCTTGACTATGCTAGTACTAATTTTAAAGCATTATTAAAAATTTTAAAATCTAATTGTATATCTCTAGCAGATAAGAATGCTATTACAGACGTTTTGACAACAATGGAATCAACAAATGATAATTATGGTAATGCTTTAAATAATTTAGATATGTTATTTTTATCATCACAACTATTATTGATGATGGAAGATAAAATTGATTATTTGCCTGATAATATTGTTTATACTATTTCTAAATCTGGACAAATACAATTTAAGTTTGATGGAGAAAATCTTGAAGATAATAATAGTGCAATATTAACAAATGGAGAAATAGATTATGTAAAAGTAGTTAATATGATGAGAAATGCAATTGCTCATTCAAATTATAAGGTTTTAGATAATGGATTAATAGAGTTTTATGATGAAGGGAAAAAAGGTAAAATGAAAATGCATTTTACTATTGCAAAAAATGATATTAAATTACTGTTTTCCCAATTATATAATTATAAATATTTAGAAGGTACTTTCCCATATTTATGTGCTAATAAATTAATAGTTACACCAAATCCGTTAAGCTATGATGAGTTAGTTGATTATTTGAACCAATTGATCTTATATGATATTAGCGATTATGAACTTACAAAAAATAGAGAATCGGATTTAGGCATGGATTTACATTATTTTAATCAATCAACTTATGAGGAAGAAATAGAGAATCGTTTTAATTGGTATATTAAAAAGCATTTAACTAACAATTGTCAGTTAATTAAGAAAAAAATAAGTAATCAAGATATAAAATATGTGCTTGAAAGCATAAGAGAAATGGAAGAAGAATACTTTTTTAAATTAGGTAGCACATCTCAAATAGAAGTTGTAGAGAAATTAATTAAATTTAAATATAATAAAAAATATGAATTAATAAACAATATAGATGCTATAGTAGAAGCAGGTTATAATTCTAACGAATCTTTAACAACAAGAGCTTCTGATTATATTAATTTAAAAAGTAATCTTGAATTAACAATTACATCAATGTTAAATACTTTATTTATGTTTTGCTACAACCAAAACAATTCAACAATAGATGCAGGTGGTATTAGATTCCCAGAAGCCTTATATAAACAATATATGGATTCAAGAATAAAAGAGTTTTATGATGTATCAAAAGAAGCATCGGATTATCAAAATATATATATTTCTTTTTTAAAAGCAACACCATCCCATTTAATTAAAGGTGAAGACTTAGAGTCGGTTGAAAAGAAAATCGCTAAAACAAAAAATGTATTAGTGAAATGTAAAAATGAAATTAATCTTTCTGGTATGATTTTAGAAGAAAGTGCTACAAGAGAAAATTACGACCAAATAAATAAAGAAATTTTACATCGTTTTAGAGATTGTCTTGCACATGGAAGATTAAAAATAGAAAATATTGATATTAATAATGTCGGTAACACAAAATTATCATTTTATGACACATATATGGGACAAGATAAATTTAAGGCAACAATATCTTTAGAAGGACTTTTAAAAACGATTAATAAAGAGGAATTTCTTAAAACAATGTTTAATAATAATTCTAATTTTAGTAAGCATTCTTTATAAAAAAATATAATCATGATATAATAACATAAATCAGGAGGAGAAGTATTATGGAAGTAAAAACAACTAACGCATTAATGAAATATTTAAGAGACAAACATAATATTAATATTGGTGGATCAAAAGATATTAGACGAAATAGATAATTATTATAAGTTTATTGAAGATGAATTAGAAAAAGGAAATGAATATAATTTATCTTCTGAAGAAAAAGCATTCTTTGATGCTCTGGGAGCAGATCCAGAAATAAAAGAATTGATGCAGGACGAAACTTTAGTTCAAATAGCAAAAGAATTAGTTGAAATTATTAATGAAAATCTAACTTTAGATGCCTTCAAAAGAGAAGATGCAAGAGCTAGAATTAGAGTTAATATAAGAAGATTATTGATTAAGTATAATTATCCTCGAGTAAAAAGAGAAGGAGCAGTTGAGCAAGTTATTAGACAAGCAGAGTTAAAATATCAAGATAGTAATTACTAATACTAATGGAGTTGTTTAAAATGAGTAAAATAATTGTTGTAGCGTGTTTGATTGAAAAAGATAATAAAGTTCTCATTTCGAAACGTTCAACTGGTGATCCTAATGTTTTGGGTAAATGGGAATTTCCTGGAGGAAAGGTAGAACCTGATGAAGACGAAAAACATGCAATTGAAAGAGAAATAAAAGAAGAATTTGAATTAGAAATAAAGGCTAATAAATACTTAGTAAATAATATATGTGAATATCCTAAAAAAACTGTTGATTTGCGATTATATAGTTGCGATTATATTTCTGGTGATTTTAATCTTCATAATCATTCAGAATATAAATGGGTAGAAAAAGATAATTTATTAGATTATGATTTAGCATCTGCTGATATCCCACTTGCTAAATATGTTAAGGAGAAATAATTATGAGTACTTTAAGAGAGATTGTTTATAATTCAGTCATTGCTATTCATAGAAGAACTGGAAAAGAGTGGATTCCACTAAAAGAAATCTATGAAGAAGTTGACAAAAATAGAGATGTAGGTATAAATAATGGTGGTGCTTCAGTAAGAGCAGCATTAGAAACACATAGTGCATTATCAGAAGCATTTTCTGGAACAGAAGAATACATTCTAAAAGAAAAAGGATCAGGTCTATATAAATCAATATATTATGATCAAATAAAATTTATAAACAATATGAATATTGGTGATGTATTTACACGAGATCAACTTATGGCAATTTTTAAAATAAGTGGTCAGTCAGGCATAATGAAAACTAATTCATTAAACTGTTTAGTATTAACAACATCAGAAGAAAATGGTGTATATGGTGATAGTTTAGTTGAAAACGGTTTTATTACATATACTGGAGAAGGATTAACAGGAGATCAAACTATCACAAAAAACAATAAAACAATTTATGAATCAAACGAAAATGAGTTACCAATGTATTTATTCTCTAAAGATAATAATAAAAAATATATTTTCGAAGGACAAGTTAAACTATGTGCTGAACCATATCAAGTTGTAGAAAAGGACATAGATGGAAACGATAGACTCGTATGGAAATTTCCTTTATCAATTGTATATCCAAATGATTATAATTTTGAAAAAGATGAAAAATTTAGCGAAATAGTTTATGAAATAACTGAAATCGAAAGCAAAGTATATTCTGATATGATTGAGGAACAAAATGATTTGGAATATAGGGAAGGTAAAATAAATATAAGAAAGTATAGGAAAACAGATAAAAAAATACAAAGAACTAAAAAGCCGGACTATATAGCTGAAGAAATCATAAAAACAAATCAGGGTATTATAAATGAGAAAGTTGTATATGAAAATGAAATCAGACGCTTAATGGAAGAAGAAGCTCAAGAACAAGTTAGGAAAATGGAAGAATTTTTTAATAATAAAAAAGAGAATGAAGGATTTGATATTTTATCATTTGAATTAAATGAAAATGGTGAATATGTTGAAAAATATATTGAAGTTAAATCAACAAAGGATAATGAAGGAACACCAATTGATATTACGTCTGATGAAATAGATTTTGCAAAAAAACATATAGATAATTATTATTTATATAGGATAATTAATAGTGAAAGTAAAGACCGTTATCTAAAAATAGTAAGAGGTAAAGATCTATTCAATAATACGGAGTATAATTTTGTTCCAACAAGGTATAAAATATATTCAAATTAAAGGCCCAGAAAATTTAATTCTGAGCTTTTTTATTTGATATAAAAGTAATTTTTGTTGCAATAATTATAATTCTATGAAGATCATCAACTTCAATATAACCTTTATGCCAATTAAATCATTTTCTTTGATGTAATTATCTAATTCTTTTTGAAAGCCTTTTGAAATATTTATTCTGACAATTTGATGGTTTTCTAAACCTTCAACTTTTAAGAGTAATTCTTTATTTTCAATACCTTTAAAGCATCCAGAAATAACAACACTATTAACCATATATTCCTCATTTTTAATAGTTGTTGTATTAATCACTTAATTATTGAGATTAGTCAAGTTATTTGTGATATAATATTAGTTAAATTTAGGGGGAATAATATGTACAAAGATATAGAAGAAATATATAAGAAAAAAAGTCCATATAATATTATTAAAAAAAGAACGTTTTGGATATATGTTGTATTTATATTGATTTCATTAATATTCAATTTTTTAAATAAAATAGTACCAATGATCTTAGCGTTTATAGCTATGCTATTAATCATGAAAATTGTAAGTGAAAAAGTATTAAATACAAAACTACATTTTAACATAGGTAAAAGAAATGAAAATGAGATAACATTGCCATTAATTATTAGAAATGCTGAAAAAGAACTATTTAAAGATTACTCTATAAAAAATAATATGTATAATGAAAAAACACTTTTATGCATAATTGATCACTATAGGAATATGATTAAAAATAAAATGGTTGGAGGCAATTTGTTAGCTATATTGTCAATTGCTATTCCAGCAATACTTTCATTTTATACTAAAGATGGCTTTGACTTTAATGGTTTGGCAATTGCACTACCATATCTAATAAGTTTTAGTATCGTAATAATAATGTTATACTTTTCATATAGTCAATTTATAGAAGCAAAGAAATTTTTAAAAGGTGAAGATGGTATGATTGAAAGATTAGAAGAAATATTTAGTGAATTATATATTGAATGTATTAATACAAATATTGTAGATAAAAAGAACGAATCTAAAAAACAAGCTAAGAAAAAATCAAAGGCATCAAAAAAGTAATTGATGTCTTTTTTAGGTACAATTTAGGTACAAAAATACTAAAAAACCACGGTAAATGACGGTTTATGCCAATATAAAAAGACCCGTATTTAAAGGGTTTAACGCAATTTGGTCTCTTCTAACTGAAGAGAGCAGGCCCCCTGAAGAGAGCGAAAGCTTTCATTTTTTTTAAGAATTTCTCTAAAATCATTATTAATAAATACTAAAAATATAATAGACTATGATATAATACTTATAACATTTAATAGGAGGTTTTGTAATGAAAGAAAAAGAATTAAATACATATGATGGTAAAGAATATATGCTTAAAACATATTTTATTATAAATAATAGAAAATTATTTAGTACTGACAATTTTAATTTTGAAGATAATTTAAAAAATTGTTTTTACATTAAAAAGCTTGGTTCAAATGTTCACCCAAATATATATTTGGACACAAAAATTGATAACAAATGGGTAAATAAAAATCAAGTTATTGAAAACTATAATGCACTTATGGATTTAGTTATAGCTAATGAAAATAGTTATATTTGTGTAAGAGGATTTAGCCGTGCTAATATAAGACATTTTATAAAAATGATTAACGAGTTAAAAGTAGTTAATATTAAACCAGTTAAATTTAAAAGTAAACTTTCAGAGGCGCAATATGAAAGACATCTTTTGACTAAAGAGCAAAGAATATATGATTTAAATCAAAAGCTTGATGCAACAGGCGAAATTGAATCTGCTCATCAATATATAAAAATAGCAAATAGTGTATTTAGTGAAGGCAAGCATAAATCAAGAGTAAAAATTATACAACTAAGAAAAAAATAATTGGAGATTTTAAAGCGACAATTACAAAAAACACAATATTTTTATATTAATGATAAGTTTTATGATATTTGAATGTTCAAAGTTGAAATACGAAAAATGAGGCAAAAGCCAACAATGATTAAAAATGTTAATCTCAATAAAATGTTGAGAAAAGATTAATCAATTGTTTCAATAGATGTTAGTAACAGCTCTTTAATAAACCTCATATTAATAACACCAGAATAAATATATATAATATTACTAATATTATGAGATAATTATTTAAACACAAGATCATATTAAAACTGAAATTTGCTAAAGTAATAGAACAGGAGGTAATATATGAATATAATTTTTATGAGGCATGGAGAAGCAACAGATAATGTAAAAAAACTAATTTCAGACAA
Organism: Clostridium sp. CAG:710; assembly: GCA_000432595.1. Taxonomy (GTDB): domain Bacteria; phylum Bacillota_I; class Bacilli_A; order RF39; family UBA660; genus CAG-710. The sequence goes on along the minus strand of HF996868.1, from coordinate 19,096 downwards.
AGAAGTGTACTGGTCTACACTTACACGAAAAGGCAAAGAAACAGTTGCTGAATCAATAAAGCAATTACCGAAATCAATTGATAAAATTTATGTATCTCCGCTTCCAAGAACAATAGAAACTGCACATCTTGTTCTAAAAAAATATTCTGGCGTTGAAGTTATTATTGATAATAGACTACATGAAATAACATATGGAAAATATTCAGGAAAAATGAATAACAAGGAGTTAGATGAGATAAGATTAAAACAAATCGAAGGGGATTATTTTACAAGATTTGGTGAATATGGGGAAAATAAGTATGATATAGAGTTAAGACTATGTGAATTCTTAAATCATGTTTACACAAATAATTTTAAGGCTAATACAATAATGATTATTTCTCATGGATCAATAATCTCTTATATGAAAAGAATATTAAATATCAAAAATCCACATATAAAGATGGGAATGGTTGAAGAATATAGTGATGTTGATTTTTGCCATTTATACAGCCCCATAAAAAGTTTGAAAAAAGTAAAAGCAAATGTAGTAAAAAAGAGCCTTGATAAAATAAAAGTATTAAGTGTAAATAAAAGTTTAAAAAGAAGTCTTGTAAAATTTTCAAAGGAAGAATTTAATAACAAAGAATATCCAGTTCAATACTTTTCTAATTTTTTAAAAGGGCTAAGTACAAAAAATCTTAAGGAAAATAAACAAGTACAATTCGAGTCTGGAATAATCTTAATCTGTTTTTATAGAAATTTTGAGGTATTTGCAGAAAGATGGATAAGTCATTACATAAACATCGGAATTAAAAACTTTGTGTTAGTTAATAATAACTCCGTAGATAATTCAGAAAATATATTAAAAAATTATGAAGAAAAAGCTAACATCTCATTTTGGAAAATAAATGAAGAATATGATTACTACAAAATGTGTGGATGGAAACAACAAATTATGGAACATTTTGGACCGCATGATTACCTGATATTAAATCAAAGTGAATTATTAATATATGATGACTATAAAAATACCACTTTCGAAAAATTTAAATTGATTAACAAAGCATCATTTGTCAAGGGAATATTACTTGAGGTTTACTCAAATAAAAATTTATCTGAATCAGTTTTAGAAGACTTCAAATTTATTGACAAGGGAACATATAAAATAGAAGAAAACCATTCGCGTAATAAACATATTTATGGAGGACCAAAACTAAGAACATTTGGTATGCATTCAAATTTAGAAAGAATTCCATTAATCTCATATACAGGAAAAGAACTCTTTATAAGTGAAAACTATTATTACCCATGGAATATCAATAACACATCAAAGTTTTGCTCTTATATACTAAATTATGAATTTCTAACGGAACAGACTTATAATAAAAAAGTTATGCTTTATGATGAAAATGTATCAATTCCAATTAATAAGGTGGATTTTAGTCATTAAAAATAATTTGATTAACATACATAATTATGTTAATATAAAATTATAAGACATCGTAGATAATAAACATATAGAGCATAGTTTATTTTTTAGAAAGGAGGAAAATCTTATGGATTATAGTTATGAGTATACCAGTTTAGAAACAAGTTCTTCATCTGGAGGAATGATAGTTTATATGATTATTATGTTGGCAGTTGCAGTTTTCTCAATTGTCGCTATGTGGAAAGTATTCAAAAAAGCTGGAAAAGAAGGATGGGCAGCGCTTATTCCAATATACAACCTAGTTGTATTATTCCAAATAAGTGGAATTGATCCAAAAAAATTATTGTGGTTCTTGCTACCTTTCATAGGACAAATAATTGTATTTGTATATCTAATAATGGCATATATCAAATTAGCTAAAGCATTTGGTAAGTCGTCTGGATTTGCTGCTGGACTAATATTCTTAAATGTTGTATTCATGGGAATACTAGCATTTGATGACAGCGTTTATTCAGGAACATCAGTATAATTAATAGATTTAGGCAACCATGTTGGTTGCTTTTTTCTTGAAAAAATACAGATTATATGATACAATACTAAACTAATTTGAGGGGGATTATTGTGAAAAAAAGCGATTTAGATTTACTAAACTATTTACTATCAGAAAATGTAAGTGATGAAGAAAAAAATATAGTAGTAAGTAAAAATAATAAAAAATTAACAAAAAGTTCTTCACATTTGGAAAAAGAAAAACTTATATATTATATTCTTAATCCTAATATGCCAGTAAGTGTGAAAAAAATATTTTCTTCATATATAGATAGTTTAGAAAAAGATGAAGATGAAATGTATGAATTTACAAAAATATTCGATGAAATAGAAGAGTATTCAGAGAATGATTTGACAAAAGAGTACTATCCTCATAGTCTAAAAGTGGTAATAGCGAGTAAATTATATTCAGATAAAATATATGAAGTAATATGTAATCAAAACTTTCCACTTGAAATAAAGAAACTTGTTATTGATTCAGTAAAAGCCCCAGATAAGTTATCAAAAATGCTTTCACTAAATCCACCTAAGGATGTAATAGATTACATAATAGATACTAAAGATAGTAATTATATGATTCCACAACTTTTATCAAATAAAGAAACACCTATGTACATAAAAGATGACATAATTGACAAAAAGATTAATATAAAAAATATTTTTGATATATGCACAAATAAATACACATCAAATTTACAAGCAGAAAAAATAATAAAGAGAAAAAGCGCCATATTAGATAAACATATCAAAAGCCTTAGTGGCAGGATAGCACTTGATGAATTAGAACGCACATCTTATCCAGAATGCTATAGAACAAAGCTTTATGAAAAGAAAAGATTAAGTATTAATTTATCAGTATTGTTACTTACAAAATTAGAGCTTTTAAATTATTTAAATATTGATAATGACAATATAAGAAACTTAATATTAAAGTGGAGAAAAATAGGTATAACAATTGGTGCCATAACAAGTGAAGATAGAGCTCTACTTGCATGGTTAAAATGTAAATATGTCCCAGATTACACAAAAAAATTAATGATTAAACTAAACAGACCAAGAATTATAAGACAAATAAAAAGAACAGATTACAGTGAAATTTCATATCTATTTATGGAAGAGAAAACAAACCTTCCAGAGGAAATAGAAGATGAAATAATTAAACTAAAAAAAGAAGATATTATAAGAGAATGTGGAAAACGTGTTTCTGATGGTAATCCAATTCAAAAAATTGTAATTGAAATTGCAATGGTAAGTAACCCTAAATTTAAAAGCCTTATAATAAAAGAAAAAATAAATGAGGAAAATATAATAGAAATATTAAATGCAGGTACATATTTTACAGATACAATAGAAATGATATTTAGCGAAAAAAGTGAACTCTTAGATAATATTATAAAAAGTCATATCAAAAAAAATGGGCTTAATTTTAAAGGAATAGGACTTAACTATAAAATAAGAGATAAGGTACTTACAAAAAAAACAAATATAATTGAAGAATACATAAAAAATATTAGTGAAGAAGAAAAATATAATTATTTAAAGTGTGATGAAACATCATTAATAATAAAAAAGTTAATAGTTGATAGTTTAGGTTTTTCCAAACAAGATTCATCTGATGTCCTAGCACTAATAAATGAGTTTGATGTAGATAATGTAATAAAGTATTTTAATAAATTAAAAGAAGCAATTAAACAATTAGATATAGACTTTAATTACTTTATGCAATATGGAGTAGGTAGCACTAAATATAAAAATTGGTTTAATGAAATAGTTAATACTATTAAAAATGATGAAATAAACAAATTTTTAACTGCTAAAGATTATTTGTTTAATGAACTATATGATAAAGAAAAAATTAAGAAAAATGAAATATATAAAATAAATAGTTTGCTAGAGGCAATAGATTTGTTTTCAAAATGCCCAGAACTGTTAAAAAAAATATCAGCAACTAACCAAAAATTAACAAAAGAAGATAAGAAAAATTTATTAGAATTTAGACAGTTATCTTGTAATAACCACACTATAAACTCGCTAGAAGAGTTAAATGTAGAGGTACAAAAAGTATATAACTCATATATTGATAAAATAAATGATGAATCTACAAGTATAGAAGAATTAAAAGATATATTTAATAATGTGATTTTAAAAGACTCACAAGAATTATTAAAAAATATAGGTGGAACTGCTGGATTAAAAATGTTACAAACAACAAACAAAGAAATTCCAAGTATAAATAATTTATGTGAAGAATTGTTACTATATGCAAAAATAATTGATATAGTTGATACAACAAACAATGTATTAGGACTAAGAAATACATTAAAGACATTATTTAATTCGGAAAATCTTTCTAGTACTCAAGATATGTTTTTAAAATTCGATGAAAAAGTAAGATTATTATTTGAAATGGATTCTATAGAAAACTTAACTAAAATAGATGATATTAAAGCGAATAAAACATCAAGGAGTGACTTAGAAGAAATATATGGAAAAGAAATATTTGATGTTTCAAATAAAAATTATATATTATATGCTCACGTGGTAAGTGATTTGGAAAATATTGATGAATTAATAAATGGTGTTGCGAGCTCAAGTAAAAACTTTATATCATTAAGTCCAATAAGTTATAAAGGACAAAAGCTTTATTGGAGTGGTAGAGAATGTATTTTAGCATATGATGATATCAAAGAAGGAAGCTTTATATATAGTTCAATCGCAAATATGGGAACAAATAGGGCAGTAAAATCAAACTCCTCAGAAGTAGAAGAAATAAAACGTCACCAAAGAGGAATGCTTGAAACAAGCGCGGTATTTAAAAATAATCCTGAGACACTATTATATAGAGAAGGATTAAAGCCATGTGGAATAATACTAGTGGGTGGAAAGACACCTAATAAGACTGAAATAATGTGGCATGAAAAATACAATTTGCCATTTATAATTACACAAGAAGCAGAAAATTCTATAACGATTCCAGAGAAAGTATTTACACCAAATAATAATACCAAATATGAAAGTGATAACATAGAACCACTAAAAAACATAATTGGATTATTAGAACCAAACTTAAAAATAATAAAGGAAGATGACATGTATACAGGTAGAGAGGTAGCAATATTCACAGATGCACATGCTCTATATGAGCCAACATTTGCGATTTTAGAAGATATAAGAAAAAGAGGAATTAATGAAATATATTCCCTTGGAGATAACATTGGGTTTGGACCAAATCCAAAAGAAGTAATAGACTTATTAGATGAATATAACGTAACCTCTATAGCGGGTAATAGTGAGTATTATTCAACACTCGGAATAGAGCCATTTGCTAGTTACTTTGATAATGAAAAAATAGAAAATCAACTATATACAGATGAAGAATTAGGAAGTACAAGAATAGAGAGATTAAAACTTTATAAACCATCTATTGATATAATCTTAAATAACAAAAAAATTGCACTTTGTCACTTTGCAAATGATATAAGATGGGATTATACTGTACATAGTACATGGACATATCAAAATCAAAATAAGGGCACTAGAGCCAAGCAATTTTTATATACCAATAGTAATGAAGCAAAAGAAGAAATTGAAGAAAATATAAAACTTAATATGGGATTAAACAAAGGAAAAGGTTATGAAGATGCAAAGATAAATCCACTATTTGATGGTAAAATAGTAACAGATTATTGTGCAGTAATTCAAGGACATGTACACTTTGAAATGAAAGATCAGTTAAATGATACTAATATTAGAACATTAAGAGCAGTTGCCATGGGATATAATGGAGAAAAGGCAAACACTGCATGTTATTATATATTAAAAGAAAAAAAAGATGGACATGTTTCAATAGAAAAAATATTGGTACCATTTAATAAATCTAATTTAATTTGTACAATTAATTCAAGTGCACTACCTAATAAATCAAAAGTTTTAAGATATGTAGGAGCATAATATAAAACTCATTACGATTTTGTAATGAGTTATTTTTTATCTTTATTTTGAAAATTTATAAAACTTTTAAATACATCTAAGAATAAATCTCTAGTAGTATTATCGATTCCACTTATGCCTTTAATTATCTCAAGAACTTGATTCCATTCTATAGAAGAAACATTATTGAAGCTTTTTATTCCTGCCTTTTGAAGTATGGTAAAGAAAGTATCAACAAGTTCTTCTTTTTTCTTATCATCATAAGAATTAACTATATCGTCAACTCTTTCTTTGAACTTTTTACTAAGAGTTCCAAGCCTACCCTCTACAAAGAAAGAACCAAAGCATTCCCATGAATTACAATCGTGTTCATAAGGACCATTAAATGTAGATTTTATTACCTTAAACGAAGGGGGACTATTAAGAAGGACCCCAACAATACTATCTTCGGGAACAAACATTACAAGTTTACCGAGCATTTCCTTATATTGAAAGGAATTATATTCCGCATCTCTAAATCCAGGACCATCATTATTAAAAACCTTTTTAACTTTTCTTTTAACTTTGTTGTTTGAATACATGTAAGCACACATTGCAAGATTTCCACCCTTGGAGTGCCCACCAACATATACAGTATTATCCTTCCAACCTATAACCTCATTTAAATAATTAATCGCATCCTTTTGTGCAAGAGTAGGGAATGTATATGCAAGTGCTAAATCTTCTTTCCAACCTACTAATGTAGAATCGGTTCCTTTAAAACCAACATAAACATCTCCACCATTAAAATAAATACATAATGCACCAAATTGTTTCTCTTCATCAACTTGATTCCTAAAGTTTGCTAGAAAACAATTTTGATATCTATTAGAATTTTGTATAATTTTAAGATTTTCAACATTAGACTTCATAAAAGGAGAAAGACCTTCTCTAGTAGAATCATTAAGACTTCCTAAAAAAATATTAATCGCATGATCTAATCTGATTTTAGAAGAGTAATTTGAAACAATATTTTCCCAATTTATATAAGATAATTCGGAAAATAAAATGTTATCAAGTTCATTAAAAGCATATTCATCAAATGAAGTATCTTTATAATAATTTAAATAATCTTTAATAGTTGCCATACTAAATACCTTCCTTAATATAATTATACATAATAAAAAGTTTAAAATGCAACTTGATAATGCAAATATTTTATTTAAAAATATGAAAAAGTTTTCATATTAGATTGAAAAGCATATATTATTGTGATATTATTAATATGAAATAAATTTCATATGGAGGGATTATGAACGATTTTATTAAATTTAAAAATGTTGTAAAAACATATAACATTGGTGAGAAAAAATTTAATGCATTAGATGGAGTGAGTTTTACTATTCCAAGAGGAGAATTTGTAGTAATATTAGGGCCATCTGGGGCGGGTAAATCAACTTTATTAAACTTACTTGGCGGAATGGATAAAGTAACTTCAGGAAGCATAGTAATAGATGGTGAAAACATTTCAAAATTTAATAAAGATGAGCTAACAGATTACCGTGCAGAAAATGTTGGATTTATATTTCAATTTTATAATATACTGCCTACATTAACTGTATTAGAAAATGTAAAAATAGTAGATGATATTGTAAAAAATCCTAGAAGCGCAAAACACATTTTAAAAGAAGTTGGTCTTATGAATCACATAAATAAATTTCCTAATCAATTATCAGGTGGAGAACAACAAAGAGTATCTATTGCTAGGGCAATCGCAAAAAATCCAAAACTTTTATTATGTGATGAACCAACAGGAGCACTAGATTCAAAAACAGGTACTGAAGTACTAAAACTATTAAAAAAATGTTGTGATGCCAACAATGGTGAAAACACAGTAGTAGTTGTAACACACAACGTATTAATCGCAGATATCGCAGATAGAGTAATAAAAATTAAAAATGGAAAAGTAGAAGAAATAATAGAAACCAAACATCCAAAAGATATAGATGAGGTGAAATGGTAATGCTAAAAAGGAAGATGTTTAGAGACATAAAAAACAATATTACACAGTTTCTTGCAATTTTCTTTATGGTATTTCTAGGAGTGTTTGTATTTACTGGAATTCACTCTTATATGGATGGAATGAAAAAAAGCGCAGATATATACTATGAAAAGAATAATTTACAAGATATATGGGTAAGCGGCAAGAACTTTACTTTAGATGACTTAAACAACATTAAAAAAATAGAAAATGTACGTGACGCAGAACGAATGCTTACAATAAAAACAAATTTAGAAGGATATAAAGATATAACACTGGAGACAAATTTTATTAAATCAAATAATATATCTAAAATGCACGTAGTAGAAGGAGAACCATTTAGTAAAGATAAAAAAGGCATTTGGATAGATAGTTATATCGCAAATTATCTTAAGATAAAAACAGGGGATAAAATCAAATTAAAATATCAAGATTATACAATAGAAGAAGTTGTACTTGGTCTAGTTAATACACCTGATCATGTATATTTTGTAAAAGATTCATCAGAAATATTTCCTACTCATAAAGATTATGGATATGTATATCTTTCTATAGATGAATTTCCACAAGATTATATTTATGACGAGATAAAAGATAAATATAAAATAACTGATACAAGCCTGATTAAAAAGATTATTCCAAACTTTAATATAGAAGATTATTATATATTTAATGGAATAATAGTTGATGTAGATAATGAATCAAAAATAGATAATACAGTATCAAATATAGAAAACAAAATAGAAAAAGCAATTGCGGTAACTAAAAGAGACTCCAACCCGTCTTATGAAACATATAATGCAGAAATAGAAGAAGGAGATACTTATTCAGGTATATTTACATTTTTATTTCTATTTATCGCAATATTATCAGTAGTTACAACTATGAATAGATTTATAAAAAAAGAAAGAACACAAATAGGCACATTAAAATCACTTGGATTTAGAGAAAAGAAAACAAATAAATTATATGTAGGATATGGATTCTATATTGCCTTACTAGCAAGCATTCTAGGACTGGTTCTAGGGAGTCTTGTTATGGGGAATATGTTCCTAAACTTAGAAACAGAATATTTTGAAATGCCAAATTGCCACATATATTTAAAACCAATTGTATTTATACTTGCTATAATAGTGGTTTTATTAATAACACTCATATCTTACCTTTCATGTAAAAAAATTCTAAAAGAAGAAGCATCATCTCTATTAAGAATAGAAGCTCCTAATATAACTCCTACTAAGTTTGATTTAACAAATAAAAAAGTATTCAAAAAAGCTTCAATATCTACAAAATGGAATATAAGAGATATATATAGAAATTCAGGCCGTACAATAATGGCAATAATAGGAATAATAGGATCTTGTATGCTTTTAGTTTGTGCCTTTGGTATGCTTGATACTATGAATTCATACATGAGTTGGGAATTTGACAAAATAAATAAATTCAACTATAAATTAACACTAAATCAAGATTATACAGAAGAAGAATTAAATAGTTTAATAGAAACATATGGAGAAAGTACTAGTCAAACATTAGGAATAGAAGTAAAAGATAAAGCTGGTAAGAAGCAAACTAATTCACTAATGGTAAACAATGCAGAAGAACATTTAAAATATACTGACCATGATGCAAAATACATTAATATTTCAAGTGACGGAATATATATAACTGAAAAATTATCTGAAGTTATAAACCTAAAAGTAGGAGATAATATAACGTGGCATATTTTTGGAGATGATACATGGTATACAACAAAAATAATTGGTCTAAATAGAGATCCACAAAATCAGAATTTAAATATGACAAAAGAATGCTTTGAAAAACTTGGATTAAACTATAAAGCAGATACTATATATACAGATAAAGATTTAAGTAAAGTAAAACAACTATCTGGAGTAGAAACAATTCAAAATAAAAAAGCATTAAGAGCCTCTATGGAAAATATGCTTGAGACTACTAAAACTATAGTAGTAATATTAATACTAGTATCTTCAGTATTAGGATTTATCATAATTTATAACCTAGGAATATTATCATTCTCAGAAAAACAATATCAATTCGCAACACTTAAAGTATTAGGTTTTAAAGATAAACAAATTAAAAAGATATTTGTAAAACAAAATATATGGATTACAATACTAGCAATTATAATAGGATTACCACTTGGTTATATAACACTTCATTATATATTTGAAAATGCACTAGGAGACACTTACGATTTCGATGCAAAAATTACAATACTTTCATATTTCTATTCCTGCTTTGGAACTTTTGTAGTATCATATATAGTGAATAAGGTACTATCTAAAAAGATTAATTCAATAGATATGGTATCTAGTTTAAAATCTAATGAATAGGTGAGGCATATGTCAAATATAAGAGAGCCAATTAAAAAAAGTTCTATTGAAAAGAAAAATAAAATAATTGAAAAAGGCTTTGAATTGATGTGTGAACAAGGTTATCACAATGTAAATTGTGTAGATATCGCAAAATATGCAGAAGTATCAACTGGAATTATTTATCAGTATTTTGAAAACAAGCACGATATTTTTATAGAAGGTGTAAAACACTATTCAGAAGGAATAATGTTTCCAATAACAGATGTCCTAGATATTGATAATGTAGGTGAAAACCTAAAACAAATTCTAGAAAATGTAATAGATAACTTTATAAAATCTCATAAAATTTCAAAAAAAGCTCACGAAGAATTAATGTCAATGAGTCATATTGATCAAGAAATCGCAGAAATATTCAATAAAAATGAATTGGATATGACCAAAAAAATAGTAGAAATACTAAAAAAGAATAACTTAAATAGTAAAAATATAAATGAAAAAGTCCACATATGTATAGGACTTGTTGATAATTACTGTCATGAAGTTGTATATCATAGACATAATAATATTGATTATACTATTATGAAAAAAGAAGTAATAGATGTAATTTTAAGACTATTGAAAGAAGGGAATACAATTGAATAAATACAAATATAAAATACTAGACTTAGATTGTGCAAACTGTGCTAAAGAAATAGAAGAAGGGCTAAGTAAAGATGAAAGATTAAATAATGTAATAGTTAATTTTTCTACATCAAAAATATCATTTGAAAGTGATAATAAAATATCATTAGAAGAAATAAATAGACTAGTAAATAATATAGAACCAGATGCAAGAATAACATCTTTAGAAGATGTAAAACAAAGCAAGGAATATCATATATTAAATCTTGTATTAGGAGTAGTACTAGGAGTATTAGGAACGTTAATAACACTTCCATTTAAACTAAATAAAATACTTGTAATTATAGGGTATATACTACTATTATATAGACCATTTATAAATGCAGCAAAAACATTAATAAGAAATAAAACAATAAACGAAAATGCATTAATAACAATATCGTGTCTAGGGGCATTTTTACTAGGTGATGACTTAGAAGGTATTATGGTAGTAGCACTATATATTCTAGGTAAAATTCTAGAAGAAAAAGCAATTAATAACACAAGAAGATCTATAAAAGACTTACTTGATATAAAACAAGATTACACAAATAAATTAATTGGGGAAAATGTAGTTAAAGTAGATGTAGAGCAAGTAAAAAAAGGAGATATCTTAATTGTAAAAAAAGGAGAAAAAATACCAGTAGATGGAATAATTACAGAGGGTTCTACATTGCTTGATACATCTGCACTAACAGGAGAATCGCTCCCAGTAAATGTAGGAAAAAAAGACAGGGTATTATCGGGCACTATAAATATAGGGGATATAATATATATAAAGGCAACCACAGAATTTAAAGACTCGACAGTTGCTAAGATACTAGAATTAGTAGAAGATGCAAGTGATAAAAAAGCACACACAGAAACACTAGTATCAAGATTAAGCAAAATATATACTCCATTAGTTTTAACAATTGCAATACTAGTAGTAATAGTATTATCCATATTTACTAATTTAGGATTAGGAGAAAGCATATATAGAGCACTTACATTCTTAGTTATATCTTGTCCTTGTGCAATAGCAATATCAGTACCACTATCATATTTTACAGGTATTGGTGTATCATCAAAAAACGGTATTTTAGTAAAGGGAAGTAACTATTTAGATAACTTATCTAGGGTAAATAAAATAGTTTTTGATAAAACAGGAACACTAACTACAGGAACATTTAATGTACAAAAAATAAAAATATATGATGATAGTTATACAGAAGAACAAATAATTGAAATATTAATAAAAGGCGAGTCATTATCAAATCATCCAATCGCACAATCACTAATTAAATTCTTTGATAAAAAATACACAAATAAAGATGTGAAAGAATACAAGGAACTAACTGGTAAAGGGATTGAATATGACCTAGGAGAAAATCATATAAAAGTTGGAACTATAAAACTATGTGATGATTGTAGCAAAGAAGCAAGTCTACATGTAAATATAAATGGTAAACATATAGCATCTATAATAATAGATGATGGTATAAAAGAAAATGCAAAAAGCTTTATAGAAAAACTACATAAAGCAGGTATAACTACATATATGTTTACTGGAGATAAAAAATCTACTGCTCTAGAAATACAAAAAAAGCTAGGAATAGAAAATGTAGAGTATGAAATGCTACCGAATGATAAATATTGTGAATATGAAAAGATAAAGAGCGATAATGATGTAATTGCATTCGTTGGAGATGGAATAAATGATGCGCCACTTTTAAAACGAGCAGATATAGGCATATCAATGGGAGGAATAGGTTCATCATCTGCAATAGAAGCAAGTGATATAGTAATAATGAATGATGATCTTGAAAAAATAAATAAAGGTATAGATATATCAAAATATACAAATAAAATTATAAAACAAAACCTAATTTTTGCAATCTCGGTAAAAATAATTATATTATCACTAAGTGTATTTGGTATTACTACCATGTGGTGGGCAGTATTCGCAGATACAGGTGTAACACTTATAACAATATTAAATACATTAAAAATAATAAAAAAGTTTAATAAATAGGTTTGCTTTAATATAAAATTAAAGTATAATTAAAGTGAGGTGAAAAATATGTGGTGGATAATCATAATTGTAATTTTAGTATTACTAGTTTTATATGTAATTGGAGCATATAATGGATTGGTAATGGCAAGGAATAAGGTGAAAGATCAATGGGCACAAATAGATGTTCAATTGAAAAAAAGAGTAGATCTAATTCCTAATTTAGTTGAGACAGTAAAAGGATATGCAAAGCATGAAAAAGACACCCTTGAGGCAGTAATTAACGCTAGAAACGCATTTGCATCTGCAAATACACCAGCTGAAGAAATTGAGGCAAACAACCAAATCACAGGAGCATTAAATAAATTATTTGCACTATCAGAAGCATATCCAGAATTAAAAGCTAATCAAAACTTTTTATCATTACAATCTGATTTAAAAGAAGTTGAAGAAAAAATTTCATATGCTAGACAATTTTATAATGATACAGTACTATCTTATAATAATAAAGTTGAAATGTTTCCAACAAATATTATCGCAAATATCTTTGGATTTAAGCAAAATGAATTCTTTAAATTAGATAATGAATCAGAAAGAAAAGCACCAAAGGTTAGCTTCTAAAGACTTACTTTTGTAAGTCTTTTTTTAAAGAAAGGTATGTTTATGAAAAAAATTAGATTTATATTATTTAGTTTATTTATAATGCTTTTACCTATATTTGTATATGCAGATGGAACAACTAGATATTATATAGAGGTAAACGTATTAGATAATGGTGATGCAGAAGTAAAAGAATTAAAACTAATGGATGGAGAATATAATGGATATAAAACAGACATTAGATATAAAAGTAATGGACTTACTAAATTTGATGGAAGTAAATCAAGTTTTGAGGGCAGTGATATATATAATGCAAGTGCATTAACAGATGTAAAAGTATATGATGTAAAATTTACTACAACAGATTTTTCTATTATTAATAATAAAAATAGAGAATTTGTATTAGTAAATAGCGCAGAAAAAGGAGACTATGGAGTTTATACTAAAACTACAAATAGTGAAGGAATAGAAATATTGAGTTATCAACCTTCAGTATATAAAAGAGCTTCATTAGTAACATATACATTAAAAGACTTAGTTGTAGTACACAATGATATCGCAGAATTAGCTCATGACTTTATAGGTACAGATTATCAAGAGGACATAAGCAATTTAATAATTCGTATAAATCTTCCATCTTCAAGCAAAGAATTAAGAATATTTTCACATGGTCCACTAAATGGAAAGAATAGAATAATAGATGATAAATCAGTAGAAATAACATATGAGACATTATATAAAGAAAATGCAGTAGATGGTCGTGTTGTATTTGACAAAAGTATAGTACCAAATGCTACAAAAAAATCAAATGTCGATGGACTAGGTAAGATACTTGAAGTAGAAAAAGAAAGAGCAAATTATGCAAATAAATTAAGAGAAGCTGCAAGAAAAAGAGAAAAAATGTTACAAACACTTGCGATAATAATGGAAATCTTACTAGGAATATGGCTTATTGGACTTATTGTAATAGTATATAAGTTTTATAATAAAAATGATAAAGAATATAGAAGTGAATTTAATGGAAAATACTTTAGAGATTTTCCTGAGGAGTATACTCCTTCAACAGTAAGCTATTTAATGAATAAGAGTATTAACAATTTAAGTTTCAATGCAGGAATACTTGATTTAATAAGAAAAAAAGCAATTACAATAGAAGAAGTAACTATAGATAAAAAAGGATTGTTTAAAAATAAGCAACAAAAAGATTATAAGCTTTCAAGGAACATGAACTTTAATTTAGATACACTTTCAACTAGTGAAAAAAAACTATTTAATTTATTGATAGGAACAGTTGGAAATGGTGATTATGTAATCTTGGGAGATATGAAAGAGTTTTCAAAAGACTATAATAACGCAAAAAGGCTTATAAGTGGTTATGACGGTTGGCGTTATGCATGCGAGTCGGAAGCAGAAACAGAAGAATTTTATGAAAATACGAAAAAGGAAAAAACTAATTGTATTTTGTATTCATTAATATTTATACCAATTACATTCTTAGCACTTCTATGTGGATCAAACATGGGTAGAGTATTACTAATGGATTTATTTGGTATACTAGCAATAATCTATTTCTCATCTGCCACTAAAAGAACAAAAAAAGGAAATGAACAGTATCATAAATGGAAAGGACTTAAAAACTTTCTAGCGGACTTTGGTAGATTAGATGAAAAAGATTTACCAGAAATCAAATTATGGGAAAGATATTTAGTATATGCAACAATGTTTGGATTGGCAGTAAAAGTTCAAAATGCAATGAAAATGAATCTAGAAAGAATGAATTATAGTGATAACATTGATTTTACATATTTATATTTTGACAACTATTATTTTTCAAATTCAATGACAAATGCAGTAAATAGTAGCTTTTCATCCGCAAGAGGAACAATATCTACACATGAGCTTGCAAGTTCTTCAGATAGTAGTAGTGGAGGATATGGAGGTGGCTCTTCATTTGGAGGCGGTGGCTTCGGCGGAGGCAGTGGAGGAGGACGCTTCTAATTGACAAAAAAACAAAATTGTGATAACATAACAAAATGTAGTATTAAGTAGTATAAAATAATCAAACCAAGGGGGAAATATTAATGAGTAGTATTAATAATATCAAATTAACAGAAAGGTACAAAAAATTTTATTCAGAAGAAGCATTAAAATTACAAGTACCAAGCAAAACATTATATGAATATATAACTGAAGGAGCAAAAGGATATAAAAATGTAACCGCATTAAATTATTTTGACAGAAAGATAAGTTATAGAAACTTAGTTAAAAATATTGATGCAGCTGCAGATGCTTATAAAGCAATGGGTGTTAAAAAAGGGGATGTTGTAACACTTGTAATGCCAACATTACCAGAAACAATTTATTCTATATATGGAGTAAATAAAATTGGAGCAGTTGTACAACCAATTGATCCAAGAACGCCAGCTAAAATGATAAAAGATGCAATAAATGAGGCAGAATCAAATTTGGTTGTAATAGTTGATTCATACCATCAAAAAATTGACGAAATAATGGATGAGATAAATATTGATAAGATTATAGCAGTCTCACCTGCAGATTCTCTACCTTTATTACTAAATATTGGATATAAGAAAAGAGAAGAAAAAGACTTCGAAAGTGGTATTTCACAACCAATTCCAGATAATGGTAAGTATTTAAAATGGCACGATTTCATAAAACAAGGAAGAGGAACAAAAGCAGAAAAAGTAGCCTTTGAAAAAGATGCTGTTGCTGTTATTGAGAGAACTGGTGGAACTACAGGAGTACCAAAAGGTGTTATGCTTTCAAATGAAAACATCAACTCAGTTGCATTAGAATATAAACACTGTGGAATAAAAAATGAACCAGGACAAGTATTTTTAGATATTATGCCACCATTCTTAGCATATGGTCTAATTGCTGGAATTCATATGCCATTATCATTAGGCATGACAGATGTTTTAATTCCACAATTTGATCCTACAAAATTTGATGAACTTTTATTAAAATATAAACCAGCACATTTTATGGGAGTACCAACACATTATGAACCACTATTAGAGTCACAAAAACTAGAAGGAAAAGATTTATCATTCCTAATTAGTCCAGGTGCTGGTGGAGATGCAACAAATATTGAGTTAGAAAAGAAAGTTAATGCATTCTTAGAAGCACATAAATGTGAAACAAGATTGGCAAAAGGATATGGAATGACAGAATTATCATCCGCTGTTTGTGTTTGTATAAGAAATGAATGCAACGAATTAGGAAGTGTTGGAATTCCACTACCTTTAGTAGAAGCGGAAATAAGAGATCCTAAAACAAAAGAAGTAATTAATACTCCAAAT
Source organism: Clostridium sp. CAG:710 (assembly GCA_000432595.1). Lineage (GTDB taxonomy): Bacteria > Bacillota_I > Bacilli_A > RF39 > UBA660 > CAG-710. The sequence continues at coordinate 2,271 of HF996868.1, read as the reverse complement.
GAGACTGGTGAATGGTATTTTTCTGGACCTAGTGTAATGCTTGGATATTTAAATAATGAAGAAGAAAATAAAAAAGTATTCTTTACTGATGAAAATGGTAAAAAATGGATAAAAACTGGAGACTTAGGTTACATTGATGAGAATGGATTGTTCTATCACTTAGCAAGAAACAAAAGTATGATAGTAAGAGCAGATGGTCACAATGTATTCCCATCAAGAATAGCAAACGTTTTAGCAACTCATAAAGCAGTAAGCGAATGTGCAGTAGTTGGTGTTGATAGTATTAATAACCAACAAGGAAAACTACCAAAAGCAGTTGTAGTATTAAAAGATGAATTTAAGGGATATGAAAAAGAAATTCAAGAAGAGTTAGAAAAGCTATGCAGTGAAAATCTACCAGAAAGAGATGTAGCATACTTCTATGAATTTACAGATAAAATTCCTATGACACCAGCAGGAAAAGTAGATTTTAAAAAACTTGAATCAACAGGAATTGAAAATGCAAATGCTAGTGATGTAAAAATAACTCAACTTGTAAAAACAATAAAATAGTTAATAAAATTATTATAATCAATACTTAATGTATTGATTATTTTTTTGGTTAATTAAGTAAAATGAGTTTAATTGTTATATATTTTATGTTATAATCTTTGTAAGATAGGAGTGATAATCATGAGCGCTGGTTTTACATTTTCAGCATGTAGTTTTTTCTATAGTGTTCTTCTAACAATAATGTTTTTTTCAAAAAAGAGAATACAAACATTAGAGAACAAAATATATAGTTACTTAATAATAAGTAATTTAGTAGGCGTAGTACTAGGAGTAAGTTGTTATACATCGATATTACATAGAGATGCATTTCCAATATTAAATGATTTTATCTCAAAAGCATTATTAATATATTATTTAACGTGGATTTCATTTTTTACTGCATATACATTTGTAATATCATATAGTAAGAAAGAATCAGATAAAGAATCAAAAGAAAAGTATTTTAAAAACATATTCAATATACTAACAGTAATATATGTAGTAATTGCGATATTAATATTTATCCTACCACTAAATTATTTTAGTAAAGGTACAATAGCTTATTCATTTGGACCAAGTGCAAACCTACTATACATATTAATACCTGTCTATATTTGCATCTGCTTAATAGAAATGTTTAAAAACTTTAAAGAAATTAAAAATAAAAAATATTTACCATTATTTGCCTTTATAATAATAGGTACCGTTGTTATGATAATTCAAAAGTTAAATCCAGGATTATTACTTATGACTTCTATGGAAACATTTGTAACCTTTTTAATGTATTTTACAATTGAAAATCCAGATATAAAAATGATTGAAGAATTAACTAAAACTAAATCATTGGTTGAAAAAAACAACAATGATAAATCAATATTTATATTTAATACTACTCAACAAATTAGACATCCACTTAACATGATAGAACAAAGAACTGAACAGTTACTAGAAGATGAATTAAATGATGATGAAAAAGAAAAAGTAATAGATATAAGAAATGCACAACAAAGAATTGCCTATATACTAAGAGGTGTAATGGATGTATCAACAATAGATGCTAAAAACATTAAAATAGTTAAAAACCAATATAAAGTAGCGAACTTGCTAACAGAGATAACATTAAGATCAAAACAAGAAGCAACAGAAAAAGGGTTGGAATTTAGAACTAATTTTGATGAGGCAATTCCAGAAATGTTATATGGAGATTCAATTAGACTAAAACAAATAATTAATGCATTAATATCAAATGCAATCAAATATACAAAAGAAGGATTTGTTGAATTAAATGTGAATTCGATAGTCAGTTTTGATGTATGTAGATTAGTTGTTTCAGTAAAAGATTCTGGAATTGGTGTAAATGCTGAAGATATAAATAAATTATTTCAAAGCAAAACAGATGAAAACGATATTAGTGATAAAGTTGATGAATCAAATGTAACATTAGATGTAGCTAAAAAAATGGTTAACTTAATAGGAGGAACAATTACAGTAAGAAGTGAAAAAAATAAAGGTTCAGAATTTACTTTAATTGTTGACCAAAAAATAGCTAGTTCAAATGATAAAATTGATAATATAATTAATGAATATAAGAAAACAGAAGACAAGATTAAAATATTACTTGTTGATGATAATGAGGAAGAAAGAACGCTTCTTACTAAAAAGCTAGGGGGTATATCTAAACTAACAATAGCTAAAAATGGTGAAGAAGGCTTAAAAAGAATAAGAAATAAAGAAAAATAT
>HF996867.1:67503-140050 GCA_000432595.1 Clostridium sp. CAG:710 | reverse complement strand
CTTTTAGTGTCTACTTTTTATTGACAAGTTCACTAAATAGTCACTTCTTTTATTTTTTACATCTATCTATTATTTTAGATACACGAAGTTTTAAATTTTCTTCTGTATCTTTTTTTAATAATGCATCACTTATTATATTTCCGATTTCATAGAATTCAGCTTCTTTTAATCCACGTGTAGTCATTGCAGGAGATCCTATTCTTATGCCAGATGTAATCATAGGCGATGCTTTATCGTAAGGAATAGTATTTTTATTAACTGTTATGTTTATTTCATCAAGTAGTTTTTCTGCTTCTTTACCTGTTAGGTTTGATGAGGTAACATCTACAAGTATCAAGTGATTATCTGTACCACCAGATACTATTCTAAATCCATTTTCTTCTAACGACTTACTAAGTGCTTTTATATTTTTTAATACTTGTTCTTGATAAGTTTTAAAAGATGGGTCTAGTGCCTCACTAAAGCTTTGCGCTTTTGCAGCTATAACATGCATAAGTGGTCCACCCTGAATTCCTGGGAATATTGTTTTATTAATCTTTTTAATTATTTCTTCGCTATTGGTTAATATTATTCCACCACGTGGTCCTCTTAATGTTTTATGTGTAGTTGATGTAACAACATCTGCATATTCAACTGGATTTGGATGAAGACCTGCGGCTACTAATCCAGCAATATGTGCCATATCAACCATTAAGTATGCTCCTACACTATCAGCAATTTCTCTAAATCTTTTAAAATCTATTATTCTAGAATAAGCGCTTGCACCCGCAATAATCATTTTTGGCTTATTTTCTTTAGCAAGTCTTTCTACTTCATCATAATCTATTAATTCTGTTTTTGGATTCACATCATACCCAATTATTTTATAGTCAATTCCACTAAAGTTTATAGGATGCCCATGAGTTAAATGTCCACCATGTGATAAGTTCATTCCCATAACAGTATCGCCTTTTTCTAATAGTGCTCTATATACTGCCATATTTGCACTGCTACCACTATGAGGTTGAACGTTTGCATACTTGCAGCCAAATAGTTTTTGTAAGTATTCTATTGCTAAGTTTTCAACAACATCTACGTTTACACATCCTCCATAATATCTTTTACCAGGATATCCTTCGGCATATTTATTTGTAAAAATGCTTCCTTGTAATGCTAATACATCATCTGAGACATAATTTTCACTTGCAATAAGTTCAATGTTATTGTGTTGTCTTTTTATTTCATTATCTAGAGCTTCTTTTATTCTTTTATCCATATAACACCTCTTTCTAAGTTCCCTTAATAATATTGTACCTCATATAGATAAAAAGAGCAAAAGAAAAAAGAGAAATTATTTCTCTTCGATTTGAATTAATTTTTTAGTCTCTTTTTTCTCTTCTTTTGGAACTTCAACAGTTAAGCAACCATTTTTAAAGCTTGCCTTAATGCTTTCAGGATCAACATCTCCTACATAGAAGCTTCTACTATATTCACGAGTACTTCTTTCACGTCTGATGTAATTTTTCTCTTCATCAGAACTTTCCTCTTTCTTTGATACTTTTACAGTTAGATATCCATTGTCACATTCAATTGTTGTATCATCTTTTGAGTAACCTGGTGTATCCATTTCAATGTAATACTTATCTCCTTTCTCATAAATATCACATTTCATATTGGCGGTGTCTTTAGAGCTTAGGAAATCACCAAAAACATCATCCAAAAAGAAACTTTCATCTCTTGGTACTAATTTCATAATTCATTCCTCCTCCGAACAATTATAATTATACCACTCTATTAGCAATTGTCAATAGAGAGTGCTAATTTTTTTTAATTTTTTTATGAAATTCTACTACAATACTATTATGTGAGATAAGTAAAGATATAATACAAAAAAACTTATTAAATTGTTACGTTTAATAAGTTGAATATTATACCTACTAATATACTGATTATATATACTAGTAATAAAATTTTAATGTTTTCTTTATAATTTTTATTTACTTTAAATAGTACTAAGATTCCTAACCCACTTGCGCATAAAAGTCCTGAAATCGCAGAACCAAAAGTTAGGGCATTGTTTAGATATAATTCTGTAATAACTACAGATGAAGCACAATTAGGTATAAGACCAATAAGTCCTGATAAAATAGGTCCTAGAAATGTACTTGCGACTAAGAATGATGATATTTTGTCCTCACCTATTATATGAATAATAATATCCATTCCAAAATTTATTCCAAGGATAAATATAAAAATTGTAAGAGTATGCTTAAGTGCTGATAACCAAATGTTTTCTTCGCAGTGACAGTGATTGTGATCACACATTTTAGAAATTTCTGGAGCAATTTTTTTAGATTTTCTATTTACAAACAAATCTATTATTAATCCTGCAAGCATACCTATTATAACTTTAACTAAAAGAAATTTTACAATAGTTGGGATTGAGGCATTAGAAGATAATAATATTGGAAGCATTTCATCTGAGGTTGATAAATAAATTGATATTAACGTCCCAAGTGATATTATTCTTACTATATAAAGGTTTGATGCCATGACTGAAAATCCGCATTGTGGGAATGCGCCAAGGATACTACCAACAACCGGTCCAAACTTTCCGGATTTTTTAATTATTTTTTCTGTTTTGGAATTTGACTTGTGTTCTAAAAATTCCATTATTAAATATACTATAAATAGAAATGGTAAAAGTTTTATAGAATCAATTAGTGCATCTAATATTACTTCTTTCACTATAAATCACCTCATAAACATATAAAGTTTAGCATATAAAGAAAAAAAGTAAAGTCTTTTATTGACATTTTCTAAGTTTTTAGATAAAATTAATTTACAAATGAAATGGGTCTATAGCCAAGTGGTAAGGCGTGGGACTGCAACTCCCTGAGCGTTGGTTCAAATCCGACTAGGCCCTCCATTTTATTAATAAAACTGTTTATCAGTTTTTTATTTGCGGACGTGGTTTAATGGTAGAATGCAACCTTGCCAAGGTTGAGACGGGGGTCCGATTCCCCTCGTCCGCTCCATTTGAATACAACTTACGGATCTATTATGGTGTCGTAAGTTTTTTAATGTCTAAAATCTAACTCACTGTTAGCTTGGAAGACATATATAGATGTTCTCTTTCTAGGAAGAAGGACATTTTTAATGCTTAATTTTAAAACAATAGAAACATTAAAACATAACTCAACTATTATTGATATTATTAAATGTATAATTATAAAACCAAAAATGGCAAAGTTAAAATATTTGAGAACACAAATTTAAAGTTTATTGAGGTTACTGAATACTTAATATCTTCTCCTGTAAGACTTACTATATATTCCGTTATTTCTTCTAAATTTATATCCAAACTAAGGAAATTACTTATCTGAGTATTATTTAATTCTGATGCCTATTTTTTAAATTCTTCAACATCAGAAAATGACTTAGTTAATTCACATTTCTTAATTTGTTCAATTATTTATTTTAATATTTCATTTTTTACAACAAAACCTCTTTGTATGTATATTAATACACTATAATTATTAGTTTTTTTATTAGAATCATATCTTCATATTTATAAATTAGAAGCTGACGGACCAGGTATGCAATTTATTGTCCTTATCATCATATTATGGTTATTTCTTTTATTAGACTCTGCTACTTTAGTATGCAGTTCATTTATTTTTTCTAAATCAGATTCTTTATTATAAAAAACTAATAAAATTGCATCTTTGCAACTTTCTTGTTTCATATATTGATGCAATTGTTTATGATCTTCTATACAAGTCATTAAATCTGGATGTGTAGAAGTTTTTATTTCAATTAACACTTTTTCTCTACCTCTAGATAGTTTAAAATCAACAGGACCTCTACCTTTATTTGTTTCAGGGGAAATATCTAAATTAAATCCCAAACTCTCAGATTTTCTTTCTATAATTAGGTGGGAAAACTTTGATATAATTGGTTCGGCTCTAAATTTAATACTTGTATCACTTAATAGTAAGGACCATCCTCTTTCATCTTGTACAGCATGTTCGATATCATTTATTAAATCATCAGCCATTTCTAGCACAGAAATTTCGCTATCTTTATTTGATATTTTTATATCTTTAACAAAATCATAAACTTTGTTAATTATATCTTTATCTTTTTGTAAATCATATGGTTCAACAGGTTCATTACCAAACCTTTTAAAAAGGTCAGTATCGTTATTTTCTATAATTTTTTCTATAATTTCCTTTTTGTTGGACTCTAATTCTTTTTTTATATTATATTCAAATGTATCTTTTACATAGTCTGTTTCATTATTCCATAACCAAGTAATAAAGTTTTCAGAATTATAATGTAATTCTCCAACTAAGATAGAATGTGGAACCAATAATACAGGGACTTTTTTATTCTCATTGTTAATTATGTAAGGTAATTTAACTATCTCAGATATCCAACTCATTTCGTCAAAATTAAAATGAGTTAATATATTAAATTTATCTAAAGGAAATCCCTCTTTTTCTGCAATACTACAACTATATGCTATAAAATAGCGTTTTGTTATAGACAATATCATATCAGTTATCCTATCAAGATCAACATTTTCTTCAAATAGAGTAATTTCTTCCAGTTCATCGTAATTAAATATTTTTAAATCTATATATTTAGAAAAGTTTTCAAAAAATTTTAAAGCAGTTAAACCAGAAAAGCCACTACCTTTATTGCTATTATAAGAGTATCCTAGTTGTGCTTCTTCAACCTCTCTAAAATTTAACATATTTTCTACTAATGTTTTTGGTATTGATTTTGTTTTTAATGCAACACAAGCATTTTTAAAGAATTTAATTAACTCTTGATAACAATTTTTTAGCTCTTTAATATTAGTTCTTTTTAGTAATAAAGGATCAATAAAGAGTTTAGAATCCCATTCTACAACAGGATTAAACCATGTATCTTTAGATAAGTCATATTTATAGTTATTATATTCGCTAAATCGCTTTTTCTTCATATGTACCTTCTTTCCAAAAGAAAAGAGTATCATTTTAGATACTCAACTATCTTAATTCTATCATATTTTCATTTGAATATAAAGCAATTATTGCAATATTATCGGTTTTTTAAACTATTTTTTATAATTTGTGGTACAATTTTATTATAGATTAAAATTTTATGTATCAAATCGTTAAGAAGTGAAAAGTTGTAGATACCTACGACATTCGCTCCATTTGAAATCAACTTACGGACTTAATTGTTCGTGAGTTTTTATTTTATATAAATGATTTTCAAAAAAGAGGAAAAAATTATCAAAATAATTTAATCCTCTTTTTGCATATTTTTTTGAATATGGGAATTAAATCTATGTCTAGCCAGCACTGAATTTGTACTCTCGTATAAATTCGTCCATGGGAAATTCCCAATTCATTTTATAAATTTTCTTTTACTTCTGGAAACAAGTCATACAAATTATATCCTAATAAATTATCAAAATATTCTTTTAATTTATATGTTTCTTTAATATGATACTGGGTGTTAGAATACACACCTCTTCTAATCATTATATCGATTAACCTTTTATCAATTGTAAATACTTTATTTCCTTGTGGACACATCAAATCACATAAATTTATTATCTTTTCCTCTATAGTATATTCATGATTTTTTATAAAATTTGTTAAAAAAGGATTATCATTTGGATTTGGAACTCCTCCGGCAGTACACACTATATCATTATTTAAGTATGAATGAGTTAAGCATATATTTGCATATTCATCATCATATCCTTTGTTTTTTAAGTATTCATATCCCCTCATAACATGTCCATGTGACTCACCATTATACTTACCAATATCATGTAAATATCCTAGAGTAGTTGCTTTGTCTATATCTACATTTATTCCTTTTTCACATAATGCTTTAGCAATTCTAAAAGCACTATCACCTACAGATATACAGTGTTCTATCCATCTATCATCTGTTGTGTTTTTTCTTTCTGTTTCTAATAATGTTCTTGCTTCTTTACTTGTTAATTTCATCTTCATTCTCCTATCTTTTTAAATAAATCATCATATATTTTATTTCTATCTAATTTAGTAACAAAAATAATATTATGTCTATTGTACGTTACTTCATAAGAAGTATCCTTTCTTATATTAGGACAACTTATTTGTTCCGTTTCAAACCAATTTTTATTTATCATATAAGCTATTACTGATATATCCCATATTACTCTTGATTCTTGCACACCATGATATCCATCATTATAAAATCTTTCAATTAAATAATTACATAAGTCTGATTTGTTCTCTAAATGTTTTTTTAGAGTATTAATATCAATTCTTAATTCTGAAACAACATTTTTACAAGGAAGTATAGTTAACTTCACTTTTGATTCAAATACTATTTTTACAGCTTCAACATCTTGTCTAAAATTATATTCAAGGTTATCTTTGTAGCCAAGTTCATTGCCACCTAACCAAATAATTTCTATTTTGTTTACTATTTTTGGTTCTTTTTTTATTGCTAAAGCAATATTAGTAATAGCGCCAATCCCTAATATATAAGTTTTATTATTTTTTAAAGCTATTTCTATAATTTTATTTACAGCAACATTTTTTTCATCATAACCGTTTTGAATGTAATCCACCGAACCTTTAAACACCTTATTATCTGTATCAAAGTTTAACCAATTACATATCTTTAAAATTTCATTATAACTTAACTCTTGGCTATCCCTTACTTTTACATCTCTTTTTGTATGAGAATATGGTGCAATTGTTATTGCTTCAATATTAAATAAGTCTTTCGATTTTATTAAATATGATAATGCAAATTGATCATCACATTCATTATAAGTATCAGTATCTAATATTATATTAATTTTATCTTTTTTATAATTTGAGACATATCTATAAAATTCTTCCCAACTTTTAACTCTTTGGATATTAGAAGATTTGTTATAAGGTGTATCCATTAAAACTGTTGTTATTCCATTTTCAATACAATCATTACATATCCGAACAGAGTCATCAATCATAATATCAATATTATGCTCTAAACATTGCTTAGTTTTAGCGTGTTTATCATAGGCATCTGTTAAAATCAAGTTATCATAATAAATATTATTTTCATCAAGCCACTTTTTTGTCATATTATATGGTTCTGTATATTCTCCATTATTTCTTCCTGTGATAATACAAATAACATGACCATCATCATGAAGCTTATCTATATATTCTTTAGCTCCTTCAATAACACCTAATTTTTTTGCTATTCTTTCTATATTATTTTTATAAAAATTGGTTTCTTCATCTTCATTCCAATCAAACATTCCTTTTCTAATATAATCAGCATTTTTATTTATAACACCCGAATTTCTTATTTTTTTATCATGTAGCAAATATTCATTTAATAAAGTATCGTTAAAATTTGATATTACATTGTCTATATCTATTCCTATTTTCATATATAACTTCCTAACTTTTACTAATTTTAAACTATAAAAATTATACTATATAAACGTATTTTTTTCCATATGCCTATTGGAATTTAATAACAATACATATATAATATTTTTAGAAAGGGAACTTGGTTCGTAACTTGTTGTTTATTCGCTCCAAATTGATAGGAAGCTCGGAAATTAACTTCTGGGAGCAATAAATGCTAACTAGAAATAGTTAGTTTTTTTGTTATGTAAAAGAGCCCTTTTTATGTTAAATATAGAAACAAAAGAATTAAAAATAAATGATAAATTAAAAAGAAAAATTGAAATAATTGGAAGATTTACAAATACTACTCCAATTATAAATAATGGCTCAATTAAAAATGTAACAGGTACTAATGTTGCTTATGTTATGCCACATATCATTGTTATTAAGAATAATACCTATACAAGATAATGATAAGTTTAAAAGTAACAAATTAGAACTCGGAATAATCACTATTAATTTATCAAATATAAGAAATCCAGATAGAACACAGCTATATAAAAATATTTTTAAAACAAGTAAAGTACCAACTTAATACTTGTTTTTTAATATAAATATTTATACTAATTTAAATTATTATTTATATTCTTGTTATATTAATTCTTTATATTAACTTATTATATTATGTTAGACATTTTTGTCCATCTTGGATGGAAATTTTCATCTACCCTAGATGGTCAAAATCATCTACACTAGACATCAAATAAATTTTTCTTTCAAAATAAAAAGACTAGTTATATTTCAAACTAATCTAACTAATAAATTGTAATTTGTATTTATCTTTTCTTAACAGGAAATTGAATCTCTGTTAAATAATCTTCTTCATTTTCTTTATTCCAACATCCATCAATATAACATTCTCTCGCATTATCTATTATCTCATATCCATTATCTTCAATGTATTTTAAAATAATATTATAAGAATCTCTTAAATTATTATAAGCTCCTTTGTGATAAATACATACTGCTGTAATAGGATTTGATTTCATAAATTTAACTTTATCAGTTTCGTTTCCTAATTTTTCAACTGCTTGTGCATATCTAATCTTGATATCTTTTTCTTTGTATTCTCCATCTAAATAACTGATATAACAATAATCTGGGTTTATGCACTTTAAGTTTGGATTTGCTTTTGCACATTCTGTTCCTGCTTGTAAAACAAATTCTGTAATTTTACTAAAATCCTCTATCATTCCATCACGATAATAAATAATGTAACTTGGAATGTCTTTGATAAAAATCTCATTTTTCATATTGTTTTCCTCCAATAAATAATTTATTTTAGAAAGCTCAATATTAAAATTAGAAATATTTTTCTCAATTTCATTTTTTCTTTTATTAAGAATTAACGACATATCTTGTCCATCTAAAACTTTTTTAATGTCTTTAATTGATAAGCCTATTTGCCTTAAGGATATTATCTTTGAAATATCAACTAACTGACTACTTTCATAATACCTATAACTCGTATTTTGGTCTATAAAAACAGGTTTTAATAATCCTTCTTTTTCATAGTATCTTAATGCCTTTATGGTGGTTTTAGACATTTTAGAAAAATCTCCTATTTTATACATATCTTGCCTCCTCAAATTATTTATACAACCTACTCTAAGGGGAGAGTCAATATCTTTTAATGAAATTTTTTAAATTATTAAATTACTATTTATCTGTCACTTCTATATATAATTATACCATCATTTTTGCCAATTTTATCACTAACCTAAAACATCCAAGAGTCATCCAATATTTTTAAACACATTCCAACTGTTGGAAATAAATTATAGTTCCATAATACCTTTAATCAAAAAGAATAAATAAAAAGTATGGTAGAGTTCTTACATATTTTTAATTCAATTTTGCAAGTGCAAAATAAGAAATGATAGCACTATAAATTCTTTGTTTATAAGACTTTAAATATAGTGGTGTTATCAATTTCTTTATCCTGCTTAATAATTATTTTAGTATTTGCCAATATCCCGCTTTGTCAGAACCAATTCTTTCAATTATTAAATTATCTATTAATATTTTAAAATTTCTTTTAATGGTTCTTACATTAACATTAGTTATATTAGCTATTTCATTTTGCGTAATTCTATTATTATTTGCTATTAGTTCTATAATTTTATTTTGAATATCATTACAAACAAAATTACTATTTTTTATCAATTTATCTAATGATGAATTAATTGTCTGTAAAATAAACTTTATAAATACATTTGCATTTCCATTATTATGACATTCTGCTATAGCTAAGTAGTAGTTTTCCTGATTTAAGTATATCTCTTCTTCTAACGGTATAAATTCAAAATTTTTATCATAATTTATTAGCATTAATGTTACCCAAAATCTAGCACATCTTCCGTTTCCATCTGAAAAAGGATGAATAAAAACAAAATAATAATGAAAAATTGCAGATAAAATAATAATATTTAAATCACTACTACTTATATATTCAAATAAACTTTTCATTAATGATGGAACCAAAATTGATTCAGGTGCCATATATATTATTTCATCTTTTCTTTTTACTCCTTCTCCATGATTTCTATAATTACCATTATCTTCATCAAAGTATTTCATCATTAACCTATGTAACTTTAATAAATCATTTTCACTTTTATAATTATATTCATTTATATGATTATATGCTTCAATTGCATTTTTTACTTCTTGTACTTCATCTTTTTTACCTAATATTAGTTTATTTTCTGATATACTTTCTACATCAAATAAAGATAATGAATTAGCTTCAATTGCAAGTGAAGAATGAATTGACCTTATTTTAGATTTTGAAATCATATATTTTCTTTTTTGTTTATCATTAACATTTATATTTTTAAGTTTAACATTTATATCATTTAATAGATTATTCATTTTATTGTCAATAAAAAACACTGGTTTTATTTCATCAAATAATTTCACCTATATCACTCCTCGTACTAATAAAAGTATACCACAAATGTCACTGTAAATGTCACTGTATTTATATTTTTGTACTATATTCGTATTTTCATGGTATACTTACATCAGTTAGTAGTTTATTACTACCTATTATATAAAAAATAAAGGTTGTCCGACTTCAACCTTTAAGGTTCCATTGACGAGTCTGCTCGAACTTTTCGAGTTTTGACGTAATCAAATACATTATAAAAATAATTTATTTCTGGTCCTTTAAATCTTATGTCTTTAATATCATACGTATCATTTGTTTCGTGATTTATATCATATATATACATATAATCAACTATAAAAGTATAATATCCATTATAATACGTGGGACTGTCGTAACAAAAAATTTTACACCCTTTCTGTATCGGTTATACCCTCAATAATTATTTTATCTAACCATTTATTCTTTTTATTGGAAGTACGATGAAATCATTCTTCAAGTAATCTATTTCATTTATCTAGTGAGTATGGGTGTATTGTAATTTTGTTTTTTGAAAGCGAAAAAGGATAAGTTTCTTCTTTAAACTCTAAAAATCCATTAAAATCCGCTATTATCATAAATTACTAGCTTACCAGCCTTAAAACTTCCACTTTTTTGGATAAACATATTCTATTTTTTCTTTCTTCGGTATGTAGTGCTTTTTTATTTTAGTTCTATTCGATTTTAAATCCGGTAATGCTTGTCTACAATATTTATCTAATTCACAAAATATATTTTGACAATCTATAAGTTGCAATGGTCTATTGTAAATTCTTTTAAAATCTAAATTAAGTCTTTTAAATTCTTCATCTTGATGTTCATACATATATCTAATTATATCTTCATTACTCATTTTGCCTTTATCAATAAAACATTTTTTTATTCCACGAAGTGATCCAGGTCCAGCAATAGTAAATTCATCTTCTTTCCAGTCTACCACTTCACTATAATTTATATCAGTTACTAATTGATAGGCCATGAAGTTTCCAATTAATGGATAGCTTTTAATTATATTAAATGCTTCTTCCATATTTTTGCACTTTACTATTTTATCTTGTATTCTATCTTCATTAAACATTTTATTAAGTAATGCTAAATGATTATCGTGTTTTCTATCATATCCAAATGCTTTATTAGCACAACTTATATAGGCATCATTATATATTTTAATACCACTAGATATAGCATTTTCCAATACTATTGAATAATCTTTAATATTAAATGTTTTTAAAGTAATATCATCAAAACTATTTAATAATAATTCCCAAGTAGATTCTTTATTAAATAGTTTAAATATTAATATTCTAAATAACATATCTTCATCAGTATATCTTTTACCATTATAAATAACATTCTTTAATAAGTATTGGCTAACTCTGTCATTGACTCTATAACTATTACAAAACTTATATTCTTGTAAAATTTTATCTTCAGTCCATGGAGCAGATTCTCCATTTATTTTTTTCCAAAATATATTTTGCCTTTCACAAGCAAAATACCAATATAAATCATATACTTCTTGTCTTTTCTTCATATATCTACCTCATACACTTTGATTGCTTGAATTAATACACCTTTTTAACGTTAAAACTTCATTCTTATTTTCAATATAATTAGCAATTATATTTTGTCCAATACAACCACTTTTATATATATAGTTTGTTCACAAGAAGAACAAGAATCATCAGTATTAAATTTTCTATTATTGCTAAAATACTCTGGATTATATATTTTCACTAATACCTAATCTAATTCTATCTTTATCATTTGAGTTTAAATAAAGTTTTTTAATTTCTAATAATTTTCCTTTTGATAAATCCATATCAGTAGGTCCATTTACTACTTGTTCTAATCTAGTAAAAGAATCTTTTGAAACAGTATAATGAAATCATAATCTTGCATAATTGTTTTCAGATACTTTATCAAAGAATTCAGCCTTATCATAAATTGAAATATCTTCTTCATCAGATAGTTAATCAGCAAGTGAATAAACTATTTTATTTAACCCTAAATCAATTAATTGTTTGTATTTATTTAAAGTTTCATCGGTTCTATATGCAAAAATATAAATAGTTGATTTCATTCCTAATTTTGAAGTCAATTCTACGAGTCCAGGAAGTCTATCATACATTAAAGTCTCTCCACCAGTAAAAACTATAGTTTCAGCACCCATTAGTTTTGCTTCTTTAATTATTCTAGAACATTTATTAGTTAATTCTATTTTTAACTCTTTAAGCATATTATCATTCCCTGAATGAATTTCTAAATACATTATACCTTTTATTTACTCAATTTTCTTTAAATCTATTTAATATCTAAAAAAATATGTATTATTGTTTTAGGAATTAGTCGTTTATCAGCTTTTATTACTAAGAGTTTCAAATAACCTTTGGTATCGCTACATTTATAAAAATTGTCCAACTATTTAGTTCGATTTTTTCTTTATAAAACAATATTTTTATAATTACATAAATATATTAACTTTTTCTTGTGATTTAGAAGCATCATATTTATATTTAGAATAAGGATAATAGTTATATCTGTTTTGAGAGTTTGTGCAAACATAAGTGATATGAACTTTAATTGAGTATTTACTACATTTTTTTATGAGTATCACCATTTGTATATAAATCTAATACTCCTAATTGAGCTCTATTTAATAATATTTCACCATTCTCTACAGCTCTTCTTATTTGTGATATATATTGTTCTTCTTCTTCAGCTGTAGCAAATTTTATTGAACCATCTGGATTTACAATATTAATTCCATCTTCATTTACTACAATATTTCCATATTTAATGGTTTTATTAAATAAGGTATCAAAATAAGATTGCTGAGGTGTTGTTTCCCCATTATCTCCTAATGAACTTCTTAATCTTTCCATGTTATTCCTAAATGTTATATCCTGTTCTTCAACCCTTTGTCTAATTTGATCTAATTCATTTTGTCTACTTAAAAAATAATTCCATTTATTTAAAATACTTTGGGCTTTGCCATCATCACCTGACATACTTAAAACTCTTGCATATTCTGGAGCGTTTGCAATAACGCCAAATTCTGTTTCACAATCTTCAATTGAAAGTTTTATCTCATTTATATCATCAACTTTTTGAACACTAATATTAGCAATGTCCATTGTTTTATCATTCTTCATTGGAATTATAATTTTTTGATAGTCGTTTCCTTTTCTTAGAAAGACATTTTTTTCACAGTTATCATATTTAAATTCGGTAACGAAAACAACAGCACATTCATTATTAAAAGCATTACTTCCAATTTGATTTAAAATGTTTTGCTGATAATTGATATAATCTGCTTGCATAACTATATTTTCTTCAGACATTATATCATTTTCTTCTGAATTTGTGTGTATAGTTGGTTCATCATAACTATCTTTAATAATGTGACCATACTCATCTATTGACATAAAAGATACCTCCTTAATTTTATCTACAGCAGTTATATTTGCTCTTTTTGCATATTTCAATAATAATTTTTTACAACGACTTATTAGATTCATTGCTCTTTTTGTTTGCTCAGCAGTTGGTTCTTTTTCTTTATCTAACATATTGCGATTTTCATCAAGCCATGTTTCTTCTTGAATCATATATATTTGATCTAGCAGTTCTCTAAATACTTCATAACTAGCATGTTGATTGAATTTATCAATTAATCTTTTAAATTCTTCTTTTTGTGGGTCATTTTGCATTTTAATAAATTCGTTTATACTTATTCCTGTTGCTATACAAAACAATTCATTCAATTTATCTTCAATCTGATATTCGTCTAAATATGTATTAAATTGTATTCCTAATGAAGATTGAATATTTCTAGGAAATTCAGTCTGCAACATTTCTTCTGCTAAATCAGTCGCAAACCTTTGAGTAGCACCTTCATTCATGCCAACACCTTTATCTTCATATTCAAAACCAATCGATTCATCATAATGATCTAATCCATGTTTAATCTCATGTAATATATAAACTAATGCTTCTTCTTCAGTTTTAAAAACTTTAGCATTAAAATACAATTTTTTTTCACTAGAAGAATACATTCCATATACTGATGTACCAGGTAAATCATAAACTATGCCATTATTAAATATAGTAACTAACTTATTGTTTAGTTCTTCTTTTTTATTCTCATCAAAATAACCCTTGTTTATTCCAACATCAACTACATCGAGGGATTTTGATAATACTTTATTAAAATCTACTACTTCCATTTATTCACCTGCTTCCAAATAGTCTAAAATAAATTCAGATTATTTATCCTTACGCATTAATTATAACATTATTTTTATCAATTTTATTAAATTGTTTTGAAAACATATAAAATATAGTCATATGTTTATAGAAATTAGTTATATAGTGATGGTTTCAAATTATCTTATCTATCACTCCATTTTAATTAATACTCGTACACTTAAATACTAGTGTGTGAGGTTTTTTTATATTATTATATTCATTAACTCAAGTGCAAAAATGCTTTTTACTTTTAAAATAAGGATTTTCGCATTGAACGTGCTTATTCTCCTGTCCTGCTAAAATTAAATATGAAACAAAATCAAAAGTTATAAATTAATGTTTTTATTATTCAACTCGATTTTTATCTCCTCAATGATGTGTCCTATATTACCTTCTCCAGCATATTTATTCATATCAAAAAAGTTATCGTTTATATCAACCCATTCAAGTTTATTAACTTCTTCAACTAGGCATACATCTTTATTCAATATACCATAATATACTTCAATTAATTTACCCATAGTAACATATTCAATATTCATAAAATGAATCAAGGAAATATCATCACAGTTAATATTTGTTTCTTCCCGCAACTCTCTATACGCTTCATTTAATCCATCATTTTCTTTATCAATTTTTCCACCAACTAAATTAAACATTCCTTTGTAAGGTTCTTTCGTCCTTTTACACATTAAAGTTCTATTTAAGTCTTTTTCAAAAACCACTATTACATTATATTTTTTCATTTTAACACCTCTATATATAACAATTAATATTTATTACTATGAATAAAAAATAAATATGATTAGTAATCGTACTATCTTCTTTTAGAATATAATGGTATTTACTTTTAATTATTTTAATTCTAAAGCCTTTTTAGGACATTCTTTAACACAGTTGCAACAAAGTATACATTCAGTACCATTTTTTCTTTTTCTTGAATTATCTAACATATCTACATTCATTGGACAGTTTTTTATACATTTATGACAATTAATACATTTATTGTGATCACACTTAACCCTTAAATAAGAAAAGTAACTAGTTGGCTTTAGAAAAACAGTTATAGGACATATATACTTGCAAAAAGCTCTATTATCTTTAAATATAAATGCAAGTAATATACCTAGCAAATAATATACTATATTTCCTATAATAAATGACCAAAACATTATATTCTCTAAATTATCTATCTTAAATATAAACAATGCTGATACAAACGTTAATGATAATAAAAAGACAATATATCTAATCCATCCTAGTTTTTTTCTATTACTTTTAGGAATTTTATATGGCAATAAGTCTAGTATCATTCCAGTCCAACATGCATAACCGCACCACCCTCTCCCAAAGAATAATGGTCCAGCTATTTTAGCTACAAAATAATGTATTGTTGCGGCTTCAAAAACGCCTAAGAACAAATAGTACCAAAAGCCTTCTATTTGCATGTTTTCTCTACATATAATACCTAAGTATACAAGCATATAAAGTCCAACTGCTAATTGTACGAAACCTCTTGCAAATTTAACTTTATGCTGCATTAAATACATTCCAATTGATATACAAATTCCTATATAATTAAAATTTAATAAATAAAATATGTTTTTTGTTGAAATGAATAATGATATTGCTACAATTTCAAATATCAACATCGTTATTAACATAATTTTATTTTCTTTAATCCATTTAAACATATTTTTACTCCTTACATACTTTTAATCTTTAAAATATCTAACTAACAATGGTTTAATTAACTCATAAATAAAAATTGACATTAAATTTATTAAAAATACTACTAGTATTAAAGCGAAATCTATTGATGTTATACTTATTAATTTACCAAGTGGTGTAACGAACACTATAAATTCAATTAAAAGTATTAATAATAGTCCATAATTCATTGTTTTGTTTGAAAATAGTCCTTGCCTAATAACAGATTGTTTTAAATTTCTGCAAGATACCGAATAAACAATTTCTTGAACTACCATTGAAAGAAGTGCTAATGACATAGCTGTTTCTTGTCCATATATTTTTAAACTAATAAAATAAGTAATAACTACAAATATAGTTTCTATTATAGCAGAAGATGCAATGCAAGATTTAATAAATGATGTAAATAATGGCTTATTAATACCTCTTGGTTTTTTATTCATTATGCCATCTTCACTCTTTTCAAAAGATAAACATATGCTAGGAATAGAATCTGTCACCAAATCAATAAATAAAATGTAAATGGGTAATAAAATTGTTGTTTTAGTAAGAAGACCTATAACAATAGTAAATATCTCAGCAAAATTACTTGATAATGAAAATACTATATTATTTCTAATATTATTATATATTCTTCTTCCTTCTTCAACTGCTACAACGATTGTTGAAAAAGAATCATCCATTAATACTATATCCGAAGCTGACTTTGTAACATCGGTCCCGGTAATACCCATTCCTACGCCAACATGGGCATCTTTAATAGCAGGAGCATCATTTACTCCATCTCCAGTCATTGCTACTATTTTTCCACTATTTTGAAGCGCAAAAACAATTCTTTCCTTGTGAGATGGATTAACTCTTGCAAATACTGAATACTTTTTCACAATATCTTTTAGTTCTTTATCATTATATTTGTCAAGTTCGCTTCCAAGCATTGCTTCGTTGTCATTATCTATAATTCCAACATTTTTGGCAATAGCTGTTGCTGTATCTATAGAGTCTCCTGTAATCATGATAGGTCTAATTCCAGCATTTTTACATAAAAGAACGCTTTTCTTAACACTTTCCCTTGGTGGGTCTATCATCCCTAATATACCTGCAAATGATAAATTATTTTCTTCTTTTTCTAGCTCTTTAATATCTTTTGGTATATAATTTATTTTTTTATAAGCAAACCCCAGGGTTCTCAAAGCATCTTTAGATAACGTTTTAACCTTATCTAGAACATTCTTTTTCTCGCTTTTAGTTAAATTTACTTTTTCTATTAAAGAATCCATACTACCTTTACATAGTATATATATATCGTTATCAATTTTATTTAAAGTAGTGAACATCTTTCTTTCACTATCAAATGGGATATCCAATATTCTCTCGCATTTTTTTCTTATTTTAAGTGGATCAAGCTTTTTATTATATAAGTAATCATATAAACAAGTTTCTGTAGGATCTCCAACATATTTATCTTTATAAATAAGTCCATCATTGCAAAGAGCACATATATAATTAAGCATATTCTCATCTAAAATATATTCTTCATTAACAGACATTTTATTTTGAGTTATAGTCCCTGTTTTATCTGAACAAATAATATCTATTGCTCCTAAAGTTTCAACTGCTTGCATTTGTTTTACTACTGTTTTCTTTTTTGCCAAGTTAGATATACCGACAGATAAAGTTATTGTAATTACGGTTGGTAATCCTTCAGGAATGGCTGCTACTGCTAGTGATGAACATAGCATTATAATTTCTAATATCGTATATTTATTAATCAATGCTAAAATAAATATAAAGATTAAAATAATAAATACTATTAATGTTATTTTTTTAGATAGTTCTTTTATCTTTAATTGCAATGGAGTTTCTATTCTATCAATTTCATTTAATGATAATGCAATTTTACCTAACTCACTATTTTTCCCTGTGCTTACAACTATACCAGTGCATTTTCCATTGGTAATGTTTGTCCCTAAAAACAACATATTTTTTTGTTCTTGAAGAATTAAGTTTTCTTTTAAAACATCTGAACTTTTTTGAATCGGAACACTTTCTCCGGTTAGTGCTGATTCATCTACTTTTAAATTCTCACATGAAAGGATTCTGATATCAGCAGGTACAGTTTCTCCAGATTCTAAATAAATTATATCTCCTGGAACTAATTCTTTGGTGTTTATTACTATTATTTTGTCATTTCTTTTAACTTTACAAGTACTAGTTTCATATTTTTTTAAATCTCTTAATATTAAAGTGGCTTTTTCCTCTTGTATAAATCCAACAATAGCATTTATAAAGACTACAAAAAGTATGACAATAGTATCAGTATACTCGTGAGAATAAAAATATCCATAAAAATATAAAAGTAGTGCAACTACTAATAATATGATGATCATAGTATCATTAAATTGTTTTAAGAATCTTAAAATCCATGGTTTTTTCTTCTTGCTCAATATAATGTTTTGTCCATAATTGCTTAATCTTTTCTTTGCTTCTTTACTATCTAGTCCATTAATATTACTATTTAAAGATTTAAATATTTCTTCTTCATTTTTAGAATACATTCCTTTTCATCTCCAATTTGTAGAATAATTATTATTTTGATAATTCTTTTTTTAACTATTTTTTAATTTTTTGATTTATTGTTTTTAGTGATATATGCTACAGTCAAAATTATACCTATGAAGTTGCAACCAATTGATAGTCCTAATAATAGTCCACTACTAAAATTACCAAAATCACTTGTTTTGCTTCCACAGAAAAATATATAGGATAAATATAATAAATTTCCTAATGCAATTAATATTGTTCCTACTCTTAATTTTTTCATAATCTTCCCCTTATTAAATTAGATTTTTCTTCTATTTTTTTGCCATGGTGCCTGCCTTTTTAAAATATTCTATAACAATTGCTTTATATATTTTCTGTGCCTCCATTGTGTAAAATTAATAATCAGTTTGCTATTTCTATGTATAATTATACCATAACTTATATTTTTTTTGTTAAATAGTTTAAAAAGAATTATTCTAAATAATATATCTTACGATTATATATAATACTTTTTTATAAATGTTTACTGCCACCCTATAACTATTGCAAGCCTTATATTCTTACAGAATAATATCATTTGTCAGGAATATGATTTTTCACTTTTTTCTTTGCAAAAATATTTGTCTCTCACACGCAAAATACTAATATAAATCATATATTTCTTTTCTTTTTTCGTAATTACATATTTTTTTAATTTTATCATGCTTGTCATGTCATTTTAAAGTATATTTATAAAATAATTTATATAATTCTATACTTATTAAAAAAGTGGTATAATATATATAAATTTGAGGTGAACTATGAAATTAGATGAAGTTATTAAAACACAAGTTGATTTATTACGTAAGGGATATAATATTAAAATATTCCCAGAAGAAGTGGAAAAGTTATGTAATGAATGTGATAAAGAGAACTTTAAATTCGCAATTGTTAATAATTTAGGTTACGAACAAATAAGAGTTCATGATTTGATACCGGGAGCTCCTTTTCATAGAAGTAGTTTAATAGGCTTCAATACTACAAATGGAGCAAAATGGTTTATTGTTGACCCTACTTATGGGCAATTTTATTCTAATACTGCTTTTTATAATTATATGATTGACAACTATGAGGATTTTTCTAATAAAATATTAAATCAAGGTTATATAGAATGTACCCCATATAATTTCACTTCATATTTAAATGGTTTTATATTTAGTGGGGCTTTTAATGAAATAACTAAAGTTGATCCTATACTAATAGCTAAAAAAGTTGAAGAAGACATAGGAAAAGATTTATATATTAAAGAGGTTAAAATAAAAACAAAACGATGAATGTTTTGTTTTTAGTTTATATTACATCCTACATCTTTATGGTTTAAATCTCTATAAATGGCATATGTAAGACATTTTAATCCTCCGGCACATAATTTAGAATGTTCACAACTCCTACACTCTGTGGGAGTTGTATCTTTTTGAAGTCCTTTTATTATTTTACTTTTTTTATATAAGTCATACATATTTTCTTCTAATAAATTTCCTACAAATATTGGCATTCTCCTACATGAAACTAAATCGCCATTTTCCATAACTGTCAAAAGTGTTTTTCCAGCAGTACATTCATATGGATAATCATTTGTCATTTGAAATTTTAATAAGCTTATCTCTATACTTACTGGATAAATTGATACTTTAGTAACTACATTAATAATAACTATATTATTTGAGGTATTTGCTAAGCCATTATCTAGTTTGTTTGCTCTTGGTTCTAGTACTAGTGAAATAATAAATGTTTGTACAACCTCACTTAGAATTGCAAGCATTGGATTTATATTTATGGGATTTTCTATTAGTGTTCAAGGTATATTACAATCTATTAATTATGCATTAAGACCTTTAATTATTTCACTACTTAGATTGGTTATATTTGTTTTTCCACTAGTATATGTATTCACTTTATCTAATGATGTACTAACTTTAGTATGGTTTGCTTTTCCAATAAGCGAACTATTAACTGCAATTATTTCTATGCTTATACTTAAGAGTTCATATAACGCTAAAATTAAATGTATCAGAGAAGAAAAAACTTCTAACAATTTAATTATTTCTATATCTAGAGAACATGGTACTAATGGAATGCTTAATATTGCTTTTTATGATAAAGAAGAAATTAAGGATTTTGCTGTTGGTAATAGTTTAGCTTCAAATCTTATGGATGAAGAATTATATAGTAACTTTTTAGCATTAGATGTTAATAAAGAAGCAATAATTAATCAATCAAAAGTAATTAATGAAATTGCACTTCTACATGATGCTGTTATTATAGGAAGAGCATCTGATTATATATTAAAAAATAATAAGAATTTAGTAAAAATCTTTATTTATGCTCCTGTTAATTATAGGGTTCAAAATATAATGAAAAATTATAATGATAGTTATGAAGATGCTATTAAGCAAATTAAAAAATCTGATTCTTCAAGATCAAATTATTATAGTGTAATCACTAACAAAGTTTGGGGTGATAAATCTAACTATGATTTATGTATAGGTTCTCAAATTGGAAATGAAAATGCCGCAAAAGTAATATATGAATTTGTTAAAAAAAAGCAGATATAATCTGCGTGTAATTATTTTCTATATACAATTAGTTGTTCTGGCAATAAATATATTGTTTTGTTCTCTTCAATTAGTGTTTCTTTAGAACTTCCTAGTTTTATTGCTACTGCATCTAATGTATCCCCTAGTTGTGTTACATACACTTCTACATTGCTTCTTGGAATTATAAGTATTTGATCTGGATATAAATAATCATATGTTTTTATTCCATTTACTTCTGCTAATGTATTTGCATCTACATTATGTATACTAGCTATTTTATATAGTGTGTCTCCTTTTTTAACAACATAAGAATCAAAATTTTCATTTACTCTGATTGGTACATTTATTTTATCTCCTGGTTTCAAGTTAGTTAAGTTATAATTATTAACCTTTAATATATCTTCAACGCTTATTCCAAATTTCCCAGCAATATCTGATAGTTGTTCATTTTGTTTAACTATATAAGTGTCCATACATATACCTCCTATTAGATTATATGCAAGAAGAAAAGATATTCATAAAAAAAATTGACTTTTATTGTCAATTTTTTTATACTTTGTTTTTACTAATTTCTAATTTTATGATTATTTCTTTATTTTGATTAGTAAATTTTATTTTATAAGCACCATCACCATCATATAAGACATAAATATATTTTGTATATGACTCTCCTGCTTTTAGTTCTTGTGCAGAATCTATATTATCTTCAAAATATGCATTTATATTTTTTGCCGTCTTGTTAAAAGGAGTATAAACTTCATATACTAGTGGACTTAATTTAGAAGATTTGTTACCTATATTAGTAATAGTTATTGGTATTTTTATTGCTTGTGTTTCATTGATGCCTGTAATAGTATTTTCTACTGGGACAAATTCATATTCACTGCCAAAACTAATTACTAAATCATCAAATACAAACTTCTCATCAAATCCAATTACATCTTCACTTTTTTCTATTTCTTCTTTTGTTTTTTCTTTTAGTGATGATATTTCAGTATCTAAATCTGCCATTCCTACAATAAAGGCAATTAAAAATGGAAATACTACAAATAGAAATGCTGGTATCATTAAAAGTAACACTATTCTAAAATCTTTCTTTTTACTTGAAGTATATGGTCTATTTATATTATTTTGATTAATTGATGAAGTAGATTCCTCTTCTAGCCTTCCTCCACATCCTGGACATACATTATCACTTTTTGTGATTTTTCTACCACAATATTTACAATATTCTTTCATAAAGATACACCTCTATAATAATATTTTATATGCATACATTATATCATTTTTTTACAAAAAGAAAAAGAGGTATTACCTCTTATGATATAAAACCATTATTTTGTAAGAATTTTTCAAATTCTGCTTTTTCAGTATAACCTACCTGTGCATCAACAATTTTTCCTTCTTTTACAATTAATACAGTAGGTGTTCCAAAGTTTTTACCATTCTCACCAAATAGACTTTCATCTTCATCTAAATCAATAATTGCATTAAATTGATCTTGTGTTAAATTATCAGTATTTAAATAATGGAATACTACATCGTGTTCAGCAATAATTTGTTTTACTATTGGCTCTTGTTTTTGACAGAAAGCACATCCAGGTCTTGCAAGATAAATAATTTCTGCAGATTCTCCATTTAATAATGTAGTAAATTCAGTCATACCAATTTCTTCTAATTCTACATCTTTACTATTTGATTTACAATATTTTAATTCAGAAGCAAAGAATGATCCTCCAATAACTATAATTATTGCTAATACCGCTATAATGATTCCTTGTATTTTTTCTTTTTTTGTTCCATTTTGTTCTTTCATAACAAACCCTCCTAAAAACTTATAAATTAATTATACCATAGCATTTGCTAAATCAGTGAAAAAATCTAATATTTTCTCTAAAATTTCACAGAAATCAGTTAATAATTTATCTATACTGTTGGTATTTTTATTTTTTTTCGTACTCTTTTTTGAGGTTTTACTTTTTGAAGTATTTTCTTTTTTTGCTTCGGTTTCGGTATTATCAAGTGACCAAATGCCTTTTTTTGATGTTTTTGCTTTTTCTTCTACATCTTTTAATTCATCTGTATATTGATATTTTCCATATAGATAAGCAACTTTAGCATATCCTTTTTCTATTAGGGTCTTCTGTAATAGTACATCATCTACATAAACCCAAACTAAATGTCTTTTATATTTATCTGTTTTATCACTACCCGAATCATACTCTATAGTGATTTTTTTTGCGTTTTTAAGGGCATTACAAGTATATTCACTTGCTTCTTTTCCATATGGTTCTACTTTCTTGGTTGGATGAACAGACTCTGGAGTATCTATAGCTAGAAACCTTGCTTTTATTTCTTCCTTATTTAATATAAACCTTGCAGTATCACCATCTACACATTTGCTTAATTTCACTTCTTTTTTTGATAAGGCAAATATAGAGGTTGGATATAGAGTTAGTAACATACATAATATTGTTATTAACATATATAATTTCTTTTTCATACTATCAACACCTATTCTAATTAAATTATACCACGAAAAAAAGAGATTTTCATCTCTATATAATTACTTATTCTCTTTTTTTTCTTGTTTTCTTTTTTCACGACATGGTTTACATCTTTTAGGTTCATTATTGAAACCTTTTTCAGCATAGAAAGCTTGTTCCCCAGCTGTAAAGATGAATTCTTCTCCACAGTCAGTACATTTAATAACTTTGTCTTTGTATTCTGGCATATTTTCCTCCTTACTTAATATTAGATCTTCTTGAACTAGTTATTTCTATTAAATATTAATTAAGAGAGAATAATTGTCAAATCAAGACCAGTGATAAATCACATATTAATTATATCATATTATAATATTATATGTAAAAGTTTTGTTTTAGTACTTTACACTTATTTACTATTCTTTTTCGATTACAAATTTATCATTTTTATAATCTATTAAATATGTAGAGTTAGGTTTAATTTCATTATTTATTATCATGTTAGATAGAAGCACTTCTACTGTTCTACCTACTAATCTTTTAAGTGGTCTTGCACCAAACGCAGGATCATATCCATTTTCTACTAGATAATCTTTTGCACTGTCGCTAATATCTAATTTAATATTATCATCTTTTAGTCTTTTTTCTATATCTTTAATTATTTTTATTAATATCTTAGAAATAGCTTCTTTATCAAGTGGATTAAATACAATTATTTCATCTACCCTATTTATAAATTCTGGTCTAAAGTGATGTTTTACTTCATTCATAACTTCCTCTTTATGACCATCTAGTATATGTTCACTACCAAGGTTAGATGTCATTATTATAATTGTATTTTTGAAGTCTACTGTTCTACCATTTGAATCAGTTACTCTACCGTCATCTAGTATTTGAAGTAATAAGTTTAAAACCTCTGGATGTGCTTTTTCTATTTCGTCAAATAGTACTATACTGTATGGATTTCTTCTTACTGCCTCTGTTAGTTGACCACCTTCTTCATATCCTACATATCCTGGTGGAGAACCTATAAGTCTTGATACACTGAATTTTTCCATATATTCACTCATATCAATTCTTATCATATGTTTTTCATCATCAAATAATTCATATGCTAGTGTTCTAGCAACTTCAGTTTTACCTACACCAGTTGGTCCTAGGAATATAAATGAACCAATTGGTCTATTAGGATCTTTTATTCCACTCCTACTTTTTATTATGGCATCACTAACTAATGTTAGTGCTTCATCTTGTCCCATAACACGTTTTTCCATATTTTCTTTTAAGTGAAGTAATTTCTCTTTTTCACTACTTATTAATTTACTTACTGGAATGTTAGTCCATTTAGATATAACTGTAGCGATGTCATTAGCTGTTACTGTATCACTAAGTATTTTATTTTTCTCTAGATTAGTTAATTCCTCTAATTCTTTTTCTAGTCTAGGTATATCACCATGTCTTAATCTAGCAGCAGTTTCTAGATCATATTCATTTTCTGCTTGGTCTAATTCAAACTTAGCTTTTTCTATTTCTCTTTTTTTAGCTTTTATTTTATCATTGATGTTTTTTTCTTTATCCCAAGCTTCTTTTAGTTCTTTCTCTTTTGCTTGCATATTAACAAGTTTTTCACTAATATCATTTACTCTTTTAATAGAAATATCATCTTTTTCTTTTTTTAGTGCTTGTTTTTCTATTTGTAATCTCATGATATCACGTGTTAATTTATCTAGTTCAGTTGGAACTGAATCCATTTGAACTCTTATAGTTGCGCAGGCTTCATCTACTAAGTCTATTGCTTTATCTGGTAAAAATCTATCTGTGATATATCTATTAGATAATGTTGTTGCGGCAATTAACGCTTTATCTTGGATAGTAACACCATGATGTATTTCAAATCTTTCCTTTAATCCCCTAAGTATTGTAATTGTATCTTCTACTGTTGGTTCTGAGACTTTAATTTTTTGAAAACGTCTTTCTAGTGCTCCATCTTTTTCAATATATTTTCTATATTCATTTAATGTAGTTGCTCCTACAACATGAATTTCACCACGAGCAAGCATTGGCTTTAATATATTAGATGTATCCATTGCTCCTTCTGCACCTGTACCTACAATCATGTGTATTTCATCAATAAACATGATTATATCTCCATTGCTTTTTTTAATTTCATTTAAAACATTTTTTAATCTTTCCTCAAACTCACCACGGTATTTGGCTCCCGCTACTAAGCTAGCCATATCTAGTTCCCATATTGTTTTACCTTTTAGGCTACTTGGTACATCTCCTTTTACTATTCTTAGGGCAAGACCTTCTACTATTGCAGTTTTACCAACACCTGGTTCACCGATTAGTACTGGATTATTTTTTGTTTTTCTAGATAAAATCCTAGTAATACTTCTGATTTCTTCATCACGTCCTATTACTGGATCAATTTTTCCTTTTTTAACGTCCTCAGTAATATTTCTACCATATTTACTAAGTACATTTTCTTCTTTTTGTTCTTGATACATATTTCTCACCTCTTAAGTATAATTATACTCATTTTTTAGCACTTGTCAATAGAGAGTGCTAAATTTGACAAAATATGCATTAAAAAAGTAGAAAAATTAATTTCTACTTTATATTTTATCTTCTTGCAACATCTAATTTTACTTCTATTCCATTAATATTGAATTCTTCAGTTAAGTCATTTCTTTCATCTATTTGTTCTGCAAGAGTATCTTTCATAATCATATCTCTGTACTCTTCTATTGCTTCTTCAATTTCATCATTATGACTATAATAGATGTTTATTCTATCTACTATGTTAAAGTCTTTATTCTTTCTTAGTTGTTGTATTTTGCTTATTAATTCTCTTGCAATTCCTTCATTAATTAAATCTTTATTTAATGTTGTATTAAGTACTATGAAGTTATTTCCTTCATGTGTTGAATTGAATCCTTCTTTTGAAGTTATTCTAACATCTAACATGTCATAAGTAATTGTAATTTCTTTACCATCTAAATTAATTTTAACTTCGTTTCCTTCTTCAAGATTCTTTATATCACCATAATTAAAGTTCTTAACATAACCTTGGAATGACTTTATTGAAGAACCTAATAGTGGTCCACATACTTTAAAGTTAGGTTTTACTTCATAATTCATATAAATGGATAAGTCATCTACAAACTTAATTTCTTTAACATTTAATTCTTCTTTAATTAGTTCTGTTAAGTCTCCAATTATATTTTTATTTTTACCATCTAATATAGCTTCACTTATTGGTTGTCTTACTTTAATTTTTGCTTCTTCCCTTACATTTCTTCCAAGTGATATTAAATCTCTTACTAAATCCATTTTTTCTTCTATTTTTTCATCTATTAATTTATCATCACATTTAGGGAATTTTGCTAGATGAACACTTTCTTTATTAGTAAGTGCAGTATAGATTTCTTCTGATATGAAAGGTACTACTGGTGCTATCAGTTTTGTAAGTCCTACTAATACATCGTATGTTGTTTTATAAACTGCTTTTTTACTAGTATCTAAGTCATGTGCCCAGAATCTTCTTCTATTTCTTCTTATATACCAATTTGATAAGTCTTCTGAGACAAAGTCAGTAATACTTCTTACAACTTTATTTAAGTCATACTCTTCATATGCATCTGTTGTGTATTTTACTAATTTATTATATTTAGATAATAACCATTTATCTATTTCTTCTAAATCATCATATTTAACTTTTAAGCTTCTTGCATCAACTTCATCTGTATTTGCATATAGTGCAAAGAAATTATATGTATTTTTTAATGTATTGAAGAATTTAGAATAAACTTCTTTTAATCCGTCTTCATCAAATTTAATTGGTGTCCATACAGGTGATACATATGGTAGATACCATCTAATTGTATCTGCGCCATATTCTTCAATTAAGCTAAATGGTTCAACTGAATTACCTTTTGATTTATGCATTTTCTTTCCATACTTATCAAGTAGTAATTCGTTTACTAATACATTTTTATATGGAGATTTTCCTGTTACAAATACTGAAATTACTAAAAGTGAATAGAACCAACCACGTGTTTGATCTATTCCTTCTGCAATAAAATCTGCAGGGAATTGTGTTTTCCATAGTTCTTTGTTCTCAAATGGATAATGATATTGTGCAAAAGGCATTGAACCTGAGTCAAACCAACAGTCAATTACATCTTTAACACGAGTCATTACTCCACCACATTCTGGACATTTTATATGTACATCATCAACATATGGTCTATGAAGTTCTATTGATTCATCAATGTTTTCAATTGCTTTTTCTGCTAATTCTTTACGTGAACCTATCATTTCATCATGACCACAACTACATCTCCATAATGGAAGTGGTGTACCCCAATATCTACTTCTTGAAATTGCCCAATCATTTAAATTTTCTAGCCAATTACCAAATCTTTTTTCTCCAACATATTCTGGAAACCAATGAACAGTTTTATTTGCTTCTATTATTTTATCTTTTATTTTAGTCACTTCTAAATAGAAACTTGGTTTTGAATAATATAGAAGTGGTGTATCACATCTCCAACAATGTGGATAGTTGTGTACCATTCTTTGCTTTTTAAATAGTTTATCATTTTCCTTTAAGTATTTAATTACTACTTCGTCGGCATCAAATACTCTCATACCTTTCCATGGACCATCTGTATAACATCCATCTTCTCCAACTGGATTTAAGTAAGGTAATCCATATTTTTTACCAACATTTGCATCATCTGCACCAAACGCAGGAGCTAAGTGCACTATACCAGTACCATCTTCCATAGTTACATAATTATCACATGTAACATAGAAAGCATGTTTATCTACACTTAAGAATGGTAGTAATTGTTCATATTCAGTATATTCTAGATCACTACCCTTATATGTTTCAAGTATTTCATAGTCATCACCTAAAACTTTATTTGCAAGTTTTTTTGCGACTATAAAATTATAACCTTGTGATGAGGCTTTAATATATTCTTCGTTTGGATTAACACAAAGCGCAACGTTTGCTATCAATGTCCAAGGTGTTGTTGTCCATACTAAGAAGTATGTATTTTCTTCATCTTTTTTCTTCATTGGAACTATTACTGTATCAACAGATATTTCTTTATATCCTTGCGCTACTTCATGAGAAGCAAGTCCTGTTCCACATCTTGTACAATATGGAAGTATTTTAGCACCCTCATAGAATAATCCTTCATCAAAGAATTTCTTTAATATCCACCACTCTGTTTCAATATAATTATTATCATATGTTATATATCTATTTTCTAGGTCAATGAATTGTCCCATTTTAGTTGTAAGATCTGCGAAAGCTTTTTCATTTTCCCAAACAGTTTTACGGCATTCTTCATTAAATTCTTTAATTCCGAATTTTTCAATATCAGTTTTATCTTTAAATCCTAGTTTCTTTTCTACTTGCACTTCTACTGGTAAACCATGAGTATCCCAACCTATTTTTCTTAGAACTCTTTCACCCTTCATTGTATGGTATTTACAAAATGCATCTTTTAAGAATTTTGCTACCATATGATGAAGTCCAGGCATACCATTCGCAGTTGCAGGTCCATCATAGAAGACAAAGTCTTTAGTTCTTCCTTCTATACATTTATCTAGAATGTCCATTTTTTTCCAATTTTCATTGATTTCATCTTCTACTCTGCTTACTTTTTCTTTTGAAAGTTCTTTAAATATTTCCTTCATAATTCCCTCCTTAAATTAAAAAAACTCGTTCCTTGCAAAAGGACGAGTTACCGTGTTACCACCTTAATTCATAGTTAAACTATGCACTTAAAACTATAACGCGTTACCGTTTTTATCTTATCCATAAAACGCACTTGAAAGTGATCTTAATTAAGCTATCTTTGTCTATTTTCACCATACTAGACTCTCTTTTAAAGAATTACTTAATTACGTCTTTCGCATTTGCTTTCAACATTATTAAATATAGCATAATTATTTTAGTATTTCAATAATTTAGGTTATTTTATTAATCATTCTGCTTAGAAATTAGTCTTTTTGTGAATTCTTTCATCATTACTTTAGTTGTTTCTTTACTTGACTGTATTAGTTCATCATTTCTTTGTTCTACAACTAATAATTCTGGTGTGTTATAACCTATTAAATATAGGTAGTCTTTATCATTAATATGCATTTTGTCTAAGCATAGGAACTCACCTGTATATTTTCCTAAATTTATATTTTCTAAATTTTCCATATGATATTCTCCTTCATGTTAGTTAGAATACCACAAATATTTATATTTAACAAGAATAATTTTTGTTACTAATATACATTATATTAATGGTGATTATATGTATTATGTAAATACTTTCTTTTTATTTTCTATCCTTGGACATTTTATAGAAGACTTCTTTTACGTTACAAAAGATAGTGGAATTTTCTTTGGATGGTGGACTCCTATTTATGGAATTGGTGTTTGTATTGTTATATATTTATATAAACTTGTAAATAAAATATTTAAATTAAATAAAATTTCTAAACCTATTATTGTATTTTTAATTGGTTTTATAATATTATCTTTTATGGAACTTATTAGCGGTATTTTAATAGAAAAGTTATTTAGAGTTACTTTTTGGGATTATAGTAATGGACCCTTTTCAATATTTAGATATACTTCATTAAAAATGTCTTTTATTTGGGGAATATCTTCACTTTTAATTATCTATATAATTAAGCCAATTTTAGATAAATTTATAACAAAAATTCCTAGACCTGTAAGCTATGTTTTAATAACCCTTTTTACAATAGATGCTTTTTTAACATTTAGTCCGTATTTAGTAAAATAAGCTATTATTCTTATAAACAAAAAAAGAGCTTACGCTCTTGATACATATTTTCCATCTGCAGTTGATACAAGAATTCTTTCACCTTCACTAATAAACATTGGAACTTTTATAACCATTCCTGTTTCTAGTTCAGCATCTTTCATTGCAGTTGATGTAGTATTTCCTTTAACACCTGGATCTGATTTAGTTATAAGGTATTCTATTTTATCTGGTAAAATTACTCCTACAACTTCTCCCTCATAGAAAGAGATAATTACTTCTAAGTTTTCTTTTAAGAATTTAGCATTATCTCCAAGTGAAGATTTATTAAGTTCAATTTGGTCATAAGTTTGCATATTCATAAAGTAATATGTATCACCTTGACTATATAAGAATTGCATGTTTTGTTTTTCAACACGTGCAGTTTCTATTTTTACTCCAGCATTAAATGTAATTTCTGTAGTTGCACCAGTTCTTATATTTTTTAATTTAGTTCTAACAAAGGCTGAACCTTTACCTGGTTTAACATGTTGAAATTCTACTACTGTATAGATATTGTTG
The DNA here is from genome assembly GCA_000432595.1 of Clostridium sp. CAG:710. GTDB lineage: Bacteria > Bacillota_I > Bacilli_A > RF39 > UBA660 > CAG-710. The sequence goes on along the minus strand of HF996867.1, from coordinate 108,748 downwards.
TCTATTTTAACTGTCATTCCATTTTTTATATCATTTACATTAATCATTGTATATTCTCCCCTTTCTTTTGGGATTATTTCTTATTTTCGTTTTTTCTTTTTTATTTGAATCTTTTGATTCACTTGTGTTTAATTTTTTTATTGTCGATTCTCTTAGTCTTACATTAGTTATTTTTTCCACTTATAAACTCCCTGAATTTTTATAACTATTTCTTTTCTTTATGTGTTGTATGTTTTTGACATTTTGGACAATATTTGTTTAATTCTAAACGATCAGTTGTATTTTTTACATTCTTGTCTGTACGATAGTTTTCTGAACTACAAACTGTACATACTAGAGTTTTATTTTGTCTATTTCCTACCTTTGCCATTATTATCCCTCCTCGTTTTCTATTGGTATTATACCAGATAATTTGAATTTTGCCAAAAGTTTTTTAACTATTATTGTATATTTCGAAGAATTTATTGGAAATTAGCCTAGTTAAGCGATGATTTAGGTAGCTTCTTCCCCTAGATTTACTGTTTGGATTTACCAAATCTGGAGATGTTACTGTAATACTCATAACAGGATCTTTTGTAGGTGCATATCCAACAAATGCATTTGATAGTGTTTCTGTATCGACTTTACCATCTAAATCTGTATCTAGGAATGATTCACTGGTTCCTGTTTTACCACTACCATCTTTCATATTTCCCATTATATTTTTACCAAGTCCATATTTTATAACTGCCCTTAGACCTTTTTGTACCCTTTCTATGTATTCATCTTTAACATTTACCTTGTTTAGTACAATTGGATCAACTTCATACATTAATTCACCTAGTTCATTATTACTACTACTAGAATAAACGCTTTTTAATAAATGGGGTTGATACCTTACTCCATTTGATGCAAATGTATTAATATATTGAGATAACTGCATTGCGGTATAGGTATCATATTGACCTATCGCAAAGTTAAGTAATAAGTCTGAACTATAGTTTTTTCCTATGTTACCAACACTTTCTACTGGTAAGTCTATTCCTGTTTTTACCCCCAAACCAAATTGTTTAAATATATCTCTATATGCATCAAATGATTCTTTTTTTGCTTGCCATTTTCCATTATATGTATAGTTATAACCATCTACCTTCATCGCGGTTTTAAACTGATAAATATTTGAAGAATATGCAAGAGCATCTATATCATTAATTCTTCCTAGAGTCTTCCATGAGCATTTTTTTGGTTTCATATATATTTTAATACAAGAATCATTCATTCTCTCTCCCATCTTTATGGCAGATGTATTGTATCCTACTAACATAGATGCACCCTTAACTACACTCCCTGGTGTCATCGGATTAGTTACTATACCACTAGTAACATCATATACTTTATATTCTTTTCCACTTTTAACTACTTGTTTCCCACTCATCGCAAGTATTTCACCTGTATTTGGTTGTTGTATTACAACATAACTTCTATTATAGTAATCAGTCGCAGGCTCTTTTTTTGCTTTTACAACCTCTTCTTCTAATATAGCTTCTATTTCTTTTTGAAGCTCTATATCTATTGTTAGTACAATGTCATTACCTCTTTTGCCTTCGGTTTTTAAAACTAGGTTGTTATTCTCTAGTTTATAAGTTGCTTTCTCACCCTTTAATATATCTTCATATTGTTTTTCTAGATAACTTACTCCTACTTCATCACTTAACAAATAGCCTTTACTTAAATATTCTTTTTTGTCTTCTGCACTTATTGTTGAAACATTTCCTAAAATAGTTCTAAAAATATCTCCATATGGATAAACTCTTGTCCATTTATATGATACATCAAATCCAGATAATTTATCTTTGTGTTCTGCGATGTATGCCATTTCTTCATCTGTTATGTTTTCTTTTTTTATTATTTTTTCTTGATAAGAATATCCCTTATTCATTAGGTAGTAAATATATGCAGATTCTTTATCCAAATCATTGTATGAAGATAATTCCTCATCTGTAATTCTATCTAGTTTTATCTTTCTTATTTCTTCCATATTTAATTTTCTATTTTTTAATTTATTCCACTCTTCATCTGTGATTTTTTTATTCGCAAGAGTCTTGTTTTGCTCTATCCAAAACTCTTTAAGATTAATTTTATCTAATTTAGAGTAATCAACGTCTATTACTTTAGATATTTTATATGCTAGATCTATTTCTTCCTTAGAAGTTATTTTTTTAGGTTTTTTATATAAAATAACTGGAATAGATTTATTATCTACTAATAGCTTATGGTTTCTATCATATATTCTTCCTCTAGGTGGAGTATCACCATATACTGTTGAAGATGTTAAAACCGATAAGTTTTTTGTATATATTTCTTTATCAACTATTATTATTCTAAAGAGATTGATTGCTATAAAGACAAATGATAATACAACTATCACCCCTAAAAATGTAAATCTTTTATCTTCTATAGATTTATTATTCTTTTTTAATTTATTTTTTCTAAACATATTATTCACCACTATTAGTTTGCCTAATATTTTAAAAGTTATTTCATATAATTTTATAGGAGGAATTTTATGTACGAAATTATAATAAGAGATTATGTAAATAAGTTAACTGAGGATGATATAATTCAATATTCAAAAAGAAAAAATATTAGTTTAAATGATGATGAAGTTAAAGTATTATATTTATATGCAAAAAATTATTGGAGAGAGTTTTATAAGGGAAATCCTAATGATTTAATTCTAGAATTAAAAGAAAAATTAAGACCTCAAGTGTTTGATTCTTTATATAAAATTTATACAGATTTAAAAGATAAATTGAATTGATTTATCTTTTTTATTGCAATTTATTAATTATTTATTATTTAAGAAGTTCATTACTAAAGCAATTAATATTTCCTTTTCTTTAGGATTAGACTGCGCTATAAGTAGTGTAATTGCAACAAGTGTATTATTATCTATAACTTGTCCATTTTCATTATAAAGAATATTGTAGAATTCTAGAAAATATATAAATAGTGTGGCAGCTATTCTTTTATTGCCATCAATAAAAGTATGATTTTTTGTAATTAAATATAAGAAATTAGCTGCTTTTTCCTCTATAGTAGAATATAAATCTTTACCATCAAAAGATTGATATATGGTACCTATAATCTCTTTTAAACCTTCATTTCTTTCTAACGCAAATAAATTGCTATCACTATTAAATTTAAGTTTACCAATTATATTCATACAATCTTCATAGGTAACTTGTTTATCATTTTTAGTACCCATTGGTTTGGTTATTCTTTTATGATCATAATCGTCAAGTAAACTTAGGGCACTTGAATAGTTATTTATTACTTTAATTATTTCCCAGGCTTCACTACCTTTTAATTCGGCATCCATTCTTCCTGCAATATCTATTAATTTAATTGTTTCTTCAAGATATTCTAATCTTTTTTGATTAACTGCATATCCTTTAATCATATAATCTTTTAAAACTTTTGTTGCCCATTTTCTAAATATAATACCATTTTTAGATTTTACACGATAACCAACGCTGATTATCATATCAAGATTATAATAAATTAATTCTCTGGTTTGACTTTTGTCCGATATTGCACCATGTTTAGTGGTATGTGCAAATTTTGCACATACCTCATTTTTATCTAATTCATTATCTTTAAAAATATTGTTTATATGTCTAGCAATAACCGTTCTATCCCTGCTAAACAACTCTGCCATTTGCTCTAGTGATAACCATACGGTTTCATCTTTCATATTTACTTCTAATTTTACTTCTTGATTTTCAAATAATATTATTTTGTTTTCTCTCGTGCTTTTTTCTCCTTTTCTATTACTTCTATTATAAATATTACACATATATTTATTTTTTCCTAAAAAAGTTCAAAAAAAAAGCACTTTTTAAGCGCTTTAGATGTTTTCTAGTTTCTCCTTTAATTCTGGATCAAACTCTTTATTTTTAATCATTTCTATTTCTTCTTTATATGGTGGATATTCTCCTACCCATGGTGTTTCAAGTATTTTTGGAATATCTTCAATTCTTTTATTATAAATAATATTTATTAAGGCATCAAAACCAATGTAACCAAATCCTATATTTTCGTGTCTATCTTTTCTAGCTCCTTTAGGATTCTTACTATCATTAATGTGAATACATTTTAAATAAGAAAGTCCTACTTCTTTATCAAATTCATCAAGTAATAAATCAAAATCTGTAACATCATAACCAGCATCATTTAAATGACATGTATCCATACATACACCAATTCTATTTTTATTATTGACACCATTTATTATTCTTTTAATTTCATTAAAGTTACTGCCTACTTCAGTACCTTTTCCTGCCATTGTTTCAAGAAGTATTATCACATTATTATCTTCAAATGAAATATTATCTAAAATAGTATTTAAACCATTTATTATGTTTTCTATACCAGTATCTATTCCACATCCAACATGACTCCCTGGATGAAGAACCATGTATTTAATACCTAACTTATCACAGCGTTCTACCTCTTCAGTCAAAAATCTTATTGAAAAATTGAACTTATCTTCTTCTTTTCTATTAGCAAGATTTATTATATATGGAGCATGTACTATTACTTTTGAATAATCAATATTATTTGATTTCATTAAAGTTAATGCTTCTAAAGTTAATCCATCATTAATACTACATCTATTAGTATTTTGTGGTGCCCCTGTATAAAACATAAATGTATTTTCTCCATATCCAAGAGCTTCTTTTAAACTACCTAGTAGTTGTGTTTCTTTATTGAAAGATACATGAGATCCTATTATTAACATATTTACCACCAATAAAAGTATATCAAAATTTTGGCAAAAGAAAAAGGTCTAAATTAGACCTGATCACTATTTTGTTTCTACCCATTGGCAAACAGCATATTCTCCACTTTTTGGGGTTGCTTGTGTTTTAGTACTACCACTACTAGCCGTAGTTCCAAGGTCAGCAGAATTTTTAAGAGTTTTTTCAAGAATAGCATATGCATCATTTTGTATATAAATTGTTCCCTTACCTTCTGTGTCTATACGAATATACCCGATTGCGTTAGTTCCAAAATCTCCTCTTTCCAATTCCATTCCTTTATAGTTAGTAGCAGTACCCCCTTTAGGTGTATAGTTTTGGTCATTAATAAAAACAATACATTGTCCTGCTGAACCCGAAATATTATATGAAGATGCCATTGTTTCAGCATTTTCAATTGCTAGCTTCGCAGCACTTTCAAATGCTTTCTTTCTTGACGACTTAATTACATTTTGAACTGCTGGTACTGCAATCATTAGTAATACACCTAATATAACTATAACGGCTAATAATTCAACTAATGTGAATCCTTTTTTATTTGTTTTTTTCATCTCTATCTTCCTTTCTATCTTATGTATTAATACTATCACAAAAAAGTTTTTCAGTCAATTGCAACAATTAATAAATTGACAATATTTACATTATTTTGTTGTGCTAGTTTACTTCAGTTATTTTATTATATTTATCATTTCCATTTAACTCGTTTAATTCAACCTTACTAATTTCCATTTTTCCATCTGTTAATGTGATATGGTATTCGTATTTATTTTCTTTTTCATTCTTTCTAATAACTACTTTTGAATCATTTCTATTATATTGAGCACCATAAGGTGAATCTTTTATTTCATTTCGTGTGTCTAGATCATTAAGACTTTGACTTTGGCAAGCATCGTAGCCTTTTGTTAAGAGGCAGTTCTTAGCTTTTTCTGCCATATCTTTTGCATCTGCGATCATTTGATCCTTTTTATTTTTTTCTAATGTTGTTGTTACATTTGGTATTGCAAAGGCTAGTATTACTCCTATTATTCCTATTACTAATATTAACTCAATTAGTGTAAACCCTTTTTTATCCATTTGAGCAGTTTCCTTTCTCTACTTTAATACTTCCTTCTGTCTCAGTAGTAGCTTTGTATTCACCATCTGTTAAGCATACACTGTAATTAGTAATATCTACATATGAATTTTTTTTATATTCCTCGCCATATGGAGACTTACTTAATTTGGTTTTACCTTTAATATCTTCCAATGTATATTTGTTGTCACTTGGAGTATTCCCTATTGTATCACTTTCAACATATTCTTTTACTTCTGAAATAAATGTTTCTGCATCTGATATCATTCTGTTTTTATTTGTACTTTTTACTACGTTTGTTATAGAGGGTACTGCTATTGACAATACAACTCCTAATATAATAATAACCGCTATTGTTTCTACTAATGTAAATCCTTTATTATTTTTCACTATCATCACCTAGTATAATTATACAATTTTTAAATAAAAAAAAATAGTCATAATTGGCTATTTTTGTAACATATTTAATAAATTTATTTTAAACATATCTTTTTCTGGATTTGATTTAGAAATCATAACACCTTTATAAGTAGATAATTCTGCTCTATGAGCTTCATCTAATATTCCTTCTGGAGTTATATTTGTAAGTAATATAATGTTTTTGTCATCATATACAGTGTAATGAAGTCTTATTTCACCATGAACTTTTGCAAATAATTCATCTGTAGGAAGTTTTAATTCATAGTCTTTAGTTTTCTCTTTTTTATTTACACTTACTACTTCTCCTAAGAAATTACCATTTCTCATTTCTGGATAATATTCAAATGTTAATTTTTTATAAGCAAGCATGTTATACTTTCTTACTGTTCTTTCTTTTTTTCTAAAATCATTCTCATTAAGGTATTCAAAAATATATCCTTGTTTCATTTGTATTCAACCCCCTAAATTCTTTTATTACTGGAACCCCTATTTTCCAAATGTGTCTGTATTATAACATAAAAATCGAACTTTGTCAAATCTTTGTTTGATTTTTTTAACTTCTTACTTTTATTATATGAAAAAAATAGTAAAGTATGCCTTTACTATTGTTACTATTACATTGTTTTTGCAGGTTGTTCAACTAGCTGTTCAGCTATAGGATCTTGTGCATTAAGTACTTGTGCTTTCATTCCTTTTAGACTGTTAATTTGATTTTGTAATTCAGTCCTTTTATCTATTCTTCCTTGTTGCCACTGTTGATATTTTTCTATTGCATTAGATGGAATACTTCTAATTTTTTCTACTTTGTTATTAATTATATCTGTTGTTTTTTCTACATAATTTTTTACTGATATGCCTGCTTCTAAGAATGCTTTTTCTATTTTTAAATCTATATTAGTTAGTTTTAGCGTATCTATTACTTTTTTTGATACTATTCCCAGTTTTGATGATTTTGTTGCTTCTGGTTGTCTAGGATTAAAGTTTAGTATGTTATCACTTTCATACTGGGCTTCTTCAACAGTTCTTTTGGTTTCTTTGGCTTTTTTAGATTCCGTTATTTTTTGTTCATACTTTTCTCTTTTTTCTGTAAATCTTTCTATCAATTCGGATGTAAAATTTTCTATATTGTCTCTTGTTGTTTCAAGCATATAACCGGCACTTATTGCAGCAGAAGCTAATTTTTCTTTTATATCTGTAGCAGTAGGAATTTTACTTTTAACTGCAACTCCTAATTGACATAGCCTTGCTTTTGCTTTCTGTACTGTATTAAATTTTAATTTAGAATCCTTTTCTTCTTGTATAGGTTGCTTTTCTTCTACAATTTCTTCTTCTTTTGAAGTTTCTTTTATTTCTTCTTCTAATGCGTCTATATTTGCAAGTGCTTGTTTAAGTATGTCAGTCATTCTTCTTTTCTTTTCTAATTCCTTACTAAGGCTTTCTATCTGTGCTTGTAATTCGGCTATTCTCTTTTCTGATTCTTCTTTTTCGGCATTTATTTTTTCTATTTCTTCATTTAATGTGTCCCTAATGTTCATTTTATCACATCCTATTACGAAAATATAATATTTACTATTTCAAAGATATTTTGTCTGATCTTAGGATCCTCAATATCTATTAATTTATCATATCCTTCTTGATCTTTTATTACTTCAGATGCATATACATCTGCGTTTTCTATAGAACTGTCTACTGTATAAACTACATACTTTCTATCATCTATATTTACTACTTTTAATACTGTTGCTTCTTTTAAAATTCCATCTATTTCAATTTCAAATTTTTGATTTTCCATTTGTATCACTCCTCTTTATCCTATAAAGATAATAGCACACATTTTTAGCAAAATCAATTTTTTTAAAAGAAAAAGAGGCTATCTTGCCTCTACTATTAATTTTATTGCAGTTCTTTCTTCTCCTTCTATTGTTATATCAGAGAATGCTGGTATGCATATTAAGTTTTTACCTGATGGTGCAACAAATCCTCTTGCGATAGCAATTGCTTTAATTGCTTGATTAAGAGCTCCTGCACCTATTGCTTGTATTTCTACAGTTCCTTTTTCTCTAAATACATTAGCTAGTGCTCCCGCAACACTATTAGGATTTGATTTGCTGGATACTTTAAGTGTTTCCATAATTATTAACTCATTCCTTTCTACACTAAATTATATTAATCTATTTGTAAAAAAGAACCTTAATTATTATCTTACTTTTTGTTCACTTTGAGTACTAAAAATATTGTATCCAATCGTGTTTTTACTAGCAGGTGTAATTATTCTTGTTTCAGTATTAATATTTACTGAAGATTTTGAATTGCTTATTCCTACATAAGTTCCATCATATGTTATTTTAGATGTTGCTAATGATACTGGTTGCTTACCTTCATTATGTATATCAACTTCAGGATTCATTATAGCATAAAATATTTTAAATCGTTCATCTGAATCAGATGCCAATCCATTCAATGCTCCTGTATCTTCTACTTTTAAAAACAAATTTTTTAAATAGTTTTCTTTAGCACTCATATATTTTTCGCTAACGTATCTTCCACCTTTATATGTCTGATATAGTCCAGCATATTGACTATTATAATATCTAGAATAATTAAATTGTTCTAAGACTTCATCATTACTGTTTGCACAAGATAATTCTTTTTCTAAGCATTCAAAATAGATTTCTTCATTTCTTACCAATAAATCTATATTTTTTGAGTCTTCATAATTCATAGCTGACTCAGTTACTTTTTGCATATTATCATAATATGTTTTTCCATCTATTCCATATTTGGAAGATAATATTTCTACAATTTTTGATGAGTCTGGATTCTTTTTAAATTCTTCTACAGCATCATATCCAACTAACGTTAACAATTGCATATAGTATCTAGTTGCTAGAGTGTAAAATGAATTACCTGTGCCAAAGAAAGTATACATCTTATCTTCATTTCCTTTTTCAGGATAGAAAAGCACATCGGATTCATTTTCTATAGTTGGATAAGTTAACATATATGCCCATGCATTTGCCTCACCTTCACCCCAGTTACAATATTCAGCAGTTGTTGAATCTAATTTGTTTATTACATTCATTTGTGTTGAATGAATTATTTCTTCAAAAAGTACATTTTTTCTTACTTTTTCATTTTCCTTTGCAATACAAATTTCTTTCTTATCATAATCAAAATAACTACTTGATCCTGTATTTGTAAATTTAATTGTTTTAATATTATTTTTTAGTGGGTTTATTAATAAATTGTTTATCAGTTCCTCCTTCTTGGGTATTTTACTGAATTTTAATAAATTATAAATATCATCATAATTTGTATACACTGTATCGAAAAGTTCCTTTAATTCTTTTTGAACCTCACTCGGATATTTTTTTATAGCATTATCTAGTTCTGGTTTTAATTTTTTGTATTCTTTTTCATCTTGTATTTTCCTTCTTTGCTCAGCTTCTAATTTTGTAATTTCAACTGTGTCTGTATCTGGTAATGATTCACTTATAGGTGAAGTGTTTTCTGACTCCATTGATATTGAAGTGGTTGTAATTGTGTTTTCATTATTATTCTTATTTTTATTTAATTTACAACCAGCCATTGTTACTGCGGTTACTGTACTTAGAAATAAGCTTGTTATTCTAGTAGACCACTTAATTACTTCATTTTTGTTTTTATCATTCATATTATCACCTTCAATTTTATAATATCATTTTCTTATTTTTATGTAAACTAAAAGCAAGCGTGTTTACACTTGCTTTGCCAATAATTTATGTATTATTAGAATTTCCCGTTACAGAATTTACCATTGCTATTTGCCGGCCATGTAAATAGTCTATATTTCCCATTATATTTTCTAAATGATCCTTTTGAGGTAATTTCATATAGCGTAAGTCTCTTCATTCCTGTTGGATCTAGTACCATAACATCTTTCCATGTGATTGTTCTTGCATTTACACCTGATCTATATCCAATTATTGTTACATAATGTTGTCCGTGAGATCCATTAATATAAACAACTGATGGTCTACCTGCATTTATTTCTTGAATTATTTTTTCATATAAATCATGTGTATCTCTTGGTTTTTTGTTTGTTTTTGCATTTAATAGGAGATTTTCTGTTGCTCCATAAGATTTATAGTTCCTACAATATGGATTTTTAGGGCCACTTCCTAAATTATTGCTTGAATATCCATTTCCTATTCTTAACATTGTAACTGCATATGATAATGCTAGATCCATACAATTACTTGATCCACTCTTTTGTGCAACAAAATGGTCATGAATAATATTCCAATTATAGCTTTTTAACATTATAAACCCATTATTATTATATACTTTACTTGGTGCTTGATACGTAAATGTTTTAGTTTGTTTTGAATCAACAAGTTTACTGCACTTATTATCACTATACAATTTTATAATCGCATATCTTTTAGGAGAAGTTTGTTTAACCTCAAGGGTATAGTGTTTAGATTCTCCTTTGGCAATTGTATGACAAGTATCTGTATACCCTTGACTGCCATTATTAAATGCCATAAATGTATAATACATTGTTTTATTTTGATTATGTTTAAAATAAATATCAGCTACTGATTTATCTTTTGTATATGTTGTTTGTGATGGTTGTGTTATTGTTAGTGCTGCTTTTGGGCTACTTGGAGAAGTCCCTGAACTTGAATTTGTTTTTTGATAAGTTTTTGTTCTAAATGTTCTTGATTTGTTTTTACATTTGTTGTCTTTATATGTTGTTATTTCATAATATGTTGGTGCTTTTGTTTGTGTAAAATTATATGTTGCTGGATTACATGTCTTACAATTTATAGATACACAAGGGTATGTTTTTGTGTTTTTACCATTTTGATAAACTTTGGTAACATAATAAAAATCTTTATTACCAAAATATACAATTTTACCATTTATATACACCCTATCTCCATTAATTGTATCTGTAAAGAATATTGATGGAGTTAATAATGCCTGTTGATCTTTTGCTTGTAAATCCTTTTTAGGTTTAATTACCCAAACATAAAGAATTGCTATTACAAGTACTACTAGTGTAACTGTAACTCCTATTATTTCCCATTTCTTTTCTTTTTTCTCTTCTGGTGTTTCTTCATTTACTTCCGAAAATTTAAATTTTGCTTTTCTCACTTTATACTCACTCCTTATTTTAATATCTTAATACTATTTAAGTATAAATTTTTTTTAACTTTATGTCAACTTTTTTAAAGGAAAAAAAGATTTATTAACTCAATTATACAATCCTCAAAAAAATTATATAAACTAAAAATAACCAATACTCAATAGTATTGGTTAAATAAAACATTATTTTTTACAAATAAAAACCTTGATAAATCAAGGTTAATTACATTATGGTGGAGCATAGCGGGATCGAACCGCTGACCTCCACGGTGCAAACGTGGCGCTCTCCCAGCTGAGCTAATGCCCCATAAATAACTCAGTGAATTAATAATATCACTATAGTTATTTTATTGTCAAGCACTTTTTTTATATTTTAATCTAAATTTATAAAATCTTTATCTTTATGAGGCTCATCAAACAATAATCCTTCATAATTTCTTTGTCTTAGCACTTCATAGACTACTATTGCACAACAATTTGATAAGTTTAGAGCACGTACATTTTTAGTCATAGGTATTCTCATGCATCTATCTATATTGGGTCTTAATATTTCTTTTGGAATACCAGTTGATTCTTTGCCAAATATTAAATATATATCTTTTGAAGTATCACTATAATTGAATGAGGAATGAGGCTTATGACCATATCTTGTAAAGAAGTAATACTCCCCATTATTTTTTGAAGTAAAGTCTTCCCAGTTCTTATATACATAATACTCTAATTTATCAATATAGTTTACTCCACTTCTCTTTACACTTTTCTCATCCAGCGAAAATCCAAGAGGTTCAATTAAATGAAGTCTTGTGTTAGTTGCGACGCAAGTACGCATAATATTACCAGTATTGGTTGGTATTTCTGGTTCATATAAAACTATATTTATCATTTTACTTTACTACTCCGCTTGCTTGTATTAATTTTTCTATATCTCTAATTGTTAAGCTATTAGCATCTTTCATTTGATATGCGATTACGTAATTATCTTTTACTACTAAGAATGCTGGATAAGTTATTTTTTTACCATTATAACCATATTCTTTTAATAATTCTGTTATCTCATCTTTACTTGCGTTGCTTGCATTTAAGTATACTGTATCATTTTTCACATTATATTTATTAAGCAAATCAACTAGATTCATCTCTAGATCACGACATGCTTTATTATCTGCTGTACCTATATATAAATAGAAATTATCATGACTATTTACATATTCTTTGAATTCATTTTTACTAATTTCTTGAACTTTGCCGCTTATTACTGGTGTACTAAACTCATATTTTTTATAATTTCTATACCAAGTACTCAATCCTAGAACTGCAAGTATTACTAGTATAAACATAACTATTACATATATATAGTTTTTTAAAGGTATTTGTTTTTCTTCTTCTATGTTTTTCTTTTCCATTTTATCACTCCTAGATTAATTATACATCAATGCAAGAAAAAAAGAAATTAGTTTTTTGCATCAAATTTCTTTCTTTCAACATATGCTAAAATTCTTTTACGAAGTCTTATATTGTGTGGTGTAACTTCTACTAATTCATCACTATTTATATAGTCGAGTGCATATTCAAGTGTGATTGGTCTAGGTCTTTTTAATACAACTGTATGATCTGAACCAGATGCTCTTACATTTGTAAGGTTTTTACCTTTAACAACATTTACCGCAAGGTCGTTTCCTCTTGTATGTTCACCAACTATCATACCTTCATATACTTCTACACCTGGTTCTATAAACATAACTCCACGGTCTTCTAGTCCACCTAATGCATAAGCAGTTGCTTTACCATTTTCCATTGATACTAGAACTCCTAGCGGACGTTCACCAACATCAACAGTTGCCATAGGTCTATATTCTTTAAATGAATGGTTTATAATTCCGTATCCTTTAGTTAAAGTCATGAAGTTAGTTGTAAATCCAATTAATCCACGTGATGGAATTGTATATATAAGTCTTGTTTGTCCATTTAGGTTAGACATTGATTCCATTATAGCTCCACGTGTTCCTAGTTGTTCAATAACACTACCTACTGTATCATCAGGACATTCAATTTGAAGTTCCTCATATGGTTCCATTTTAACGCCATCTATTTCTTTTATAATTACTGCTGGTTTACTTACTTGAAGCTCAAATCCTTCACGACGCATATTTTCAATTAATATAGATAAGTGAAGTTCTCCACGGCCTGATACAATCCACGATTCGCTATCATTTGGTTCTACTCTTAAACTAACATCTTTTTGTAACTCTTTGTTAAGTCTTTCTTCTATCTTTCTTGCAGTTAGAAGTTTACCATCTTTTCCTACAAATGGAGATGTATTAACTCCTATTGTCATTTGCAAAGTAGGTTCATCTACGTGTAATACTGGAAGTGGTTCTCTTTTATTTGGATCGCATAGTGTTTCACCTACTGATATATCACTAAGTCCTGCGACTGCGCAAATATCTCCTGCTTCTGCTTCTTCTATTTCTATTCTCTTAAGGCCAAGGTAACCAAACAATTTTTGTACTCTAAATTGTTTTACAGAGCCATCTAGTCTTATACAATCTACCATTTGACCTACTTTTATTTTACCATTGTGTACACGTCCTACACCAATTCTGCCTACATATTCATTGTAATCTAATAATGCTGGTTGGAATTGAAGCGGTGCATTAGGATCTCCACTAGGTGCTGGAATTTCATCTATTATTAAGTCTAATAATTCTTTAAAGCCCTTTGTTTGAGTGGAAATATCTGGATCTAGGCTTGATGTACCATTTAGTGCTGATGCGTAAACAACTTTAAAGTCTAACCAATCTTCTTCAGCTCCTAATTCTATAAATAAATCTAGTACTTCATCAACAACCTCTAAGCATCTTGCACTTGGTTTATCTACTTTATTAACTACTACTATTGGTTTAACATGTGCTTCTAATGCTTTTTTTAATACGAATCTAGTTTGAGGCATTGTTCCCTCATAAGCATCTACAACTAGTAATACTCCATCAACCATATTCATGATACGCTCTACTTCACCACCAAAGTCAGCATGTCCTGGAGTATCTAATATATTAATTCTATAACCATTGTAATCTATAGCGGTAGTTTTAGCTAATATAGTGATACCTCTTTCTTTTTCTAGTTGGTTTGAATCCATTGAGATATTACTTACATCTTCATTTTCTCTAAATGTTCCACTTGATTTTAATATTTCATCAACTAATGTAGTTTTACCATGGTCAACATGGGCAATAATTGCGATATTTCTTTTCTTCATAACGTACACTTCCTTAAACAAACTTTCTACATTATACCACATTTTCTAAAAAATTCAATAAAAAGTAAATAATTTAAAAAGTAAATTCTATTAAAAATCAACCATTTTTTATAATTTTATTATTTTTAGTTTATTTTTTATAATTATTTAACATTATGTAATGGTGAAGGAAATGATAAATAAAAGTATTTGGTTAAAAGGCATAAGGAATAAAAAGTGTAATACACTTAAAAATGATATTAAGACTGACATCTTAATAATTGGGGGTGGAATAACTGGGCTTTCTTCTGCATATTTTTTGAAGGATTCTGGATATGATGTTACTTTGGTTGATTCATCTAGAACTTGTTATGGTCAGAGTTCTAATTCCACTGGGAAGTTGACATATCTGCAGGGATCAATATATGAAAAAATTTCTGATATATATGATATTGATACGGCGTCAAAATATTTATCTTCTCAAGTAGATGCAATTGAACTTATTAAGGATATAATTATTGAGAACAACATTAAATGTGATTTTGAAAGTAATAATTCTTTTGTTTTTACTAATAAAAAGGGTGAATTTAGTAGAATTGAGGCTATTGTTAAGTTATTAGATTATAATAATTTAAAATATAAGATATTTAATAGCTTACCTATTAAGTTTCCGTGTATTAATGCGATTAAAGTTAATGATACTGCGGTTTTTAATCCTGTAAAATATATGATGGGGCTTAAAGAAATTATTAAGGATAATAATATTAAAATATATGAGAAAACTAAAATTGTTAAATTAGAACGTACTGATGATGGTTATATTGCTTTTACGGATAAATATAAAATTACAACTAAAAAAGTTGTTCTTGCCTGTTTCTATCCTTTCTTTTTAAAACCATTTTTTTTCCCATTTAAAACTAAAATTAAAAAAGGATATCTTTGTGCAGCAACTATTGATAAAAATAGAAGATTTAACTCAATTAGTGAGGATGATAATATATATTCGTTAAGATATCACACTGATTATAAGGATTACATTATATATGCTGGAGAAGAAAGAGATTTGGGTAGTAATATGGATAATGAGAAAAACTTTGATAATTTATTTTGGGTAATGAAGACTCAACTTAGTGAAAATATTAAGTATTATTGGTTTAATTATGATATTGAAACTAGTGATCATCTTCCACTAATTGGATACTTGGAAAAAGATAACCCCAATCTTTTGATAGGTACAGGGTACAATTCATGGGGTATGACAAATGGCACTATTGCAGGAAAAATAATAAGTGATTTAATTATGCAAAAAGAAAATAACTATTCCACTCTTTTTGATCCAAATAGAGAGTTTAATGTAAACAAACTGACAAGCTATTTAAGTTATAATCTGTCAAATGGATACCATTATATTTTGTCAAAAATAAATAAAAAGCCCTCATTTTATAAGGAATCTATGATAAAGGAGATCGATGGAGTTCAGTATGGAATTTACACTGATGATAATGGTAATGAATTCATTGTTAAAAGTACTTGTCCACATTTAGGATGTGGGTTGGTTTTTAATAGTATTGATAAAACCTGGGATTGTCCTTGTCATGGTTCTAGGTTTGATATTAAGGGTCGGGTTGTAAAGGGTCCTAGTTTATATAATATAAGCGTTGATAAAAAATAGTAATAATATTATAATCTTCTTATGGAGGATTTATGATGGGTAAAGACAGAGTTATTGGCGCTGGTTGTGGCGTTATATTAATAAATGATAAAAATCAAATACTTATGGGTAAGCGAAGTGATAATTCATTGACTGCGGATAGTGAAATGCATGAAGAAGGTTCTTGGAGCCTCCCTGGTGGTAACATTGAATATGGTGAAACTTTTTATGAAGCTGGTAGGCGTGAAGTAAAGGAAGAGGCTGATATTGATGTTGGAAGTTTAGAGGTTTTTTGCGTTCAAACTGATATGAATCAATTTGCACATTATGTTTCTGTTGGAATGCTATCAAGAGATTTTGTTGGTGAGGCAAAGGTTATGGAGCCGGGTGAAATCGTTGCTTGGAAATGGTTTGATAAGGATAGAATTCCAACTAATATATTTTCTGCAAGTAAAAAAACTATCGAGTGTTATTTAAGTGGAAAATTCTATATTGACTAGGATTTTCTTTTTTTTATTATTTTTTTTACTTTTACATATATGAAACTTATTACAAATATTATTAACAGTATTCTTATTGGAACTTTCATTCTTGAAGTTATTTTAGTTAATATTGTCCAGTTTTTTCCTAGGGAAAAGCCAAAGTATACAAATACAAATGTCCATGGAATACTTCCTAATGTTGTGTAAAGCAAAAATTTTTTAAAAGAAAGTCTTGTTACTCCTACTGGTAGAGAAATTAATGTTCTTATTATTGGGATGTTTCGGCCGATGCATGCGGCTAGTAATCCATATTTTTCAAACCATGTGTCTGTTTTATCTAAATCCTCTTCTTTCATAAAGAAATATTTTCCATATTTTTTTGCGAATCCTTTTCCGCCATAATAACCCATTCCATATATTACAATTGCACAAAAAACGCTTCCTAAAAGGCCGGTTAAAAAAGCACCAAAGAATGTAAAGATTCCCTGCCCTGCTAGTATTCCACCTGTTGCTAATATGAGTTCGCTTGGTATTATTATAATTACTGCTTCTAATACCATTCCAAAAAACATTCCGAAGTAACCATAATTATTTATTAAGTTTAAAACGTATTGATCCATATAGTATCACCTATAAAATTATATTGTTTTATTTTTTTTATATACAATGAAACGGCATGAAACAATGGAATTTATATATAGCGTGAGTGAAATTATTAATGGTATGTACAAACTAATCTGCGTATGATATTATATTAAATAGGAATATTAGGATAATTTCAGTTATGTTTTTTTCAACATGACTGTGCATTTATTTAATATAATTGAATAGAATTAGTGGAGGATAATTATGACAGAAAAATTAGTAACGTTTTTATTAGGAGTTTTGGGAGGTATTAAGGCAATTCCTTTTGGAAGAGAGTTGATTGCATTTTTACTTTCTATGGCACCTATTTTGGAACTTCGTGGAGGAATACTGGCAGCTAGAGCACTTGGCTTGAATCCGGTCGTGTCTTTTATAATTTGTTATATCGGAAATATATTACCTGTTCCTTTTATACTTTGGTTAATTAAATCTATTATAGATAAGATGCGTACAAGTAATGTAGGTCGTTTCAAAAAATTTGTACTTTGGCTTGATAAAAAGGTAGAACAGAAAAAGGGACAAATTGAAAAGTATGGTTTTTGGGGATTAGTTCTTTTTGTTGGTATACCATTACCTGGAACTGGTGCTTGGACAGGATGTCTTATTGCTGCAATGCTTGAAATGGATAAAAAGAAATCTTTCTTGGCTGCTTGTATTGGTGTATTAATGGCTGGTATTATTATGTCTATTTTATCAATCGGTATATTTGATGGAATTTTGGGATAAACTATCTTTGTAGGTAGAATTTGATAATACATTTTACATATACCTTTTTAACAAATTTTTTTGTTATTTTTTAAAATTTAGTATTGACATCTATTTTATATATGTTATAATTTTAAATGTCTACTTGATGCGGACGTAGTTTAATGGTAGAACCTTAGCCTTCCAAGCTAACTACGTGGGTCCGATTCCCATCGTCCGCTCCATAAGATAAAATCGTCGCACCAATGTGACGTTAATGATTAAGTCAACTAGAAATAGTTGATTTTTTTGTGCGTTATTGCAAAGAAAGGTGTGATGTGATATGATTAAAATAATTAAGAAGAAAATCAATATGAGTGATGAACTCAAAACCAAAATCGATTGGTCTTGCAAATTTAGTAAGCAGAAATATAAAATCTACGAAGGTTGCTTACGAATTGTTGAACATACTAATCTAGCGTATGTTGAACCTCATAAGGTTATAATAAATAACCAGTTATACTTGTTCTTTAATGAACAAAAATATTTTTATTTAGGAAACTTACAAAATAAAGTTCCATTATCTGAATTATCAGAATACATAGCAAGGCATTAAATTGATTTGAGAGTTTAGATACTCCCATAATATTGGTTGTTTTTGTCGTACAAATAATCAATAAAATCTAGAGGTGTCCTTGTTATGTGACACCTTTTTTGGTGCCTTTCACTACCCTAAAAAGAAAGGAGAATGATAATTATGGATAATGAAAGGAAAACAGCAGGAGTTTATATTCGTGTATCAACAGAAGATCAAGCAAGAGAAGGATTTAGTTTAGGAGAACAGGAAGAAAAATTGCTTCAATTATGTAATTTTAAAGATTTAGAAGTTTATAAGGTCTATAAAGACGCTGGAATATCTGCTAAGGATATGGAACATAGACCTCAATTTCAAGCAATGCTACAAGATATGAAAGAAGGAAAAATAAATTATATTGTTGCTTATAAACTAGATAGAATTACCCGTTCGGTTCGTGATTTGGAAGAACTAATATCAGTTTTAGAACAATATAATTGCTTTCTACTATGTGATAGAGATGATGTTAATACTTCTACTGCTAATGGAAGATTCTTTGTAAGAATGCTTACAGTTTTATCACAGTTAGAAATAGAAATTGTATCAGAAAGAACAAAATTTGGATTAAATGGTGCAATTAAATCAGGACATATTCCAGGTCAAAGACCATTTGGTTATAAGAGTGCTGATGATAAAACAATGATTATTGATAATGCTACTCGTCCCTATGTAGAAAAAATATTTGATATGTATTTAGAGGGTAAAAGTTTTCAGCAAATTGCTAATTACTTTAAAGAAAATGATATTTATCCTAAAAAGAAATGGAGAGATACTACTATTCAAAAGATTATAGATAATAAAATTTATATGGGTGATTATGAACAATATAAACGAATTGGCAAACAAGAAAACTTAGAACCAATAGTTTATATGAATGTTGTAGAACCCATTATATCTCGTGCCAAATGGGAAGAATGCCAAAGACAAAAAGAAAGAAATCAAAGAACTTATACTAGAGATAGAATTTATACTTTTTTCCAAAGGCTTAAATGCCCAGATTGTGGAAGGATAATGAAATGTAAAGGTTCTGGCGGTACTAAAAGAAAATATATGTATTATACTTGTGAGCATTGTCATATTAACTTTAACGAGAGCCATGTAGAAAAATTACTGAAGAATTTTATTTACGATTTATTAGAATATGATATGGCTGTCAAAAAATTTTTCTTACCTATTCTAGAAGATAAGAATAGTAAAATTGATACAAATTCTATTGATAAAGAAATTAGAAGTTTAGAAAAACAAAGAGAAAGAATTAAACAAGCCTACATTAAAGGTATTGTAGAAATGGATGATTTTAAAGAAGATTATAAACTAATTGAAGATAAACTTGCCAAGTTAGAAGGTAAAAAACTAGAATTAATTAATTTAGAAACTTTTAATTACTCACCTCACGAATTACTTGCTGAAAGAGATTTAGAAAGAGAAAAAATGATAAGATTTGATACTTTAAATTCATTATTGAAATCAAAATGGAATGATATGGATAAGTCAGAAAAACAAGAATTTATTTCTAAATTTATTGATACTATTGAAATTAAAAAGGATGATAAAGGAAATTTAATTCTTGAGAAAATTAATTTTAAAAATGGATTTATTAAAGAGTTAATAAGATTTTATGATGCTGGAATATTTGATGTAGCTGTTCCCGTTATGATTAATAATAATGAAGAAATAATTAAAGGTAGTCGAATGTCAAAAGATGAATTAAACAAATATTTAAATAAAATGAATGAATATTTTGAAACTTCTTTTTATGAAATGTACAAAAAAATTGATGATGAAACTAATGAAATAATATTAGAATATCAACCTAAAATTGATGAAAAAATTATTAGATTTGTAGCACTTACCAATTCAAATGATTTTCCAATATTAAGAGAAGATATTAAAGATAAATACGGAATTATAAGTTATAAAACTAATAAATTATTAGAAAATTAGAAAGGAAATAATAAAATTATGAATATTGAATATACAAAAATTGGTGACTATTTATTGCCAAATTTAACAATTAAAAAACAGAATTATAAACAACTTAATAAGTATGGATATTTAAGATTAGATTATATTAAAAATCATAAAAAAGGATTATATGTGTCATTACTGATGAAAAATGAATTAACAAATCATCTTCTTTCGGTCAGTATTGAATGCTCTAAAAGATACAATATTTTAATGAGTAACTATATTGAAAATGACGACAAACTATCTGAAAAAAGTAAAGATAATAATCAAATTGAATGGGTTAAATTGATGAATAATTATAGAAATATGACTGAAGAAATTATTTTAAAAGAGTTAATCTATGATTGATTCTTTCTATAAGCAAGCAACGGATTTTTACTCCCACCCCAAAAATCCACTATATAGAAAGGCTAAACCTTAATTATGGCGACTACTTCTATTTGGAGTATTAAAAATAATTTAAAACAGTCAATAAATTATATCATTAATCCCGAAAAAACCATCAATAAAGATTATGGAAAAAACTTATATAGTTATCTTGAAATTGAGAATACAGAAAACAATTATAAAAACGAAAAAGTATGTTATGTTAGTTCAATAAACTGCTCTGAAAGAAATCCTTATGAAGATATGCTTTTTACAAAAGAAGAATATGGAAAAACAAATGGGATATTAGCGTTTCATAGTTATCAATCTTTTAAAGAAGGAGAAGTTACTTCTGATATTGCTCATGAGATTGGAGTAAAGTTTGCAGAAGAAATGTTTAAGGACTTTGAAGTGGTTGTAGCAACACATCAAAACACTAATCATATTCATAATCATTTCATAGTGAATTCTGTTTCATTTAAAACTGGTAAAAAGTATAACAACAATAGGACTAATCTAGCTAAGTTAAGACATATATCAGACTCATTATGTGTTGAATATGGATTATCAACTTTAGATGAAGATATAGGCTACAAAAACACCTACAAGAATAAAGTATTAAGTGATGACTATTATAGAATATTAAAAGAAGATTTAGATAATGTTATTAGCTATTCAGTAACACTTAAACAAGTTGTTCAAAGAATGAGAGAGTTAGGATACAAAATATACTCTAAAAATGACACTATAACTATTTATAAAGATAATGAGGATAAGGTTAGAATAGAAAAAGCATTTGGTAAAGAATATTCTAAAGATGGTATTAGCAAAAGATTATATTTATCAAGACAAATTGTATTTAAGCCTATACCTCAAAAGTCTATTTTTGAAGAATACTTAAAGACTAATAAATCGCATAAAGGTATTTATGGCTTATACTTATACTATTGTTATTTATTAGGCGTATTTCCAAAGAAGCATCCTAAACAATATCTACCATACTCAATTAGAAAAGAAATTACAAAATTAGATGAATATTCAAATCAAATAGTATTTATGAAAAAGAATAACATTGAAACAGAAGAAGACTTAAATCATTTTTCTAAAATCAATTATGAGGAATATAAAATTTTTATGGATAAAAGAGAAAGCCTTTGGAAAAAATATCATAAAGTTAAAAATGAAGAAGATAAATCTAAAATACTTGCTGAAATAAATGATATTCAACCTAAAATTAAAAAACTTCGTAAGTATGACAAATATTGTAAAGATATAAAAGAAAGAGCAAAATCTATGCAAGATAATATTAATAATTTTGATAAAGACATACAAAAAGAAAAAGACAATTCTAGGAGTTTATGACCTAGTTTTGTCTTTTTCTATTTTTTTGGACCAGAAGATGTCTTTTCCATCTCTTCTTGTAATTTAGTTACATATGCTACATAATCTAATATGGTTGGATATTCTGCTCCATCTTTAGCAACAAATGGTGCCTCACGTTTTGATTTCAACAATGATTCAGGATATATTTGCTTTTTACATGATGCTAAATCTATTTCATGTTGTTGGTTTAATCTTAAAAGTTGTTGATTATGATCTTCTACTGCACCAGGATAATTATTCATTGGTTTTGAATTTTCTATAATAGTTTGACCATATGTATAATTATATTCTTTATCAATTATTCCTTCCATAAGCATACCGCTTTGAACTCTTGAAACAGTTGTAACTAAAGCAAAGAAATTATCTAATTGATTTATAGCACTTGTAGAATCAAAACTTGCATATGACTTTGCTAACTCACTTAATGCAACTAAATATGTACTATTTGCTATTTTACTAATTGATTTCCCTTTTAAAACAGTTTCTTCAATAAATGCACTAAATAATCTTAAAGTTCCTTTTCCAGATTCTATTGCTCTTTCTAACATTACTCTTCCTGACGACTTATTATCCATAAATATCTACCTCCTACTAAAATTATATCATATATTTTATTATTTAACAAATATTAGGTGTAGGCTGAGGATTTGCACCTCAAACTGCGCATCTATACAAACTTAATACACCATCAATAATAAATAATTTGGTTGCCTACATACACCGCAGTTTTTTACACCACTATTATTTTTTATAATATTTTCCTCCATTTGATTCATTAACTTAATTATAACAACTATTAACAATAAAATTATTGAAATCCAAATAGGCAATATTAATGTCATTATTGAGGTAAAAGTATCAAGTATTGTAAGTATATTAATTAGATGATTTTAGACAAAAATCTAAAAACTCATTTAAATTAGTATTATTTTGTTTTTTTAAAGTATTTAGTAATTCTTTAATCTGAATTTCATCAGTTTTCTCATATCTTGGATCAGTTGGAAATAATTTAATATATTCTTTTTTTCTTTTATCTCCTGTTTTTGTAAACGGAATTTTTGCCATTTCTAAAACTGATTCAAGTTCTGGAATGTTATATATAGGCACAATATATTTATATGCCCAATGTTCCTTAAATATTTCCTTATTAATAAAATCTTTTTTTTGTTTTTCAGTGCAATCATCAGTATCCATAATAATGAATATTTTAAATTCATCGTCTATATTTTTTTCGTCATTAGTTAATTTAATATCTTCATATGTTTTAATAAAATTCTTAAATGATTTAAAAATCTTATTATTAAGTGTATTTTTTAAACTAGTTATTTGTATTGCTTTTTCACCATTTTTATCACTATATATTTCCATTTTTAATCTAAGTTTATTTTTTATATATTGACAAATTTGTTTTTCAGACTTGCCATGAACAATTACAACTGCTTTTGTATAATTTAACGACTTCATTAATCATTTATCCTTTATTTTAAATTTTCTATTAATTCCTCAAAATCTATATCAGTAAACATAGGTATTCCACCATATACTCCATTAAGATATCTTTTTCTCGGACTATTATTTTTATGAATTCTTCCTTCGAAGTCAGTTATTGCAATTAGTTCTTTTTCAGCTTTACTATTTGCATTAAAAATATAAATATTTTCAGATGGTATTGATGAATCTATTAGCATTGTATTGTGTGTAGTAATAATTAGTTGACCTTTAACATATCTCGCAATACATTCTAACAAGTTTTTTACTAGTAAATCATGTATTCCAGTATCCAACTCATCAATTATTACTGTCTGACCTTCACACGCAGATATTAGATAAGGTACTAATGTTAAAATATTTTGCGTTCCTGTAGATTCAAGAGAAAAATCTACATCCATTATTTTTCCATATATCATTTTCTTACTAAAAAGTTTATATTTTATATAATTGTCCTCAATAGTTCTTTTATAGTAAACATTTTTTATATCAGTATACAAAGTAGTAAATATTTCATTAATTAAATACTCATTTTTATCAAGTTCTTTTTCATATTTTATAGATATTTTGCCTTCTTCTAAATCATCCATTAAAATATGTTGAGTTCCTATGATGCCAAATTCGCTATGATTACCACCTTTAATTTTTGTGCACATCATTTTCAAATATAATAATACATCATGCAAACTTTTTGAAATTTTTTTATTCATATATTCTCTTTTCTTATCTTCAATCTCATAAGACAAAATAGAAAGAAAAGAATGCTTGCCCCAATATTTATCAATTAATTCGAGGAATTCATTATAATAATTTTTATCAGTAAAAATGCTTGCATTAATTTTAACATTATTTTTATCTATATCAAAAAAATAAGTTTGATTTTTATTAATAACATATTCTAGTTTTTCAGATACAATTTCTTCATTATTCATCTCAATATGATAAATACCATTTTTTTTATTGCAAATAAAACCATATTCCATTAGCATGTTACCGTTTGAATCAATAGTTTTACAATCATTTATAATCATTTTGACATCTTTAAATCTATCTTTTATATGTTTTTCAATAAAATTTTTATATTGATTAGGTTTAGCTTCTGATTTTTCAATTATCTTTTTAAACATTTCAATAGAAGACATAGTTCTCATTGTCTCATTAAGTGTGTAAAATGAATTTGCAAAATTTGATTTTCCTATTCCATTCTCACCATAAATAAGTACTAGATTTTTAGGTTTTGTTTTAGTTTTCATAAAGTCAACATATAGATTAACAAGTGACTTATAATTAACTAGTTTAACATATCTTATCATAATAATCATCCTTTCAATAGTATTATATCATAAAACGAACTAAATGATACCATTTTTTAAAATATTTTTTTCGCTTTTGTTATATTTTATACCATTTTTATAAAAAGTCAATACATTTTATGCTTTTTTCTATTGATTTTATTATTAAAATAATATATAATTTATTTAGTTGATTTAATCGTTACAACTTTGAGAGTATAATTTTTCGAATATAAGTAAAGTTATCGCTCCATTTGAAGACAACTTACGGACTAATTAAAGTTCGTAAGTTTTTATTTTGTCCGTAGTCAGGCTTGAAGGCTTGTTCTACCAAATATAAAGATAATGTTCTCTTTCTAGGAAGGAGGACATTTTTTATGCTTGAATTTAAAATTACCCAAGAACTCAAACCTAATCCTAAACTACTAGAACTTATTAAAGAATTTACTTATAAAACTAAAAAAGGAAAAGTTAAAGTTCTTCTAAATACTAATTTGCAGTTTATTGAACCAACTGAGTATCTAATTATATATCCCATTACTATTACTATATTTGAATATAAAGTAAATGAAATTAGTAATAAACTATTCTACATTAAAGAGCGTAAAGAAAAGTATAATTTGAAAGAAATTAAAACTTTTTAAGAAATTTTTAAATTTAGGGTACACTTTTTGCATTTAAGTGAGGAAACATATGAGAGGTATTTAATATTTCTCAAAATTTGAGGAAAGGAGGAAAATTATGAGATGTGGAGTTTATGTAAGAGTTCTTACGTAATACATAGGCAGACACATTATCTTCTTTTATTTCAAGTGATTGCTTATTTATACTAAAACCATAATGTCCCATATCACTACCAATTTTTAATTTGCTATTTGGTAGATTGTCTTTAATCATTTCGCCAGTTTTAAGAATGAATTTTATTTTATATAAATCTTCTTTGCCATTATCTAACTTTTCGCCAATAATAATTCTATCTACTAAATTATTAAATATATCTTCATTAAATTTAGTTAATCCTTTATATTGTTTTAAAATCTTTGTAATATTATTTATTTGTTCTAACTTTTCTTTACGAGATAATTCTAAATCTTTATTATCAGCAAGTTTATTTTCTAACTCTTTAATTTTATTAGTTATTTCTATTTCTTTATTATTTAGTATTTCTTGTGATATTTTATTATCTAATTTTAAGTCAATTAAATTAGATAATCTATTTTGAAGATTTAAAATATCCTCTTTTATTTTATCCGAATTGAAGTTGTTATTTTCATTAATTACTTCATCAATTTTCTTAATAAAAGTATTAATATATTTATCTTTATTTTCAAACAATTCATTATAAACTTTAATAAATATATCTTCTAATTCTTCTTGTTTATAATGAAGTAAATTAGAACACTCAATTTGATTTCTATGACTTCTGCAAACCCAATAAGCTATTTCTTTATTATTACTTCTAATTTTATATGAACGTCTTATAAATCTTTCTCCACATATACCACAATAGATTTTACTACTAAACGGATACTTTCTACTGAATTTATCTCTATTGCCATCATGTTTAACTATCTTACTTCTTTTTTCTAATATTTCTTGACACTTATTCCATAACTCACGAGATACAATAGCCTCGTGATGATTAGAGGTAAAATATTGTTCTTTCTCGCCATAATTAACTTTTCTTTTATGAGATATTACATTATCAGAATAATATTTACCACTTCTTAAATCGCCAACATATTTTTCGTTTGTTATTATTCTTCTTACCGATGCATGGCACCATTTTCTACCGGTTGGACTAGGTATTCCAAGTTCATTTAAATTAAGTGTAATAGTTCTAAAACCAATTCCTTTAGAGTATTCTTCAAAGATATAGATAATAATATCTTTTTTGCTTTCATCTGGGTATATTATATCTTTTTCTTTATCATATAAATAACCAAATGGTGCATATTTACCAACCATACAACCACGTTTCATTTTCATTCTAACACCGGCTTTAACATTTTCTGATATAGATTCACTCTCAGCTTGAGCAAATGCACTATATAAAGTTAAAAACAATTCATTAGATAAACCTAGTGTATGGATATTTTCTTTTTCGAAAAATACATCAACTTTATGTTCTCTAAGTAGTCTTACACAATTTAAAGTATCAACAGTATTTCTTGCAAATCTTGAAATAGATTTTGCAATTATTAAATCTATTTTTCCATTAATAGTGTCATTCATCATTTGATTAAATTGTTCTCTTTTTTTAGTTTGTGTACCAGTTATACCTTCATCTGCATATATTCCTACGAACTCATAATTTGGATTTTCTTCAATCATATTTTTATAATGTATTCGTTGAGATTTATAACTTGTTTTTTGATCTTCGTTATCAGTCGAAACTCTACAATAAGCACAAGCACGTATTAATTTTATTTCTCTATTTTGTTTTATACATATAGTTTTTAAAGTTGGTTTTATTATTTCTACATTGTTATTATTCATTTATTCCTTTCCTAATTGTTGAATAATAGCATATTTCAAATAATATTTTTATTATGCAAAACTATAATTAGAATTGTTTAATTTATTACGTTTTGCATATTCATTTTCAATTTTATTTTTAATCTTTTTGTATTCAATATCATTAATTAAGTTATTATCTTTTATAAATTCTAACATAGCAAGTTCAGCTATATAAGCTCTTAAATATTCATAATGTTTATCACTTTCTTTCATCATAATTTTATTACCCCCTTTAAATTCTTAAACAATTCATTTCATAGTTAAGCACCAACTTTCTTTAAACTTCTTTAAAAATTATAACGCACTTTATTTTTTAATACAGCCCATAAAAAAATAGCTAGTGATATAGCTATAAATCTAATAAAACTATTGGCCATAAAATTATTAAAAATAATATAATTTACGGCCATAACTTCGACCATTAAAACAAGTGTTTTTTTAAAATCTTTGACCATAATTTAATACTCTATATAAAGCAGGATAAACCTGTTTACAAACAACTCACCAGTAGTGAGTTTTCCCTTATTTCATAAGGGTTTAGTAAAAATATAAGTGTTTACATTTGAAAGATTTGTTATACAACCGTTAACTTTTGTTCCTTATAAAATAAGGGGTGTATAACAATCGTACACACTTTTTAGATAGTAAAAAATGCTATTTTCGGCTAAAATCAAGTTATTTTTTTCATTATTTATTGCCTAACTTACAGCCATAAAATCCTAATATTGGGGAATTGGTTGAATATGAAAAAAGATACTAATCTTTTCGTGTAATTAGTACTTTTAATAGATGCGTCTACACCTAATTATTTCATATTCTACCTTATTGTATCACTCATTTGTTTTAAGTCAATAAGGATAAAATATTGAATGTTATATGCCAAAAATGTTTTATAAAATCTTTGTGAACTATTGTAAACACTATAAGTTTTGAGTTAGATATTTGACGGTGTATAAGTATATTAATTAACATATTAAATTTTTTAATGACCAAAATATATGATAAATTATGATTTAATGATATAATTATATTAGATAAAAACTTTTGAAAGAGAGGCAATAAAATGAATACTTTTGAACTACAAGATTTTAATAAAAGAATAGGATTAAATACAGATTTGAAAAATATATCAGAACAAATATGTAATAAATATAATTTGGGGAATTTTGTTTCAAATGAATTAATTACTATTGGTTATGAGGATTATAATTATTACTTAACCACTTCAAAAGGTAAATATTGTGTTAAAATTTTTAATAAATTTAGAACTAATGAAGATATAAATAATTATCTAAATCGAATTAGAGTTGTTGCAAATAGTAATATTAATGCACCAAAACCTTTGCTTGTTGATGGAGACATCTCATTATCTTTAGATTATGAAAATAATCACTATGATATTTGCGTATTTGAGTATATTAATGGTAAAAACTTTTTTGAATTAAAACAAAAAACCAGTAAATACGAAATCGAAGAATTAGCTAGACAAACCGCTATGATAAATAATTTAGATATTAAGCCTAATTTTATATATGATACATGGGCGATAATAAATTTTGAAGAAGAATATAAACAAAAGAGAATTTATCTTGAAAAATATTATCAGAAAGAATTTGATAATCTATTAAAAGAATTACAAAACATTGATTTTGATAAATTGCCAAAAGCATTTGTTCACGGAGATATAATCAATACAAATGTAATGAAAGATAACAATTCAAAAATATGGATTATAGATTTTGCTGTTTCTAACTATTTACCAAGAATAATAGATTTAGCAGTTATATCTTGTAATATGTGTTTAGATGAAAGCTCAGAGCAAACAACAATTGATAATATTACAACATTGTTAACCGAGTATAATAAATATAATCAATTAACTGAATATGAACTTCAAACATTTTGGACTTTTTATAAATTAGCAAACGCAATGCATATTTTACAACCCATATTTATTGCTAAAACAGAAGAAGACTCCGAAGAAAATCAGTATTGGTTAAATGAAGGTAAAATTGGTTATTCTTATAGTTGTAATGAAAAAATTACAAATATATTAATTAAAAGATAGTTGGTGAAAAGATGAATAAACTTTTATTAGTCATAGATGTTCAAAATGATTTCATAAACAATAATACAAAAGATGTAAAAGATAGAATAAGTGAACTAGTTAATTCTAAAGAATACAATTATATAGTTTTTACAAAATTTATAAATAACGAGAATAGTATATGGTATAAGAGATTAGATTACAAAGGTTGTCTTTTAAGTAATGGACAAGAAATTGCAATAAATACAAACTATCATAAAATTATTAATAAAAATACCTATACAGCACTAAATGATGAATTAAAACAATTTATTGATGAAAATAATATTGATGAAATATTTTTGTGTGGATTTGATACTGACGCCTGTGTATATAAAACTGCATTAGATTTATTTGAAAACAATTATAATATTTATGTTTTAGAGAATTATACAATGAGTCATAAAGGATTAGAACTTCATAATATTTTTATCAATAATTTGAAAAGATTAATTGGAAAAGAAAATGTGATTTAGAGGTAAGTTTATGAGAAATAAAATTTATACTATTATAATTGTATTATTTTCTATACTATGTGGAATTATTACTAAAGATTATTTTTTAGGAACTCTAACACTTACTTGTGGATTATTAAATGCATATTATGCAAGTATTGGTAAGACTTATAACTATATATTTGGAGCCGCTTTTTGCTTGTTAAATGCTTACATTTCTTATATAAATGGATTATATGGTATTGCTATATTATCAGTAATTGTATTCTTTCCATCACAAATACAAGGATATGTTAGTTGGATTAAAAACAAGAATAGTAGCAATGAGGTAAGTATTAGAGGTTTTACATTAAAAAACTCAATTATAATAATTACTAGTTGTATACTTGGAAGCTTACTATTAGGTTTTCTTTTGACAAAAATACCAGGTCAACAATTAGCATTTCTAGATTCAAGCAGTAATGTTATAAACTTGTGCGGAATTATTCTTATGAATTTAAGATTTAAAGAATGTTGGATAATATGGTTATTTAATAATACTTTTGATTTATCAATTTGGATTATTAATGTTTTTAATAAAAGTCCTAATGCAGTAATGATGTTGTTAGTATCAATAGGATACTTATTAATTAACGTTTATGGCCTAATAAAATGGATTAAATTTGAAAGACAAAATTGAGAGGAATGAGTATGAGAAATATAGAAGAAATTGCGTGGGATTTATGTGAATTATATTATAAAACAAAACCACCTATTAATAAAAATGGAAATGTACTATATTATATGGCTGGTTCTTTAGCAACACTGCCATTTATTTGTGCAGACAGTATGCAAGAAATAATGGTTGATAATGGAAAGATAATTGGAATGGGTTCTATTTATGATATTCCAGTTGAAGCAAAAAATAATTTTTCTCAATTTAGAAGACAAATTAATGACACTGATTATGTTTATGTTTCTGGTGAACCAAGTAAAGCATTTATTTATAATTTATATGATATTATCCCAGATTTTGATAAAATCTCATCAAAAGGGAAATCTGTTCTACATATAAGTGATCCGAGAGATTGTGAATTAGGAATTAATCTTGTTAAATTAACTTCTAATGGTAAAAGCATAATAGTACCTAATCCAATAGATATCATAGGTTTTAAGCTATTACAAACGATTGGACATATTCAGGCCATACAAAATACAACACAAAAATTAATTGACGAAGAAAGAAAGAAAAAGATAATTGATAAACAATTAGGAGATTATAGTAGATGTTTATTAGATTTACAACCATTAATAAGTGCAGTAAGTTCAATATATCCTATTGAAACAATTTCTAGTAGACTTTCAGAAATGTTAGTAGGAAAAGAAAAATTGGATTTAGATATCTTAGCTCAAATCAAAAGAGACATAACTACCAGTAATAACCAAAATGCTAATGACAATATTAATATGATATTTGAGTCAATTAACAAATCAAAAAAACTATAATTCACATTATAAAAAAGGATATTGATAATTCATATAGTCAATATTCTTTTTCCTTTTTATTTAACAATCATTATTTTAATTTGAAACATGCTATTTTATATACCAAAAGAGATTGTAATATTTAATTTATCAATACTAACTTTCTCTTGTTTCATGCCAGTAACAATAGTGATACTGGTATTTATTTTATAATCAAAATTTATTAAATCTAATGTTTTAAAATAATACGGTATATGCGTTCCATAGGAGTATCTACTGATGATCAAAGAGATAATGGCTATTCTATTGATTCACAACTTCGAATGATAAAAGAATATTGTGAAAAGAATAATTATGATATTATGGATGTCTATAATGATGCAGGACATTCTGGTAAAGATTTAATGAGACCTGAAATGCAAAGATTATTAAAAGATATCAAATCAAAGAAAATTGATAAGTTGATTGCTATTAAAGTAGATAGATTAACTAGAAATAATTATGATGGATTCTGGCTACTTAATTACTGTGAAGAACACGATGTTAAGATTGAATTAATACTTGAACCTTATGATGTATCTACTGCTAATGGTGAAATGATATTTGGTATGAATTTAGTATTTGGTCAACGTGAAGGGAAAGAAATTGGGGCAAGAACTAAATGAGCAATGGAAGAAATGGCACTTGAAAAAATACACCCAAGTAAAGCACCTTATGGCTATATTAGAAACAAAGAAACTGGTCATTTAGAAGTAGAACCTATTGAATCACAAGTTGTTAAAGAGATATTTGAACTATGTAAAAAAGGACATTCTACTAGAAATATTGCAACTATTATGAAAGATAATAACGCTTATTTAAAACTAGGCAAATGGAAAGCAGATAGAGTTTATAAGATACTTACTAATTCTATTTATATTGGTGTATTTGAGTATGGAAAGTATAAAAGAAAACCACAGGATGTTTTAAGAGTTGAAGACTATTGTGAGCCAATTATTGATATAACTACTTGGAACACACAAGAGCAAATTTAGAAAAAAATAAACATCCAAACTATGGAGAGCATATTCATTTATTTGCAGGATTAGTAAAATGTCCAATATGTAATGAAATACTTGCTGCTAGTGAATCATTTAAAAAGTATAAGAATGAAACTAAAATTTATTATCATTTAAGATGTAAAAACTCTAATTGCAAAGGTTATGGTTATCATTATAATTCAGATAAAATTGAAGATAAATTAAAAAGAATTTTAAATGAATTAACTAGATTTATGTATGATAATTCTAACGAAATAATTACTTGTAGTTCTACCAAAAGTAAAGAAGTAAAGGAAATAGACAAAGCCATTGAAAAATTAAAAGTTCAAGAAAAAAGATTAGTTGACTTATATTTAAGTTCTACTCTTGATGTAGAAACTATTAATCATAAAAATGATGTTATTAAAAAAGAGATTGATAAACTAACTAAAAAGAAAACTACTCTTGATCCAGATAATGACTTTAAAGAATACACAGTAGAACTTCTAAAAAAATTAGATTATGAAGAAGATAATGGAGATTTTATATTTAAAAATAATTTAAGTTTTGCTTATTTATTTGATAGTTTAAATAGAAAAGCATAAAAAGAATTAATTAATAGATTAATATCTTCTATTGAAATAATTAGAGATGATAACTACAATATTGAGATTAAAAATATCAAATTTACTGAAGGATTTATCTCAAAAAGTACACAAGATTATATTGATTATTTAAATGAACTACTAACTAATAATAATATTGGTATAACTTATAAAGAACAAATTAATAAAGAAAAATTATTAGAATTACAAAAAGATTATACCATTATGTCATTAGAAAAAATGGAAAATAATCTATATTCTGGAGAAGAATTAAACAACTATATTAATTTAATGAAAGAACATTTCTATGTAGATGGAATAATAAATTGTCCTTATATTGAAGGCAACAATATAGTTGATACTTTAATTCTTATACCAAAAACAGAACTAATAAATGTTTAAAATTAAGAAAGGATTGATAAAACTATGGAAATAAAATATACAAGACAAGAAGATTATTTAATACCAAATTTATATTTAGAAAAAGAGGAAGAATGTGGAAGAATTGGCAAATACGGAATACTAAGATTACACTTTATTGCACAAAACAAACAAGCACTTTATGAAACACTATTGATAACAAATAAACTTACTCATCATCTTCTTTTAGTCAGTGATTCTTGTGAAAGTTTATACAAAATACTAATGGATGATTATATCAAAAGCGATGAAAGACTGTCTGAAAAAAGTAAAGAATTAAATCCAATTGAGTGGACAAAGTTAATGAATAATTACAAAAATATGGCTGAGGAAATTGTCTTAAATGAATATGTTTTTGTATAAATAATCTCAAAAAAAAAGAGGAAAAAATTATCAAAATAATTTAATCCTCTTTTTCTATGTTTTCCAATGTGGGAGTAAAAGTCGTGTCTAGCCAGCACTGAATTTATACTCCCGCATAAATTCTATTATGGGAATTCCCATACCCTTAACTTCAAATTATTATTTTGAATTCTGAGATACAGAGAGAATAAATTCAGCCATAGTGGTAGAAGAATTTACAGCTAATCTAGCATGGTAGTCTGAAATATTTACTCGCTTATTTCCAAGACCGTGCGAATCACTTCCATTGTTTCTCATTTCAGCAATTGACTGAACAATATTTTCAAGCCCAGATAATAACTTATTAACTCTTTTATCCATATCTTTATTTGCATGCATATTATACAAGTCTTTTACTTGTTTATATAACTTCCCAATATCACCACTATCAGAAGGTTCTTCTCCTTTAATTTCAATAGCGTAACAAAAAGTTTCTTCTAAAATGGTTCTTGATTTTGTAATGGCACTATCTAAATTTCCTTCATCTATATCTTTCATTGCACGTTCAGATAAATCTTTAATATAATCTCTATCAACAATATTTATATTCGGAACATCGATATTAATTTTCTCATCGATATTCTTGATGATATATTGATTATTAATTATAACTAATTCGTGCCCACCAAAATACAATATAGAATTAATTTGATCTATAACTTTTTTTATAATATATTTATACATTTTTTCTATATCATTTACATTATTTAGGTTTCTCAAACTATCCGAAAATCTTTCTTTCTCCATCATATATGACAAAAGTTGGCTTGTCTTATTTTCTTTAATAACATATTCCAAAATATTATCCATATACTGCCATCTACTCAAATTTGGTTTAGAACTATTTCCCCAGTAATATTCCTGATAGTATCCAAATTTTTGGGAAAGTTCACAAAGCATTGGTCCACTTAAATATGGCATAGCAATTCTTATACCATCAACTTCTTCTATTTGAAAATCTCCATCTAATATTGTAATTATATCTTTGCTTCTTAATAGATTATAATTATTATTCATTTATTATATACTCCATTGATTACATCATTTTTACCAAATCAATATCTGCGACTTTGTTTTCAATCAAAGCAGTTATGCTGTTAATAATCCAATTATATGACCTTAATTCATCCTTCATATTAAGCAATTCTTCATAAGTGAACCATTTAACATCTAGTATTTCATTAGGGTTGTATGTAATATTTTCGTCTAATAATTTAGTTGAAAATATCACACTTACAAATACATCATCTTCTAACACTCGATTACCTATTTGTAGGACACCTGTTAATTCAACATTGCATCCTGTTTCTTCTTTAATTTCTCTTTTAGCTCCATCAAAAATTGTTTCATTTGGATCTAAACGCCCTGCCGGTATATTCCATTTACCTCTGCATTTTTCTTGTGCCTCTTGAACTAAAAGAAATTTACCATCTTTTTCAATTACTCCACCAACAATTACTATTCCCATATATAATTCACTCTCTTTCTAATTTATTTCTATAATTTCTAAATCATTTGGTACTATTACATTACCATTAAAAAATTCTTGTGCTTCTTTTGTGTATAATTCTTTTCTTTTTTCTTTATGAGATTCTTCGGTATGATATAAAATCAAATTTTTAACCTCTAATGTATTCATTACTTCACTAACACTTTTTGTTGTTGAATGATTTTTTTCATAGGCATGGAATATATTTTCTTCTGAATCTAAACAAAAAGCCTCGTGCATAACATAATCAAAACCTTTAATTCTATCATAAAGATTTGGATTTAAAGTTTCATCTCCAAGAAATGCTAATCTTTTATCATTTAAACTACATTCAAATCCAAATTGTTTTGTTCCTTTTGCTTGAATATCAAAGAAAGTATAATCTATTCCGTTAATATTATATTTATCTCCATCATTTAACACCTTAAAATCTACAATACTATATATGGCATTCATAAGTTTTTCCGGAAGTATATACTTTGCTACTTCTTTAATAGATTCATATACTGTATCATTACAATACAAATTTATTTTTTCTTTTATATCACCGTGCATAACATTTCTACTTATTCTTTTAAATAGCCAGAATATACCTAATATGTGGTCAGTATGACCATGAGATATAAAAATATGACGTATTGATTTATAATCTATATCTACTTGATTTAGTCTTTTTATGATTTCAATACTTCCACCTGTATCAATTAAGAAATTGCCATTTTCATTTTTAATTACAAAACAGGTATTGTATAAATCAATTGTTCCACCATTACCTGTACCTAACATTATAATTTTATCCATAATTTCCTCCTTTAAATTAATTGCCTAAAGCTTTTAATATTTGTGGAATATACATAATTGCAATATCTGCACCCTTATCAAGTAAAAATGCTAAAATTTTTTTTGATTTATCCCATTTTTTAGTCTTACTTTCTTTGCTTTTTTGTAATTCTATTATTTCATCTAATTTGCCTAATAATTCCTTTTTATCCAAATCACTTAGATATGTATTTTCATCAATATTTGATTTTATATCTTCAATACTTATATTAAGATTAACATTATTTGTATTATTGTTATTATTTACATTAGATATGGTGATACCAAAATTATTCTGCTTATTATATAAATCAGGATTATCACTTCGATTTAACAAATATTCTAACTTTGATTTTATTATTTTAATATTTTTTATTTCATTAGTTTCATGCCCTGGAACACTAGCATATGCAATAATATTTTTATTAAAATCAGGATAATCCATTACATATTTTCCTAATAAAGCATTAACTTCTGAATGAGTAGCCATATTCTTAGCAATATATTCATCACAAAGTTCAATATCTTTTCTAACCATTGTTTTAAATTTGCTCATATAGTACCTCCAAGAATTTTAATTATGAATATTATACTATAAAATAACAAAATTCTCCATACTCCCATTGAAATTTAATTGTAATTCGTATATAATATTTTTAGAAAGAGAGTGTTATGGTTCGTAAGATGTTGCTTAACCGCTCCATTTGAATGTAACAGGCTTAAATATTAAGTCTGTTTTTTTATACCTTAAACCCCCGTAGTTAGTTTGTGAAGGCAAATTGTTTCTCAACTAAATAAATAATAAATTTTTTCTTATAATTATTCATTGTAAAAGGCCCCATTATTTAATGGTGCCTTTATTTTAGACATTAAAAATGAATTAGAAAAGATATTAATTTGTCTTATTAGAATTATATATTTCTATATATCCAGATTCTTCCATTACTTTATTATTCATATTTTCTATTATATCATCAACTAGATTATACCATTTTACTTGTATACTAAATCTTTTTGCTTCATACTTTTTATTTCTATTCAGGCATCTATCTAGTGGTTGTATAGTTAATGGTCCAAAATGAACAGCGCTTGAATATGTGTTTTTTTTGGATAAGATGTGTTTTTTTATATCTTCTTTTTTTATCCATATGAAATCATCTTTTACACCAAATAAAATAGCGTCTATGGATTTCACACTTAGATTACCTCTAAGAATAAATCTGTCGATTGCTTTTTCAATAATAGCATCTTGATTTATTTCTTCATTTATTAAATCTATTTTACTTTGGTTAGTGCGTTTATATTCTAAAGCTGATACTCTATTCTTTCCTCTTCCGTTGACTGTTCCATCTGCATAATGATATTCAAGATAGTTAATAATTGAATTATAACTTATTGAGTTTGAGATTAAAAAATCAATAAAGTTTGATATTCCCTCAACATGTACTGAATTTTTTACTCCCTTTTTTATACTTATTCTTTTTACTTCACTATTAATTTTTATTATGATATCATATTTTTTCTTTCTATAGTCACAACAACAAGTTATAATATCTTCCCCTGTGATATTTATAAACAAATCTTCTATAAACTCTCTATACATTATATTTAATTCTTTTACTTTTTTATTGTTTAATTCGTTGCGTATATCTAATTCATTTTCAAATCCATTTCTATTATTATTAAAAACCATTTTTCACCTCACATAGTATTATTGTGTATAACTCTCAAAATTCCTTTAGAAAGTAAAAAATATTAACATAATCTTACCTTCTTTATTTATTTTTCTATTATAATTTTAAAATTCATTAATATGTGATATATTTGTTACAAGGAGAAATGATTATGAAACTGTTTATTGGATGTTCATCAACTAATAATATACCGGATAAATACTTAAAGGATTGTAGTAATTATTTAGATGAACTATTAAGAGAAAATGATATTGTTTTTGGAGGATGTTCTACTGGTTTAATGGGCCTTGCCTATAATATTACTAAAGAATACAATAACAAAGTAATTGGAATATCTCCTACTATATTTAAAAGTGATTTAGATATTCTTGATTGTGATGAAAAAATAATAACTGATAATACTAGTCGTAGAACTGAGGAATTAATTAATAACTCTGATGCACTTATATTTTTACCGGGTGGTATTGGTACTATTTATGAATTATTTACTGCGATTGAATTAAAAAGAAATCATGAATTTAATAAACCCATTGTTTTATATAATTCTAACCAGTACTTTACTAAATTGTTGAATTTTTTATCCACAATGTATGAAGAAGGGTTTGCTGATTGCAATATAAAATCATATTATCACGTATCTGATAGTGTGGCTGATACTATTAAATATTTAAATAAATAAAGAGGCAATGCCTCTTTTTAATTTATTGTAGCTATTTCACCATTTATATTTAATGAATCTTTACTTGAAAGATAATAAATAGTTTTTGAAATTGTATTTAGTTTTTCTTGCTTTTTAATGGTTTTTCTCTTACTTTTTAGTGATTTATCTAGTTTAATTGCGACTGCATTAACTCGTATGATTGGTCTTAATTCAAAAGCTAAATCTCTTGTTAGGCTTTGAAGTCCTAGCTTTGAGATATTATAATCACTATCATCTGTTATTGTAGTTAGAGATACATTTACTATAGTACTTCCTTTTTTCATATGTTTAGATGCTTCTTTTGAAATTATAAATGAACCTCCTATATTCAGTTTAAATGTTTCTTCAAATTCTTCTATTGTTATTTTACTAAAATCTTTATCATAAACAATACCAGAGTTATTTATAATTGTATCTATTCTACCAAATTTTTTTATAACCATTGTAATTGTCTTTTTTACATTTTTTACTGATGCGGTATCTGTTTTAATCACTTGTGTTTCAACATTATAATTATCTTTTATATATTTCCTTAATTCATAAGCTTTTTTTCTATTTTCATTATAACAGATTACAATGTTATATCCTTTGCTTGCGAATAGTACTCCTACTTCATTTCCTATTTCTTCTGTTCCATCTGTTATTAAAACAACCTTTTTATTCATAATTACTCCTACTGCATATTTTTAGCGTGCCTTTAAATTATACTATAAAATTTTAATAATTGCCACCATTTATTATAGTGAATGTAATTAATGAAGATTTAATTGATTTTGTTGATGGAAATGTTATGATTAATGGTACTCCTCATTGGAGATAATATAAATCACTTATTGATGATTTTTAAAAAAAATCCTCTTTACTTGTGTAAAGAGGATTTATATATTAATATTTTTTTGCTTTAACGTTTGTATCAGTTTCTTTTTTTATTTGTTTTTCTTCAAGCATTTTCTTTAATTGTTCTAAGAATGCTTTTTTATATTCATTTTTTAATATTCTTTCTATTTTCTTTTTTCCATAGCCCGTTTCTTTTGCAATTTTTACTTGTTGCATTCCACCTCGTGATAATTCATATATTTTTTTGCTTGTTTCTTCGTTTACTCTAATATTATGTTTAGGAAATGGAATATTATTAGCTTTACAGTAACTTATCACTCTATCAGCTATTGTTGTTGCAGAAGATTGATATTCTTCAGCAATTTCTTGCATTGTTTTTCCATTTCTATATTCTAAGTATAGTTTTTCTGATGGAAGTTCTTGTCTTTTTCTACCACTTCTTATTTTTAGGTTTTTTCCTTCTCTTTCTAGATAAGCATACAATTCTTCTGATATTGTTCTTTTAGTTAAATTTTTTGATTTTGCAATATCTCCTATTGTATAACCATCTAAATATAGATTATAAATTTCTTCACCAGTTACATTAGAGGCTATTTTCTTATTACCTTTTTTCTTTACTGGTACAGCTGGCATTTCTATCTTATTTTGTTTACAGTATTTTTTAATTCTATTTACTACTGTTCCTTCTGAACAATTATATTTTTCAGCTAGTATAGTTGAAGAAATACCTGATGCATACAAATTATACATTTCTTCTACTGGTAGATCAAGTTCTAGACTTATTATGTTTAACTCTAAATTATTTTCTTCACAGTATTCACGTAGTTTACGAATTATAGTATTATTTGAGCATTTATATTCTCTTCCTAACACAACTGCGGATATTCCGGATTGATATTTTTTATATATTTCATCAATTGGAAGTTTTATTTTTCTTCTTGCAGCTTCACGCATAGTTAATTCTATATCATTCTCTTTGCAATAATCAACTAATCTTTTTTTGATACATCTATCTGAGCAACCATAATCTTCTCCTATTTCACATAGTGACATACCACTAATATATTTTTTATATATTTCTTCGTTTGGGAGTTTAAATAATATAGGTCCTGCTTCACGAATTACTAATTCTAAATTATGTTCATTTGCATACTCTCTTAATCTGTTTAATATTACATTGTGCATACAGCCATATTTCTGGCCAAGTTTTTTTGATGATATTCCAGCTATATATTCATTATATATTTGTTCAATTGGCAAGTTCTTTTTTCTTCTATGACCTTCTCTTATATTTAATGGTAGATTTTCTTTTTTAGCAAATATTCTTAATCTTGATATTATTGTTTCAGGAACACAATTAAACATTTTAGCAAGCTCAGTTGAAGTTTTATCTTCATAACAATACATATTATATATATCTTGCATAGGTAATTCTAGTTTTGTTTTTTTTGTTAAGAATTCTATTTCATTTTCCCTA
>HF996867.1:0-67477 GCA_000432595.1 Clostridium sp. CAG:710 | reverse complement strand
TTCCCTACAATACTCTTTTAATCTATTTGATAGTGTTGTTGCAGCACAATTGTATTTATTTGCTAGTTTTCTAATAGAAGCTCCATTTTTATATTCTTTATATATTTCTGCGTAGTTTAATTCTATCATTTTATTTATCTCCTATTTTTTTACTTTCTTTAGATCTTTTTCTTGTGAATCTTGTTCTTGAGAAAGAATTTGTTTTAACTCTCTTAAGAATGCAAGGCGATATTGACTTTTTAATGCATTACTTAATTTTGTTTGGCTATAGTTATATTTTTCCATTAATTCTGTTTGTGTTATACCAGCACGTGATAGTTCATACATTTCATTTAAGCGTTGTTCTTCTATCTTATCGGCACGACTATTAACTATTAAATCATGTCCATTTGCTTGACTATATCTTCTTAGTCTAAGCATTATTGTTCTTGGGGTACAATTATTTTCTCTAGCAATTACTGTACTAGGTACACCGCTTTTATATTGTCTATATATTTCTTCATCAAATATATTTTTTTTGTCATAACTTTTTCTTGGAAATACTAGTTCTTCTCCCATTAAGTTTGCATAATCATGTAGTCTTAAAATTATTATTCTTTTAGAACAATTGTATTTTTCTGAGAGTTCAGCTGGCGTTAATCCGCTTTTATGTTCTTCATATAATTTTTTTAATTTTTTTGTTTCAGCATCTTTTTTTGTTTTTAATAAGTCTATATTATTTTCTTTGCA
Source organism: Clostridium sp. CAG:710 (assembly GCA_000432595.1). GTDB lineage: Bacteria > Bacillota_I > Bacilli_A > RF39 > UBA660 > CAG-710. Next base: position 66,748 of record HF996867.1, on the reverse strand, counting down.
ATAACGGGTAAGTTTTCTTGATATAGTTACTGATGAACAGTCATATTCTTCTGCTAGGCATTGTTGGTCTTTTCCATTTATATATTCTTCATATACTTTTTCAATTGGTAATTCTACTGGTCTAGTATCATTTGATTTTATATATAATGGCAAGTTATATCTTCTGGCATATCTTTTTATTTCATTAAGAATTCTTCCTTTACTACACCCATATTTTTCGGCAAGTGTTGGACTTGATTCTCCATTTATATATTCATTATATATTTTTTCTTTTGGAAGTTCCTTTTTAAATGGTCCTCTACTTCTTTTTTTAAATTCTAATCCTGTTTGTTCACAATATTCTATTAACCTTTTTCTTATGGTTGTTACGGAGCAATTATATTTTTCTGAAAGTTCTATTGTAGTAGCTCCATTATTATATTCTTCATATACTATCTCTATTGGTAAGTGTTTCATTATTTCCTCCCTAAGCTTTTAACTTTTGGTTTTTCTTCCTCTTTTTCTTCTTTTAATGCGATGATTTGCTTTATTTCTTCAGCAAAAGCTCTTCTATATACTATTTTCATATCATCTAGTGTTACTTCTCTATTTTTCTCTCCTCTACCTCTTTTGCTTCTTACATACATTTGCCAGTTTTCTTCTCCAATATATTCTTTTAAGTTTCTTCTTAACACTGCATAACTACATCCATATGCTTTTGCAAGTGCTCGTAGAGAGTCATTTGCTATGTATTTATTTAATAATTCTTCTTCTGGAAGTTTTATGGCTTTTCTTCCGCCCGTTTTTATATTTAATTCTTTTCCTACTTGATAGCTATATTTTTTTAATGCTTCTGATATTATGTTTATATTACAATTATATTTTTTTGAGAGTTCTGTTATAGTTGCACCCTCGTTATATTCTTCATATACTAATGAAATTTTTTCCATTAGTCGTTCTTCTTTGCTTTTTCTATCAAATGGAAGATTAAACTCTTCACAATATTCATGTAATCTACGGAATATAGTTCTATAGGAACAATTAAATAGTTCTCCTATTTCCTCACAAGATATACCACTTTTATGCATTTCATATACTAATGCCATATCAATTTTATTTTTTCTTCTTTCTGTTTTTATATCTATATTTCTTTCTTTGGCATAATTCCTTAAGCCTTTATATATAAAGTTTTCTGAAACATTATACTCGCTACTTAATTCTTCAACGCTTGATCCATTTATATATTTTGTATATATTTCATCAATTGACACGTTTTTCATGTTAATCCCCCTCTTAGTTAGCTTCATATACTAACATAAAGTTCATCATTTTTCAAGTATTTACTCCACATAAAAAGAAGGACTAGCCTTCTTTTTTATATCTATATTCATGTGGTATAGATTTATATAGTGGATTATCACTTACTAATATATCTAAGTATTCATCATTTACAGTCATTTTCATATAGTTAGTATTGTCTTTAATTAAGTATGAACCTTTCCAGATAATGTTATCTATATTAGTTGTACCATCTCTATTTATTATAAGTTCTACTGCTTGTTCATTAGCTTGTAATAGTTCTTCATCTTTAAATATAGTAGAATATTTTCTTTTTATTTCACCAACTAATATCCATTTACCTACATATTTATCTTCATGAATATCTTTTAGATTTTTTAGTGTTTGTTCATAAAATCTTTTATAATCAATATTTTCTTCTTTTGTATCTATTACTCCTACATATATTTCTTTTATTTCATTATTTTCAACCTCTATAAATGCCTCATCTATTTGGTAGTTGTTTTCTTTGGCATAATTAATTAGCTTTCTATATCCATCTATTCTATTTTTTGTTACTATATATAAATATTTATTATACTCTTTTGTATCATATATTAATGGATATTTATTGATTTTATTTATGTCTAATTTTTCATTTAATGTTTCTTCTTTTAAATTATTATATAAACTACTTAAGTAAGAGATTTCATCTTCCTTGCTGATTAGTTTTCCTATAAAGCATTTTATATTTTCTTCTTTATATCCTTCTTCAAGATTTACAAATACTTTTTTCCAGTTATTATCATGATAATTTATGTTTAGTTTTTCTACTTCTTCATCAAAGTTATTATAGCTTTTAAGTTTTTTAAAGTCCCCTGTAATATAAAGATTAGGGTTTTCTAGTACCTCTACTTCTTCGTTATTTAATTCTTTTTTCATTTTATTGATTTTCTGTATTTTATTAAGTTCTTCTTTTCTTATTTGCTTTTCTTTTGATAAAAGTATTTCGGTATTTTTTTCTTTTAATATAGCTTTTATCTCTTCAAGTGTAAATGATGCCTCTTGAAGGCTCTTTATTTTTTGTACTTGTTCTAATTGATCTATATCATAGTACCTATAACCAGTTAGTTCATCTACACTTGCCGGAATTAAGACCCCTATCTTGTCATAGTACCTTAGTGTCTTAATGCTCATACTACATAAATAAGAAAATTCTCCAATTCTATACATATTATTTCTCCTTTCGATATCTTTATATCACTACACTTAAGGGGAGAGTCAACACTTTTTATATAAAAAGCATTCTTTTTCGTGTGAGTTTATAATTCCTATTGCTTGTAGATATGAATAAATTATTGTTGACCCTGTGAATTTCATTCCTCTTTTGGTCAAATCTTTTGATATTTCATTAGATAAATCTGATGTAGTTGATATTGAATCATATATTATTTTTCCTTTTGTAAAAGTATTTAAATAATTACTAAAACATCCATATTCTTTTTGAATATTTTTAAATATTTTTGAGTTATTTATGCTTGCTTTTATTTTTAACTTATTTCTTATGATTTCTTTATTTTTTAATAATTCTTCTATTTTGGTATCGTTATAGTTAATAACTTTATTTATATCAAAGTTATCATATGCTTTTCTAAAAGCTTCTCTTTTATTTAAAATGCACTCCCATGATAATCCTGCTTGAAACGATTCAAGTATTAACATTTCGTATAAATATTTTTCACAAGTATTTAATATTCCCCATTCATTGTCATGGTAACTAATATAAATGGGATTTTTCATATTACACCAAGTACATCTATTCATATTACCACCTAATGTTATTATATCATATTTTTTACTATTTCTTTATTCTTTATAATTCTTTCGTTTTTTGGATTTAATATTAATGCTTTATTTATGTTTTCTAGAGATTTAGTGTAATTTTTTATATTGAAATAACAAATAGATAACACATCATATGGTGTTTCATCCCAACTAAATTTTTCATTTATATATGTTTTAGTATGTGACTTTATTTTTAGAGCATTTTCTAAATAGTAGATTGCATCTTTATAGTTTTCTGTTTCATATTCTAGTATTCCTTTCTCTATCCATGGTTCTCTTAGATATGGTGCTTCACTTATTGCCTTATCAAGCCACATTCTTGATTCTTCTATTCTTTCTAGATTTTTATATGCTCTTGCGATAAATCTCATTGATGCACATCTTTCATCTTTCCAAGTGGCACTTTTCATATTTAAATGTTTTATTAGTGTATCAATACATTCATTCCATTTTCCGTAATACATATACTCTCTTCCTAAATAATGCATGTTTCTATCATCTAGTGGGTTTTCTCTTACGGATATTTCTAAAAGTTTTAAATAACTTTTTCTACTTTTATTAGTATCTGGATAATGATTTAGTGTAATATCATCTATTGTTACAAAGTTTTCCTTTTTTGTGGTTGTTAATACCTCATGTACTGGATGAATCCATTTATAGTCTTCTCTTATATGAATTTTATCTAGATAAAAATTTACTAATGGGTGTCCATTTTCATCTAATTGCCAATTATAGTTATATCTTGCTCTTGTTGTATCATCTTGCCAATTTTTAAGAAGCGAATCTCTCCATCCTGTTAAAAACACTTCATCTAAATCAGTACATACATATATATCATATTTGTTTGGAATAATTTTTAATGACTCATTTCTTGCACTATCAAATCTCCAAGGATCTATTTTCTTTTTTACAACGTGTACTCCATGTTTTTTTAACTTTTCTACAGTTTTATCAGTTGAACCAGTATCTAGAACATATATAGCATCAGCTTCTTTCATACTTTCATACCATCTATCTACAAATTTCTCTTCGTTTTTGGAAATTGCATACACAACAACTTTTCTCTTTTTATTCATTTCCTCATCTTAGTATTTAACCATTAAATTATTTAATAGTTATTATATACTTACACCTCCCTATAATAAAATATGAAACATAATGTAGACATGATTTTGTTTTCAACCAAAAAATAGTGCTTAATTGCACTATTATTATTTTCTATTTGCCTGGCTTTCCACTAGCACGGCTTGAGATTTATTATCTACATATTTAAAATCGTAATTATACTTTCCAGATGACATTGTGTCAAACATAGATATTTGTGAATCGTTTTTTTCAATATTATATTTTTTGGTGTTTACTACTACTATTCCAATTCCAAGGTTTTTTGCACTTTCTATATCATTTGGTCCTATTTCATCGTAGCAGTATATTGCGAATGGTTTAGGAAGTGGTAATCTATCATCCATATCGCTTGGCTTGCCTATGTTTTTTTGCGCGATTATGACTTCATTATAATTTCTACTTCTTCCTGTAAATTCTTTTGGGGTTAGAAGTTCTATTACTCTATCTGTTGCTTTTTCTCCCCTTGTATATCCACTAAATGAATCTACCGGGAACATATGAACAACTTGATCTATATTAAAATTATTAAATATTAAATTATAGTTATCTTTAGGATCATGAAATGTTCTTAATTTATTAGAGGCATCTATTGAAAAAGATCCAGAATCCTTATATGAATGGATATCTCCTGATGATAATTCAAATGCTTTATTTATTGAAAATGATTTTACTAAAGCAAAAAATGGTTCTCCTTCTAGTCTATAAATATTTACTCCAAATTTGTCAGTTTCTTCTTTGTCTAAATATTTACTTATTTTATCCTCATTTAATATTTCTTCACGTATTAATGAATACATCTTATTTCTTGAATTTCTAACATCATTGTAGAACTTTTCCACATAATTTTTCTTGCCTAACTTCGTATTAAGTTCTAGCTTTTCTTCATATGAAAGGTTATTTATTTCAATGATTTTTTTATAGATTTCTATTTTATCATTACTTAGTACATTTCCACCAAGCACATCAAAATTACAAAGTTGTTTTACATCTTTTAAAACATTAAGATAATAATCTTTGAAATGGCAGTCAATAATCATATTACCAAGCATGATGTTACTTTTCTCTTTTAAAATTTCTTTTATTCCATTTAATCCGCTTTCTAGATTTAGTTTATTTATTTGATTTAACAAGTTAAATATTTCATCATCGCTTGCATCTTTAAATATTTCTCGTGCTGTTTGCATAAGTGAGAATGGATTTATTTCTTCCATTGAAGCTAACTTTTCATAAAGAGATTCATATACTTTAAGCATTCCACTTTTTTTATTAAAACTATTTATTTGATTTTCGTAATACTTTTCACGTGCTTTTTCTAGCTTTTCAACATCATTTGACTTTTCTAAATCATTTACTAGAAATCTATAAGTTTTTACATCTGTGATTTCACTTATTCTTTTAATAAACTCTGGTTCTTCTAGTATTTGATAAGGTAATTTTATATCTTTCGATGCAATTGTTTCTATTATCGGTAGTCTTATATTTGTTAAACTCTTACCTACTGATTTTTCTTCTAATAACATTGAGGCGGTTTCTTCATATGCATATGATATCATTTCCCAATAATCTTCATTTGATAATTCCTGAGTTTTTAATACTTCAGTCTGGGTTTGTTGTGAAAATTTTGAAATTAGTTCCATCAAATTAAAATTTTGCTTTTCTGCGGTTTTAATTAAATATTGTCCACTAACAGGTGTTAATACATACAAGTAATCTTTTAATTCGTCAAAATTATCAAATATTATTTTTTGAAATGCTTTAAAACTGACTATTGTATCAACATATATTGCGTTGCTTGTTAAAATTGCATTCATCTTATCAATTAAATATTCGCTTTCCTTTAATATTTCAATGCCCTCTCCATCCAATAGATATGGAATAATATCTTTACTATTTTCTTGTGCTAGCCATGAAAATTCATGCCTATTTTCTGGAGATATTAACTTTCTCTTTATTTCTTGATTTTTTAGAATTAGCTTTTTTTCTTCGGTTGGAGCAGTTAGCAAATATTTTACTAGTTGGTCATAATCTAAATTCAAAAAATAATTTATGTCTTTATTTAAATTAACGTTATCCATATACCTTATTCTCCTATAATTAGGATATCAAATACTAATATATTTGTCAAAACATACACAATAAAAGACACCTTTTGGTGTCTTAATAAATTAATCTTCTAAATGTTTTTCTATTGATGAAATAGCTTTATTTACTTTTGTTTTTAATTCATCTACTGCTTTTTGGATTACTTCATCACCTTTTTCATAAGCTGAATTCCATAAATCTTCTACACTATCTTTTAGTTCATTTGCTTTTTTATGAACTTTTTTTACTTCTTTTTCGTTGTTTAGTGATTCAAGACGTTTTTCAATACTTTTGATCTTTTTTTCAAAATCTTTTTTTACGTCTTCTTTACTAAAGTTTTTTACTTTGTCTGCGACTTTATTAAGTGTTTTCATAATATCTTTTCTAGTATCGCTACCTTTTTTTGGAGCAAACATAATTCCAAGTCCTGCTCCTACTGCAGCACTTGCTGCTGCTACTGTTACCATCTTTTTAATTCCTTTTTTTTCCATATTTTTTCCTCCTATAATTATTATGGATTAAATCTTATTATTTATTACTTTTTAAAGATTTAATTAAGTATATAAACATAGTTGAGTCACTATTATCTGAAGCATATCCTTTATATTCTTTACTCAAGTTAACTAATGCTTCTGCTTTATCACTATAACCTTTTATTGTTTTAGCATAGCCACTTAACTTGTTTATACCTTCTTTATTTAATTTAGCTGTTCCTTCTTTTATAGTGTTTGTTCCATCTTTTAAGTTTTCGGTTCCTTCTTTAAGTTCAACTGAACCATCATATATTTTAGAAACCCCAATATTTAATTTAGTTAATCCATCGCTTAATTCTTTAGAACCATCTCTAGCTTTAATTAATCCACTAGTTAATTGTTGTACTAAGCTTGCTAGAGTTTTTTGTGTTTCTTCACTTGTTTTAATTGTTTGATCTATTGCCATATTATTTCCTTGCAATAATGTTATTAATTCATAAGCTTCTTTTACTTGCTTTAATTGTTCATTATCTCCAGTATATTCTTTTAAATTGTTTTGTTTGTAGATAGCTTCAAGCATTTCGAAGCTTACTCCTGATTTCTTTACAATAGTATTTATTGCATTAGTATTTTGTGATTTTAAATATTTTAATGTTTCTATAGATTTTTGTGTTTCATCACTATTTAATGAAGCAGTTGCTTTAGATATTTTTTCAATTGCATCTTCTATTCCTTTATTTAGTGAAATTGAACCGTTTTGGATTTTTTTTATGGATTCTGATGCGATTTTGATATTTTTAGATAATGCTTCTGCACCATTTGATAGTTTAGCTGCACCTTCATCTAATGATTTTGTACCTTCTGTTAATTTGTCCATATTTAATTGTAGTTTTTGTACATTGTTGTATACAGAATCTACTTCATCAAATACTTTTAAGTCTTCTTCTTCAATTAGTTTTGGAGTCGCAGCAATATATACATTACTTAAACTAAAGTTAGTAGTTTCATATTCAAGAGTTATTTTATCCATATCCTTTAACTCTTTAATACCTAAGCTTTCATATAATCCAGGGGAAGCTAGTGCAACTACCATATTTCTAGAACCTGTATCTACTGCTTTACCATTAGTAACTGTAATATTACTATTTACTTTATTATCAATTACTGTACCCATAGTTACTACAAATGGTGTATATAAATTTTCATATTTTCCGTTTACTTTTACTTTATTTTTTAAATCATTTGTAAATTTAAATTCTATTTTTACTTTACCTTTTTTACCAGCTATATCAGTTGGATTTGTCTCTTCACCATCTAAGTAATATTTTACTTCTGTTTTAATAGGTTGTTCTTTTTCTATTTCTCCACTATAGAAGATATCTTTACTTAGATTTTGCCATGTTACTTTACTACCATCTAATTTATATGTTTCTTTACCATTTAAATTTAATATATTTTTTAATTTTGTTTCATCTTCTAATTCTTCTTTTTCACCATCTAGTGTTAGATGATTATTTACTATGGTTTTATAAAACTCACCATTATAATTCATATTAGAATAAATTATTTCATTTTTTGTCATTGCATTTACGGATAATGGTGCTAAGGCCAACGCTAGCACTACTGCACCTATCGTATAATTAATTTTTTTCATTTAAAACTCCCTCTTTCATATTTTTAGTAGTTTTCATTATAAACTTATCAAAGAAAAGTAATAATGAAGGTAATATTAATATAACAACTAACATGCTTATTATTGAACCTCGTGCTAATAAATTACATATTGAAGCAATCATATCTATTTTAGAATACATTGCTACTCCAAATGTAGCTGCAAAGAAACAGAATGCTGAAACTATTATTGAAGTTGAGGTTTTTGATAATGTTTCTTTCATAGCATCAAATTTATTTTTCTTTTTACGTTCTTCTAGGTACTTAGTTGACATAAGTATTGCATAGTCTATTGTTGCGCCTAATTGAATAGTACCAATAACAATTGAAGCAACGAATGGTAATTCTACTCCTGTATAATATGCTATAGACATATTTACAAATATTGCAAATTCAATTGCACTTACTAAAATTATTGGTAAACCAGCTGATTTTAGTACTATAAGCATTATTACAAATATAATTATTATTGATGTGTAGTTAACCATTTTAAAATCGTGATCTGCGATTGTTGTTAAGTCTTTTGTTAATGGACCTTCACCTGCGGTTATTGCTTTCTTATCATATGATTTTACTATTTTGTTAACTTCATCTATTTGGGTTGATAATTCATCTGATGCTACCTCATAAGTTGAATTTAATATAATTAACTGATATTTATCATTTTCAAATATCTCTACTAAATCATCTGGTAACATACTAGTAGGTATACCAAATTCTGTAATACTATTTGGTGCTAGAACTAAGTCTACTCCTTTAACTTCTTTTAACTTATTAGTTAATTCACTTAATTCATTTCCGGAAATATTTTTATCTATTAATACTATTTCAGGTGAAACAATATTAAATTTTTCTTTTAATTCTGAATTTGCAATACTACTTGGTAATGTTGCTGGTAATGATTTATCTAGTTTATAATAAACATTTACATTTTGATTACCATAGTATGCTGGGAACATTAATAATAATAAAACTATTAATATTACTTTATAATGCTTTATTGAAAAACTATTTATTTTATCAAATTTTGGTAATAGTAATTTATGTTTTGTTTTTTCAATATATTTGTCTAACGCAAGAAGAAGTGCTGGGAATAATGTTAGTACACATACTAATCCAAAGAATACTCCTTTTGCCATTACTAGACCAATATCTTTTCCTAATGTTAAATCCATTGAACATAATGCAAGGAATCCAGCGATTGTAGTAAGTGAACTACCTATTACTGATTTAAATGTTTCTGATATTGCAATTTGCATTGCTTTTTTCTTATCACTATTTTCTTCTTTTGCTTGTTCATATTTATGATATAAGAATATAGAGAAGTCTGTTGTTACACCAAGTTGTAATACTGCACTTATTGCTTTTGTTATGTAAGATATTTCTCCAAATATTATGTTTGTTCCCATATTATATAGTATTGCTACTCCTATGTTTCCAAGTAATAATACTGGAACTAGATATGAATCTGTTGCTAGTAATAATACTATAGAACAAAGTACAACTGCTACTATGATATAGGCTACTACTTCTTTATTTGATAAATCCATTGTATCAAGTACCATTGCTGTCATACCACTTACATGTGAAGATTTATCTACTGTTTTTCTTAGTTCTCTTATCGCATTTATTGTTGTTTCTTCACTGGTTGAAGTTTTAAATGTTACAACTATTACTGTCCTATCATCTTTATATAGTTTATCTTTTACATCATCTGGAAGCATATTAATAGGTATTGTAGTATCTGTTACATCAGCAATACTAATTACTTGATTTACTCCATCAATCTTTTTAATATTTTCTTCCATTTGTAAAATGTTGTAACTATCTGCATCTGTTATTACAAATGAAAATGCGCCAAGATTAAATTCATCTGTCAAGATATTTTGTCCTTGTACTGTTTCAATATCTTCTGGCAAATAAACTAGAATGTCATAATTTGTCTTTGTACTAATAAATCCAATCATTGCTGGTATTAACAAGACTAGTGAGATTATTACAATAAGCAAACTATGTTCTGTTATAAATTTTCCAATCTTTTTCATCAAAATCCCTCCATCAGTTAGCATTATATTCCAATGAATGTATTAAAACCACTCGCATATATTAAATTTTGTTTGTTAACATACACTTTTTTATTTTTGTATTGCTAATTTGACAACTTGTGTTGTTTATCTTTACAAATGTAGTTTTTGTAATATAATATTGTTGTAAGGAGGTTCTATTATGAAGGAAAAGAAAAAAGATTTAAGAGTAGTCAAAACATATAGGGTTTTATATGATGCCTTGCTTGAACTTTTAGAAGATAATTCTTTTGAAGAGATAAAGGTATCTGATATATGTGATAAAGCTCTTATAAATAGATCAACTTTTTATTCACATTTTTCCGATAAGTATGAACTTTTATCTAGCTATATACAAGATTTAAAAATTACTTTAAAAGAGGAGTTAAATAAAAATGCGAATATATCTGGAACAAAAGAATATTATTTAGAACTTATTAGAATATTGCTTAATCATATAGAACAAAAAAAACAGATATATATATCTGTCATGGTCAATAATAAAAACAGCATAATAGTAGATATGGTATATGATGCTTTAAATGAAGAAGTATCAAATAGACTATTACAAGATGGTGATATTAAAAGAGTTCCAATGGATATTGTTACTGCATTCTATTTAGGGGCTATATCTAATGTTGGTATGAGATGGCTTGCTAATAGTAAATATACTAAAGATGAACTTTTGAATTACTTGGATAAACTTCTTCCAGATACAATTTATCTAGAAAAATAAGTACCTATTGGTACTTTTTATTTGCACTTAAATCCTTCTTTTTTTAATGCATTCACTGCTTCTTTTTTTGATGTATTCATATTTTTCATACTTTTTAATTCATAATAGTTGTTTACTTTTATTTCTTTTTTCTCACATGATACATTACCACTATAATCATTTTTTAAAATATCACATAATTCTTCTGCATAATCTTCTTCATTAAATTTCATTGTAAGCAGTGATTTTTCTATTTTATCATTAGTATCTTTTATTTCTATTTTAGCGCTATACTTAATTTCTTCTTTAGAAATTTTTGTAGTAAAGTCTTTTGTACATGTTACATTATATTCTCTATTACTACATCCAGTTAATACAAATGTAATTGTTATTAAACAAATCGTAATTATCTTTTTCATATCATCACCTACTATAATAATTATAAATTAAATCTACTTTCTATACAATAGTTATTTTTTCTTAATATAATCTTGTATGTTTTTATTTTCAAAACCATCTATTATAATAGTTCCATCTTTTAATTCATTAATAATATCTATACTTTGATTAATTCTTTTATTTAATTCCCTTTGATATTTCTTACTTTGCTTTATTGTTTCTGATACTATTTTTGTGATACATAGTTCATGCAGAACAATACTATTAATTGCTACATTAAATTCAAGTGGAGTTATTTCTTTTTTTATGCAATAATCTTCTAAGTATTCTCTTATCATTATTAACGTATTAGCTCTTCTATTTCTTTCTAAATCTTTTAGTGTTTTTATACAGTTTGATGTGTTTATTTTTCCTATACTTAAATCTATATATTTTTCTAGCTCTATCACTTTATTTTATCACCTCTTACTTAATTTTATGTTTATTTTACTTCTTTATTAAGATTATGCATATTATTTATTTGACAATGATTTAAATAATTTGTAATATTATTTTAGGAGGATATATGAGAAATGTAGGTACAGTGGTTCGTGGTATACGAACTCCAATTATTAAGGAAAATGATGATTTAGCTAGAATCGTAGTTGATTCAGTTATTAATGCATCTATTAGTGAAGGATTTAAATTTAGGGATAAGGATGTTATCGCAATTACCGAGGCCGTAGTTGGTATTAGTGAAGGAAATTATGCTACTATAGACCAAATTGTACGTGATCTAGAGATGAAATTTCCTAGTGGAGAGGTTGGCGTAGTATTTCCAATATTAAGTAGAAATAGATTTTCTATGATACTTAAAGCCATTGCTAGAGCAATGAAGAGTATTACTATTTTGCTTAGTTTTCCCAAGGATGAAGTTGGTAATGGGATACTTGATGAGGAAATACTTAATAAGTCGGAATTTAATATTTCAAGCGTAATTAGTGAAGTTGATTATAGTAAACATTTTAGTAGCTATATTCATCCTTTTACTGGAATCAATATGGTAGAATTTTATAGAGATTTAGTTGCTAGTGAGAATTGTGCGGTTAAATTTGTTTTTTCAAATGACCCTACTGAGATACTTTCTTATAATAAGGATGTTTTGGTGTGTGATATTCATACAAGAGAAAAAACCAAAAAAGCTATAGTTGATGCTGGTTGTGACAATATTTATATGCTTACTGATATTATGAACTCTTCTATTGATGGCTCCGGATATAATGAAGCATATGGCTTACTTGGTTCTAACAAATCTACTGAGGAGAGATTAAAACTATTTCCCAGAACTGGGGAAATTTTAGTTAATAAAATTAAAAATGAGATGTTAGATAAAACGGGATGTAATATAGAAGTTATGGTTTATGGTGATGGTGCTTTTAAAGACCCTGTTGGTGGTATTTGGGAACTTGCAGATCCGGTTGTCTCGCCTGCTTATACAGATGGATTGCGTGGTACTCCTAATGAGATTAAACTTAAATATATATCTGATAATAAGTTATCCAATTTACATGGGGAAGAACTTAATAATGCAATGAAAAACGAAATTAAAAACAAATCAAAAAATTTAAAAGGTACTATGGAAACACAGGGAACTACCCCTAGAAGAATTACTGATTTAATTGGTTCTTTAGCTGATCTTACAAGTGGTAGTGGAGATAAGGGAACTCCAGTTGTGTTTATACAAGGATATTTTGATAATTATTCAGATAATTAAAAAAGAAGGAAATTCCTTCTTTTATTTTGTATCTTGTTTCCAATTAAGTATTAATTTAATGTCGCTATATTCTTTAAAACTATCATCTATGTTTCCATTATATTTTAATTTTACTTCTATAGTTTTTGTTTTACCACTTTTTAGTTTTGTTCCTACTTCTATTCCTTTAATACTGTAATCTATATATTTTTTATTGTCAGAAATAAAGTTAATACTTGCAAGTTGTGCATTTAAATTGCCTCTATTAGCTATTTTTATTTTATATGTAATTGAATCTCCTACATCATTAAAACCTGCATAGAATTTAATAATTTGACTATCTAATTCTGGATCTTTGTAGTTTTCGGCCTTACCTATTGTTTTTATTGTTTTAATATCTTCAAATCTAACATCCCATACAGCTGGTTCTACTCTTACTTTTCCTTCTATAACTACAGACCTTATTAATACAAAGTAACCTACTGCAACAAAACAACAACAGAATATAAGTAAAATCAATATTAATTTCTTTTTCTTTTTTAAATCCATTTTTTACACACCAACCTTATCTTATAGTAATTATATCATTAATATTTATTTTTAACAATAACCTATATTTCTATTGTTGGTAAAATAATATCTACACATGTACCTTCATTTTTATTTGAAGAATAAATTAAATTTCCATCATGAAGTTCTATTATTTCTTTAGATAACATTACTCCTAATCCAGTACCCTTTACTTTAGTTGTATAAAAAGCTTTACCAATATTATTTAGTTCTTCTTTATCCATTCCTATACCATTATCTTTTATAGTTATTCTATAATTGTTTCCTTCTTGGTTAGTGGTTATAGTAAGTTTTAATTTTTCATCTTCTTTTTGGGACTCAATTGAATTTTTTATTATGTTTACTAAAACTTGTTTTAATCTGTTGTAATCTCCATTTATAAATACCTCGTCATCACCTATTTTAAATTTAGTTAATATATTTTTACTATTAAATAATGAACTCATTGACACTAGTGTATCTTCTAAAAGATAGTTAATATCCATTATATTTTTATCAACTTTAATTTTTGTATAATCTAAAAAATCGTCCATTATGACTAATGTTCTTTCTACTTCGCCTTTAATTACTTCTATATATCTTTGTGAATTCTTTCTATTACTAAGATCTATCATATTTAAATATCCTTTGCATACTGCAATTGGATTTTTAATTTCATGTGTAAGTTTAAATAATGAATTTCTAAGCGTTTTTTCTTTTTCTAATTCTTTTAGTGAGTTATTTAAATTTATTACATCTTCACTTTTTGATAAAAGCTTATAACAAAGAATTGAACATACATAAAATACTAGTATAGCTACAAATATGTTATTAAATGCATCCATAAATGTTATATTAGGATTAAAATAATAAATAAAGAAGGAAAAGAAAAATGTTTTTATTATAGTAAACCAGCTTATGTTTCTAAGTGTTGTTGTGTTTTTATTTGATTCAATTAAAAAGAAAATATAATAAACTAAGTATTCAAATATAACCATATAGGCATTATATTTAAAAGATGTTATATAATAGATTCCTAATATGATTGATAAAATTATACCTATACCTCTTTTACCTCTTAAATATGAAAATAATATTGGTATATTTAAAAGTACTATTGAATAGTTCGTGCGTACTCCTTTTGTCAGCTCAATTGTTAAAAATAATCCTGTTATTAGGGCAAGTTCAAATACTACTTCTTCATATTTTAAGTTTTCATTTTTTGCGTTTAGGTATGTTAAGTAAATTAAATATAATAATAATGGAAACATTATGCATATAACACTAAGTAAAATTGTATTAAAAAAATCCATATAATCGCCTCTTTCGAATTAATTATATGAACTTTTTTTGTCAATATTTGTCGAATTATGTTACTTTTTATCAAATTTTATTTTAAATCGTCGATATATTTTTTTAATTGTTTTGATTCTGGACCTAGTATTATTTTTACTTGGTTATCAATTTCAACAATTCCTTTGGCTCCTAATTTTTGTATTCCTTCTTTATTTACAAGTGTTACGTCTTTAAGAGTTGCTTTAAATCTTGATAAATTAACTTCTGTTTTTATTATATTATCTTTTCCACCTAAATAATCAACTAATTTATTCATATTTAAATGGGCATCTTTTTTTACAGATTTTAAAACTGCAAGTAAGATTATAACCAATATTAAAATTATTATTAAATATTCATACTTCATATTATCACCACTATAAGTATACTATATTAGCAAAAGAAAAAACAAGTATTTTTATAAATATGAACAAAAGAATAAAAAATAAGATAGTTTTAATTTTAATTTGCGTTAGTTGTTTCCATCTATAACACTTCTCTTTTTAGATAAAAACCTTTTTGTTTTTCATAGACTTAAATTCTGGTGTTATTATTGTTTTATTCACGAAACGTGATATTTATACTTACAAATACATTTTTACTTTTTAAAGAGTTATAAGTAAGAAAGAGTCTTAAAAAGATTATTAGTTTGTTATTTTGTTGTTATAATGACTCGTTCATTATTATTATTTTAGTAATTTGTGGTATTATTGGTGGTTCTTTTATTAAAACAATGTCTGATGCTATTATCCTAATCTTTTGTCCTTCTTTAAGTTTTTTTCTTGTTACCTTATTATTATTTAAAACTATGTTAGTACTGTCAGTAATTTCTATCTCATATTCTCCTTGTTTACTTTTATTATTAGATGGTAATCCTTTGATTAAAAGTGTGGATTTATCATCTTTTTCTATTATTTCTTCAATAGTTGCGTCAAGAATAAACTCCTTTTCTTTTTTTTGCTTTGTTATTTGACTATAAGTAAAGTATGATAACATTGCAAAGAACAATATACCTATTAATACCGCAATTGCTTCTTTTTTCTTCAACATATATTTCTCCTTTCATTTCAATTTTCTTTTATTTTATTATTAAAAATTGCTATAAATATTGAACCAACACTGTTTCCAAGTATCATAATTAACATAGATAAAACTGCTTTTAAGGACCATAACTTGGCTAATGATATGTAATACATATTAGCTATGCAGTGTTCAAACCCTGATAAAATAAATACAATTACACATATAAATATTGCTAAATATCTTACTATTGAATCTTTTCCTTTTTTAAAGGTATTAACTGCAATATACATAAGCATTCCACAAAAAATTGATAGTATAAAAATGCTTAGATAATTATCATTAATTTTAATTGAAGATATTTCTTTTGCTCTTACACTTAGATTTGCAATTCTTGTATTAAGTACTAATAAAGATGTAATCATTGTACCTATAAAATTGCCAATTAAAGTTAAAAGTAAAGTCACAATATAATTTAATTTGTTTTCTATAATATAGCCTATCATTCCTGTATATAGGTTCATTTTATATATACATATTGTAAGTAGTCCTACTGAGAAAAATATAGCGCCTATTATTGAATTGGAGACGCTTAAATAAACTGTTCCACCTATTCCAATCATCATTCCTGCGTAAATTCCTTTAAATAATATATTTATATTTTTCTTTAATGCATTCATTGTAAGCCTCCGAAATAATTACTATTTACTAGATAATTTTATTATATCTTTTGAAATCGGAAAAGTCAACTCACTCCTATTTTATGCTTTAACTTTTATAAATATAGAATAATTTGTCCAAAAAAAAGAATCTACATAAAACTTGTAGATTCTTAATTAATTATTTTTTCTTAGCATCAACAACTATTTCTTTTAAACAATTTTTACCTGCTAATCTATATCTACTTTCACAACTATAAGTTTTTTTAGCATCTACAGACTTCCCACATACAGGATTACTTGTTTGGGTTGGTCTAAAGCTTGTATATCCGGCTGGGAATGAATAAATAACATAATCGGCTCCTTTTTGAAGCAGATAACACATGCCCTTATAATATCTTACTTCACTTGCTTTTGGATGTTGTCTTCTACAATCCTCTAGGCTATTACCATGACTCATTTTATTATAATAACAAACAGGAGCATTTGGCACAATATCCCAATCATATCCATTATACTCTTTACATGCTCTTACTAGTGGTTTTTTATCGTTGATATTAACACATTTATTCCCAACGGCTAAATTATAAGGTGAACTACATGATTTAACTATTTCAGCGGTTTTGCTTATTGTTTTAGTACATTTAGTTCCTTCTAATTTATAACCATCTTCACAGTAATAAACAACTTCTTTTGGTTCTTCTTTTTATTCTTATTTTTATATGTAAAATATATTGGTTCTGTTTTATTAAATTTTAACTCTGGTATTAATGCAGTTAAAATGGATATAGCTTTTTTTTGATCTAAAGGTCTTTCTAAACATCCATCAAAGCCTATTATGTTAATAAAATGCTTTGCTTTATTTTTTTCTGTTGTTAATACGATAACTTTTATATCTTTTCTAATTTTTTTGCTAGCTGCAAAATTTTCTTTCCTGTATCGCCATTTGAATAGGTATTATTTGTTATAATGGCATCATAACCATTAGGATTTTCTTTAAATTCTTGAATTAATGAATTTCCATTAGGAACAATGGTTGTTTTGCAACCAACACTTTCTAAAATAGAATTAGTAATAATTGCCATTGGTTGATAAGAATCCCCTATTAATACTGATATGTTTTTATTAGATTTAATGTAAATTATTAATATTTTCTTTACTTTTTTTATGAACTTCTTTTGTATAAAAATATATATTTATTTTATTTTCATTATATTCTTTGCTGTTAAAATTAATTCTATTTTTATCCATAGTCATACTCCATACTTTTATCAAGAGTTGGCTACTTTGATTAATTAACATCAATGTATGAATCGAATAATACTGATACAATTTTATTATACTTTTTATTGTTTTCGGAAAAGTTTTTTGATTTCAAGAGATATTTTTATTAATCTTTTGATATAATTGCATTTAGACAAAGGAGGCTTGTGATATGTCTTTTACTCAAGCAACAATCAATAGAATATTAGAATTATGTGAGAAAAATCATATTACTCCAAATAAGTTATCAGAACTTTCCACTGTACCAGTAGCAACCCTTTTTGCATTACTAAATAATAAAGTAGAAAATCCTAGTTCTAAAAACATATATAAAATATGTAAGGTTTTTGGAATAACTGTTGCGGAATTTTATGACACCAATATATTTAATCAAATGAATTTTACTAAATAATATTTATTTGCAATCTTAATGATTGCTTTTTTATTGTTAAAAAAAACTGTACAATTACAGTTTTTTTAAATTATCTTTGCCATTTAAGTATTGGATATCCTCCATTTTGTGTTTTACTATCTTTGTTATAATAATTTCCTAGTGAGATATTTAAATTAGATAAATCATTTGCACTTACTGAGGTTCCTGCGCCACTATAACCTACACTATCTAAATAATATACATTGGTTAATGTACCTGTAGAATTTCCTATTGCTCCTCCTAATAATTCTTCTTGTATATCTCCAGCTTTTTCTATCACTGACGAATATGTTATTTTTCCTGAATTATATGAATTTTTTACAACGCCTGAATCTAGACTTCCAACTATTCCTCCCAGGCGATAATATGAATAACTTTCTAACGCTCTTACGCGGTTTGTACTATTAATTGTTCCATTAAAATATGTGTCTGAAATATATCCACTGTTTGTTCCTACAATTCCTCCAGAGTGAGTTTTGTTATACGAACTATAATTACAAGCGTTTTTGGTGTTTGTTACATTGAATTCTGTTGCTGCGTTAGTATAACTTCCTGTTATTATGCCTTCATTAATTCCTACTAATCCTCCAGAACTAAAATCACCTCTTAATATAAATGCGTAACAATTTGATCTTACTTCATAGTGGCCTGTCATTTTGCCTGAATAAGAGCAATTTGAAATTTTTCCATAATTTTCAGAAACAATTGTACCATCGTTTGAATAAATTCTATATTCTCTAGCAGTTCCCGGATTAATGGATAAACTATTATATATATCTCCCGTTAAATTAAGATTTTTAATATTTCCATTATTTTTTCTAAATAATCCAGTATAAAAAGTTGTTGTTATTTCTTCTAATATATATTGTCTAAAAAGATAGAACCCTTGTATAGTTCTATTTTGACCATCAAATATTCCATTATATCCTTCTGTTCCTATTTGAGCTAGAGCTTTTGAATTAAGACATATATTCTTAGTTAGAATTGCATTTATATCTTTTCTTCCACTATTTACTGTATTTGCAAACCAATTCAATTCATTTGCATTGCTTATTTGATAATATTCTACTCCATATATAGTTTTCTTTGATGGTTTTTGAGATGAAGTTCCATCCCATTGTAATGTACATGCTTGTGAATATGAGTCACTATATGGAATAAATTCAAAATCTATTATACTTGATACTTGTGCATTAGTTATATTCTTTACATCATCCCATGCTTCAAATTCTACTGTTACCTCTGCGCTTTCTCCTGCGGCTATTATATCCCCATTATTTATTCCACCTATTTTATATTTTATATTTGAATTATCTGTACTTACAAATGTATAATCTAATACTCCACTTGTTAGTCCTTTATTTTTTATTGTTATTTTATATATTATTCCTGATGATGTATTTGGAATAGATGAATACATTGTTCCTTCTGTTTTATTAAATGTTGGATTAGCATTCTGATATGCTTCTCCTTCTTTTTTTAAAACTGTAATTGAAGTTATTTCTATTAAATAATCTGTTGAATCAATAGTAGCATTTCCCATGATTTCTAGTTTTTGAACAAGTACTGAATAACCTAGTGTCATTGAAAAAATTATCATTATCACTAATACTGTAATTATCTTTAATGGGGTCTTTTTCATATTTATGCCAAACAGACTAATGTCTTTCCTTTCTATCCTATTATATTTGTATTATATCACAAAGATATGCAAATTAAAAGAAGCCATTGGCCTCTTTAACTATTTTTTATTTCTGTCTAATTCATCTGATTTAAGCAAGTAGTAATAAGCATGCTCTTTATCAAATAGAACAAATTGACCTATTTCGTTGGTTGATTTTTCAGAGAAGATAATTGGAGATCTTACTTCAAGTTGTGCATTTACAAGTTCAGCAAAACTCATAACTTCACTTGATTTATCTTTTGGAATATCTGGTGGATTTTTTACCTCAACAATTATATCTCCATAGTCGTGTAAAATCTTTTTTAATCTTTTTATATATTTTGATTGTTTTTTATCTTCCTTCATTATTCTTTTTACTACTACTGTAATTGTTATTATTGATGCAACTGAAGTAATAAGTCCTAATATGAAAAATGGAATATTACTAAATCTTGAAAGTTTTTGTACACTTACTATTTGACTGTTGTTTATATCTTTGTAATCCATCTTGATGTTGATAGTTTGTTCTGACAACGGAATTGTAAGATTTATATCAGCATCTATATCAAATACTTTATCGGCAGGTACATATTTGCCATCTACTTCAATTAGTAATGAAACTGTTAAATCAGATGTTACTGATAACATGTAATCTTTTTTAAAGTTATTAATTATTTGATTATATTTATCATAGTCAATTTTAACATTTTCTGATATTGTAAATGTGTTTTTGTCTTTTATTTCTAATTCTTTTCCTTCTGACAATACATATTCATCTTGCCATACTTGTTTAATACTGTTGGTATCAACTTTGTATTGAGCATTTATTTTAGCAACTACTTTATACTTATATTTAGCATCAATATGTTTAGATGAAGAAAATGTATAATCATAGAAGACATCTATATAATCTATAATTGACGCGATATACTGTTTATTTTTTGGTAAATATTTTTCCTTAAAATAATCATTTTTCTTTAAGTATACTTTATAATCTAAGTTACTTTTTTCTGAATAAGTTAACAAAGCAACATTTGAACTAGTTTTAATGTTTAGTGACGAATATATTAGAAAAAACGAAGTAATCATTAAAAATATTGCTAAAAACGATATAAAATACGTTTTAAATTTATGCTTAACGACAGTCTTTTTCTGCATGAATATCGCCACCTCCTTTTTATCTTCTTGCTAATGCTTCTTGTAGCATTACTGTTGGATAACCTATGTATTTAATTCCTATTGTAAACTTTCCAACTATTTGGCTAGCTTCTACTAGCTTAGTATCTGGTGCATTATTATTATCACCTTTAGTTTTATAAAGATATGCACCCGTCATTGTTTCTTTCTTTTCAATGACTCTATGTACGATATATGCTCCATCAGAATTATATACAATTACTTCTCCTACTTTTATATTTTTCCTTTCCTCTTTATCTACCTTTTTTAATATTACAGCATCTCCCCTATAGAATGCAGGGTTCATAGAGTTAGATGCAATTGCAATCAATTGGTATTTAAATGCTCCGGATACAAGTATTACTAAGATAATCAGTACTATAAATATTGGAGTATATGCTAACATTCCTTTATATTTCTTTCTATTTGTTTCTACTTTTTCCCTTTTATATAGTAGTCTATATACTCTTGCAAAAACTACAAATGGTAAAAGCAAGTCAATTACTCCTAATAAAAACCAGTTTAGGTTTGGTATAAAAGGAACTATAAAAGAATATATTATTAGCGGAATTTTATATGCTAGCGATGGTAAGAAATCAGCTTTATATGTTAGATATGTTAAAAGCATACTTCTTGCTATTGCAGGGTTAATAGTTATAACGAAAGTTTGAAATAATTTCGCACCACTATCAATTTTTGATATAGTTAGTATTCTTGTAATATCTACAAATGTAAATAGTATTGTTATTATAACTATTAGAGCTTTACTTCTTCCACTTCTATTAACTAAAACTTGTCTTACATATTCTTGGAAAATTATTATTATTCCAAAATTCCAAATATTTTTAAATATTGCCTTAATTCCACTAGAATAAGGTGTATCTTGGAATCCAACAATAAATCCTAATATATAATAAAATATAAAATATCCTACTACCGTTATAATTACTGTCTGTAAGATATCAAGTCTAAATTTTTTATTAACATATTCATTCCTAAATAAAATAAAACATACTACAGCAAGCAAAATCCAAAACATGGGATTTATTATACTATTGTAAGTATTACTAAATTTATTTATTAGGAGAAGACAAGATAAAATTAAATAAGATATAATTGTTGCTATAACAATAATACTTTTACTATTAACCTTACGCATCTTGTCCTCCTAACAAATTAAAATAAGTTCAAAGACCTATTTTTTACTAAGTTTAAATTATTAAACTAAGCAGTTTTTTGATTGTAATCTAATACTACAGTTAAGCTTTTTGAAGCTCCAGCAGTTGGTGCGTGTTCACCAGTGGCAGTAGCATCATATTCAACTTTTACGTCAAAAGTATGAGTACCAGTTTCTTTTGCTAAGTCAGAACCTTGTTCGCTTCCTGCAGCTGGTGTAACTGTATATTTAATAGCAGCTGATCCACCTTCTCCTTCAGTTTCAGTTATTTTAGTAAGAACTGCATCAAGGCTACCAGTATTTTTTACTGTTACAGTATAAACAGCATAGTCTCCTGGTTCTTTTAATGAAACATTGAAGTTAGCAGTAGTAGCGGTAAATGTTGGTGCAGCAGTTTCAGTTACTCCAGCAGAGCCTTCTTTTTTAACGATATTAGTAATTTGAACATTCCATGTATCGCTTATTGTTGCATTAGCATTAATTGTTAATTGAGATGATAATGCAGCGAAACCTATGCTCATAAATACTATTACTGCGCATAGCACACCAATTATAATACCTTTACTCTTTCTTTCGCTTTCCATTACTTTTCCTCCTTCTTTTATGAGACCTTGTCTCTTGCTTCAAATAGATTGTGACCAATCCTATTCTCACTAATTATAGCACATGTTACAGTCTAATGTAAATCATTTAATTAACAAAAATTGTGTTTTTGTCGACTTTTTTTTCAATAAAAAAAGAACATTTCTGTTCTTATAATTCTAGTGTTTCTACGTCTTGAGTTATGTGTGGTGTTGCAGGTATTGTATCATTAGTAGTCGTATCAACAATAGCTGCTTCTTCAACCACTTCTGGTGTTGCAATTGGGTCAACCAATTTAGCTTCATTAACTTTTGGAGTTACTGGCTGTGGTGTAGGAATAACAGTTGAATATGCAGGATGTGCAACTGTAGGAATTGGTGCTGTATTCTCAAGTGGGTCTGCACCACCATATATTACAGTCTTTTCTTGTTGTAAGTTTTCCTTCTTTATATCAATTGTTGGACTTACCCCACCATATATTGATACAGGTTGAACTGGTTCTGTAGTAATAACTGGCTTAACCTCTTCTTGTACAGGTGCTTGTGGTACTACAGGTGTAGCATTTACAACTGGTGTAGGATTTATTACTGGTGTTTCAGCAGGTGGAACAACATTATTAATGTTAATACTTGGTATTTCTTCTGATTGAGTTTGTCCTGGTACTATGCTTTCCCCTATATTAAGTACGCCTGGTGTTTCTGTTTTAGTAGGCATTGCTACCTCTTCTACTACTGGTTTAGTATTATTATTTGCAATATCTAATATTCCAGCTCCTATATTACTAGTCATTGGTGAGTGTTGTGCTATTTGTGGTTCAGCATTGCTTTGCGCAGGTTGTATTGTAGGTTGTTCTGCAATGATTGGCTTAATTTCTTCTTGTGCAGGCGCTTGTGGTACATTTATTTGTACTGGCTCTGGCGCTACTGGTGTTTCTACATTAGGAGTAGTAAAGCTATTTACTGGAGAGACATTTTCTTCTTCCTCTTCTTTTTTTGCTGAAGTTAATAAAAGTATTAATGCTATTAATAAAAGTATTACTCCGCTTGTTATCAAAATCCCAGGTAAAGTTAAAAACCATCCAGGATTAAAACTCATGAATTCTAAAATTTTCATTCTTAGTCCATCTCCTCTTCTATTCTATTTCAATGATAACAAAAAAAGACGAAAAAATCAATTCTTTTCATCTTTACATTTTTACTTTACACAATTTAACGTTTTCCATGGCTCTGAATTTGGTGGAGAAATTTCAAAAGTCATTACTTCTTTTTTTACCGGGTGTTCAAATTCTAGCTTATAGGATAAGAGTGCAATCTGTTTATTGTCTCTTATACCATATCTTTGGTCTCCGTATAATGGGTGATCAATATTTGCAAATTGAACTCTTATTTGATGGTGTCTACCTGTTTCTAAATTTACTCTAACAAGTGATAATTTTTTCTCCTTATTTTCGCTTATTACTTCATATTTAAGCTTTGCTATTTTCCCTTTATCTTTTGTCGTAATTTTACTAGAATTGTCGTTTTGCTTTACAATATAGTTTACAAGACTTCCATTTTTTTTATTAAAAAGTCCTCTTACTACTGCAAGGTATGTTTTTTTTACTTTATGCTCTTTTATTTCATTGGTAAGTCGTGAGGCCGCTTTTGATGTCCTTGCGAAAACCATTATTCCACTTACTGGTCTATCTAATCTTTGGACTAGTCCTATATATACATTACCTGGTTTATTATATTTCTTTTTTACATATTCTTTAACCATTGTAAGCATATCAATATCTCCACTTATATCTGCTTGTGAAGGAATATTTGCTGGTTTTACTGCAACTATTATGTGATTATCTTCATATAAAACATTTAACTTATTCATTATAATACCTACTACATACTCCACAAGGAAGCACTAAATCACTATTTTTAATTGGAATAGCTATTTCTTCTGAGTATATTTTACCTGTATGATTTTTTCCTATAGTTGATTTAAGAACATTAGTAAATACTTCTTTTGATAGTCCTGTTGTATATGTATTTATTATTACAAATAGTGGTTCTTCTGTTAATAATTCGCTGCAAAGTTCTACTAGATTGTATAAATCTTTTTCTATATCCCAAACTTCACCATTTGCTCCCCTACCATAACTAGGTGGATCCATTATTATTGCATCATATTTATTGCCACGTCTAATTTCTCGCTTAACGAATTTTACTACATCATCTACAATATATCTTATTGGTCTTGATTCAAATCCACTTGATTTTACGTTTTCTTTGCACCAATCCACCATTCCACGTGATGAATCAACATGAACTACACTTGCACCTGCACTTAGGGCGGCAACACTAGCTGCACCAGTATATCCAAATAGATTTAACATCTTTATATTTCTTCCTGCATTAGATATTTTATCAATTATAAAATCCCAATTTACGGCTTGTTCTGGAAATAATCCTGTATGTTTAAATCCCATCTGCTTAATATTGAATACTAAGTTTTTATAATTAATTTTCCAACTTTTTGGTGGATTCTTTAAATTTTCCCAGTAGCCTCCACCTTTATTACTTCTATGATATACTGCATCTATATTATTATATTTTTCTAATAAATTTGTATTATTCCATATTATTTGTGGATCTGGTCTTAGTAATATAACATTACCCCATCTTTCTAATTTTTCCCCATTACCACAATCAAGTAATTCATAATCTTTCCAATTTTTAGCAAGTAACACACTATCATCTCCTTTTAGTGCTTTTCTTTATTAAAGATATCATATTTATTATAATTTTTCCATATTATATTTAAAGTTAAAGCGATATCTTTTTATGATATCGCCTGATTTTACATTTTACTTGGTATTTGTATTACCAATAAATCTAACACTTCTTTAATTATTCTATTTGATAAATTCAATACATATAACCAATCATTTTTGTTTTCTTCATCAGTCAAATTAGATATATTGTTATTTTGATAAAAGTTATTAACCAATAAGCATAAATCATATACATAATCGGCTAGATAGAATGGATTTCTATTATTATATGCTAAATATATGTAATCCTCTACATCAAATAATTTCATTCTTAAGTTTCTGTCTGATTCATTATAAATTTTACTGCTTAAATCTTTTTGTGTATAACAATTATCTTTAAGTATTTTATTAACACGTAAGTATGTATAAAGTATGTATGGACCTGTTTTTCCTATTGTATCTGAGAATTTTTCTATATTAAATATATAGTCTTTTTCTTTTGAGTTTTGTAGATCGCCATATTTTAATATTGAGTTTACTATTTTATCTAAATCTTCGTTTGATAGATTTTTATTTTCTTCTTTTTTTGATATGAATATTTCTTTTATGTCATTATATAGACTTTCTAATTTAGGCGCTGTTCCTTCTCTTGTTTTAAATGGTTTACCATCTAATCCGTTTACTGTACCATAACCTAAATGTTCTAGTTGTGTTCTTTTAAATATTCCACATTTTTCTATTGTTCTAAAAACCTGTTCAAAATGTAGTGCTTGTCTTAAATCAGTAACATAAAGTACATGATCTGGATTGAAATCTTCTTTTCTTTGTAGTAGACATGCTAAATCGGTAGAAGCATATAAATAAGCTCCATTACTCTTTTTAAATAGTAGTGGCGGTATTTCTTTTTTATCAGTAGGTTCTTCTACATCTACTACCAAAGCGCCTTCACTTTGCCTTAAAAGCCCTTTTTCATTAAGTATTTTCTCTATTTTTGGAATATATGGATATGCATCACTTTCACCATACCAATAATCAAATTTTGCTCCTAAGTAATTGCAATTTTTCTTTATGTCTTCAACACTAACATCTAATATTTTTTTCCATAGTTTTCTATATTCTTCATTTCCATCTTGTAATTCTTTTGTTATTCTTGCACATTCTTCTTTTAATTTTTCATCTTCCTTACAACGTGCGCTCATCTTTGGATAAGCTACATCTAAGTAATTTATATCTATATCTTCTAGTGGTATTTTATCTTCTAATATTGCATATATTACTTCACCTATTTGAAGCCCATAATCACCTAGGTGTACGTCGCAAATAGTTTTATGTCCCATAAATCTAATTATTCTTGCGATACTTTCTCCAACTATTGTGGTTCTCATATGACCAACATGCAATGGCTTCGCTACATTGGCGCCACAATAATCGACAACAAATGTTTCACTTTTTTCCGGTAATTGAATATTAAATTTGTTATCGTTACTCATTTTTCTTAATACATTGCAGATAAAGTTGTTATTTATCTTTATATTTAAAAAGCCAGGTGCTACAAATTGTACGCTTTCAAAATAGTCATTAAAGTTTTTTATATCATTAATTTTTAGTTCTACTTCTTTACCAACTTCTATTGGAGATTTCCCTTCTTTTTTTGCAATTTTAAATATATCATTAGATTGATAATCACATAAATCAGGTCTATTAGATTTAGAAACTTTTATATCTTCTATTCCATTTTTTTTGAATAGTTCTTCTATTATCTTATTAATCATATGGCACTTCCTTTCTTAATGGAACTAATAATTTAGTATATTATATCACTTAGTTATTTGTATGTAAATTTAATTCAAAATAAATTCAAAAATAAAAACGTTGAGTAATCAACGTTCATTTCTAACTGGTCGGGAAAACAGGATTTGAACCTGCAACCCCTTGGTCCCAAACCAAGTGCTCTACCAAGTTGAGCCATTTCCCGAATTATGGTGCACCCAATAGGAGTCGAACCCATAACCTTTTGATCCGTAGTCAAACGCTCTATCCAATTGAGCTATGGGTGCAATCATATAAAAGGAAAACTCCTCTTAGATAACAATTTAATGGTGGCTCCGAATGGAATCGAACCATCGACACAGGGATTTTCAGTCCCTTGCTCTACCGACTGAGCTACAGAGCCAAAAAAAATGGCGGTCTCGACGGGGATTGAACCCGCGATCTTCTGCGTGACAGGCAGACGTGTTAGCCACTGCACCACGAGACCATTGGTTGCGGGAAGAGGATTTGAACCTCTGACCTTTGGGTTATGAGCCCAACGAGCTACCGAACTGCTCCATCCCGCGATATAAATCAAATTGGCGGAGGAAAAGGGATTCGAACCCCTGCGCCGCTTGCACGACCTTCCGGTTTTCAAGACCGGTCCCTTCAACCAGACTTGGGTATTCCTCCAAAATGGTGCCTAAGGTCGGACTTGAACCGACACGAGGGTTGAATCTCGCAGGATTTTAAGTCCTGTGCGTCTACCTATTCCGCCACTCAGGCACATTTTCATCACTTTTTTCAAGTGACTACTTGATTATACATTAAATAAATTTAATTATCAAGTACTTTTTTATGTTTTTTTACTATTTTTTATTACTTTTTTATAAATATACTCTTTATTTTATAAAATATTCATAATATTCATCATAAGTTATTCCATTATCATGTATATATTTTGCTATTTTCTTGCCAACATATCTATAATGCCATGATTCAAACATATAACCTGTTTGTCTTTCTTTGTCTTTTGGATATCTTAATATAAATCCATATTTATAACAGTTTTTTAACATCCACTCAAATTCTTTTGTTGTAGCAAACTTTGTATACATTGAGCCCTTAGCTGCAATATCTATTGCTAGCGCTGTTTGATGTTCTGAATAGCCTGCTCTTGCTGAGAATGTATCTGCTTTTTCAGTGCCATTATCTTTTACATAATTATTGTATAAACTTTTTTGATAGCTATAGCTTCTATATGGAGAAGTTATATATATACCCATACCTTCTTTTTCGATTGCGTTATACATTTCAATAAAGGCTTCATATACTCTTTTTTCGACTTGTCTTTCTCTACCATATTTTTTATCTATTTTAACTAGATTATTTGGGATATATTCTTTATCTAATTTATAAAACTTATTAACTAGAACTTGATATTTTTTAGTTAAATCAACTTTATAATCCACTTTATAATATTCATAATCTAAATTACAATTAACATCTTCGACTATTTGCCTTGATGTTATATCTTTGTTATTTTTATAGTAATTTATATATCTTTTAGATAGAGTCCTTTTATAATACTTTTCATTTACGATATCTATTATTTTATCATTATAATTACCTAATTCATCAAGTAATTTTAGATAGTTATTGAAATTTGTTGGTTTAAATTTTTGACTTTCTATTATTCTAATTACATCTTTTGTATAATTTCTTTTTATTAAAGATTTTATATCGTCACTGATTAAATTTTTATTTATTTCCTTTACTTCATTTATACTATAACCATTTTTTAGTAATTTATAGTTTTTGTAATTTGAAAGTGCAAATATGCACATAAATACTAGTAGCAATAATATTATCACTTGCTTTAATTTTATTTTTCTTTTCATATTATCACCACCATTTTAATTGTATCATCAGTAAATATTATTTTCAATTACTTATAACCAACAAAAAGATAGTTTTTTTGCAAGAAAAAAACTGCTTACGCAGTTTACATCAAAAATGGTGTCCCGCTGGAGATTCGAACTCCAGACCCTTTGATTAAAAGTCAAATGCTCTACCGACTGAGCTAGCGGAACAATAAATGGCTGCCTCGGCTAGATTCGAACTAGCGCATGCGAGAGTCAAAGTCTCGTGCCTTACCGCTTGGCTACGAGGCAAAATACGTGGTGGAGAGAGATGGATTCGAACCATCGAACCAAATGGAACAGATTTACAGTCTGCCGCGTTTAGCCACTTCGCTACCTCTCCACAAAAATGGTGCCGAAAACAGGACTTGAACCCGTAACCTACTGATTACAAATCAGTTGCTCTACCAATTGAGCTATTTCGGCACTTAATGGTGGGCGATATAGGACTCGAACCTATGACCCCTTGCTTGTAAGGCAAGTGCTCTAACCAACTGAGCTAATCGCCCATTAACATCGCATTGACAAATAAAACTATAACATTTCCAAAAGGCTTTGTCAACTTATTTTTTTAATTTATTTTATTTTTCTTGTTTTTTTTCTTCAATCCACCTATCTAGATTTTCTTTTAAGCAATAAAATCCAGTGCCTGTTTCAACAATTTTTGTTCTTCTTTTATTATTTATACGATAATTTATATCTTTTATACTTAATTTTAATTGGCAATTTTCATGATCAGTATCTATTATTTTTACTCTTATTGTTTCACCAATATTAACATAATCATTAACATTTCTAACAAAGTTATTTGAAATTTCTGATATGTGAATTAATCCACTATAATATTCATCAAAACTCATGAATATACCATAGCTTTCAATTCCCGTTACACATCCTTTTATAATTTTTCCATTTTCATATTTCATTTTATACACCTTCATAGGTATTATACCAAACGATTTAATTTTTAGCAAATTTCTTTACTATAGAATTAATTCATTGTATAATTTTCTTGGTGATTATTTTGAAAACAGAAGAAAAAATTAAAAATATTATTGATGATATTAGACCATATCTAATTGCGGATGGTGGTAATTTGGAATTTGTTAAATATGAAGATGGAATTGTATATATTAAAATGCTTGGTGCTTGTAGCCATTGTGCGATGATTGACTTCACTTTAAAAGATGGAATTGAAGCAATGCTTATTAATGAAATACCTGAGGTTAAAAGCGTTGTTCAAATTGAAGATTAATTATTTATTTAACCATGGAACACTTATAATGTTGTTTCTTTTTTTTATTATTAAATATACATTGTGTAAAAACGTTTCATACTCTGTTGTCTTGTTGTATATAGAAATTAATTTTTTGTTATCCAATTTATTGTCTTCGTATTTATCAAACATATCAAAAAAGAAGGTAGGAAATAATAGTCTTCCAAATAATAATTTATATTCCATTTCTGATAATATATTTTTATTTACTAAGTTTTCTATCTCAATATAGTCTATTTTATCACTATAGAACATTGATTTTATATATTCTGCGATATCTCTTACTGAATAGTCTAGCATTAAATTAAATGGGTTATATAGGCTATATAACGTACTATCAGAATCAACTCTATAATGAGATAATACTATTTTGTTTTGATTAAATCCGCTTGTTTTTAGACTGTCTTTTATATACTTAATTGCATTTTCTCCTAGTCCTATAAAATAGTATAATATACCTTTTATTTCACTTTTTAAATTATCTTTATTATTAATGTAGTATTCTAAATAATCAATCTTTCTACTCCATAAATCTATCCAATTTGGTGTATATGCTTTTTTAGACATATTTATTGTGTAATTTTTAAATCTAAGTAGATCATTTAAGTTTATTATTCTGTTTGACTTTAAATTTATCTTCAAAAGTGAATATTTTTTACCCTCTACAACGCAGAAAATCTGATTATCTTTTGTTAGAATGACATTATGGAATTCGTACATAAATGAAGTTAGTCTCAATATGGTCTCTATATTGACTCTATTAATCTCCCCTTTTACTTCATATAAACAGTAATTAATTCCATTAATGTTAAAGAAGTAATTATCTCCTACATTAATTATTTTTTGTAGTTCTACATCATAAAAGTATTCTATATATTTTTTCATAGTATCACACTTAAGTATATGCTTGCACAGAAAAAAAAGAATTAAGTTGAATTCAATCTTAATTCTTAAATGCTATTATCTGGTACGTGGATTAACTCCTACAAAGTTTGGATTAGGTTCAGATTTTGCTAATTGCTCTTCTAATTGTTTTACTTTTTCTTCTAAACTATTAGCCAAGTCTTTGTATTTTTTAGCTTCTGCTTGTGCCTTCATTTTTTCATCAAACTCTTTCATTGTCTGTTCTACATAGATTCTTTTTATCATTTCTTCACGAGTTTCTTCTTTTGAATCATCTGAAGCTTTATTTTTTGTTACCTCTTGTACTTCAGGCTTTGGTTCAGAAGTATAAATCTCCCCTATTGTAGAGTTACGATATTGTATTGAAGGTTGTGTTGAAACCTTTGTATCGGCTTTTTGTGTTGGCACAACCGATGGTGTTGCAGCAACACTTTGATTTATACCATACCTATTTATCAAGTCTTGCATTAGTGCTTCTCTATCTAAATTTTCTTCTGATTTGTTAGTTGTAGCAGTTGTTGAAGTGGTAACTGGTTCACTATTTGAAGCTTTTGCTTCTTCTTGAACTTTTTTTTCTAGTAAACTCTCAAATACATTTGCTACTTTAGCATTAAGTTCTGATCTATTTGGTTCTTCCTTTTTAGCCTCTGAAGGAATAAATGCTTGGTTTACAGGTTTTTCTATTTGTGGTGTTTCAACTGGTTGTACAACTTGTTCATGTTCATTTCCTCCAAGATTTGACATCATTTGTGAAAATCTATCATTTATGCCAGCTTCTGTTTCTGCTAATCGAGCATCTACTTCTTTATTTGCAGCTTCAATGCTTGGTTGTTGTGGAGCAAAATTTTTAAGATAATCATCAATATTGATTCCTGATTTTGGTTGTTCTGGTACTTTAGGTTGCACTGGTTTTTGTACCGGTGCTTCCCTTTTTTCTGGATTTTGAATGTTTTTAGATTCATTCATCATCTTATACATGCTGTCTAAACCTTCGATTCCTCTTTCACTTCCACCATATTTAAATGCACGTCCAATATCTTTATATTCTCTGTCTACCATATGAGCATTTGATAATGTATCCTTTATATTACTCCAAAAGTTTGGCATTTTTATTGCTTTTGGTTGACCATATACGCTTAACCTAGATGCTGCATAATCTGATAAGATTAACTTTACTCCAATACTTCCTAATGCATTTGTAAGTCTTTGTAATCTATCTCCATCATATTCATTTCTATTTTTAGTATTTTGATTTTGTGCTTCTGCTCTAACTGCTTCATGTGCCTCTTGATATTGTTTAGCAAGTTCCACTTTTTGTGCTTCCATTTTTTGTGCTAAACTTTTTCTTATTTTTGAGGCTGCTTTTTTAATAAGTGCAAAGCTTCTAGAAGACAATTTTGCCTTTTTTGATGATATGTCTACGCCCACTTCTTTTGGTGTTTCTACAAAATTTATTATGCTACCATTCATAATAGCGCCTCCATTCTAAACTATTCTTGTCCTTCTTTTGCTAATTTTCTTAGGACTTCTTTTATTCTAGTCCATTCTTCATCTGTTTCTACTCCACCTAATCTTTTTCCATTAGGACCGTCAATTAATGATGATGCATAAACAGTAATATTTCCTCTATCATCTACTTCGTTTTTTGTATACACAACATATGCTTTTTTAGTATCAGTAAATTCAAATGAAACTAGCACTTCAACTTCATCAATTGAACCATCTTCTTGTACAATTGACATAATTTCTTTTTTTGTATCCATAAAATATATTCCTCCTATTTATTCTACCTATATTCTAGTATCATTTTAATATATTTATTGTACTTTTTCAATATTTATTTGTTTTTTTATTAAAAAATATGGACATTGGCACGCACAAAAATCTTTTAGATAATCATCTAAATACTTTATATCATTAATTTTTTTTGTTAATTTATTTTTTGATTCATAAAATCCTTTTAATCTTAATCTTCCATAAGAATAATCTCCAAGTACATAGTCAAATGTTTCAAAATATTCAGTAAATAGAGATTTTAATTCTTCCTCATCTATACAATCTTTATTATTTTTTACTATTTCATAGTTATTTTTTCCTAAATGTAATATTTTCATTTTCATACCTTCTTTTCTTGATTATAACATAGTTTTTATTTTGTTGAAAAGGTTTTGATATCTGAGGTTGTATTTAATCCATTAAAATAGTAATTAGGAACATTCCCCTGCATCATTTTTATTGATATTGGAATTTCATTTTTTATTGTTATTTTTTTACTGGTTATTGGAAGTAGAATTTGTTCACTAACTTCTATATAAGCATATACCGTTATAACTGCATTATTTATCCCGTAGTTCTCTACTCTTGTTTTTATACATGACTCTAGTTCTCCATTTAGTGATACCCTAACAGGAATCTTTGGCCCTAGGTTTGATAAAAAAGCATTATTGCTTACCATACCAATAGGTAGTTCAAATACTACCCCTTTTTTGTTAGTATTTATTAGAGTATTTGTTATAGTGTTTCTTTTTATATCTAATATAGCTTTTTCACCATTTTCTAACCTTTCAAAATAAGAGTTTATATTTTCATTTATAGCGTTTAATATTAAATTAACTTTTTGGGGGTTAAAGTCTACTATTTGAATATCATCATTAGAGTTTTTTCCTATTTCAAATAAGTCTTCATCAGCAAATTTATTAGCTATTACATCATTTACTGCTTGATTAACTATTGCTTTTGATAATTTATTTACTTCTATTTCTGCGAATGTGAATAATTTTTTTTCAACTTTTTTTGCTACATATTCTACTTGTACTAGTGCAAATATGATGGCACTTATAATAATTATTATAAATATTTTTATACGTTTTAATTTAGTGTTTTTCTTTAATTTTATTCTTTTCAATGGACTTCACCATTTAATTATATGCATGCTTAGGCAAAAATAAAAACGACTTTAAAAGTCGTTTTATTATCATATGGTGTCCTGCGAGAGATTCGAACCCCCGACCGACGCCTTAGAAGGGCGTTGCTCTATCCAGCTGAGCTAGCAGGACATAATCAAGATACATTCTAGATTATACACCATTAATTTTTATTATTCAATACATTTTTTACTTTTTTTAAAAGTTTTTACCTTTTTATCTCATTGATAGTTTTATTTTCTACATTAAAAATTATTTTATCTATATCATAATTATCAAATACAGAGTTACTTATTGTATAAACTACTTCCTCTAACACATTTCCATCACTTATAAAAATACTGTTATTAAAGTTTAGTGTCATTATATCATCATTTATCTCATAATTTAGTAATTCTGTATTACTATTTAATAAACTTATTAAATTGGGCTCATATATATATTTACTTGATAGGTTTTCAATTATTATTTTTACTTTTTCCTCATCATCATTTATATAGCTTGTGACCGGAACAAAATATTTGTTTTTATCTATTTCTTCCATATAATATACAACTACTTTTTGAATGTTTTTAAAGCTTTTAATGTCATATTTCTTATTTATTCCAAAATCTCTTGTTATTACTTCTGGGATGTCTTTAAAATATTTATTTATATTTTCATCTTCTACATATATGCTTATTTTTTTTATTTCTTTTAGATCAAATATTGAATAAGCAATTTCTTCTATTAACTTTTCTTGATACAATTTGTCAATTTCTAATATGTTCTTTGAAAAGCTAACTGATAAGTAATCATCATCTATATCTATATCAACTAATTTTGTTTTATTAGGAAGCAATGATTTTAAGTTTTTAGGTCCTACATTTGTATTTAACAAATTATTTATAATTGATGTTACCCTATTTTCTAAGGACTCTTTACTATCTAATAAAACATTTACCCTAATTAATAGGTCGTTATCATTTAATAAATATATATATCCAACATCTTTTTGTGTATATTCTATTTTTTTATCTACATCTAATATATTTGTAGATGTTTTAGAATTAGTTGGCATTAAATATATCATTAAAAGGATAACGACCGTTATTGAAGTAATAAGCATTTTCCTTAGAGCTTTTTGTTTAAGCATTATATCACCTATAAAATATATATGAAAATACTTAACATTTATTCATTACAACGAAAGTTCCTTTAATCTTAATAATTCTACTACTGCTCCTGATCTTCCTTTTACACCAAGTTTCTGCATTGTATTTGATATATGATTTCTGACGGTCTTTTCACTAATATTTAATTTCGATGCGATTTCTTTTGTACTGTAATTTTGAATCAAAAGTTCAAAAACTTCTCTTTCACGAAGTGTTAATATTCCTTTAATAAATTCAACCCTCTCTCTTTTATATATTTTGTCTCATAATATTCTATGTTGTAGTACATTTTAGTTGAGGGTGTTTAACCAAAAAAATAGCTTTGCGCTATTTAAATTGTACCGTTATATATCTTTTTTCTTTAAAATTTTCTTGTACACTTCTCATTATGTTATTCGCAAGTGTTGTATCATGTTTATCATTATCAACTACTACTGTAATTTCTTTATTTTCTATTTTTACGAATACTGACATTTTATATTTTTCTTTTAATTTTTTTTCTAGAGTTGCCTCTTCACTTGTCACAGTATTTATTTCTTGTAATTTCTCATAGGCATTATTTTTTTCTTCACTAGTAGCTGAACTATTAGTAAGAAGAGATTGTAATTTTGTCTTTTCTGCTTCTCGTTCTTGATTTAAGCTTACTCTTAATGCCTCTAGTGTTTCACTTTCTTTTATTGTGACTGTTGTATTATTATCTTTATTATCTTTTGTGGTTGTATTTGTGTCTTTATTATCTTTATTATCTTTTGTAGTTGTAGATTTCATATCATCTTTTTTTGTATCTTCATTTTTAGTTGTGTCTGTATTTGTATCTTTTGACACGCTTGTTTGTTCATTTTTCTTAGAGCCTACCGCACCATTATTTGTTAACAGTAAATCATTTGGCATTGTTACATAATATACGCTTAATACTAGTATCAAACTAAATAATGTCAAAAACCATAAATTTTGTTTATTTATCATAAAAGTTCTCTCCTTTACAATAAATAATATTATGTTAACAGAAAAAATATTACTTTTTTAGTAATATTTATTCTTGGATACTGCTTGCCGCATGCATAACTGCAATGTGTCCATATTGATATGTTAGTGAGCCTTGTTGATATGCGATAAAAGGTGGTCTAAGTGGTCCATCACAAGATAGTTCTATTGATGATCCTTGAGTAAATGAACCAGAGGCCATTATTATTTGGTCATTGTATCCTGGCATATCACTTGGTATTGGTAAAACATTTGAATCTATTGGTGAATATGCTTGTATTCCTTGTGCATATTTAATTAACTTATTTGGATCATTAAATATTATATTTTGTACTATATCTACTCTTCTATCATTATAACTAGGTTCAACTCTATATCCTAACTCCTCTAAAAGGGCACTTGTAAATATGGCAGTTTTCAAAGCTGATGCAACAACCGATGGTGCAAAAAACATTCCTTTTAAAAATTCTTTGTTTGCTCCTAGCGTTGGTCCTACTTCCTTACCTTGTCCTGGTGTTGTTAATCTTTCCGCTATTAATTCAATATATTTCTTTTTACCAGAAATGTACGCACCATTTGATGCTATACCTGCTCCAAGGTTTTTAATTAGTGAACCTATTATTATATCTGCTCCTACTTCTATTGGACTTTTTTCTTCTACAAATTCACAGTAACAGTTATCTACCATTATTATTTGGTCTTTATTTATTTCTCTTATAAGTTTTACTAATTTTTCTAATTTTTCTACTGATATACTTTTTCTTGTTGAATAGCCTTTTGAACGTTGTATATATACTATTTTTACTTGTGTTTTACTAATATATTCTCTTATTTTTTCATAATCAAAGTCATCATTTATTAACTCTATTTGGTCATACTTTATTCCAAAACTTTTTAATGAACTTGCATTTTCTTTTATACCAATTACTTCATCTAATGTATCATATGGCTTACCACTTACAGATAGCATTATATCATTTGGTCTTAATATCCCAAAAAGTGCGACTGTTAGGGCATGTGTTCCAGAGATGAATTGGTTTCTAACAAGACTATCTTCAGCGCCAAATACAGAACTATATACTCTTTCTACCACATCACGACCTGTATCATTATAACCATATCCGGTAGTTGAATTAAAATCTGATTCACTTACATGATTTATTCTAAATGCATTTAATACCTTTAGACTATTCTTTTCACATAATGTGTCTATCTCATCTAATTTTGGTTTAATCTTATTATCTACTTTATTTACTATATTTAAAAATTCATCATTTATTTCATAATTCATTAATATCCACCATCCACTCTTATTATAGTTCCATTTATATAAGTTGCATCTTTACTTGATAGGAAATATACAACATTTGCGATTTCTTCTTTTTCTGCGAATCTTTTAAGTAATATTTTTTTACTTTCTTCTTTTATAAGCATTCCATTTAATTCTTTATCTAATTTTATAACTTTTTCTGTTTTAATCCAACCTGGTGCCACACAATTTACATTTATATATGGGGAAAATTCTTTAGCTAAGTTTTTAGTTAGATTTATTACTGCAGCTTTAGAAGCATCATATTCCATTGTGTAAGGATCAAATGCATCTATTCCATTGTTAGATGAAATATTAATAATACTACCAGATTCTCTTTTTAACATTTCAACTGATGCATACTTACTTACTAGGAAAGTTCCAATTAAATTTGTATCTAATACTTTTCTAAAGGAAGATGCATTCTTTTCTTTTATTTCTGTAGATAACTCTATTGCAGCATTATTTACTACTACATCTATTTGGTTAAATTTCTTTATTATAGTAGATATCATATTAATTACTTCTTCTTCTACACTAACATCTGCTTTTACAACAAGTGCTTCTACTTTATAATTCTTTTCTACAAAATCTTTTAATTCTTCTGCGGATATTTTATCCTTGTTATAATTTATAACTACGTTATAACCATTTTTTGCATATTTTTTTATTATTTCACTGCCTAGTCCTTTACTAGAGCCTGTTACTAAGACAACCTTTGACATAAGTTCACCTCTTTGTACAAACGTATTATAATATAAATTTTTAAAAATACAAAGAAAAAAAGAATTATTTAATAATCCCTTTTTGTTTTAAAAATAAAAATGTAACTACTCCAATAACTATAAGTAATAGTATTACTACAATTATTATTATAACTTTAATTTTGGCTTTTCTTTCTGCTTCTATTTCATCACTAAATTCAAAGTCTTGTTCTGATAAATCCATTGATTTTGTATAAAAAGAATTATCTATTTCTTTTTCTTCTTTTTCACTTTCTTCATGTTCTTTTGCAAGGTATTCACTAGCTATTCCTTCTTCTAAGTTCAAATCAACATGTGTTGCGAGTAAATCGGATAATAGATCTGCTTCATCTTCTTTTTCATCATTTGATGATTCTGCATCTTTTATATCTTTTAGTAAATTATGAGAAGTTATTGTGTTAATCAAATCAGTTAGTTCTTTTTCATCTATGTCATTTCCAGATGCTTTTTCTAGAGATTCAGCATTTTCTAAATTCAATTGTGCAGTATCTGCTAGTGTCGCATATTTATTTTCTTTTAATTTTCTTTTCTTTTCTAACTCATCATATTTATTTCTGTTTCTTTTAGCATCTTCTAACACACTATTTATGTCATAGATTTTCTTTTCTTCTTCCTCTACAGCTTCTTCTTTTTTTTCTTCTGTTTTACCAAATATATCTTGATAGTCTTTATATTTTTTATATTCTTCTCTACTATTTGTATTTCTTATATTAGATAAATCAATTCCATTCTCTGGATTAAAATCAGTTATTTCTTCATAACCAATTACATTATTTATATCATCATATAGATATTTATTTTTAGACATCCTGCTTAATCTTGTAGGAGATGATCCTGATTCTTCAATGTGCCTATCTGTTCTTCTTCTCATATACACACCTCTATTCTGTTTCATTTTATCATACTTTAGTAAAAATTTAAAGATATAAAAGATATTTATATTCATTGATTGTATTAATCTTTTTTTTATTATATAATTGTTTTGAGGTGTTTAAATAATGAAAGCTAAAGTTAATAAAGATCAATGCATTGGCTGTGGTGCTTGTGCCGCAATTGTACCTGATGTATTTGCTCTTGAAGATGATGGACTAGCATGCGCTAAGGGTGAAGTTACTGAATCTAATAAGGATGAAGTTATTGATGCTAGCGAAAGTTGTCCAACTGGTGCAATCAGTGTAGAAGAATAAATATAGCGTGGTGCTATATTTTTTTTAATGAAAACATTCTTTTCTATTCAAATATTAAAATATACTTACCAATATTATTTACCTACATTTTGAGATAATACATATAGTTGGTTTACCTCTTTTGGTGTAAGCATTCTATAATCTCCTGATGTTAATCCCTTTAATGTTAAAAATGCAATTCTTTCTCTTTTTAACTTTAACACTTCATACCCTAGAGATTCAAACATTCTTTTTACTTGATGATTTTTTCCTTCATGAATTGTTATTTCTACAATTGAATGTTTATTTTTATTATCTATTTTTCTTACTTTTACTTTTGCAGGGGATGTTTTAAAATTATCTATCATTACACCCTTTTTTAATGCCATAATATCTGCGATTGTTAGTATACCATTAATTTTCGCAACATATGTTTTGTCTATTTTATTTTTAGGATGTGTAATATTATTAGTAAATTCTCCATCATTAGTTAATAATATAAGTCCGGTAGTATCATAATCTAATCTTCCCACTGGATATATTCTTTTATCTGTTTCAATTAAGCTAACAACTGTTTTTCTACCATGTTCATCACTAGTAGTAGTTACAACTCCTCTTGGTTTATTTAATAAGTAATAAACTTTTTCTTCAGTTCCTATTTTTACATTGTCTACTTCAACTATATTTTTTTTACTTACCTTAGTTCCTAATTCAGTTACTACTACTCCGTCTACTTTTACTCTGCCCTCTTTAATTAATTCTTCTGCTTTTCTTCTAGATGCAATTCCACTATTTGAAATTATTTTTTGTAATCGTTCCACTTAAATCACCTAGTAGAATTATAACACAGTTTATTATTTAAAAATAGGCTTACTTAAATAGTTTTTTTAAAAACTTTATTATTCTTTTTAATAGATTTCCTTTTTTATTTTTATCTTTTTTTACATATACTTCTGTTTCAAATATTTTTTTATCTTTTAAATTTACTATTACACTTCCTACTTGATCATTATTTTTATAATTATCCAATTTATCTAATTTTATTACTATATTTACAAGAGATTCTTCTTCTTTGGTAAGAGGATAACTAAATGACTTTTTTATATATAAATTTCCTTTATAGAAATTATCATCTATGTCGAAATTATCTTTGTCTACTATTAGAAAATTTTTGTACTTGTTGAAGCAATATTTATATAATGATTCATGTGTTTGGTATTCATTTGCATCATTTAATGTTACTATGGTTAGATTTAAATTATCTTTTGAGGCAGTTGTTACTAGAGTTCTACCTGCTTTTGGGGTGTATCCTGTTTTACCACCAGTTGCATATTTATAAGAATAAAGTAATTTGTTTCTATTATTCCATACATAGCTTTTTTTATCACTTTGCACTGTCCATTTTTTTGTTTTAGAAATTTCTTTATAAACAGGTAATGTATTTGCATAGCTTGATAGTATTGCCATATCCTTCGCACTTGAATAGTTTTTTGTTTCTTCATCTAGACCATGACTATTTCTAAATATTGTGTTTTTCATGCCTAATTCTTTTGCTTTTTTATTCATCATTTCTACGAAACTTTCTTCATCTTTAGCTACATTATTTGCGATTACTACAGCTGCATCATTTCCACTTCTAAGTAATAATCCATACAAGAGATTTTTAAGAGTCATCTTTTCTCCTAATTCAACATATATGTTTGATCCATACATCTTAAGCACTTCTTCTCCTATTGTTATTTCTTTATTTAAATTGCCGTTTTCTATTGCGACTGTTGCGGTCATAATCTTTGTTATAGAAGCAATTAATCTTTGCTCGTTAGCATTTTTTTCATATAATATTCTTCCACTATCCATATCCATTGCGATTGTTGATTTGGCAGTATCAGTTAATGCATAAGTTTTTAGAGGTACAATTACAAGCAATAAAAAAAGTACTAGTTTTTTCATATAGTTACTCACCTAAGAAATTATATGAAAAAAGGACTTGTTATAGTCCTGATTTTTTATAGTCAGTTGTTATTTACTTTTTTAAATAATTATCTAAGTTAAATGTAAATTCTACTATTCCACTATAATCGATATTATCATAATTATATTCCGTATTAAAAGTTAAAAATATACTAAATTGGTTTTTTAGATATCTTCTGATTTTTATATTTATCTGTGGTTCTATAAAATTTACTCCATTAATATTTAATAAAGTTTCTCCAATTGATAAATACTCTTTAAAATCTATTGTTTCTTCCATTGGAATTTCTAATAGTTTTTCTAATTTACAATTTAGATTAAATTCAATTGAATAATTATTCCCTGAAACCTTAAATGATAATGTCTTAAATCTTTCATCTTTTATATTTTTACAATTATCATAATTATTTTTTTCTTGTAAAATAAAATTAATACTAACTTTTTCATTACTTACTTGTTCTAATTTTGCAATTTTAAACATTAATATTTACTCCTTCTAATTTGAATTAGTTATATAGATTTAATTTTCTTCTAGTTTTATTTTTAAACACCTATATTTATATCTATCTTGTATGTATTCTGTTTCTTCTATGTTTTTAAATGTATTTTTTATTACCATATATAGTTTATCATCTTCTATTGGTAGATAAATTGTAACATAATTTACTTCTACACTTATATAACTAATTATTAAATCAATTAGTTCCTCTTCAAAAAAGTACTTTTTATCAAGAGTGAGCCAATTATCTTTTTTATAAATACAGAAATCAGTGTAGAATTCATCATCTTTATATACAATAAAATATTTAGCATTTAAATCCTTAACAGCTAATGCTTGTGCACATCTAGAATGTTTTATACCATTAATTTCAATATATTTTCTATAGTCACCTTCTTCAATATTGTAAATAGGTGCATCTTCTTTTACATTCATAAATTCTTCTATCCTTTCTAATTTTTCTTCAAAATTTTTTCTTTTGTTAAGTATTATTTTAATGTCTTTAGTTTCTAAAAATTGTTTTATTTCCTCTAATGATAGGTCAAGTCCTTTTAGTTTTGAAATTAACTTAATATCCTTTATTTGATTTATTTCATAATATCTATATCCAGAAAAACGTTCGGTGTAAGATGGCTTAAATAAATTTATTTCATCATAATACCTTAGGGTTTTTACTGGAATTCCTGTTTTTTGTGAAAAATCTCCTATTCTATATAACATGAGTCACCTCCTAAATTATTGTTAATTAAATACTCCTAAAAATAAGCCTAGTATTATTAATATTATTAACACTACTAAATAAAAACCTACTGGTGTTGTATCATTATAATATTTTTTTCCATCATCATATATTTCATCTCGTGTATATATTTTTCTTCCATGGTCTATACAGTAGTTATCACAGCTACCGCTAGCACCATTTACATATGTTTTTAATTTAGAGCAATAATATAAACTACCATTTACTCTACCTTCCACTTTTTTATTTTCATTAAGATATTTACAACTACAACAACCCAAAATAATCTCCTCCTTTTCAAGAGTGAGATTATCATTACAGTTAACTGGAAGGTCAAATTTTATTTTTACTTTTTTTTAAAAAAACAAGTTTTATCAAAAATATCCATATATTGATAGCCTTGTTTATTTATTTTATTTATTTAATAATGCTTTTTAATTCATTCATTTGTGATGTTGGGACGAAACCTGGTCTTGCAGATATTACATCTTCTATACGATTTACTATAGTTGCGCAAGTAAGTTCAACTGTTGAAGGTCTTGTTATAACCATATTTGTATTTGGTTCTCCTTCAATAGTCCAATCATTTCTATCACAATCTTCTTCTGCATAAACTTTACCAACACATTCTGTTTCTAGAGTTATTCCTTCTTCAGTAGTTGTAGTTACTACTGCGCTCATTCCTGTTGCCATACCACTTTTTACAGTCATTCCTAATGTAGAAGATGTTATATCATGGCTACATGTTGTTGGAATACATTTTTGAGTTTGTCTTTTTACAGTTAATCCTAATTTATCACAAAGCCAGCCATTAACATTCCACATATAACTTGGTAAGAAATCACCATTATCAATTAGTTTTTGTCTTTCTTCATCACTTATATTATCGGCTGAAGCCACTTCACGATCGAATTCTTCTTTAGTTAATCCTGCGCCATGTGCTTTAGCAAGTGCTATTCCGTAGTCTTCTACGTTGTATGATGAGCTACCTTTAATTTTAGTTATATTGTGAGTAGCGCCACATAGTGTTGTAATTAATCCTCCCCAGAAAGCATCTTGATATCCACTTCCGGTAATTGTACAATTATTTTCTTTTGCTAGTGAATCAATTCTATTTGTTAATTCTGGGCATGAATTAAACGGATAGAATGCTTCTTCACATGTTGTTATGGCATTAATTCCAAGACTAGCACATAAAAGTAATATATCTTCTACATCCTTCATTAAGCTCATTGTAGTAACAATACATATATCCGGTTTAGTAGATAATAGTAATTCTTTTGCTTTAGCAGCATCTGTTATAGTTATTCCTTGATTTTCTATACCAATAACACTACCAATATCATGACCTATCACATTAGGGTTAATATCAACGGCACCCACTATTTCCCAATTATTATCAAGTACGTATTTCATTGTGTATTTGGACATCTTTCCACATCCATATTGAACAACTTTAAG
The DNA here is from genome assembly GCA_000432595.1 of Clostridium sp. CAG:710. Taxonomy (GTDB): domain Bacteria; phylum Bacillota_I; class Bacilli_A; order RF39; family UBA660; genus CAG-710. The sequence continues at coordinate 21,959 of HF996867.1, read as the reverse complement.
TTTTTCCATATTTCCTCCTTTATTTACACTACCTAGTGGTAGATGTTACTTTATAATACTATAAGCTTTAGTACTTATCATTTTATCTATATCAAATAAACTATTTATATTTGTCACTAGTATTTTTATATTGTTTTCTTTACTTAATTTTATTGAGTTAATGTCCATTACATTTAAATTTTTATTAATTGCTTCTTCAAATGTTATTTCATTATATTTTAATGCATCATTATAGATGTGTGGATCTTTATTATATATTCCATCTACATTTGTTAGTTTTACAATTAAATCAGATTTTAATTTTATGGCATTTAATATAGATGCAGTATCTGTTGAACAACCCACATTGCCTGTTCCTCCACCAAATATAATTATATTGTCTCTACTTAGTTTAATAAGTTCTTCATTGTTTGGTGTTTTTTTCATTATATTTTTTGCTTCAAATGAATTAAATAGGCATGATTTTATTCCTAATTTATCAAATGCTGACTTTAGTATTAATGCATTTATACTTGTTCCTAATATTCCTATTTTATCTGATGATGAAGAATCAATATAGGAATTTTGTCTTCCTCTCCATATGTTTCCACCACCCACAACTATTGCGACTGATGTTTTCCTATCTTTTATAGAAGCAATACTTTTACATATTTTTAATACATAATCAAAATCAACTATTCCATCTCTTTTATTTTTTATTGCTTCTCCACTTAATTTTAGAAGTACTCTTTTATATTCCATATTACCCTCCAATTATATTTTATCATATTATAGAAAAAGAGACATATTCTCTTGTCTCTTTTTACAATAGTTTACATTTATTACGAATTATATAATCCATGAAGCTTTTGTCTATCTGATTCAGATATATCATTTAGTACCCATTTTTTATCTTTTTTTGTTAATGTTAAATTAAGTGTATATTTTATTTTATCTTTAACTGCTTCCATTTTCTTTATTTTATAATCCATGTATTTTTCTTCATCTATTCCGCCATCAGAATTTTTAAATTCGTTTGGATTGTTTTTATAGTATGTTTCTGCGTCATTAATGGCTTTATTATAATCATATACTTCTATTTCAACAGTTACTGTTGCGTTATTTCCATCAATTAATTCTTCTTTGATAGTATAAGTTAAATCTTTATATTGTTTTTTCATAAGCTCTTTATATGAAGTAGATTGTGTATCATTAAATGTATATGTTGCATTTTTTATTACTTCATCTAATTGAGTTAGAACATCTGAATCAAGTCGTTGATATTTATTTAGAAATTCTTCTACTCTTTTTGTTGGGGTATTCATCATACTATCACAACCACAAGTAATTAATAATAAAGAAAATACTACTAAAATTAGCTTTTTCATATTTGCCTCCTCAGTAGTATTTTTTACACTTTTTTTATTTTTATACAATTTTTTAAAAATCACAGCTTCCTGGTGTTCTTGGGAATGGAATTACATCTCTAATATTTTCTACACCTGTTAGATAAATTAGCAATCTTTCAAATCCCATACCAAATCCAGAGTGGTAACATCCTCCAAATTTTCTTAGATTACAGAACCAATCAACTGTATCATAGTCAACATTCATTTCTCTACATCTTTTGATTAATTTATCATAATCTTCTTCACGTTGTGATCCACCCATTAATTCTCCAGCTCCTGGGACTTCTAGGTCAACTGCGGCAACTGTTTTATTATCTGGGTTAACTTTCATATACCATGCTTTTATATCTTTTGGCCAATCTGTTATAAATACTGGTCCATTAAAATATTCAGTAATATACCTTTCATGTTCTTTTGCGATATCAGAAGAATAATCTGGAGTAAATTCCCATTTTACATCTGCTTTTTTTAGTATGTCTATAACATCATGATGAGTAATTCTTGTGAATTTAGAACCTACTAGTTTTTCTAATTTTTCTTTTAGGCCTTTTTGAACAAATTTATCTAAGAATTCTATCTCAGTTTTACAATTATCTAGTACATATCCTACAACAAATTTTAACATTTCTTCTTCTACATCCATTAATCCATTTAAATCGCAAAATCCTATTTCTGGTTCTATCATCCAAAATTCATTTGCGTGTGTTTTTGTATTTGATTTTTCTGTTCTGAAGGTTGGTCCAAATGTATAAATCTTTTTGAATGCCATTGCGAAAGCTTCACCATGTAATTGACCTGTACCTGTTACAAAAGCAGTTTTTCCAAATAAATCTTTTGACATATCAACTTTTCCATCTTCTGTTTTTGGTAGATGATTTAAATCTAATGTGGTTATTTTAAACATTTGATCTGAACCTTCACAATCTGCGGTTGTGATTAATGGAGTGTGAACATATACATAATTATGTGATTGAAAATATTCATGTATTGCATGAGCTGCGACGCTTCTTATACGAAATACTGCTTGAAATAAATTTACTCTTGGTCTTAGATAGGCTTGTTCTCTTAAGAATTCCATTGAATGACGTTTTGGTTGCATTGGATAATCTTCAGGACAATCTCCTTCTAGTTTTATAGATTTTACTTTAACCTCAAACTCTTGACCAGCGCCTTCTGAAGTTACTACTTCTCCTACTACAGTTATTGCACATCCAATATGATATTTTTGAATAGTATCAAAATCGGTTAGGTTGTTATCATATACTAGTTGAACATGTTTAAAATATGTTCCATCTGAGAAATCAATAAATCCAAATTCTTTTTGTTTTCTATGGTTTTTTATCCATCCTTGTAATGTTACTTCTTTGCCTAAATATTCATCTAGTTTTTCATATAAATCTTTTACATCTAACATATTTACCCTCCTAAAATTAAAAAAAACAGTTAAACATCCCATAAGGGACGAATAACTGTTGAATCCGCGGTACCACCCTAGTTATCAAAATTGATCACTCTTATCTGTAACGTAGATATACGGCTTAGTTTACTTAATTTCTTTAAGCACTCACAAATGTTATTCACAATATATCTTTGTTAGTTTACACCAATCACTAACTCTCTATAAAAGAATCTATTGTTACTTCTTTTGTTCATCGTTTGACTAGATTATAGTAAATTCTTTTCTTGTTGTCAAGCTACATTTTCTATATTTTATTATATACATTTTTTTAATTTTATTTCATATCAAAGAATTTTTTTATTAATACTTTTTTACTTTCTATTCTCTGTTCTATCGATTGTCTTGTTATATTTTCCGCTTCCGCTAAGTCTTTTACAGTATAATAAATAGATTTTATTATACTATCTTTTATTGAACTACTTATGTCTAAGTTTTTAACATAATCTATAAATTCAAATTCTGTTTCAAATTCTTTAAATTTATCTTTCCTACTTAACATTCCTTTTACTTCTTGATGTTCTTTTTCTTTTTGTCTTTCTCTTAAAATTAAATTTAAGTATGTTTTATCAATTGCTTGTCTTAGATAGATTGTAAACGGTCCATACTCTAATCCGCTTTCTTGGTGTGAATCTAGAAATGCATTAACTCTTCTAGTTAAAAATAAATATCCTTCTTGTCTAGCATCCTCTTTAGTAAAGTTAGAATCAAACTGGGCACTTATTAGATATTCATCAATTAAATACATGCATTTTTCTATAAGTAATTTTCTTGATTCATCAGATGCTTTTGCCTTTTTTAATAAATTGCTTATTTCTTCTGATTCTTTTCTTTTTAAATTTCTTCTTCCATTGTAATTTTTTATGTATGTATATAATTGCGTTGTTATATACGCACTAAGATCAATTTTTGGTAATGAAGCAAAATATTTATCTATACTCTCATTAATAATTCTTGCATATTCTTCTTTAATATTTGGTATACCTTTATTAAGTTCAAATAATTCAGAATATGCTTTGTAGTAATGTTTAAAAAGTAAAGTTTTTGCCTCTTTATCACCAGACTTTGCTTTTTCAAACTCCTTTTTTATAATAATGTCTCTCACAATAATCCCCCTAAATGTGTTTCATATTATAACACATTTATTTAAAAAAGCAAAATTATTTATCATATTTAGTAAAAATGGTTAATGTTAATAAACATATTATTAGAATAATAAATATTAAAATTAATATATTAATGTTTTCTGGAGAAAAAACTTTATAAAATAAATCCTTCATATAATACCTCTTTATTCTCTGTTAACGATTTGCTTACTACTATGCATATAATTATAGCAAATATTTTGAATTTTTTAATACTTATTTTAAATTTTTATTAATTTTTTTTTTAGTTTGTGTTAAACTTTATCTAGGAAGTGAGAAACATGAAAAAAAATATTTTAACTGGAATTAGACCTACTGGAAATCTACATTTAGGACATTATTTTGGGGCAACTAGAAATTGGGTTTTATTACAAGATGAATATAATTCATATATTGAAATCGCAGATGTACAGGCTCTTACTGATAATTTTAATGATCCAAAAAAAGTTAGAGTTAATGTTCGTGAGTTGACAATTGATTTATTATCTGTTGGAATTGATCCTAAAAAGGCAACTATATTTATTCAATCACAGATACCTGAGATTGCTGAATTAACTGTTTTCTATTCTAATTTAGTTACTATGGCTAGACTTTATAGAAATCCTACTGTTAAAACTGAAATTGCTCAAAAGAAAGCTATATTTGGTAATGATGGTGAGAGTGTTACTTATGGTTTTGTGGGATATCCAGTTAGCCAGGCAGCTGATATTACTGCATTTAGTGGAGAATTAATTCCTGTTGGAGAGGACCAACTTCCTCTAATTGAACAATGTCGTGAAATTGTTAGAAAGTTTAATAATATATATGGACCTACTCTAATTGAACCAGAACCATTATTAAGTCCTTTTCCTAGAATTAAAGGTCTTGATGGTAATGAAAAAATGGGTAAAAGCTTAGGAAATGCAATTTATCTTAAAGATGATGAAGAGACAATAAGTAAAAAAATAATGAGTGCGGTTACTGATACTAACAAAATTAGAAAGGATGACCCTGCTGATCCAGATAAATGTATGGTTTATTATTATCATAAATTAATACAAAATCCTGATTTAGATACTGTTTGTAGTGAATGCAAGGAAGGAAAAAGAGGATGTGTTCAATGTAAAAAGGAACTAATTAATCATATGAATCAGTTCCTAGCTCCTATTAGAGAAAAAAGAAAATATTATGAAGAACATCCTGATGAAGTTGACCAAATATTAAAAGATGGAACAAAAATTGCAAAAGAAAAAGCAGAAGAAGTAATGAAACATGTTAAATCCGCTATGATGATTGATTACTAAAAAAAAGCCAATTATTTGGCTTTTTTCATTTGCTTTGGTTTTTCTTCTTCTTTTAATCTTTCATTTATATCTAATTCAATTATTGAATCACAAACTTTATATCTGTAGAACTGTTTTATTGCAGTATAATCATTTTCATTATTTGCAAGGTTCATTGCTTTATGATATTCAGTTCTTTCATTTGCTTTTATATATATTGGTGGTAGCCCCGCATCTTCAAATAATTTGTTTGTAAATCCTCTTATTGTTCTACCATTACCATCTCCAAACGGATGAATTTTAATAAGTTTACACATTACTTCAACAGAATCATCTAGATACTCAAGCATAGCATTCATATCATTATGATTTTTTACTGAAGGTGCTTTTTTAACTAATTTTTGAACATCAATATCTACATTTTCTAATAAGAAACGTATATCTTCCCATGGGCAAAGATCAGTACCTGTTGTTGGTAAAAATGTTGTATAGTTTCTAAATTCTCCTGCATATTCTGGAAACGGTGCAAAAGAGAATAACATACGATTTAAATCTTTTAATGTATAAACATCAAATAAATAATTAACATCCTCTGAGTGAATATAGTCATACATTGCTTCTAAACCTTTCATTTCTTCTTCACCATGTATGCTTTTATCATTTATTCCTTCTATTTCGCTTTCATTTCTTATATAATGTCTAACAAAGGCTTTTTTCATACAATCAAATGTTGTATCATCTGGTTTTAAACCATAATATAAGCTAATAAGTTTTTCAGGAATATCCGAATCAGTATCATATAATATCCCACAATCTTTTCTGTATTTATATCCTAAGAAAATTTCTCTAATAAGAAATTCTGCCCCTACTTGGTCAACAGCTTTTAGTATTTTTTCGTTTTCAGACATACTATCACCCCTTAATTACGGCATATTATACCATAAATTCACAATTTTTTCAATAAGAAAAGCCTAAATTTCTATTAGGCTCAAACTTACCTTTTCTTTTTCTTTATTTATATCTATAACATAGCAATCTACTATATCACCAACACTAACTACTTCACTTGGATGTTTTATATATTTATTAGTCAGTTTTGAAATATGTGCAAGTCCATCGTTGTGAAGACCAATATCAATAAATACTCCAAAGTCAACTACGTTTCTTACTGTTCCTTGAAGTTTATCACCAATATGTAAATCGTCTAGTGTTAAGACATCACTTTTTAATATTGGTTTTGGCATATTATCACGTAAATCTCTTCCTGGCTTTTCTAGGTCATCTATTATATCTTTTAGTGTATACTTATCTGTTTTTATATCAAGACATACCTTATCTATGTCAATGTTATCTAGTTTTTCTTTTAATTTATCTGTACCAATATCATTAAGATTCATTCCAATACTTTCAAGTAATTTTTTTGTAACTTCATAGCTTTCTGGATGGATTGATGTCTTATCAAGTGGATTAACTCCATCAGGTATTCTAATAAAACCAATTGCCTGTTCATATACTTTAGGAGTTATTCCTTTTAGTTTTTTTATTTCTTCACGTGAAGTGAATTTTCCTTTTAAATCTCTTTCATTTAAAATAGCGTCTATTGATTTTTTAGTCATTCCTGAGACATAACTTAAAAGTGAAGATGAGGCAGTATTTACATTAACACCTACTTGGTTAACAACTTTTGTGACTACAAAGTTTAGAGATTCATCTAATTTCTTAGGTGTTACATCATGTTGGTATAGTCCTACTCCAATGCTTTTGGGATCTATTTTTACAAGTTCTGATAACGAGTCTTGTAGTCTTCTACCAATTGATATAGCGCTTCTTTTCTCTACTGTTAAATCAGGAAATTCACTGCTTGCTAGTTTTGATGCTGAATATACACTTGCACCTGCTTCGCTAACTATTATGTATTCAACTTTTCTTTTAGCATCTTTTATACAATCTGCGGTAAAGGCTTCTGACTCACGAGATGCAGTTCCATTTCCTATCGCAATTATATCTATATTATATTTATCTATCAAATCAAGTACAATTTTTTTACTTTCTTCTATTTTATTATGTGGCTCAGTTGGATATATAACTTCTATTTTTAGGGGCTTACCAGTTGAATCTAATACGGCTAATTTACATCCTGTACGGAATGCTGGGTCATATCCTAGTACTGTTTTTCCTTTCATAGGTGGTGTAAGTAATAAATTTTCTACATTTTTTGAAAAGTTATCAATCGCAGTTATTTCTGCGGTTTCTTTTAATTCACTTCTTATTTCTCTTTCTACACTAGGAAATATTAATCTTTTATAACTATCTAATATAGCTTCTTTTACATAAATTTCTTCACTAGTATTTGATTTTTTTATTACTTTCTTTTCTAAATAATTAATTATATATGAAAAGTCTACATCAATATTAACTGATAAAATTCCTTCTTTTTCTCCTCTATTGATTGCTAAAACTCTATGTGGTTTTATAGATTTTATAGCTTCACTATAATCATAATACATTTCATATGTTTTAGCTTGGTCTAATTCTTGTGCTTTTTTCTTTACCTTGCTTGTAATAATTCCAAACTTAACAATATTTTCTCTTATGTATTTTCTATATTCTGCATTGTCACTAATTGCTTCTGCGATTATATATTTTGCACCCTCTATTGCTTCTTCTGTTGATGTTACTTTATCATTTAAAAAGCTTTTTGCTTCTTTTTTGATATCTCTATTTTTAAATTCCATAATCATATTAGCAAGTGGCTCTAATCCATTTTTTATTGCTTCTGTAGCCTTTGTTTTTTTCTTTTCTTTAAATGGTCTATATAGATCTTCTACTTCAACTAATTTTTGGCATTTTAATATTTCTTCTTTTAATTCGTCAGTAAGCATACCTTTTTCATCAATTAATCTTATTACATCTTCTTTTCTTTTTAATAAGTTTACTTGATATTCATATACCTCATTAATACTTCTTATTACTTCTTCATCTAATGAACCAGTTGCTTCTTTTCTATATCTTGCGATAAATGGAACTGTATTTCCTTCTTTTAATAAGTTTAATACAACTTCAACTTGTCTTTCTTTAATATTTAAATCTTTTCCTATTTGTTTAATTATATCTGTATTCATATTATCCTCCTCTATCATTATATCATGTCTTGTTTTTTATGGAAAAGAAAAAAGTTGCTTTTGGCAACTTTGTATTAGTAGTTATTTGCTTTTCTTTCAAAGAAACTTTGTTTATGTTTACAAACTGGACATACTTCTGGTGCTTTTTTACCAACTACTATATGTCCGCAGTTACGACAAATCCAAATAGTATCTCCATCATTTGAAAATACAACTTCATCTTCTATATTTTTAAGTAATTTCTTATAACGATTTTCATGTTCTTTTTCTATAGCAGCAACTTGTTCAAATAAAGTTGCGATATCATCTAATCCTTCTTCTTTTGCAGTTTCTGCGAAGTTTTTATACATATCTGTCCATTCATAGTTTTCACCTTCAGCTGCACTTTTTAAATTTTCTTCTGTTCCAGATATTTCTCCACCATTTAGTAATTTAAACCAAATTTTAGCATGTTCTTTTTCGTTATTAGCTGTTTCTTCAAATATTGCTGCTATTTGTTCATAGCCATCTTTTCTAGCTTTACTTGCGAAATAAGTATATTTATTTCTAGCTTGTGATTCACCTGCAAATGCAGTCATTAAATTTTGTTCTGTTTTTGTTCCTTTTATATTCATATTCCCTCTCCTAATTTAATAAGTCACTTTCATCTTTATACTTTATGTGTAATAATTCTTGTGCTTTTTCATTACTTGGTTTTCCAATGAATTCCTTATAGATTCTTTTAATGTCAGGGTTTTCATATGATGATTTTATTTTAGTATCTTTATCACATTCATAAAGAGTTTTACATCTTTTTATTCTTACTTCATCCTGTTTTGATATTATGCTTAGTGGTTCTCCTCCTCCACCAATACATCCTCCTACACAGTTCATAACCTCTATTAAGTGATATTTTGAATTTCCCTCTTTTACTTCATCTATAATATTGGAAAGTGCTGGTAGAGATTGTACTACGAGGACATTTATTTTGATACCATTTATAATTACTGTTGCTTCTTTTGCCTTTTTTAGACCTCTTATCTCAGTAAACTCTAATAATCTTTTTGAAGGAGTTTTATTTGTAAGCATATAATACATTGTTCTAGTAATGGCTTCACATACTCCACCACTGGCGCCAAATATTATACCTGCACCACTACCACGTCCGAATAGAGAGTCAAATTCTTTATCTTGTAATTTACCAAAATCTATTCCTCGTTCTTTTAACCAAATACTATATTCACTTGCAGTTATTACAAAATCTGTAGTGTCAAGGTCACTTATAGTCCTTTCTAATTTTTTACTAGTACAAGGTGTAAGTGCTACTACAATTATATCAGATTCATCTATGCCTTTCAACTTTGAAAAGTACTTTTTTATAATTGTACTTTGTATAGAAATTGGACTTTTTGTTGTAGATAAATTATCTAATAAGAATGGAGTGAAAACTCTAGCATATTTAACCCATGATGGACAACAACTAGTAAACATTGGAAGTCGTTTATTATTTTGAATTCTATCAATTAATTCAGTTGCTTCTTCCATAACTGTTAAATCTGCTCCAAAGGTTACATCAAATACATAATCAAAACCAATTTCTTTTAATGATGAGGTTATCTTTTTTTCAACTAAAGTACCTGGTTCCATTCCAAATGACTCACCAAGACTTGTTCTTACCGCTGGTGCAGTGATACATACAACTACTTTTGAATCATCATTTATTGCTTGTTCTACTGCTTTATAATTATATTTTGTAACAAGTGCACCTACTGGACAATTTAAAATACATTGCCCACATCCTATACAAATATTGTTTTTACATTTTTCTCTATCATATTTTATTCCAACTATATTTTCACATATAGTTTTGCATCTTCCACAATTAATACATCTTTTTACTATTCTTTGTATTGATGGATTATCCTCATCAACTGGAATTGATTTTGGCTTTTCTTCTTCATCTAATACAATTATTTCTTCAAAATATTCTTTATTAACTCCACATAATGGACATAAAAAATCTTCTTTTATTTCTTCATCAGTTATATATCCACATGATTTACATCTATATTTTTTCATTTTTTCTCCTACTTTAAATAACTTACAAATGTAGATAATGGGTCACTAGAGAAAATAGTTTTTCTTCTTAATTTCATCCTATCTGTTTTTGGTGTTGAATATCCATTTGTATCATATTGACCTATAAATGCTAGTCTAAATCCTGCTTGTCGTAATAATTTTATTGCTCTTTCATTAAAATCAAAGAATGGATATGCCATTGCAAATGACCCCCCCCCCAGTCTTTCTTGACTAGTTTTTAAATCCTTTAAAATTTTCTCTTCACTAGCGCAAAGAAGTTCTCCTCCTTGATTACCTCCACTGCATTTATAGTTGTTATGTAGATTGTCAGTATGAGACTCATATTTCATATATTCACTTTTAGGTGGTACATCATATCTTCCAGTAATTATAAAATAAGTTGCATATACTTTATATTTTTCTACAATTTTTATCGCATTAGTTGCATATTTTCCATCATCTAATGTTATTACTATAGTCTTTTTAGGAACTTGTATCTTTCCATCCAAATAAAGTTCTAGTTCATTCATTGTTAAAGTTAAGTAATTATTATCACTTAAATACTTCATATGCTCCATAAATTGTTCAATTGGATGACATATAACTGTATTAGTACATGTTTCGGTTTTAGTATTATAAATAGTATGGTATGTAAGTGTTCTTATGTTAGTCCTTGGCATGTCGCTTGAGTTTTTTGATTTTTTTATTTCTTTTACATTATCCTTTGTTACATATAATAATTCATTATTGTATTCAATATAATACTTATCAATATCTTTTATAATTATTTTTGCCTCTATACTTTTGTTTATTGTATATTTTACTTTTCCGTCTTTATAAAATTTTGTTGGTGAATTTGTTATTATATTTTCATTAAACGGTATATACTTTTTATAATTTGTATTATTACTCTCACTAATTTTATTTATTTTTTGTACATTTTTATAGTTTATATAATAATCCATTCCTTTTATAGAAAAGTATTCATTATCATCTTTCTTTTCATTTAATTCTAATTCTACATCAGCTGATATTGTGCCAATTTCTTCATATTTATTATTATCTAATGTATAAAGCTTTGCTTCTTTATTAGTTTTAACATATTTGTTGTAAGAAGAATTTATCTCTTTTATGATGTTTTCTTGCTTTATTTTCTCGTTTTCATTTGTGTACTCCTTATTAAATGAGTTTGTTAAAATATATAATCCTATTAAAAGAATTATACAAAATGCTATTGCTAAAATTGTTTTAAATATAGTTCTATCTTTCATACACTTCTCCTATTTTAATATTAACATAAAATAAAGATTAAAAAAAGATTGAAATTTAATATCCCAATCTTAATATTTCAAATGTAACGTTTTTTCTACTTCCCATTTTAAGAGCATCTTTTTCTGTTTCAAAGAGTAAATCAAATAAGAATTTTCTACCTTTACCTACTCCTCCACCTCTATCCAATACTACCGCATATATTGGCTTAGAATAATATCCAGTATTAGATAATTTTACGATTGTTCCATATGGATAGGATTTATCACCAGCAACTATTCTTATTTTTCCAAATTCTTTATCTTCATAATATATATTTCCATCACCAATATATTTGCCTGATGCGGTTCTAAATGAAGTGCATCCATAACAGTCTGGACCATATCCTGCAAGAGAGCCTGTTAACTTTTCTATAACCTTTTCTTCATTAGATGGTTTATTCTCTTGCTTTGCCTCTTCTTTTGTATTACTTTTTGTTTCTTTCTTTTTTGACTCTTCAGTTTTTACTGGTTCTTTTATCTGTTTTTTTTCTTCTACTTTTTCCTTAGTTTTAACCTCTTCAACTGGTTCTTCTTTAATATTCTCTTCTTTTTCTTCAACTGACTCTTTTTCTTCGCTAGAATTATCAGTCTCTTCTTCTTTTGCAAAGTAATTTGTGGTTAAATATGTTGTAAGGGATTCACTTTTAGCAACAACACTTTTACTTGGTGTTTTTATATAATTTGCAGAAATAATGCTTATTACTATTGCAATTACTACTAAAAAATCTAATATATATATAACTTTATTATTTTTTCTCATAATCTTCCTCTATTTAATAGTATATATTAAAAGAAAAAGACTGTAAATACATTTACAGCCTTTAATAGTAAAGTTTACACTATTCAAACTTTGTTGAGGTCTTAACCTCACCAGTATTTTTATTAAATTTATAAATGGTTGTTTTATTTTGCACTACTACTTGAAATACATATTCTTCTTTTGTTTCTGTGACAAGATTTAATGAATAGCCTTTTAAGTTATATAGTTTATTTAATTCTACTATCGCATCATTTGAGCTATATTTAGCGGTGGAATTACTTTTAGCTGGTTGCTTTTCATTATTAGATGTAAAATTAAGTATTATTCCTATCCCCAATATGATAATTGCTAATACTGCAAGTGCAATATATATCTTCTTTTTATTATTCATTTTATCACTCACCTTTTAATTCTTAACAAATGTAATTTTTGTTATGTTTTTAGTGTAGTCAATGTTTCCTAGTGCATCTGCAAAAACCACTTCTATATATAGGTTTAGCTGTCCTTTGTTAAAGTCTTTGTGATGTAAATCATTTATTGCATTTACTGTTGTTTCTGTAAAGTTTCCTGTTGTTGTAGTTCTATAATATACTTTTCCTACTTCACTACTTCCAATGTCTTCTACAGTAAAATTCAGTTTAGCTTTTACTTCTGCGCCAAGAAATCCACCATAAAATACCACTTTGCATTCTCTATTTCCATTATTATCAAGGCCTCCACACTCTACAGATTTTGTTTTTTCTTCATCTTTACTTGGCTTTGAAACCACAGCTGCTGAAGGTGGTGTATTATCCAAATGAATTGTAAGTTTTTCATCATCATTTTTATTACCGGCTTTGTTTGTTAAACCTTTAACAATGAAACTGTATGTTCCAGTAAGACCCTCTATTTTAACATTTTGACTTCCTTTGTTACTTAGATTAGTAAATTCACCTGTTCTTTCTTCTTGATTATTTGATGTATTAATTAAGCTCCACTTAAGTTTTTGATCAGTATTAAATCCTATCTCATTGCCATTTGATCCTGATATGTATTCTATTTCTATGATTTTTGATTTTGATACTGCTTCACTATCTATATTTAAGATTACAGATGGCTTTTCACTTGTAATGTTTGATATTGTAATATCTTTTGTTTCGATATTATCAACTTTGTCAGTTGCACTAAAACTATATCTACCATTTTCGGTTATAGTACAGGTATATCTTTTAATCTTTTCTTTGTCCTCTACTATTTTACATTCTTTAGGAAATTTTGTTACTTCCTTCAAATTTTCATCGGTTATTGTAACTGTAAATTCTACTTTATTGGTTGGTGATGTATTAATATTGCTTGGTTCTATTTTCGGACTAATTGTGTCTGCATTTATGGTTATTTCTTTTGCGTTTCCATCTTTATATGTGATTTTAATTTTGTTTTCTCCATTTTCTAACTTCAAATTACATGTTGTTGTATAATTAAATAAGCTATCTTCGGATGTGCAAGTGGTTTCTTTGTCTTTTAACATTACTTTTTGTACGCTACCGGTTATATTTAATGTTGTGTTTGTAGGAAATATTCCTTCAATAGTATTCTTTTCGGTATTTAAAGCATTCCCATTTATATTAATACTTGAATCAGTTTGGGTTCCCGTAGAACCACTTGTATTAGTATTAGACGTCTTTATAGTGATTGGTTTAGTTGAACCCTTTTTTGTCATTTCTAAAGTTATACTATAAAGATCACTTACGTTAGAAGGTCCATTATCTATTTTAACTGTAACATTATATTCTTTTAATATGTCATTACTATTCTTTAAATTTTTTTTAATGTCATCCCATATATTTTCATTTCTCTTGCATTCTCCTAATTTGTTCTCTTGGAAGCATTCTGCTGCATACTGATTTGCGGCATCAATTATATTTGCTTGATATGACTTTAGTACTTCTTTTCTAGTCCTAGTAACATAACTTTGATATGATGGCACTGCTATTGCTAGTATTACACCTATTAAAACAATTACTGCTAATAATTCAGTTAATGTAAATCCTTTTTTATCTTTCATTTGCTACACCCTCTATTCTTCTTAATTATATCATAAATAAAAACTAGTGCCAATACAAACTAGTTCTTATTTCCTATTAGTTGAAGCAAATTGTAAATTTTTATGTGTCCACTATTTATTTCATAATGGATACTTTCTATTAAGTTATTATAGATTAATTCCATATTATTTGTTGTAATACCACAATATTCATTATATAAATATTTTAGTTTTTCATAATCTTTCTTTTTATATGTTGTTTCTATATCATTAAGTAAAAAGGTTCTTATTTTTTTCTCATTTCTTGTTGTGAAGTCTTCTATAGTATTTCCTGGCCTTTCAGTATACTTTAATTTATATTTATCTAGTCTATTACAAAAGCATAATATTTCCTCTTCTTCATCTATTAATAGTTTGCTTCTAAATTTTATGTTTCCTGATTTGTCAAGTTTAATTGCTAGTGCAGATAAACCATCAGTTAATAAAATTGCGTATGGTACTTTTGTTACATTTTTTGAATTATATATTTCTGTTAAGTTATAAATCTTTGAAGGAAATGATTCGTCTAATTTTATTGTTTCTGTTGACAATTTATTAATTAGTCCTCGTTCTACCCTAATTAGTGGTATCTTTTTAACGTGTTCTAGCTTGTCGGTTTTTTCCCATTCAAAGAAATCATATAATTTATCTCTACACCAATTTAGTAAAATATCATATATATATAACATTATCGTTTTCTCCCTTACAAAAAATAGTAATAGTTATTATAATAAGTCCAATTATGGCATAGATACACTCTCTTCTTTTTAAAACAAACATAATATAATCAACTACTGAATATCCCATAGTAAGTAAATTTAAATATAAGATTATATACATGAATCCAATTACTGTTAGACCAAAACCCAGTAAAAAAAGAAGTGTCCTTATCATAATTTCACCTATTAGATTTTATGTTTTTCTTACAATAATATTATGTATTTATATCTATTTTTTATTCAAAAGAAAAAGAAAATCAATTCTTTTGATTCTCTTAGTTTATACATTTAATTTATCATAATCTTCATTATTAATTTTATCTATTTCTACTCCACTTATTACGTCAAATTTCTTAGATATTTTTTCTGTTGTTATATATACACTTTCTACATCTTTATTAACCGTTTGAATGCTTTTAGCTAGTTTATCCCAACGTTCTTTATATCTTGAGAATTCTACTCCTAATTTATTTAATTCTTCATGAATTACTGATGTATATTTATCTCTTTCTATATTTTTAATAATCATTTGAATAACCGTTAATGTTGAAATTAATGTTGTTGGAGAAGTAATCCATACTTTCTTTCTATAGGCATACTCAATTATATCTTGATGGTATGCATTTATCTCAGCAAATATTGCCTCAGCGGGTAAAAACATTATTGCTTGATCAGATGTTACTCCTTCAATTATATATTTACTACTAATTGCATCTATATGTTTTTTTACATCTGATTTAAACTGTTTTTCATAACGTTCTCTTATTTCTTGTGGAAGTTTTTTATCAACCATCATTCTATAACTTTCTAATGGAAATTTGGAGTCTATTGCGATTGTTCCTAATGGAGCTGGTGCGAATAAAACTGAATCTGCGATTGTACCATTTGGAAGTGTATATTGAAGAGAATATATTTTGTCATTCTTTTCTCCAAAGACACTTACTAATATATGTTTTAAATTTACTTCACCAAAGATACCTCTACTTTTTTTATCAGTAAGTATACTTTGAAGAGATACTATATCATTGGATAATCCATCTATCTTTTTTTGCGCCTCATCTATTTTGCTTAGTCTTTCTAATACATTAGTAAATGTTTTATTTGTTTTTTCAAAATTCTGATCTAGTCTTTCATTTACTTTATCATTTATTAAGTTAAGTCTAGCCTCTATTTTATTATTTAACTTATCAAAATCTTCATTTAATCCCCTATTTAGTTCATTTTTAAAATCATTTATCTCTTTATTAATATTTACCTCAAATCTACCAAGACGCTCTGTCATGTTAGCTTCATTACTGCTTTTGACATTATTTTTAGAAATTAATACAATTACTAAAACGATTAATAGTACTAGTAGTCCAATTATTATGTATTCCATATTTACCTCCATAGTTTACTATATTATATCATTTATAATTTTAGATGTAAATTAAGTAAAGCTATTCAAATTTTAATTTTTTATTTACTATTTTAGATAATGTATAACTAGCAATTAATAGTATTCCAATTATTACTAGTGTTTTTATATCAGTGATGCTTTCTAACAAACTTTTTGATACAAATCCCCAAAAATATATAATAGATAATTTACCTATTAATATTGCTGTTATAAATTTTTTAAAATCTGTTTTAGATAAACCACACGCTATATTTATAAGAAAAGCTGGTGAAAATGGAAGTGCAATTATAAGTACTAAATTACTAAAACTTATTTTCTTTACTGCTTTTAATGGCTTTTCTACTTTTGGATATTTTTTTATTACTTTTTCCATCTTCTTACCAACAAAGTTTTTAAAGAAAAAGTAAGAAAGTGTACATCCTAAACTCGTTGATAACCAAGATATTAAAAATCCTACTACATTGCCAAATGCCATCATATTAAAGGCAATAAATACTCCTAATGGAAGTGCTGGAATAATTGATTCTAATATAACTATAAAACAGCCAAATGGTATTCCAAATGTCTGCAAATAGGTTACTATATTATTTACAAATGAATTTATAATTTCTTGCATATTATCACCATTAATTATTATAATACACTTTACTATTATTTTAAACATAATAACTTAATAATTAGGAATAATATTAATGGTGATTCTATGAATTTAGCTTTGTTTTTATTATGCGTTAAAATCTTTTTTGTTAGAATAATAGATGTATCTTTAGGTACTTTTAGAACTATAATTACAGTTAAGGGAAAGGCAATTTATGCTAGTATAATTGGATTTATTGAAGTGTTTGTTTGGTTTTTAGTAGTAAGAGAAGCATTAAGTACTAATGAAAGTAGTATATGGATTGCGATATCTTATTCACTTGGATTTTCTACTGGAACATATATTGGTTCTATATTATCTAAACACTTTATTGAATCTATTTTAAGTATACAAATAATTACTACTAAATATAAGTTGGTTAATGTTATAAGAGAGAATGGATATGGAGTATCAGTTGTTAATGTTAATGGAATGAATGAAGAAGATAAATATATGTTGTTTGTAGAAATTAAAAACAAGAGTCTTAAACACTTAAGGGCTCTTGCTTACTCAGTTGATAAAAACTCCTTCTTTATTGTAACTGAAACTAAATATGTACAAAATGGATACATAAAATAAGAGGTTTTACAACCTCTTATATTCGTTATATCCCCCAATGATATTAACTACATTATATCCTTTTCTTCTTAATTTTTCACAAGCACTACTACTTGTACTACCATATTCACAATAAATATAATATCTATCCTGCATATTTAAATATAGGTTTGGATTAGTCAGTAAAAAGTTAACTGGTACATTTTTTGAGGTTGGAATATTGCCTAAATTATATTGATAATTATCTCTAATATCTATTATTTTTACACCAGGAATTAAACTTTTTAACTGTAATACAGTAATGTCATTCATTGCTATACCTCCACTTTATTATATGTAGGTTTTCATTATCAATTAATTATTTAATCTATATTGGAGGTATTTTTCAAACATTGGTAGTCCATATTCTTTATTATAATAATTAGGAAATTCATTTAAATGTGCAAGTGCTATTTTTGAGGTTTTTTCTAGATCATTATCTGTTACATTAGTTACTTTGTTAATTGTTCCATGTTCTAACTCTATATTTATACCTGTTATAAAGTCATCTTTTGTAAATTTATCAAATTTTATATTTAATTTCTTTATAATATTATTTATATCTTCTTCATTAAAAATACTTATCACCCATTTTCAATATATGAAAAAAAGGCAAACATTATTTACCTTTCTTTTCTTCTAGATATTGGTCATAAGTCATTCTTCTATCTATTATTGTTCCATCGCTTTTTATTTCAATAATTCTATTGGCAACTGTTTGAATAAATTGATGGTCATGTGAAGCAAATAATATTTCGCCTTCAAATCTCATAAGTCCATTATTAAGTGCCGTGATACTTTCTAGATCTAGGTGGTTTGTTGGTTCATCTAGTATAAGAAAGTTAGGCGCTTCAAGCATACATTTTGATAACATGCATCTTGCTTTTTCTCCACCTGATAATACTGGTACTCTTTTAAAAACATCGTCTCCTGAGAATAACATTCTACCTAGGAATCCTCTTAGTACTGTTTCATCATCTATATTATAATAGTGACCAATCCATTTCATGATGGTTTCATCTTCTTTAAAGTATTCTGTGTTGTCTTGTGGATAATATGATTTTACTATAGTTTTACCAAATGTTATTTCTCCGCTATCTGCTTTCATTTCTCTCATAAGTATTTTAAAAAGAGTCGTTTTTGCGATGTTATCACTACCGACAAATGCTATTTTGTCTCCTTTTAAGACTGTAAAGCTAATTTTGTTAAGTATTCTTTTTCCATCTATTGTTTTACATAATTTATTTACTGATAGTATTTCTTTTCCTGCTGGTTTTTCTATTTTAAAGTCAATATATGGATATTTTCTTGATGATGGCACTATTTCATCTAATTCTATTTTTTCTAGCATCTTTTTTCTTGATGTTGCTTGTTTAGATTTTGAAGCGTTTGCAGAGAATCTTGCGATAAAAGATTGTAATTCCTTTATTTTTTCTTCTTTTTTCTTATTGGCTTCTTTCATTTGCTTTAGCGCTAATTGACTTGATTCATACCAGAAATCATAATTTCCTATATAAAGCTTAATCTTGTTATAATCAATATCAGCAATATGTGTACACACTTTGTTTAAGAAATGCCTATCATGTGAGACTACTATTACTGTGTTATTAAAGTTAATTAAGAATTCTTCTAACCATTCAATTGCATCTATATCTAAGTTGTTAGTTGGTTCATCTAATAATAAGATATCTGGATTACCAAATAGTGCTTGAGCTAATAATACTTTTACTTTTTTATTATTTGGAATATCTTTCATAAGTGAATAATGAATGTCTAGTTCTACCCCTAGATTATTTAATAATTCACTTGCTTCACTTTCTGCTTCCCATCCATTAAGTTCAGCAAACTCGGCTTCTAGGTTACCTAATCTTATACCATCTTCATCAGTAAATTCTGTATGAGAATACAATTCTTCTTTTTCTTTCATTATTTGATAAAGTTTTGTATTTCCCATAATAACTGTATCTATTACTCTTTCATTATCATATTTATAATGATCTTGTTTTAAAACTGCGATTCTTTCTCCTTTTGTGATTACTATATCACCATGTGTTGTTTCTAGCTCTCCTGATAATAGTTTTAAGAAAGTAGATTTACCTGCACCATTTGCCCCTATTAGTCCATAGCAATTACCTGGCGTAAATTTTATATTAACATCTTCAAAAAGTGTTCTTTTACCAAATTTTAATGTTACATTATTTAATTGAATCATTTTTTCACCTCAAAACTAATATAAATTTTACTATATAAACATTTTTTCATCAAGAAAAAAAGCACTAATTAGTGCTTTTAAAGATTTCATACCACTCTTTTAAACTTTCAACAGCTGATTTACCAAGAATTTTAGCAAGATCAAGTGTTAAATTAAAGTTTACTTTCATTTTTTCTACATCTTTTTTTGCCTGATTACAAGCAGTAGTACCCATTTCAGTACATATTTTTTCAGTTATTTCATAATATTTATCTGTCATTCTATCAGTGTAATCTTTTACTTTAATTTTGATTTCATCTTTATATCCTGGATGAACTTCTTCTATTTTAGCATCAATTTTTACTAATAAATCCATAACATATAATTTAGCTTGTTCAGTTAATTCATCAAATGTATGTCCATTGATTTCTGTACCATTAAATACGAAATCTGTAATTTTAATGATTTCTGCTTTTACTTTAGAATTAAAATCTTCAATATTAGCATCAGTAAATACGTTTTTATCATCATTTTCTATATATTTAACTACTTTTTCTGATGCATTATCTACTTTTACAGTTGTATTTGTTACTGTATTTTTAATTGTTTCTGTTTTTGTAGATTTAGTAGTTTTATTTGTTTGTGTTTTTGTTGTATTTGATTTTGTACTAGTATTTGTATTAGCTTTAGGTGTTTGATTTTCTTTTTTACTTTCTTCTACTTTAGATTCATAGTATTCATATACTGGAACTTCTTTTGTGGATTTAGTAGCTTCTTCGTTTGAATTATTTACTTTAGCAGCATATGTTTTATCTACTAGTTTAACTTTACTAACAGCAAAGCATACTACTCCTCCCATAATTGTTACTCCAAGTAATATACCTACAAGTAATAATAATATCGTTTTCTTATCTTTCATTTTAAAACTCCCCTCTCTTTATACCGCGTATTATAGCACAAAACTTTAAAAATTGCAACTCAAAGTTTTAGGACTGCTTTAAAGTCACATTTGATATACGAGAATCTTTAAACATATTTGTGCTGTTGGTAACATTTTGCATTGTCCATTTACTTCCTACATATATTGTATTTATCTTAAGTAGGTTTGCAAACATTTCAGACATATTATTTACTTTTGTGGTATCAAAACTACTAACATCAATTTCTTCCATACTTCTACAATTGAAAAACATATTTGACATATCTATTACATTTGAAGTATTAAAGTTTGTTAAATCAATTTCTATTAATGAGGGGCAATCAGAAAATAATTTTAACATATTCGTTACCTTTGAAGTATTAAAATTTCTTATATCTAACTCTTTTATTTTAGTACAACCAGAAAACATGCTTTGCATGTTTGTTAAATTTCTGGTATCAAATTTTGTTAAATCTAGTTTTGTTAGGCCAGCACATCCAGTAAACATAAGTGCCATATTTGTTACCTTTGAGGTATTAAAGTTTGTCAAGTCCAACTTCGTTAAACGATAACAACCATAAAACATTCTTGACATATTTGATACATTACTAGTGTCGAAATTATTAATATTAAGTTCAGTTAATGAGTTACAGTTATAAAACATGTTTGACATATTAGTTGCTTTTGTTGTTATAAAATTAGAAAGATTTATAGAAGTTAATGAGCTACAATTATAAAACATATGGGACATGTTTGTTGCATTGCCCGTATCAATGTTTGCTACATCTACCATCTTTAATGATTTGCAATTATAAAATAAATGGTCTATGGTTATAACGCCAAATGTATCTAGTTTTTCTAAATTAATTTCCTCTAATGCAGTTAATTGTTGAAAATAATATGACATATTTGGATTTGCTATTACTCCACCATC
>HF996866.1:179-650 GCA_000432595.1 Clostridium sp. CAG:710 | reverse complement strand
AGTTAGTGGGATACTTTGAAGTATATCCTGATTTAGGATTTTCAACATTAAATTCATAATTAGAATATTCATAATAAGTTTCTTCTGTAATTCCTACTTCTTTTGCAGGATCTTTACTTCTAAGATATTCTCTAAAAAGATTATAAGTGTCTAAATCATTACATATCCAATAACCACCATTACTACTGCTATTATAATAACCAATCATATTATAATTTGTTTCATTTATTTCAATTTTTATAATATTATATTCATCTTTATAAACCCTAAATTTTTCGCTTTGCTCATTTGATAAAAATTCCTCGAGTGTTTGTGGTGTAAAGGAGGCAAATTCCGCACTTCCTTTAAAGTAGGCCGTTACATGTTCATCAAATTCAGTTTTATTCTTTTCATATTGTTCTTTAGTAAAAAAGCCAAGCTTTGCTCCAGATTCGTCCTCACCAAGAAGCAAAACCGGTTCAGCAAAAGCAT
>HF996866.1:0-167 GCA_000432595.1 Clostridium sp. CAG:710 | reverse complement strand
AAAACCGGTTCAGCAAAAGCATAAGCAGATACTCTTTTTATAGGAATACCATTAACTTTGGCCGGTACCACCACATTATCGATTCCACAAGCATGATTATAATATCTTAACGTGCCATTCTCTGATACATCAAAACAATCATCTTCTGTTGTTTCTACAGCTGGTGT
>HF996865.1 GCA_000432595.1 Clostridium sp. CAG:710 | reverse complement strand
GAACTTGTATATGTTCAATATAATGGAGGAGATTATACTCCAGTTGTTGAAACTACAGAAGAATCTTGCTTTTTGATAAGCGATGATGGAAATTTAGAACTTGTATATGTTCAATATAATGAGGAGAATACACCCCAGCTGTTGAACCAGCAGAAGAGTCTTGCTTTATGATAAGTGATGATGGAACATTACTTTCATATGATAGAAGTTGTGGAACTGATAATGTAGTAATACCAGCTAAAATTAATAATATACCAGTAAAAAGAGTAGCGATTATGGCATTTGCTTCAACAGGTGCTATTGCACAAACATCAACTGGAGAATCTATATACATATTTAAAAATGAAGAAGATAAGACTAAATATATTGAAATTAGTAGAAAAGAAGGCAGTACTGATGAAGAAATAAATGAAATAATGAAAACATCATATATATATGGAAGTAGCGAGTTGAGTACATTAAAATTGAAGACTGCAAAGGAATATGCTCTTGAGTCTGATCAAAAATTCAAAGTGTATAAAGATTCATCAAATACAATAAAAATTGAAAAGGCTTCAACAGATTATAATATGATATATTTTTCATCTAATAGTACAGTGTATCCATATGAATATTATTGTACGACAAATGATGTATGTGATTTATTAAAAGAACACCTTAGGAGTAAAGATCCAGCAAGAAATTACGGAATTACTGATAATTCATATTATGAATATTTATATCCTTATGAAATTATACCAAATACTTCCTCATCACATCGTTTTGGCATGCTTAATAATTTAGAATATATTTCTTTTTACGGGTTAAGTAATCAATATGGTGTATTTAAAACGCTTGATTTTTCTCAAGCTATATATATTGAAGAATTATCTTCTTATGCAACAGTTATGTTGACTTCAGATGATTCAGGGCAACTTATTTCAAAAGTTATACTTCCCCCAAACATTAAAACTATAGATTTGCCTTGTGCAAAAGAAGTTATATTTCCTAGCAATTCAATAACAGAAGTCATTTTTCCAGGACCCGCTTCTATAGAGTCTATTGTTTTTCCTAAAACATTAAAAGCTATTGGTAATAATGCATTTCAAGGCAAATCTTTGACATCGGTTGTAATTCCATCATCAGTTGTTAGAATAGGTGAAAATGCCTTTGCGGCAAAGCACTTAGGGCAAGGGAATATTGCATCACTAAAATTTGAAAAAGATTCTCATCTAATCGCAATATATGGAGATGAAAGAAATGATTATGATGAAGGTGCCTTTGGAAGAAATAAATTATCTAATGTAATAATTCCAAAATCAGTTGAATATATTGGTTATCATGCTTTTGCATATAACAACTTAACTACTGTTTCATTTGAAGCAAATTCTAAATTAAAGTATATGGATAGCTCGGTTTTTTGGGGAAATTCAAATCCAATTAATCTTACACTTACTACGCCAACAGATTTAAGTAATTGGCCAGCTGGTACAAATGATAATATAACAGTAGTATACGAAAGATAATTAAATTAGAATCAAATAATTTGATTCTTTTTTAGATATAATCTAATCTTTTTCTTATAACAAACTTTTATTTTTAAGATAACAAAGTTATATGGGTATTTCCTTGAAATGATATATTTATTGCTGTAGAATGTAATTATGGGAGGTTTGTTATGGAAAAAGAAATGTTTGAAACGTTAATAGGTAAAGATGAAATTGAAACTAGAATAGGTGAGCTTGCAGCTAAAATTGATTATGATTATAGTGGTGAGGAAGTTGTTGTAGTTCCGGTGTTAAAGGGTGGAATGATATTTGCTTGTAGTTTAATGTTGGAGTTAAAATCTACTCCTGTTGTAGTTGACTATATAGATGTATCTAGTTATGGTAATAATACTTCATCAATGGGTGAGGTTATACCTAAGAAATGGTTAAGGGACTCAGTATGTGATAAAAATGTTTTAATAGTGGATGATATTATTGATTCTGGTAGAACACTTGACTATATTAAAAATAGAATTATAAGTGAAGAAAGGCCAAAATCTATTAAGCTTTGTACACTATTAAATAAACCATCTAGAAGAGAATTTGATATTGAACCTAATTATATTGGTTTTGATATAGAAGATGTGTTTGTCGCAGGATATGGACTTGATTATAAGGAGCATGAAAGAAATAAGCCTTTTATAGTTAAAGTTAAACAGTTTAAAGGTAACTAGTATAGTTACTTTTTTCTTTTAATAATGGACAAATAAGGCTTTTAAATATATAATATGTTTATATGAGGAGGGGAATTTATGATAATAAAACCTAAAGGTTGTCATGATATCTATGGTTATGAAGCTAAGAGATGGCAATATGTATCTAAAGTTATAGATTCTTTAATGGAAAAATATAATTATAATTTTATTCGTACACCAATATTTGAATCGAGTGAAGTTTTTCATAGAGGTGTAGGAGAAACAACTGATATAGTTTCAAAAGAAACTTATGATTTTAAAGATAGAGGAGATAGGTCAATGACCTTAAGACCTGAAGGAACTGCGGGAATTGTAAGAAGCTTTGTTGAAAATAAAATGTATGGTGATGCTACTCAACCTATAAAATTATATTATAATGGTACAATGTATAGATATGAGAGACCACAATCTGGAAGAGATAGAGAACTTACACAATTTGGTGTTGAGGTTCTTGGAAGTGATGATCCTATTATTGATGCTGAAGTTATTTCAATACCTGTTAATTTATTTAAGCTGTTAGGACTTAAAGAGGTTAAAGTTAAAATTAATACTTTAGGGGATATTGAATCTCGTAATATGTATAGGGATGCACTTGTTGAACATTTTTCTAAATATATTAATGAGTTATGTCCTGATTGTCAGGAAAGATATAAAAAGAATCCAATGAGAATTCTTGATTGTAAATTTGATAAAGAACATATTGCATTAAAAACTGCACCTCGTACAATTGATTATTTAAATGATGTATCACGTGAAAGATTTGATAAAGTAAAAGCTTATTTGTCTGAACTTGAAATTGATTATGAAGTAGATCCTGGTGTTGTTAGAGGACTTGATTATTATAGTCATACTGTTTTTGAAATAGAAGCTCATGTTGATGGATTTGGAACTAACAACGTTTTAGCAGGTGGAGGTAGATATAATGGTTTAGTAGAATTATTAGATGGACCATCTACTCCTGGTATTGGATTTGGGCTTGGCATGGGACGTCTTATGATGGCATTGGAACTTGAACATATAAGTCTTCCTATAGTAGATGATATTGAGGCTTTTGTTATGTATGTTTCGGATACTGAAAAAATGTATGCGGCAAGTCTTGTTCAAATGCTTAGAATGAATGGATTTAGAGCTGAAACTGAGTATAATGGAAGAGGACTTAAGGCACAATTTAAACAAGCTGATAGATTAAAAAGTAAATTCTTAATAATTTTAAATGATGATGATTTATCACATGATGAAGTAAAAATAAAAAATAATAAAACTAAAGAGGAAGAACTAGTTGGTGTTGATTATATAATGTATTATTTAGATGAACATCTACAAGAAGATGATGATGAAGAGTGTGATTGTGGATGTGATACTCACCATGATTCTTCTACTTGTTGTTGTCATGATGATGATATGGAGGAGTAAAAATGAATAGAGTATACATAAAGGATTTAGAAAAACATTTTAATGAAGAAGTAGAGGTACAAGGATTTGTTGAAAATATAAGAAACCTTCAATGGGTAGCCTTTGTTATAATAAGAGATAATACTGGTAAAGTACAAGTTACTATAGAAAAAAGTGAAGAATCTAATAAGGAAATGATTGATATTATATCTTCGCTTAACAATGAGAGTACAGTTAAAGTTATTGGTAAGATATTAGAAAGTCCAAAAGTTAAACTTGGTGGTAAGGAAATAATTCCATCCAGTATCGTAGTTACTTCTAAAGCATTAGAAAGTGAACTTCCAATTAATATTAAAGATAAAGATGCTAGTTTAATAGATGCTAGACTCGACAACAGATGGCTAGATTTAAGAAATCCATATAATGCTGATATATTTAGAATTCAATCTAAATTTGTAGAAGCAATGAGAGAATTTCTTTATAGTAAAAACTTTATGGAAATTCATACACCAAAATTAATTGGTGCTGCTAGTGAGTCTGGTAGTGAAGTATTTGAGGTTAAATATTTTGATCGTCTTGCATATCTTGCACAGTCTCCACAATTCTATAAACAAATGGCTATGTCTGCAGGACTTGATAGAATATTTGAGGTTGGTCCTGTGTTTAGAGCCGAGAATTCCAATACAAATAGGCATACTACAGAATTTACTGGATTTGACCTAGAATTTAGTTATATTGATTCAGTTGAAGATGTTATGTGTATGGAAGAAGAACTTTTAACTTATGCATTAGGTAAGGTAAAAGATTCTTATGGGGAATTAATAAAAGAAGAGTATGGACAAGAAGTAATTGTGCCAACTGGTAAATTTCCTAGAATTAAATTACATGATTTATATGATGAATTAGAAAATCGCTATGGATATAAAGTTAGTGAAGATGCTAAGGTTGATTTGACTACTGAAGCTGAAAAATTATCTTTTAAGTATTCAATGGAAGTACATAATAGTGAGTTCTTATTTGTTACTGATTATCCAAAGAATAAACGTGCATTCTATCATTTAAGGAAAAATGATATTCCACAAGGATATGATCTTATTTGGAGAGGGGTAGAAATAACTACTGGTGCACAAAGGGAACATAGATATGATGTATTATGTGAACAAGCGCGTGAAAAGGGGCTTGATAAAGACGTTAAGTTCTATTTAGAGTTCTTCAAATATGGATGTCCTCCACATGGTGGATTTGGACTTGGAGTGGATAGACTTACTATGTTACTTTTAGGTCTTCCATCACTTAAAGAGTCTATGTTTATATTTAGAGGCCCTAATAGATTAAATCCATAATTTATAGAAACTTTACAAATTTTTGTAAAGTTTTTTAAATTCTTTACATTCTTTTAGGAATTGTTGTACCAATATATTATAATTAAGTTGTAAGAGAAAGGCTTGATTTGATGAAAAAGAATAATAATTTAATTTTAGAGGTTTTAGTTGTTTTACTTATTGCGTGTATAGTATCTCCTTTGATATATTTTTTAACTAATAGTAAAGTTATAAAAAATAATAAAAAAGAAGTTAAGAAGGCAGTGGATACATCTAGATATCCATATACACTTAATCTTTATAAGTCTGGCGATACTTATTTTGAAAATAAGTGTTTTGACTGCGATACAGCATTTACTATTCCTACAGAGAGTAAGGATGCTAAATTTTTAGTTATTCCTATTTCTTCTTTAAATAAAGAACCATACATTTTATATGATGATAATGGACTTAAAATATATAGTACTCTTGATAGTAGAGTGTATAAGATTAATTTAGATAATAAATATGAAAATTATGAGATAGGATTATCAAAGGATAATAAAATTGTGGGTATTGTTTTTTATAATATAGAAGAACATAAGGAAAAGCCTAAAGATGATGATTTTCCTGAAGCATGTCTTATAAGACACGAAGAATATAAGAATGCTGGAATGTATAATTTTAAGACAGATAAGATAATGTTTAATGATGATTATGACTATTTACATATTTTAGATGAGAATGAAGTTGTTGCGATAAAACAAGAATATAATGATGGAAAACCAATAAATTCAAATACATATATTTTTAATATTGATTCTGGTAAAAAGGTTTATTCTTTATCTGGAGAAAAATTTGTTGATAAATTCCATACAAATAGTGGTGTGGTATATCATATTGATTCTGGATTATATAACTCGAAATTCAAGAAGATTTTTTCTAGTTATTACAATGTTACTTCAGATGGTATTTATGTAATGAATAAAAATAAAGATAGTGTAAGTTTATATGATGCAAATGGTAAAAAATTAAATTCATATAAGATAGTTGGTGACTTTCAAACATTGTTTGACAATAATGAATATTATTTAACTATTTATAATGGTTATCTTTATATTAGAGGTCTTAACAATTCTTTTGCTCAAAAAATTGGCGTTTGGAAGGAAAATTATAGTATTAATAGTCAAGGTGAAGTATTTAATTCTTGTGATAGTGAACATTTTGGCGATAATACTGGACTTAATACATGGGGATTTGAATATTTTACTAATGGAGATAGTGGCGTTAGGGTTTGCTTTAATTCAGATACTAAGAAAATTTTAACAAAAAATGATGATTTTATTCAATACTTTGGTGTTGGTAATGATCCATGTGATTGTATTTTTGGACTTTGTAATTAATTTTTATTTTAGACTAGGTAACTAGTCTTTTTTCTTTACAAATGAATAAATAATAATGGGTGATTATATTTGAAATTGAGAAAAAATTTATTTTATTTATTTTTTCCATTATTAGGTGGTTGGGTAAGTGCATTATTTAGTGGGAATTTTGATTTATATTCTTCTATTATTAAACCTCCATTATCTCCACCGGGATATGTATTTGGGATTGTATGGCCAATTTTGTATTTACTTATGGGTATATCTTTTTATTATATAAAGAAAGATAACTATATTTTAAATAATGCATGTGTTTGGTATTATGTTCAACTATTTTTAAATTTTATATGGTCAATAATCTTTTTTAGATTTAGGATGTTTAGTTTTGCAGTTGTAATACTTGCCTTGCTTATTTTGAGTGTCGTTATAACTTTTATTAAGTTTAGACAAATTAATAAGAGTGCTTCTAATTATTTAATACCATATGTTTTATGGATTATATTTGCTTTTTATTTAAATTTAGGAATTGCAATACTTAATTAGTTTCTTTATTAGTAAAAATTATACTAAATATACGTAAAAGACATAAAAAAAGTAATAAAAAGCCTTTAATTGTAAGATGTAATTATGTTATAATAAATATCGTTAAGGAAGGAGCAAGATATAGACATGAAATATGTATATTTATTCAGTGAAGGTAATGCTGATATGAGAAACCTTCTTGGTGGTAAAGGTGCTAACTTAGCAGAAATGACTAACATTGGTTTACCAGTACCTCAAGGTTTTACAATTACTACTGAAGCATGTACTCAATACTATGAAGATGGTAGAGAGATTAATGAAGAAATTCAATCTCAAATTAATGAGTACATTGGAAAAATGGAAGAAATTACAGGAAAGAAATTTGGAGATAAGGAAAATCCATTATTAGTTTCTGTAAGAAGTGGTGCTAGAGCATCTATGCCTGGTATGATGGATACTATTCTTAACTTAGGTCTTAATGAAGATGTTGTTAATGTAATAGCTGAAAAATCAAATAATCCACGTTGGGCTTGGGACTGCTACAGAAGATTTATCCAAATGTATTCTGATGTAGTTATGGAAGTTGGTAAAAAATATTTTGAACAACTTATTGATGAGATGAAAACTAAAAAAGGAGTTACCCAAGATATTGAACTTGATGCTGATGATTTAAAAGAATTAGCTAGAAAGTTCAAAGCTGAATATAAGGAAAAAATAGGAACTGATTTCCCAACTGATCCAAAAGAACAATTAATGGGTGCTATTAAAGCAGTATTCCGTTCATGGGATAACCCAAGAGCTAATGTTTACAGAAGAGATAATGATATTCCTTATTCATGGGGAACTGCTGTAAACGTACAAGCAATGGCTTTTGGTAACATGGGAGATGACTGTGGTACTGGTGTTGCATTTACTCGTGACCCAGCAACAGGAGAAAAAGGATTATTCGGAGAATTCTTAACTAACGCACAAGGTGAAGACGTTGTTGCTGGTGTTAGAACTCCAATGCATATTGCTGAAATGGAAGAAAAATTTCCAGAAGCATTTAAAGAATTTAAAAAAGTTTGTGAAACACTTGAAAATCATTATAGAGATATGCAAGATATGGAATTTACTGTTGAACATGGTAAACTTTATATGTTACAAACAAGAAATGGTAAAAGAACAGCTCAAGCTGCTTTAAAAATTGCTTGTGATTTAGTTGACGAAGGTATGAGAACAGAGGAAGAAGCTGTAGCTATGATTGATCCTCGTAACTTAGACACATTACTACATCCACAATTTGATGGGGCTGCACTTAAAAAAGCTGTACCTGCTGGTAAAGGTTTAGGAGCATCTCCAGGAGCTGCTTGTGGTAAAATCGTATTTACTGCAGAAGATGCAGAAAAATGGAATGAAAGAGGAGAAAAAGTTGTACTTGTTAGACTTGAAACTTCTCCAGAAGATATTACTGGTATGAAAGCTAGTCAAGGTATCTTAACTGTTCGTGGAGGAATGACAAGTCACGCTGCTGTTGTTGCTCGTGGTATGGGTACTTGCTGTGTATCTGGTTGCGGGGATATCGCAATGGATGAAGAAAATAAGAAATTTACTCTTGCTGGTAAAACTTATCATGAAGGAGATTATATCTCAATAGATGGTTCTACTGGTAATATATATGATGGAATTATTCCTACAGTTGATGCTAAAATTGCTGGAGAATTCGGTAGAGTTATGGAATGGGCTGATAAATTCAGAACATTAAAAGTTAGAACTAATGCTGATACACCTGCTGATGCTAAAAAAGCAAAAGAACTTGGTGCAGAAGGAATTGGTCTTTGCCGTACAGAGCATATGTTCTTTGAAGCAGATAGAATTGCTGCATTTAGAGAAATGATTTGTTCTGACAGTGTTGAAGAAAGAGAAACTGCCCTTGATAAGATTTTACCTTACCAACAAGGTGACTTTGAAAAATTATATGAAGCACTAGAAGGATATCCAGTTACAATAAGATTCTTGGATCCACCTCTACATGAGTTCGTTCCAACTGAAGAAGCTGATATCAAAAAACTTGCTGATGCACAAGGTAAGAGTGTTGAATATATTAAAAACTTAATTGCATCTTTACATGAATTTAACCCAATGATGGGACATAGAGGATGTCGTTTAGCTGTAACTTATCCAGAAATAGCTAAAATGCAAACTAAAGCTGTAATTCGTGCTGCAATTAATGTTAAAAAAGCACATCCAGATTGGAATATTAAACCAGAAATAATGATTCCACTTGTTTGTGAAGTTAAAGAATTAAAATTTGTTAAGAATGTAGTAGTTGAAACTGCTGATGCAGAAATTAAAGCTGCGGGTATTGACTTAGAATACGAAGTTGGTACTATGATAGAAATTCCAAGAGCTGCTTTAACTGCTGATGAAATAGCTAAAGAAGCTGACTTCTTCTGCTTCGGTACAAATGACTTAACTCAAATGACATTTGGATTCTCAAGAGATGATGCTGGTAAATTCTTAAATTCTTACTATGATAATAAGATTTTTGAAAATGATCCATTTGCTAAACTTGATCAAGATGGTGTTGGAAAATTAATGGAAATTGCTGTAAAACTTGGAAAACCAGTTAATCCAAAATTACATATTGGTATTTGTGGAGAACATGGTGGAGATCCATCAAGTGTTGAATTCTGTAACAAGATTGGACTTGATTATGTATCTTGTTCACCATTTAGAGTTCCAATAGCTAGACTTGCTGCTGCACAAGCTGCAATCAAAGCAGGAAAATAAAAATAGATAAGAGAATAAAGTGTTTTAACTCATATAATTATTATAAATGACGATATTATGAGGTATAGAAATGATATACCTGAATGCAAAAATATAGTCATTAAAAAACCACTTATTATTCTTGATGCTTATATATAATTTTAAGACTGAGATGACTTTTATGTCGTAAATCTCAGCCTTTTTTTGCGTCTAAAGTAAAAATCCATTAATATTTATGATAAAATATAATTATCTATTAAAAATCCAAATAGGAGGGTAATTATGAATAATAAAACTTTGATATTAAGTCCAATGATGAAAATATCTGATATGGTTCCTTATTTGAAAAATAAAAACATTAAATTTGAATGTTGTTTAGAACAGGATGCTGAAATATATTTAAAAGAAAATAATAACTATTATAATGTAACATCATATAAAAATGATTTTGTTAAATATCAATGTGGTGAGCTTGAAGGAAAATATATAGATTTAGATTTTGCATATTTAAAAGATTTATCTATTATAGACTATAGAACTAGACTAGTATTATTTAAAATGATAATTGATATAGAACATTATTTAAAAATAAGAATACTAAATACTATTGAGGAAATATCAGAAGAAGATGGTTATAAAATTGTTAATTTATATTTGGAAAAAGATTTTAATGATAAGGAACGTCCTAAAAGAGTGCATGAAAGCATTAGAAAAAAAGTATCAAATGAGTATTATCAAAAAATATTTTCTAAATACGATTTAGATAAAGATACTAAAATAGAAAATATACCTATTTGGGAATTTCTTGAAATAATCACATTTGGTGAATTGATTAATTTCTTTGATTTCTTTACTAAGTATTATATTTTAGACGACAATAAATATATATTTATTTTAAGAGAAGTAAATAAACTTAGAAATGCTGTTGCTCATAATTCTTGTGTATTATGTGATCTAGACAAAAAAGACAATACACATAGAGTTGATACGCTAGTTATTAATTATTTAAAGGATTGTGACATTGGGAAAGAGAACAGAAATACTAAACTTTCTAATTCTAGAATAAGACAAATTACCTATACTTTATATATGTTTAATATTATAGTAAGTAGTGAGGGCATAAAGAATAATGTAAAACACGATATTACAAAATTATTTTATGGAAGAATAATTTTAAACGGAAAATACTATAATAATAATGGACTATTGAAATCCATATATAATTATTTCGATAAAATTATTGAGAAAAATTATAAAGAAAATTTGGAACAATAGTTTGACATAGAAAAATATTTGTGATATATTATCTGTGCAAGGAAAAAATGTTAAATCATTTTTGTAAGGGGTCTATTTTAGGATAGAGCCCTATTTTTTGCAAAAAATTTAAAAGAAAAAAACATTAAGTCAATTAGTTGGAAAAAATATTAAAGCATCCCAAACTAAACTGTGGTACAAGCTGCAATCAAAGCAGGAAAGTAAAATAATATTTGAAGTATAAAAGGCTAGGTAAAACTGGCCTTTTTATTATGTATATTTGTTTTCATAATAGTAAATAAAGGATATAATTAAATTAAAATTTACTTTTGTAACTTAGTTGTAACTTTGAAAGTATATAATGAAGTTGTAAGAAGGGAGAAATGTATATGGAAATTTTAAGAGTAGAGAATCTTACAAAAGTTTATGGCAGTGGTACAACTAAAGTTATTGCACTTAATGATGTATCATTTTCAGTAGAAAAAGGTGAATTTGTCGCAATAGTTGGTGCATCTGGTTCAGGTAAATCTACATTACTTCATTTAATTGGAGGGGTGGATCGCCCGACTTCTGGTAAAGTTTTTATTGATGGGAAAAACATTTACAATTATGATGATGATAAACTAGCTATATTTAGAAGAAGACAGGTAGGTTTAATTTATCAATTTTATAATCTAATACCTATACTTAATGTAGTAGAGAATATTACATTACCTCTTGATTTAGATAATAGAAAACCAGATAGTGGATATTTAAATCAATTAATAAAATTACTAGGGTTAGAAAATAGGAAGGATCATTTACCAAATGAATTATCAGGCGGTCAGCAACAAAGAACATCAATAGGTAGAGCTTTGATAACTAATCCAACTATTATTCTAGCGGATGAACCAACTGGAAACTTGGATTCAAAGTCTAGTGATGAAATTATGGAGCTACTTAAAAAATCTAATAAAGAATATAAACAAACTATTATAATGATTACTCATAATATGGAAATTGCTAAATGTGCTGATAGAATAATTAAAATAGAAGATGGAAGAATTGTTAAGGGGATGTAGAATATGAATATCCTTAATAAATTAACTATAAAAAATTTGAAATTGAATAAAAAAAGAAGTCTGGGCACGATAATAGGCATTATTTTATCAGTTGCTTTAATATGCGCTGTTAGTAATATGGTATCAAGTTTTAGAGAAACGCTAATTCAAAATGCAATTAATGAATCTGGTTATTGGCATATTAGATTATATAATGTATCTAATGACAAACTTAAGAGGCTAAAATTAAATAAAGATATTGATAATATTTATACAATATCTGAAGATGGATATGCAAAGTTAGATACAATTAAAAATGAGTATAAACCATATCTAAAATTTTATGGAATGAATAAAGAGGCTTTTAATAATTTAGAATTCAAATTAATTAAGGGAAGATTTCCCAAAAATGATAATGAAATAATAATTAGTGAACATCTTAATAAAAATGGTAAAGCTAATTTAAAAATTGATGATGAAATAACTGTTAATGTTGGAGATAGAGTAACACTTGAAGATGATTATGTTTTAAATGATAGTAATCCATTTGATAAAGGTAATGAAATAATTAAAAATCCTAATACAAAAAAATATAGAGTTGTTGGTATTATAAAAAGACCAGATGTTAGTTTTGAACCTATGTCTGCACCTGCTTATACTACAATAACAACTTCAACTAATAAAGATAATTTTAGTGTTTTTATTTCTTTAAAGAATCCTAGAGATAAAAATTCATTTGTAGAATTATTAGGGGCTAGAAATTACGATGAAGTTGTTAATATGGGAATTAATAATCCTCGATATGATTATACACTTAATAATGAATTGTTAAGATGGGAAGCATTAAAGTTTTCTGATTCAACATTTAGTATGTTGCTATCTATTGCTGAAGTTGTAATATTTATTATTATTTTTACAAGTATATTTTGTATAAGAAACTCGTTTGCTATTTCTACAACTGAGAAAATGAGGATGTATGGAATGTTATCTAGTGTAGGTGCAACTAAAAAGCAAATTAAAAAGAGTGTTTTAACTGAGGGATTTATCTTAGGGTTGATTGCTATTCCAATAGGTATTATATGTGGGATTATTGCTGTATTTGTACTTTTAAAAATAGTAAACTTATTTTTAGGAGATTTCTTGTTCAATAATATTGATGGAATGGTATTTAAAGTATCGTTTGTAGCAATTATAATTTCTATAATACTTGGTTTTGTTACAATTTATTTTTCAGCAATATCCTCAGCAAAGAAAGCATCAAAAGTAAGCCCAATTGATAATTTGAGAAATACTAATGACATTAAAATAAGTTCTAAAAAACTTAAAACTCCAAAATTGATTAAAAATGTATTTAAAACAGGTGGGGTTCTAGCATATAAAAATTTAAAAAGAAGTAAGAAAAAATATCGTACAACAGTTGTTTCCTTAACAGTAAGTATATTTGTATTTATTTCGATGTTTACTTTCATAAATGAAGGCTTTAAACAATCTGGTAATTATTATCAGAATTATGACTACAATTATAGAATAACTTTTAATAATAATAGTTCAATGGATGAAATAAACGAAATAAGGAATTTAGATAGTGTAAATGCAAGTTATTTAGTATATTATGCTAAACCAAGTATTTTAATTGATGATATTTCTAAAATTAATCCAAAAGAGCCTTTGGAATGTGAATATGACAAAAATGATAAATGCATTAAAAAGTATGCACGCTTAAATATTATATTATTAGATGATAGTACTTTTAAATCTTATGTGAAAAAAGTCAAGGGTAATTATGATTATTTAAAAGATAAAAGTATCTTAACTGATATGTATAGATTTTATGATAATAAAAGTAAAAAAGAATATGAGGATAGAATATATACTTATAAATCAGGTGATACAATAGATTCTAAACTTCTTAATGAAGATAACATAAGTATTGATATTGGTTTGGTTAGTAATATAATGCCTTATGGATTTGAAAACGTTTATTCAAATGGTGGTTATATAGTATTAAATAATAAATACTTTAATAATATTGATTATTATGGTGCTGACTTAATGATAGATTCATCAGATACGGAACAGTTAACTAATAATATTTTAAATATGGATGATGAATTAAATTATTATGATATGGATGAAGAAGCAAAAGCAGAAAAATCTATAGTAATTGTAATTAGTATATTCTTATATGGATTTATTTGTGTTATTACATTAATTGGTGTTACTAATATCTTTAATACAATTACTTCAAATATGGAGTTAAGGCAAAAAGAATTTGCAATGCTAAAAAGTGTTGGTATGACTAAAAAAGAATTTAATCATATGATTAATTTGGAGACATTATTTTATTCTTCTAAGTCACTAATATATGGTAGTATTCTAGGCATAATTGGATCATACTTTGTTCATAGAGCTTTTGCTGGTAAAATTGATACACAATTTGTTTTACCTTATAAAGCAATTCTTATTTGTATTTTATTTGTCTTTATAGTGGTCTATATGATAATGAAATACTCAATGAATAAAATTAATAAGCAAAATATGATTGAAACAATCAGAAAAGAGAACATATAGTAAGCTATGGGATATTTAACATATCCCTTTGTTTATATGCTATAATTATTGATAGGAGGAGAAGTTATGTGTATATTATTGGTTGAAGATAATGAAAGTATTGCGGAAGGATTAGTATATGCGTTTAAAATGAATAGTTATTGTTTGGATTATAAAACTACTATGAAAGACGCAATAGAATATTTGAATAACAATACTCCAGAACTTATAATTTTAGATGTTTCGCTTCCTGATGGGAATGGTTTTAATTTGTATGAGGATAATATTAAAAAAAGTCAAATACCAGTTATATTTTTAACGGCACGAGATGATGAAGATGATATTATAAAAGGTCTTAATCTTGGCGCAGAGGATTATATGACAAAACCTTTTTCTACAAGGGAGTTATTAGCAAGAGTAAATAAAATTATTTTAAGAAATAAGAACTCATCAGTAATTAAGGTTAAAGACATTAGTTTTGATTTAGATAAGATGGTAGTTAATAAGAATAATATAAAGGTAGAATTATCAAGTTTGGAACTAAAGATACTACATTTATTATTTATAAATATTGGTAGTGCTGTAAGTAGAAATACTATTTTAGAAAAGATTTGGGAATGGACTGGTAATGATGTTGATGATCATACTATAACTGTTTATTTAAAAAGAATCAGGGAAAAGCTAGGTACTGATATAATTATAACAATAAAGGGTATAGGGTATAGAATAGATGAAGAATAGAAAATATTTAAAAAAGTATTTAATACAAATTTTAATTGTTGTGATTGTCTTTTTAATAAGTTTTATATTTATTAGTAAGTTAGAATATAATGAATATAAAAGGAATTTTAATTATAAAATAAACGGTATATTTCTTCTCTTACAGGAAAAATATCCTGATATAACAAAGGATGATTTAATAAAAATATTAAATTCAGATAACTCTAAAACTAATATTTTAAAAGAATATGGTTATGATATAGAAATTGATTCATTACTTATTCAAAATGATAAACTTAATGTTAGGTATAATATATATAAAGTAGTAATTATTGGATTATGTTTAGTGACTTTAATATATTTGTTTGTTACCTCACACCTAGAAAGTGATAAGGAAATAGATAAAATAATTCGGTTGTTAGAAAAAATTAATCATAAGAATTATGAACTAAATATTGATGAACTATCTGAAGATAAATTATCTATACTAAGGGAAGAAATATATAAAACAACTATTATGTTAAAGGAGAATGCAGATAATTCTCTAAAAGATAAAATAAATATAAAGAATTCTTTACAAGATATTTCTCATCAATTGAAAACTCCTTTAACGTCAATTAATATAATGCTTGATAATATAAGTGACGATCCTAATATGAAAGTAGAAGTAAGAGAAGAATTTATAAGACATATTAAAAGAGAAATGGCTAGTATAACTTTTTTAGTTCAAGCAATACTTAAATTATCTAGATTTGAATCTAATACTATAACTTTTTATCCAAAAGAAGTTTCTGTGCAAAAAATCATTGATGCGGTAATTAGTAATGTATCTAATTTAAGTGATTTAAAAAATATTTGTATTGTAGTTGATAATAGATGTAAAAACAAAATTAAATGTGATTTTAAATGGCAAGTTGAGGCTTTAACTAATATTTTAAAAAATGCCATTGAATATTCGCATGATGATAATAAAGTAATTCTTGAATGTAATGATAATAATTTATATACTGAATTTAGGATAAAAGATTTTGGTAAGGGAATGAGTGCGGAAGATACAATTAATATTTTTAAAAGATTTTATAAGGGGGAAAATACTGATATTAATAAGGATAGTATAGGAATAGGTCTATCTTTATCAAAAGCAATTATAGAAAAAGATAATGGTCAAATTGTTGTTGAATCAAAAAAGGAAAAGGGTACAACATTTATAATAAAATATTTTAAGGCGAAGTTGTAGATATAAGCTATTAGACAACTTCATTACAAGATGGAGTTTTCTTTTATTTTATGATATAGTAATTTAGTAATTGCTTAAGAGGTGTGTTATGAAAAAACAAGATGTTTATGATTATTTAAAAACAAGAAATATATGGTATGAAATAGATGAACATAAACCCATTTATAATATGAAGGAGTCTAGTGAACTTGATTTGTTATATCCTTCCGATGCTGCTAAAAACCTTTTTGTTAGGGATGATAAGAAAAATAATTATTATTTAATAACTGTTAAGGGTGATAAAAGAGTTGATTTAAAGAAGTTTAGGAAGAATAACAATACACGACCTTTAACATTTGCATCTTCAGATGACTTAAATAATATTATGGGGCTAGTTCCTGGTTCAGTTACACCAATGGGGTTATTAAATGATAAGAATTTGAGGGTACAATTTTACTTGGATAGTGAGTTTTTTATGGGAGATCATATAATTGGAGTACATCCAAATGATAATACTGCTGATGTATGGTTAAAAGTAGAAGATTTAATAAATATAATAAAAGAACATGGAAATGAAGTTTTTGTTGTAGAAATATAGGTGATGTATATGGAAAAAATTGGTATTATATTTGCGATGAGGGAAGAGTTGGATGCTTTATGTGAATATTTAACAATTGATAATGAGTATGAGATATTTGATTTAAAGTTTTATGAGGGCAAGATAAATGATACTATATGTATTTTAGTTGAGAGTGGAGTTGGTAAAGTTAATGCGGCTAGGACGACACAGATATTGATTGATAATATGAAGGTTGATTGTATTTTCAATATAGGTGTAGCTGGTGGTGTTGACGATTCATTGAATGTTTTGGATGTTGTTATAGGTAAGAGGTTAGTTCAACATGATTTTGATATAACGGCTTTTAATCATGAAAAGGGATATATACCTAATGTTGGAACATTTATAGATAGTGATGATTATTTACTTAACATTGCTAGTAATGCTATTTGTGATGATACATATAAAATAGGTGTAATTGCTTCTGGTGATATTTTTTGTACTGATATTGCAATGAGTAATAAAATTAATAAAAAGTTCAATGCTTTAGCTGTTGAAATGGAAGGCGCAAGCATTGCCCAAGTATGCTTTTTAAGTCATGTTCCTTTTTTAATTATTAGAAGTATTTCTGATATCCCTGGTGGAAATAATGTTTTGACATATGAAGAGTTTTTAGATAAGAGTTCTAAAAAGGTTGCTTGTATGATGAATGAAATATTAAAAAATGTATAATTAATGTAAATCTTCTGTATAATGGAGATTTTTTTTGTTTGTTTTGATATAATTTTATTAGAATAAATAACTTGATAATTTTTAATACAAAACAGTATATTTTTATGAGGTGGGAAAATGGCTAAATATGTAAAAGTAATGTGGGGTACAACAAGTGGTGCTAAGAGTGATTTTGAATATAAGTTAAATGAAATAAATGTTGCAAATAATTGGAATCCTAAAGCCGAAAATGGAAGAGATTTTGGAGGCTTTAATTATTGCAGTGAAGAATGTATTTTAAGATGGCTTCATCGTGGAGATACAATTTATGATGTAATAGTACCAGATGATGCAGAAAATATTAGATTAGATGGAGCAACAACAATTTATAGAACCAATAAAATAATTATTAAGAATCCTAGAAAAGTTGATGATGATTTAGCACTTCATTTTTACAAAATATCTAAAATACCTGAAAAGTCTTACTACAAAGCATTGGCTGTTGTAAGCATTATGAATTATAAGAAAACTGCTTATAGAATTTTTAAGGATAAGGTTAATAGGGATAATATAGATATTGTTTTAGAAGAATGGAATGATTTTATTTCACATGGTAATAAAGATGATAGAAAAGATATAAATGCTCTTGTTAAAGAAATAGAGAACTATCTATATGAAGTTAAATCAGAATTATTAATAAGTAGATTTGTTGATAAAGAACCATATATAAAAGATATTACTAATGATAAGGTTATAAATATAACAGGAGAGTCTGGAAGTGGTAAATCAACATATACTAAGAAATATATTGATGATGATAAATATATTGTAATAGATACTGATGAAATAACTAAAGATACACCAACTAATAATAAAAATTGCATTGAATTTAGAGAATATTTAAAGAAAAAATATAATAGTAGCATTCCAGATATATGTAATGAGTTTAGTACCATTTATAAAGATATATTAGAATATTATAAAAGTACTGATAAAACACTAGTTATAGATTCAGCGCAGTTTAGAAATTTAAGGGCAGAGGAAGAAATTAAATTAATAAAAGGAAAAATAATAATTATAAGAACTTCTATAGAAGAATGTTATAAGAGGGTAGTAAATAGGTGGAAAGAAATAAATAAACACTATACCGATGAAGAATTAGAAAAATATAAAAATAAAAAATTTGGGATGTTTGAATGGTATAAATCATTAAATTATTTTATAGAGAGCGTAGATAAATTGGGTGATAGGATAAATTATGAATAGAGAAGATTATACTGAAAGACTTAATGTTATATTTAGTGATAATGAAAATGCTAGAGATGTTTTTACAGAACAGATAAATAATTATTATAATTTCGAAATGTTTTTATGAAAAGCCAAAAAATCTATGATTATGAATGACTTTATGGTAAATTAAATAATAGGAGTATCTTGCTAAGGAGTTTTTTTATAAACATTAGTAAGAGGGTGATAACTATGATAGAAGAATTATTTGAAATTGCAAAAAAGGATATAAGAGTTGAGTGTGATTTTGTTATTAATGATAGGATTCATATATTTAGGGCTATTGGAGATGTAAATAACAAAGATATCATTTTATATGTACATGGATTAGGAAGCAATAAGAATTGGGTTACTAGATTTTATAATAAACTATTAGATAATAATTATAATGTTTATAGTTTAGATTTAATAGGACATGGGCAAGATAATACTTCTTTTGAGAATTTTAATCTGAGTAATTGTATTCAATATGTTAAAGAAACAATTGAATATATTAAAACAGTTCATGAAAATTGTAATATTTATTTGCTTGGATGCAGTTATGGTGGTTTTGTTTTATTAAATGCTTATAATGATATAATAAATAATATTAATAAGATATATTTAATGTGTCCTGCAATTAATTTTTGTGAAATCATGGAAAAGAAAGTTGGAAATTTAGATATAGATTACTTTAATAACAATGATTTTATATCCTTATATAAAAATATTAAAATATTTAGAGGTGCTTATGAAGAATTTAAAAATGGTGATAAATTTATAAAAAATACTAAATTTAACAATGTATTTATTATTCAAGGTGATGCGGATACAACTGTTTTGGTAAATGATATTAAAGATTTTAGCAATAAAAATAATTTGCTTTATAAAATAATAAAGGGTGGTAAACACGAATTATACGGATTTGATAATGATGTTGTTGAATTTATTTTAAATAATTAAGTTTTGCTAGCTGAGGAAATACAAATTTAAACCAACATAATATTAAATAGAGTACTTAAAAGTAAGATTTAGGTATTCTATTTTTTTTAGTGCTATGTTATAATTAGTTATGATAGATAATAGGGGATGGTAAGATGCAAAAGCTTATTACAAATAAACGTGCACAAGCTTTAATAGAATTCGTATTAGTATTACCAATTCTTATTATGCTGTTATTTTCAATAATTGATTTTGGAACAATACTAATTAGAAAAAGTGAACTTGAAAACAAAATAAATGAAGCATATGAGGCTGCTAAGAATACTGTTGATGGATCAGACTTATATGAAAATGTTAAAAAAGCCGTTAATGAAGATGGAAAAGACGATATAAAAGCTGAAATTATACTTGATAGTGAAAGCAATTATATGAGGATAAGACTTACTTCTGATGTTAAGGTTATAACTCCTGGCTTAAATCTAATACTTGGTTCTCCTCATAAGACTAGTGTTGAAAGAGTGGTTCTATATGAAAAACAATAGAGGACAAACTATAGTAGTGTTTGTATTATTTTTACCACTTTTGATTTTGTTTTCTGCATATGTATACGATACAGTTAATGCTAATTACGAAAAGAATAGAATTCAAAATCTAGCAAATACTGCTGTTAATACAGAAAAAGATATAGATGGAGTTAGAAACGTAATAAGAAAAAACGATGAAAATATAAATATTAATATTACTGAATCTGATGGAAAATATAAGATAGAACTTTCGAAAAAAGTAAAGAGTATATTTGGGAAAATAGTTGGTAGAGATTATTATGATGTTAGAGTTTATACAGAAAAATAACGAAAGAGTGTGATAAAATGGCAAAGACTAAAAGAGGTAGAATAATTACAATTACTTCTATGAAGGGTGGAGTAGGTAAAACTGCTACTACACTTTTATTAGCTGCAATATATGAAAATCTTGGCAAAAAGGTGTTATTACTTGATTTAGATTTATATGCGGGAAGTATTGCATTTTCATTA
The DNA here is from genome assembly GCA_000432595.1 of Clostridium sp. CAG:710. Lineage (GTDB taxonomy): Bacteria > Bacillota_I > Bacilli_A > RF39 > UBA660 > CAG-710. The sequence continues at coordinate 44,085 of HF996865.1, read as the reverse complement.
AATGCTAATGTTAAATATAGCATTTATAATGTTTCTGATGATATTGCAAACAATAGATTTAAAGGTATAACAAACGGAGAATATTTATGTCATTATGATGATCATATTGATATACTTGCTTCTCCTAAGGATCCAAGGCAAGCTAGTAAGATAGATAAGAACTGCATAGAAGTTTTACTTAATACATTAAGCAGTTATTATGATGTTATACTAATAGATACTAATCATATACTTGATATGCATAATATGATTGCCTTTGAATATTCTGATAGAATTCTTAATGTATTTACAAATGATGCACTTGATCTTAAGGGTACTAAAACATTTATATCAATATGTAAGAATATTGGAGTAGATAATTTGGTTCTTGCTTTAAATAATGCTTTTGATAATAGAAAGAACTATTTTTCTAACTATGATATAAAAGGTGTAATAAAAGCAAATATTGATTATGTTATACCAGCTTCACTTTATATTAAAAATTATGACTCTTATGTTGTTGATGGTACTTTGCTTAAAACGTTATTAAGATTAAAATCGACATCAAGAAAGGGTTACGCTGAGGTAGAAAAACTTGCTCTTAAATTGTTAGAGGTTAGCAAAAAGGAGGAGTTAAGAAATGAAGAAAAATAACTGGTTTGATGAGTTCCAAATTGATTATGATAATGATATAACTATACAAGAAAATCAAAATGATTATGATGTATTTAAAGATAAAAAGCTTCTTGATAAATTTAGAGATACTATAATTCAAGAGTTAATAGATAATCAAATACCTGATGATAAGCTTCTTACTCAATATATTAATGAAGAGATAGATATAATTACTGAAGGTTATGATTTATCTAACTTAGAGAGAAATCACTTATTCAATTTGATTGAAAACGAAATAAATGGTTATGGACCTATAACTGAGCTTTTAGATGATGATAGTGTTACTGAAATAATGGTTAATAGTCCAAATGAAATATATATTGAGGTTGATGGACAACTTTTAAGAGATGAAACTATATCATTTATAAATGATGAGCATATAATTCGTACTATCCAAAGAATAGTACAACCACTTGGTAGAACAATAGATTCTTCTAATCCTATGGTGGATTCACATTTACCTGATGGCTCTAGAATTAACGCGATAATTCCGCCTTTAGCTGTAAAGGGCCCTGTTCTTACTATTCGTAAATTTAAAAAGAGTATGGATAATATAGAAACATTAATTGGCAATGGTACCCTTACTCCTTATATGGCAAGATTCTTACAAGCATGTGTTGAAGCTAAATTAAATATTATAGTTTGTGGTGGTACTGGTAGTGGTAAAACAACACTTCTTAATATTCTATCTAACTTTATTGGTTCAAATGAGAGAATTATTACTATAGAGGATGCTGTTGAATTAAGACTAAAACAACAACATGTTATATCACTAGAAACAAGAAATGTTAATTATGATAATGATGGTGAGGTAACAATTAGGGATTTGGTTAGAAACTCACTACGTATGAGACCTGATAGAATTATAGTAGGTGAGGTTCGTGGTAAAGAAGCTTTTGATATGCTTCAGGCTATGAATACAGGACATGATGGTTCACTTACTACACTTCATGCTAATTCGCCTTCAGATGCATTAAATAGATTAGAGACAATGATTCTTATGAGTGAAATGGATATCCCTCTTAAGGCTATAAGAGGATATATTGATAAAGCACTTGATCTTGTTGTAAACGTTGAAAGATTATCTGATGGTAGAAGAAAAGTTACTTCAATTTCTGAAATAGTAGGATTTGATGGTGAGAATATAATATTAAAAGAAATATTTGCGTTTAACCAAAATGGTCTTACTGAAAATGGCGAAGTTGATGGAGAATTTGTTTTATACAGCTATATTCCTAAAGTTTATAAGAAAATTAAAAACCGTGGTATAGATAGTGTTGATGATATTTTTAATGAAGTTTCAGAACACTTAAAGGAAATAGAAAAGAAAAAAGCAAAAGCTAAAAAAGATAAATAGGAGGGTGTACAATGCAGACACAGTTTAATTTTAATTTATTTATTATCCAGATTGTTATTATATTAATGCTGTTATGCATTGTAATATGGTTCTTAAGGTTAAATAGAGCTACAACTCTTGAAAAAAGATATAAAAGATTTTGTATAGATCCATTAAATAATGATGAAAAACCCTTTCTAGATAAAATTAAGAAATGGTATTATTCATTTAGAAAAAAATTATCTACTGTATTATCTAAAAGTGAATTTTTAAGAAAATACAGTAAGAAATATAATAAATATTTAGATAAATCTAAAATTATTAGAGAAAGTAGTATGGACTATGTATCTAGTAAGTTTATCTGGGGATTTATTTGTATTTTAATAATTATATTATCTGATGTGTTTAGGTATAGTGCTATTACATTTATGCAATTACTTACAGTTTTCCTTATTGGATTCTTTGTACCTGATATATTCTGGAAATCTCGTGAAAAATATAGAAAACTCCAGATAGAGAAAGATATGCTTAAAGCTATAATAATTATGAACAATTCATTTAAATCAGGACTTAGTATTATGCAAGCCATATATATGGTATCTGATGAATTGGAAGGACCTATATCTGATGAATTTAGAAAAATGTATATAGATATAAGTTTTGGACTTGATATGGATATGGTATTTGAAAGGTTCTCTAGAAGAGTTAATACTGAAGAAGCAAAATATATTACTACTTCTTTATCTGTTTTAAATAAAACTGGTGGTAATATAGTACAAGTATTTGCTTCCGTTGAAAGAAATGCATTTACTAGAAAGAAATTAAAAGAAGAATTGGGAGCACTTGCTTCATCTGCTAAGGCAATTTATAAAATATTAGTAGCAATTCCTCCATTATTATCAGGAATTATACTTTTATTGAATCCAAATTATTTTAAACCACTTTTTAATACTACTATTGGTATGTGTATATTGTTAATAATACTTTTTATATATATTTCATATATAATTATAATAAAGAGAATTGTAGAAATGAAGGGATGATTTTATGAAAAAGAAAAAATATAGTATGGCTTATAAAATCTATTCTGAAGATACTGTTAATAAATATCAAAAGAAAATTGATCTTTTGGGATATAAAGATAGTTATAGTGCAATTATTTTTCTTAATGTGAGATTAGTTTCTTCCATTTTACTATTTTTTGTGCTATTATATTTTCTGAAATACGGGTATATTATTGCACCAATTGCTACATTCTTATATTTTTTGATACTTCCTAGGTTCGTAATTGATAAAAAAGTCGAGAAAAGGGCAGAAAAACTAGATAATGAGGCAATGTACTTTTTTGAAGTATTAACATTATCGCTTGAGACAGGAAGAAATTTAAAAACAGCACTTGAGATAACTGCTAGGAATATAGACTCTGAGTTATCTGATGAATTTAAGAGGGCACTTGATGAAGTAAAGTATGGTAAAAGTCTTAATGAAGCACTTGATAGTTTAAAGACTAGAATACCTTCTGATACTATAAATAATATTATTCTTAATATTTCTCAGTCTAATATTTTCGGTAATAGTATTATTGAGACTATGTATAATCAAATAGATTATATAAGAGATAGACAAATAATGAGAACAAAGGCAAGAATTAATAAGATTCCTTTAAAGGTTTCTGTTGTATCAGTTATATTCTTTATACCATTATTGTTACTATTAATATTATCACCAGTAATAATTGATTATTTAAGTTAGGAGAGTATTTATGAGTGGACATTCAAAATGGGCAACAATTCATAGAAAAAAAGGTGAATTGGATGCTGCTAGAGGAAAAGTTTTTCAAAAAATTGCTAAAGAAATTTATGTTGCTGCAAAAGGAACTAATGGAAATCCTGATGATAATCCTGGTTTAAGAGCAGTACTTGAAAAGGCTAGAAGTAACAATATGCCTAAGGATAATATTCAAAAGGCTATTGATAAAGCTGTAGGTGGAGCTGGTGGTGAAGAATACGAATCAGTTAGATATGAAGGATATGGACCAAGTGGAGTTGCATTAATGATTGATTGTTTAACTGATAATAGAAACAGAACTGCGATGCTTGTTAGATCTACATTAACAAAACGTGGGGGTAACTTAGGAACTGATGGTTCAGTAAGTTATTTATTTGAGAGAAAAGGAGTAATTGTTACTGATAAGAGTGTTGATGAAGATGAAGCTATGATGGTTGCACTTGATAATGGAGCACTTGATTTTGTTGTTAATGATGATAACTATGAGATTTATACTCCAGTTGAGGATTTCATTAAGGTTAAAGAAGCTTTAGAAGAATTAGGTGTTAAGGAATTTATTACTAGTGAGGTTACATTTGTTGCTAGTAACTTAATTGAACTTGATGAAGAACAAACTGAAAAGGTACAAAACTTAATTGATACACTTGAAGATATAGATGATGTTCAAAATGTATATAGTAATTTAGGCTAATTAAATTAGTCTTTTTTTTTACTTTTTTCGACAAAAGATGTAAACACACTTTAAAAAGATTGCTTTTTAAGATATAATTACATAGAGGTAGTGTGTATGATGAAGATATTTGGAAAGGTAAAAAAGATTTTTGAAATTTTTGTAATACATTGTATTAATATATATTTTAATATAACTCATAGGTTAAAATCTAATCAGGTTCTTTTTTTATCTGATGTTAGAGATACTTTAGGTGGAAATTTGAAAGTGATGTATGATTATCTTGATTCTGATTATTATAAAAAAATTGTCTCACTTAAAGCAGATAGAAGAGTAAAAAGAAGTATAGGTGAAAAGTTAAAGCTAATTAAGCTTTTATCTACTTCTAAATATATTTTACTTGATGACTTTTCTAATAGTATTTCTATGATGATACCTAGAAAGAATCAAGAAATTGTTCAACTTTGGCATGGACCTGGAGCATTTAAAAAAATGGGCTATAGTAGACCAGATAAAAAAAGTGGAATGTTCTCTAAATATGCATCACATAGAAATTATACTAAGGCAATAGTAACTTCTCCTTCAATCAAATGGTGTTTTGAAGAAGGTTTTGGTATGAAAAAGAAGGGAGTTGTATCTGCGACTGGTTTTCCTAGATGTGACTGTTTCTTTGATCAAGATTATATTAAAAAAGTTAAAACTAAATTTTATAAGGAATATCCTGAATTAAAAGGCAAAAGAATTATTCTTTTTGCGCCTACTTATAGAGGAACTAACCTTAAGGTTGCAAATTATGAATTTGATAAATTAGATTTAGATTTATTATATAAAAAGCTTTCTAAAGATTATGTATTTGTGTTTAAATGGCATCCAGCAATTTATAATAATATGCAACTAAATATATTAGAAAGATATGACTTTAGTAAATATGGTGATTTTTATTGGGATTTATCTAAATATAGGGATATAAATGATTTACTTATTGTTAGTGATATTTTAGTTACTGATTATTCATCTGTTATATTTGATTATGTCCTTCTTGATAAGCCAGTTGTATATTTTACTTATGATTTGGAAGAATATGAGAATGATAGAGGATTATATTATCCTTTTAATGATTATGTATATGGAAGCGTTGCGAAGAATTCTTTAGAGTTAGCCACTTCCATTAAGGAAGCAAAAATGAAGAGAAAAGAAAGAAAAAAGTTTAAGGATAAATTTATGTCATCTTGTGATGGAAATTCTACCAAGAAAACATATGAATTTATTTTTAAAGATAAGGAGTGATTTTATGATATATGCAGAAATATTAGCTGGTGGAAAAGGTACTAGAATGGGTAAGACCGAGAGACCTAAACAATTTTTAATGCTTAAGAATAAGCCAATACTTATACATACAATTGAACAATTCTTAAAAAGTAGTGAGATCGATAAAATACTTGTTTGTTGTCCTAAAGAATGGGTATCATATACAGAGGTTTTAATTGCTGAATATTTACCAGATACTGATATTGATATTGTTGTAGGAGGATCTACAAGGAACGAAACAATAATGAATGGGTGTAAGTTTATTAGTGAAAAATATGGCTTAAGTAGTGATGATAAGATAATTACACATGATGCAGTTAGACCTTTTGTTACTGAAAGAATTATAAGTGATAATATTAAGGCATTGGAAGAAAGTAGTGCGGTTGATACTGTTATTCCAGCTACTGATACTATTGTTGAAAGTCTTGATGGAAAAGTAATATCAAATATTCCAAATAGAGCATTTATGTATCAAGGACAAACACCACAAAGTTTTAATATAGAAGAACTTATTAATTTATATAATTCTCTTACATCTGAAGAGAAAGACATTTTAACTGATGCTTGTAAAATATTTTCTATAAAAGGATATAAAGTAGCAATAGTAAATGGGGAATCTTATAATATTAAAATTACTAATATTACTGATTTGAAGATTGCAGATGCATTATCTTCTGAGTAATTAGATGAATTTTACATGAGGAGGATACATATGAAGAAGAAAAAAGTTAAATTATTTATTTGTTATACTATACTTTTTACTATAATTAGTTTAATTATATTTTACCCATTTTATTCTAATGGTAGAAGCCTTATATTAGATGATGATGGTAGTAGACAACATTATATTATTTTTTGTGATTATATATCTAGTTTAAAGAATTTTTTGCTGGGGAATGGTTTTAGTACTTTTAAATGGAGTATAGGACTAGGAGAAAATGTAATTGCACAATATGCTTATTATATTATTGGTGATGTTTTTGCATATATTGGATTATTGTTTCCAAAAAGTGCATATCCTTTTGTATATTCTTTTTTGATTATAGTTAGAATATTCTTTGTTGGAATTAGTATGTTATGTTATTGTAAATATAAAAATGTTTCTAATTATAAAAGCTTACTTAGTGCGATTATATATACTTTTTGTAGTTTTATTATTTTTGCATCTGCAAGGCATCCTTATTTTACTAATCCTATGATATTATTTCCTCTTCTTATTATAGGGATTGAAAAACTTATTAGAGAAGATAAAAAAGTTTTTCTTACAGTTATATTTTTCTTTTGTTTATTATCTAATTTTTATTTTTCATATATAATGTTTGTTATGGGAATATTATATGCTTTAGTTATGTATATTTTTGATGTTAAGCAAAAGAGCATTAAAGAATTCTTTATACTTGTATTAAAAGCTTTCATTTGCTTTGCTATTGCATTTTTAATGGCCAGCTCTCTTCTTATTCCTGTTGTATACACTTTTTTAAATATGACTTCCTTAAATAGAAATACTTTAACTGGGTTGTATCCAATTCAATATTATTATGACTTTATTAGAACATTTACTATAGTTAAGTCTTATGATTTTTGGATACAGATAGGAGTTTCTTCTTTAGTTATTATTTTAATACCGATTATTTTTAAGAACTATAAAGAACATAAAAAAGAAGTGGTGCTATTTATCATTATGTTTATAATGTTGTTGTTTCCAATTTTTGGTTCAATAATGAATGGACTTTCTTTTCCATCTAATAGGTGGATATTTACATTTATATTTTTACTTGCTTGGTTTATACCATGTGCATTAAAAGATAATATAGAGTTTTCTATTAAAGAAATTATACTTATGTCTTTTACTACATTAATATATTTCGCACTTTATTTTAAATTTAGTTATTCTCTAGATAAATTTGAATATAAAATGGAATTATTGTTTGCACTTTTAATATTAGCTATATTTATTTTAAATTATAGGTTTAAGATAAATAAAATTTCTAAATATGCACTTTTAATAGTTGTTTGTCTTAATGTTACATTTAATGGTTTATATTATTATAGTTCACATGGTTATAGATATTCTAAGTGGTTTTTACAATATAAAAATTTAGATTATGTTTATAAAGAGTCTGGTGGTTCTTTTAATGACTTTGATAAGATTATTGATAAAATAAAAGAGTCTGATGATGGTTTCTATAGAATTAGCAAGTATCCTAATTCATATGGAAATTTATCTATTCTCTATAATTATAATAGTTTTGATTCCTATCTTTCACTTGTTAATGGAGCTCAAGTTAATTATAGTAAGGATTTAAATAATTCTGTTAGACGTACAAGTAATAGTATTGGAAATTTTGACAATAGGACTATTGCTACTAATATATTGGGTGGTAAATACTTTATTGTTGATAAAAGCAATTTAGAAAAGGTTCCATATGGATATTATGATTATATGGATTTTAACAATGGTAATACACTTGTTTTAAAGAATAAATATTATCTTTCTCCGTTTATTTTTTATGATAATTATGTTTTAGAAAAAGATTATAATAAGTTAGATCCATTATATAAGGAAGAGTCCAATTTATCTACTGTTTCTATAAAAAGTAAGGATGTAGTAGGTGAATTAGATATTAATAATAATATGCCTAACATTGATAATATTAAAAAGCTTGATTGTAAGATTACTGATAGAGATAGGAATAACTCACATTTTGAACTTGATTGTGATGGAGTTTCAAATTCTAATATTTTTGTAAATATAGTTGGCTTTGAAATATTAAAATCATATGATGGATCTTATAGTTATGATATTACGGCGGTAAGAGATGATGTTGTTAATACAAAAAGTTTCGCAAATAAATTTGTTTCTGCTTATTACCAAGAAATTCCTGAATTATTATTAAACTTGGGATATGTCTCTTCAAATGATAGTAATAAAATAGTAATTGATGCAAGAAAAGATAGAGAATATAAGGTCTCAAGTATAGAAGTTTATGCAGTTTCTATGGATTCATATTCAGAGAAAATTGAAACCTTATCAAAAAACAAGTTTGAAATAGAAGACTGGAAGGATGGTTACATAAAGGGTAAAATTAATAATGATGTTGATGGCATATTACAACTTTCCACAGGTTATTCTAAGGGATGGAATGTGTTAGTAGATGGTAAACGGGTGAATACATTCGCTACAGATAAATCATTTTTATCTATAGCTTTACCTAGCGGTGAACATGTTATTGAATATAAGTATAATGAGCCATTTAAAGAGGCTTGTTCTTTTGCAACAATTGTTGGTTTCATTGCATTTGGTATACTTTGTTATTATGATAAGAAGAGAACTCTTACGTAATATACGTTGATAAATATGATGGTATTTGATATAATTTATTTGTAACATGATAAGTTAAAGTTGGAGGCAATATAATGAAGAAAAAAGAGTACAAAATATCAGTTATAATTCCTGTTTATAATGTAGAAAAATATTTGGAGGAAACTATAGAAAGTGTTGTTAATCAAACTATTGGATTTGATAATATTCAAATGATTTTAGTAAATGATGGTTCTCCGGATAATTCTGAAGAGATTTGTTTAAAATATAAGGAAAAGTATCCTGATAATGTGGTTTATATAAAACAAGAAAATGCAGGAGTAAGTTCTGCAAGAAATAATGGTTTAAAACATGCAACAGGTAAGTATGTTAATTTTTTTGATAGTGATGATATTTGGGATAGAAATGTATATGAAAAAGCTGTTAAATTTTTGGATTCCAACCTTTCTGTTGATTTAGTTGCATTTAGATTAAAGTTTTTTGAAAAGAGTACTGGGTATCACGCATTAGATTATAAATTTACTCGTGATGGAATTGTTGATGTTAATGAAGAACCTTCTTCTATTGTATTACACGTTAATACATCAGTTATTCGTAGAGAAGCTATTCCTGTTGATCCTTTTGATTCTAGACTTAGAATTTGTGAGGATACAAAGGTTTTATATCAAATTATATTAAATAAGTTAAAGTACGGAATAATTTCTTCTTCTAATTATAATTATAGGAAAAGAGAAGATCAAAGTTCTGCTATACAAGGATCTAAAACTAAAGTTTATTGGTATACAGATACTATTGAATATGCTCATAAATATCTTATTAAGTTGTCTATGGAAAAATTTGGTAAGGTAATTCCTTATGTTCAATATTTTATAATGTATGAATTACAATGGAGAATTAAAAGTGGAATCAAAGCCGCACTAACTCTTGAACAAAAAGAAATGTACAGGACAAACTTGAGATATTTAATGTCTTATATTGATGATACGGTAATCGCAGAACAAAGAAATATAGGAATATATGAAAAACTAGAAGCATATTTTCTTAAATATGATAAAAACTTAAGTAAAAAGATTAGTATAAAAGATAACTTATTTTATGTTAATAATGTTTTGGTTGATGAAGTGGGTAAAATAGCTAATAGTATTGAGATTTTTGAAATGAAAAATGACAATGACCTTCTTATTATTGGAAATGTAAGTTATATTGGCGAATTTAATATATATTATGAATATAATGGGGTATTCACTAAACTTCCTACTATTTTAAGAAAATCACCATCAACAACAGATTTAAATGTAGATATGAATAAACGTGAGTACAAAACAATAATTAATGTTAAAGATGGTGGAGTAATCAAGTTTTATTTAGAAATTGATGGTGTAAGATATAAATTAAATAATAAGCTTGTTCATTTTTCAAGATTAAGTGGTAGGAAAAATGCTTATTATTATGAAAAGAAGTATTTATTTACTCAAAATAAGGATAAGAATCAAATAAATATAAGAAAGAATCCATCTATATTATCTGTTATCGGTAGAGAATTAAATTATCTTGCTAGGATTTTTGTTCGTCAACCTAAAGTAGGTGTTATTAGAACTCTATATTGGTTAACTAAACCATTTATGAGTAAAAATATATTCTTATTTGCTGATAGAGAGTTTATGGCAGGAGATAGTGCTGAGGTATTATTTAAATACTTTAATAAGACAAATAAAGATAAGAAGATTAAAACTTATTTTGCAGTAGAGAAGTCTTCTTTGGATTATAAGAGGATGCAGGAATATGGAAGAGTAGTTGCTTATCATGGATTAAAATATAAGATGTTATTTCTTCATGCTAAATTCTTAATATCTTCTCATGCTGATGGATATGTAAATAATGAATTTGGTAAAAAACGTAATTATTATGTAGATTTTTATAGATTTAAATATGTATATTTAACACACGGAATTTTACTTCATGATTCTTCTTTGTGGTTAAACAGAATAAACAAGAACTTTGCATTAAATGTTGCGACAAGTCCAATGGAATATGAAAGCCTACTTGATGATAAATATTTCTTTGAACCTGATCAAATAATTAAAACTGGTATGCCAAGATATGATAACTTGATGAATATGAAAGAGAAAGAAGAAAATAAAATTTTATTTATGCCTAGTTGGAGGAGTACTCTAACAGGACCTGTAATACCTGGAAGTCAACATAGACAATACAATCCAAAGTTTAAGGAAAGTGAATATTTCTTGTTCTATAAGAGATTATTCTCTGATCCTAGATTCTTAGATGTATTAAAAGAATCTGGACTTAAAGTAAAATTCTGTATTCATCCAAGTTTTAGGGCACAGTTCCATGATTTTGTTGGTAATGAATATGTTGAATTCGCAATTGATGTTAATTCTCAATATGAAACAGTAACTTCAAAATTCTTAGTTACAGATTATTCATCTGCTGCGTGTGATTTTGCATATTTAAATAAACCTGTTATATATGCTAACTTTGATTTTGACCATATTTTTGATGTTCACTATTATAATAAGGGATACTTTGATTATGATAAGCATGGATTTGGTCCAAATTGTAAGGATTATGATAGTTTCTTAGATGAAATTATCAAATTAATAAAATCAGGATGTAAATTAGATAAAAAATATGAAAAAAGAATGAAGAATTTCTTCTTTTATAGGGATAATAAGAATAGTCAAAGAGTTTATAAAGAAATAATGAAGTTAAACAAAAAGTTATAATGATTGTGTGGCGATATTATGAATGTTTTAAAACCATTTTTACAAAGAGTAAGACAGATATTTTATATAATTTTATATAAAATTTTCTGTTTCTTTAACAGATTAAATGATGATAGAGTGTTATTCTTATCGGCTTCACGTGCCTCTTTAACTGGTAATTTTAAGTTTGTTTATGATGAGATAAAGAAGAAAAACAAATATGATATTAACTTGATGCTTAAATCAAGTCTTAAAGTTAGATATACATTTAGTCAAAGTATTAGATTAATGTATCTTATTTCAACTTCAAAGTATATTTATTTAGATGATTTTTATCCTATTATTTATGCATTAAAACTTAGAAAAGGAACAAATCTTATACAGTTATGGCATGCGATGGGAGCTTTTAAAAGAGTTGGTTATAGTAGATTAGATAAGGATGGGGGTCCTGCTAAGAACTCACTAACGCATAAGAATTATACTGGTGCTATTGTAAGCAGTGAAAATATTAGAAAAGATTATGCTGAAGCTTTTGGTATTTCTATTGATAAAGTTCATGCTTTAGGAATTCCTAGAACTGATATATTCTTTGATAAAAAATATGCTGATAAAGTAAAAAATACATATTATAAAAAGTATCCTGTTTTAAAGGATAAAAAGGTTATATTATTTGCGCCTACTTTTAGAGGTGCTGGTCAAAAAGCTGCTCATTATAATTTTGATTGGTTTGACTTTAAGAGGTTTAGTGATACTTTTAGTGATGAATATGTTTGTATAATAAAGCTTCATCCTTTTATAAAAAATAGACCTATTTATAAAATTGAAAAGGATTCATTTTATATTGATATGACAAGTGAGAGGGAAATAAATGATATCTTGTTTATTACTGATATATTAATAACTGATTATTCATCTGTTATATTTGAGTATTCTTTCTTTAAAAAGCCTGTTATATTCTATACTCCGGATTTAGATGAATATAAAAAGAGTAGAGATTTTTATTATCCATTATCTAAATATACATATGGGCCAGTTGTTAAAAATTTTAATTCTCTTTTAAAAGAAATTAAAACTGCAAAGGTTGATTTAGGTAAACTTGATAGTTTTTATAATTACTTTTGTTCTTCTTGTGATGGTAAATCAACTAAAAGGGTTGTTAAGTATTTTATGGATAATAAGTAGGAGAATGTTATGATTTTAGTTAAATTTGGAATATTAGTTTTAAATATTATATATTTCTTTATAAAATTATTTCCACAAAGAAAAAGAATAACTTTTATATCAAGACAAAGCAATAAAAAAAGTGATGATATTTCTTTATTGGAAAAGGAAATAAAAAAGCGTGATTCATCTATTGATGTTGTTGTACTATGTAAAAAAATAGAAAAAGGTCTTGCTTCAAAAGTTAAATACTTTTTTCATATGTTTAAGCAAATGTATTATTTGTCTACTAGTAAGGTTATAATTTTAGATGGATATTGTATTTGTGCTAGTGTATTGAAAAAGAAAAAAAATACTACTATAATACAGATGTGGCATGCGTTAGGTGCATTTAAAAAATTTGGTCTTAGTATAATTGATAGTGAAGAAGGTACTAGTTCTAAGTTATCTAAAGTCATGAAGATGCATAAAAATTATGATTATATACTTACTAGTAGCAGTAATACAAGAAGGTATTTTAAAGATGCATTTGGATATGATATAAATAGAGTTATTGTTATGCCTTTACCTAGAGTTGATTATTTGACTGATAAAAAGCGTAAAAAAGAAGTTATAAAAAAAGTCATTAAAAAATATCCACAATGTAAAAGCAAAAAAAATATTATATATGTTCCTACTTTTAGAAAAGGTATGGAAGATATAGATAAAATTAATGAACTAATAAATTGTATTGATTATTCAAAGTATAATCTTATAGTTAAGCCTCATCCATTATCTAATATTAAGATTAAGGATGAGAGAGTTATATGTGATAAATATTTTTCATCAATTGATATGATTACTATGGGGGATTATGTTATTACTGATTATTCTGCGATAGTTTTTGAAGCTTCAATATTAGAAAAGCCTCTTTTCTTTTATTGTTATGATTATGATAAATATTATAGAAGAAGAAACTTTTATATTAACTATAAGGAAGAAATGCCTGGTATTATAACAGATGATGCAAAAGAAATAGTTAATTCAATTGAGAATAATCAATTTGATTTAGATAGAGTAGAAGGATTTAGGGATAAATATATTGAACTAAATGAAGGAAAATGCACTAGTAATTTAGTAGATTTTATATTTAAGTTTATGTAAGTAAGGTGATTGGTATGTTTAAAAAATATTATGCTGTTTTTTTGATGTTGTTAGTTCCTATTATTAGTGTAAGTATTATTTCCAACATTTTTGACAATATTAATAATAAAAGTGTTGTTAGTGAACCAGTTAAGAAAGAGATTAAAACAGAAAAAGAAAGTAATGAAGATAGTAGCAAAGCTAAAGACGAAAAATATAAGGGAATAGATAAATTAATGATAGTTGCACATCCTGATGATGAATCATTTTGGGGTGGAGCACATTTACTTGAGGATGATTATTTAGTAGTATGTATAACATGTGGTCCTGTAAAGAGAAGAGTAGAAGAGTTTAAAAAAGCTATGGCTATTACAAAAGATGAATACATAATGCTTGGATATCCTGATGTGACAAAAGGAAAAAGAGATGACTGGTCAAAGGTCCATGAGAAAATAAAGGCAGATTTGGATAAAATAATTAATTATAAAAACTGGAAGATGATAGTTACTCATAATCCTTTAGGTGAATATGGACATGTTCATCATAAAATGACTAGTGGTATGGTTACAGAACTTGCGGATAAAGATGTTTTGTATTACTTTGGATATTATGTTTCTAAGGGGGATACAAAAAATATAGAAGGAATGCCTACTATTAGTAGTGAAAGTCAAAAAAATAAAATAAAAAAATTAATTCCTATTTATGTTTCTCAAATTAATGCTCAAAATGATTTTAAGCATATGTTTAATTATGAGAACTTTGTATTCAATAAAGATTGGAATCCAGATGTTTAGATAGGGGGAATAAAAATGAAAAATAAGAAGTACATAAATATAATTTTAGTTGTAGTTCTATTTTTCTTTTTTTCTATTATTGGATATTTAGTCCCATATACAAATGATGATTGGGCATGGGGTAGTTATATTGGAATAGATAGATTAAATAATTTCTTTTCAAATTATAATGGAAGGTATTTAGGTAATTTACTTGTTATTTTACTTACTAGATATAGAGTTATAAGAGCTTTAACACTTGGTCTTTCTTATACTAGTATAATTTTACTAAGTTTTAAAATTGTTAACAAAAAGAGTTTGTCTATATTCTTAATATCTATAATATTAGTACTTTTTATGCCACGTACTTTATTTAGGCAGGTTGTTAATTGGACAAGTGGTTTTACTAATTACGTTCCTCCAATGATATTTGTTTTGATATGGATCTTTATAAATAAAGGAATACTTAATGATAAGTGTATTATCTTAAATAGAAGAAGAGTATTTTTGATGTTTGTTTTAGGCGTTATAACTTGTTTATTTATGGAACATGTAACTATATATATAGTTATAGCTTCTTTAGTTAGTTTAATTTATTGTTATAAAAGAGAGATTAAAATAAATATAAATCAAGTAACTTATTTTATTGGGACTTTAGTTGGCGCAGTTCTTATGTTTCAAAATGGTGCTTATCTAAATGTTGTTAAGGGTGAAGATTTTTATAGAAGTGTTCCTCGAAGTGGAATAATTATGCAATCTATAAAGAGATATTTTTATACTGTATATCATAATTTAGTTTCTAATAATGTTGTTGTACTAGTAATAATATCTGTATGTTTAACGTATTTATTTTTAAAGTTTATTTATAAAAAAGATATAAAGCATTATAAATTACTTAGTATTAGTTTGTATTATATTGTGTTTTATTCTATTTATTCATTAATAGCTTTGTTCTTCCCAGAGTGGCAAACCTTCAAGTTGGTTTTTATGTTTATAGAGGGCTGTTTAACTTTAGTTTATTTAGTTTTCCTAATAATATTTATTTTATTGGCACCCTTTGAAATTTCTAAGAAGAAATTATTGTTTTATTTAGGAAGTATAATACTTCTAGTTATGCCTTTATTTGCGCTTAGTCCAATAACTCCTAGATGTTTTTATCCTATGTATGTTTTTTGGTGTTTGTTTGCTTTAGAACTTGTTAATGATACACTAAAATTTTTTAAATCTAAAATGGGTATTAAAGTTATTAATTATATTTGTATAATTTCTAGTTTAGTTTGTATGGTACGTCTTTTAATCATAGCTTCTAGTGCGTTTTATGTTGATAATAAAATGACTAACTATATTAAAAAAGAAAAAGCTAATAACTCTGTTACTATGTTATTACCTAAAGCACCATATGAAGATTATATGAAGCATCCTTATCCGCATGATGAGGAAAATATGAAAAAATTTAAGGCATTTTATAATATAAATGAGAACGTTAAGCTTAAATTTATTGACTACTTGGAGTGGCATGATATAATAAATAAGTAAGTGGGTGATTTAAATGGATTTATCAATAGTCGTACCTTGTTATAATGAAGAAGGTAATGTAGAACTTTTTTATGAAGAAGTACAAAAGGTTTTTAAAGGGAAAAAAATTAAATATGAAATTGTTTTTGTCAATGATGGTAGTAGTGACAATACTTTAGATAGGTTAACTAATATAGTTGATCAAAAGAAGCAGAATATTAAAGTTATTAACTTTTCTAGAAACTTTGGAAAAGAGGCTGCGATGTATGCAGGATTAAAAGAGGCAGAAGGGGAGTTAGTTACTATAATTGATGCTGATTTACAACAAAGACCAGAATTAATATTGCGTATGATTGATATATTAAATGAAAATGAACAATTTGATTCAGTTGCTGCCTTTCAAGAAGTTAGAAAAGAAGGCAAGGTATTAACATTTTTTAAGGATACTTTTTATAAAGTTATTAATTCTATGTCAACAGTTCCTTTTGTTCAAGGAGCAAGTGATTTTAGAACTTTTAGAAGAAAGGTTGTAGATTCAATATTAGAACTTAGTGAATATCATAGATTTTCTAAGGGAATATTTAGTTTTGTTGGATATAATACTTATTATTTACCTTATGAAGTGGAAGAAAGAAATAGTGGAACATCTAAATGGAATTTTTTCAAGTTGTTTAATTACGCTATAGATGGAATAGTTGCATTTACAACTTCACCACTTAGAGCACCATTTTATATATCAATAGTAACTTTCCTTGTTGGCTTTATATATTTTATAGTAGCTTTATTTAAAGGTGTAAGTGAGTTTAAAGTTATTTTATTAATTATGTTATTCTTATTCTCATTATTATTTATGGTAGTAGGAGTAATTGGAGAATACTTATCTAGAACTTATATACAAGTTAAACAAAGACCAATATATATTGTTAAGGAAAGATTAGAAAGTAAAAAAAAGTAGGGGAATAGTATGGTAGGAATTTTATTATTAATTGGTAGTATATGTGAGGAATTAACTAACCCTAAAACAAAACTATTCAAATGGGGACTTGGTTTATACTATAAAAACAAAGAAATTATAAATTATTTAATAGTTGGTGGACTTACTACTTTGGTTAGTATAGGAAGTTATGCATTATTTAGAGTATTTATTAGTAATTATATGGTATGTACTGTACTATCTTGGATTGCAGCTGTTTTATTTGCATATATTACTAATCGTGTATTTGTATTTGAAAGTAAAGATAAAAATGTATTAGCTGAGTTTGTTAAGTTCGTTTCATGCAGATTACTTACTCTTGGTAGTGAGATTCTAGTTATGTTTATTTTGGTTAATGTATTAAAACTAAATGATATGATATCTAAAGTATTAGTACAATTCATAATAGTTGTACTTAATTATGTATTAAGTAAAATACTTGTATTTAGAAATAAAGAGAATAAATAGGCTCAAATGAAAAATTAAATTGACCAAATAAAAAAATGTTGTAAAATAAGGGAACTAAATGAGTAAATGGGCCAAAATATGAATGATTAAATGTGCTTACCCATCCGAATTTTTGATGAAAATATGCTGACATTTATCAAAATAGTATGTATTTTAAGTTTAATGAAATTGTATATAGGCATAGGTATAAAAATAATTTTGGTAATTAACTTTTTCTATATTTATTGATTTTTTATAAAAAGATTTAGGGCAGTAACTTTTAGAGACAATTAGTCTTTTGGGCTACTGCCTTTTGTTATATAAGAAGTATTATAAAGAGTTTTGAAAAATGTTGGAGGTGTATCATGAATTTAGTTTTACCATGTAAAAAATATGAGAAAGGGTATTATGAACTAGTGAATAGTGCCATAAAAAATAAAGATGAATTAGAGATGGGAAATGCATATAGAAATGGTGAAAGTTATCAAAATATGTTAAATAGGTTAAAGGATAGACGTAATGGTATAGGAATTTCAAACAGAGATGTTCCCGCTACTGTTTATTTCATAATAGATAATCATAAAGTCGTTGGAACAATTGATTTAAGGCATAAATTAAATGATAATTATTTTTCTAGGCTGGGTCATGTTGCATATTATATAAAACCTGAAGAAAGAAAAAAGGGTTATGCAACTAAAGCACTATCATTAGCTATTAAAAAGTATAAAAAGCATAAAATGAAAAATATATTAATTACTTGTTTTGAAGATAATTATGCGTCAAGAAAAGTTATAGAAAAAAATGGCGGTAAATTTGAAAAAACATTTTATGACGATGTTACCCAAAAATATATTCAAAGATTTTGGATTAATATTATTAATGATGAAAATGTAATTCCCAATACCGTATGGTTAACAACCAATATGACTTGTAATAACAATTGTAAATGGTGTTATGCAAAAAAGTATTTAAAAATAAACAGAAATATGTCGTATCAAAATGTTAAAAAGTATGTTTCTTATTTGAAAGGTATTGGTATAAAAAAGATAATCTTAATAGGCGGAGAACCAAGTATACATCCTGGCATTTTAAAGATAATTAAATATATATCTAGAAATAATATCAAAGTGTCTATGGCAACTAATGGTAGAAAATTTAAAGATATAGAATTTTGTAAAAGAGCGTATGAAGCAGGTTTATATAGCATTAATATATCAATAAAAGGTTCAAATGAAGAAGAATATATTATAAATACTAATAGTAATGGATTTCTTGAAACTATAAAAGGATATGAAAATGCTAGTTATTGTGGAATTAAAACTAGCTTATCTTATGTTTTATGCAATACTGATACAAAAAAATTTGATAATTTTTGGAAAGTTGTAAAAGAGCATCATCTAAATAACATTCTTTTTCAACTTTATAAGCCATCGGCGGAAGATGAAAACCAGATTATTTCTATTGAAGAACTTTCAATACTATGTAAGTACGTATATGATAAAATTTATAAAGATGAAATTAACTTTGTCTTTGAAATGTCAATACCATTATGCTCTTTAGATAAGAATATGCTTACTCATATGATACTTAAAAATAGAATAATAACTTGCTGTCATATAACAAAAGGCACTGGTATGGTTTTTGATCCTGATTTTAATATATTACCATGCAATCATTTCATGGGACATCCTTTAAATGACACTAATATTGAATTAGATAAATTAATTGAATTTTGGAATTCGGATGTTATTAAGCAATTTAGAAAGATAATAGGAAAGTATCCTTCTGAAATATGTTCTAGATGTAAAAAATGGTATCAATGTGGTGGTGGATGTGCTATAAGGTGGTTATCATCTGATCCGTCTGAAGTCATAAATGATAAATATATTTATACAAGTAAAGTGAGAAAATGACAGCGCTAGAATTAGTAAAGAAAAAAATGACCAATTCTGGTCTTGATTCATCGGAAACGATTGGATTATCTTCTACATATCAAATAAGTGATCTTGACTGTGACTGTGTAGATGGAGACTGTTCCACTGATGGTTATGAATCTTAATGATACAAAATTAAAACAGGCGAATGTCCTGTTTTAATTATTAGAAAAACTGATAATTAGTTTTTTAATTTTTAAATTATATTGCTTCTTTTCATAAAAACTTATATACCATATTATTTAGTATAAATTAAATAGTTCTTTTTTTTCTATTGGAAAAGATATGATAATATGATAAAATATTATTATTGTGGAGGTAAAAATATAAATGAAAAAGTTTATAAACAATATAGCTAAATATTATAAATATGCTGTCTACTCTGCAAAAGCTGAATTAAAGTCAGAAGTTGCAGATTCATATTTAAACTGGTTATGGTGGATAATCGAACCATTCTGTTTTATGTTAATTTATACATTTGTATTTGGTGTTGTATTTAAAAATAATACACCTTACTTTGCATCGTTTGTATTTATAGGATTAACTGCATGGGATTTCTTTAACAGAATGATTAATGGTAGTGTTAAATTAATAATTAATAATAGGGATTTAGTTACAAAAGTATATATACCTAAGTATATCTTACTTTTATCTAAGTCATTTACCTATCTATTTAAAATGGGAATATCATTATTAATTACTTTTGCACTTATGTTATATCAAGGTGTTCCATTTACTTGGCATATGTTATTTATTATTCCAATATTTATTGTACTTTACATAATATCATTTGGTATTGGTATGATATTAATGCATTTTGGCGTTACATTGAATGACCTTGGTAATTTGACTAATATAGCTTTAAGAATGGTGTTTTACTTATCTGGTATTTTCTATAATATCAATGAAAGACTTAAAGGTAAGTTAAGATTTTTCTTACTAAGATTAAATCCTATAGCTCTTTGTATGAATGAACTTAGAAAAGTAATGCTTCAAGGAGTAATGCCTAATTTTGAAATGTTAGGTATTTGGTTATTTATTGGAATAATATTATGTGTTATTGGTGTTAGTCTAATAAATGATTATGAAAATAGTTATGCGAAGGTGATATAATGAAAAAGAATATAACAGTAACAGTAAAAAATTTACATATCACTTATAAGAGTTTAAAAAAGACTTCAATTAGAGCATCTTGGAAACAAATTGGTCATAAAGCTGAATTATTCCATGCTTTAAAAGGAGTTAGTTTTGAAATAGAAGAGGGTAAGATCCTTGGTATAATTGGTAAAAATGGTAGTGGTAAATCTACTATGTTAAAAGCAATTGCTGGTATATTTTCACCAGATAAAGGTAGTATAGATTTACATGGTAATTCTATTTCACTTTTAAGTATTGGAGTAGGTTTTAATAGAAAACTAACTGGAAAAGAAAATATATATTTATCTGGAATGCTTCTTGGATTTAGTGAAGAAGAAATAAAGAGAAAAGAAAAAGAAATAATTAAATTTGCTGATATCGGCGATTTTATTAATAAACCTGTAAAAACTTATTCTTCGGGAATGTATTCTAAACTTGCATTTGCAATCACTGCGATACTTGAAACTGATATAATGTTAATTGATGAGGTTTTAAGTGTTGGTGATGTTAAGTTTAAAGAGAAAAGTTATAATAAAATGAAAGAACTTATTTCTGATGAACATAGAACAGTTATAATTGTTTCACATAGTTTAGGTACAATTAAGGAATTATGCAATGAAGTTTTATGGCTTAATGATGGTAAGGTTATGATGATAGGTAAACCTGAAGATGTAATTCCTAAATATGAAGAATTTATGAGACAAAATTAGTGCTTTGATGAGCACTTTTTTTGTGCTTGCTTTTTTTAGTAAAATGTGGTATAATCTCTTCATTAATTAAGGGGGATTTTATATATGCAAATGACTAAATTTGAATATTTAATGGAACTTATTGCAAATAATGTTGAAACTTATAACAGAAACTCAAGATATAAAGATAAGTTTAGTTTGACTTTTGCTAATGGAGATAATATAAAAATTTATGTTCCAAATTCATCTGTTCCACATTTATTAGGGGTTAATACAAATTATTTGATGAGTAGTGGTCTTTATAGAGAAAAAAGCTCATATGAGTTATTAAATAAAATGTGTGAAGATAGATATAGGCTTTATAGATATATTAATGATAATATTATTGATGAGAAGCAATTATTTTCTGAACATATTGAAAAGAAGAATTCTGCTTTTGTACAAAATTTAAAAATTAATATTTTTAATATGATATTTGCTTGTCCATATGATAGTTCAAGATCATATACAACTGGGAAAGAAACATATAAATTTGATTATATACTTGTTAATAAACCTGCTTATGAAGAAAAAGGTATATTTATGCTAGGATTAGCTGCTAATATAGATAAGGTCAATAAGTCAAAGATATATGTTCCAATGTCTAATCAATATTTTGAATCAATAGAAGAAGCAGAAGAAAGATTTGGTTTGATTTTTAATAATCAGAAACTTACTATTCCTACTATGCTTACTTCTACTAGTACTAATAATACAAGTAAATTTTTCTTACATGGAGATCAAAAACTTGCAAAAGCTAGAGAAACACAACAGATTGCTGATAAGTGTTTTGCTACATTAGATGTTTCAGAAGACTACAGATGGCTTTTGAAAAAATATTATGATTCTATGAATTCTGGAGGTTATGTACAAAAAGATTATGCTACTATAATTACAGATTGTATTACAACCGGTAAAATTATAACTCCTCAAATGTTTGATTTACAAAGTTTTGCTGGAGTAAATGAATTTCTTCTTGGTATCATTAATGCACATAATGACTTTATATCACATGATTCTACTGTTGCTATTAATGACCCTAGTGTTCCTACTTATACAGATTTGAAAAAAGAGGTTGAGGAGTTAACTACAACAAGAGACGCATTAATTTCGGCAAATAAAGAGCTAGTTTCTACAAACGATATTCTTGCTAAGGAAAACGAAGACTTAAAAAAGGAAGTTTCTAATAATGAAGCTACCATTAATGATGCTATTAAAGTGTTAACTAAAACTAAATAAAAGAGGAGTTTATATGAAAAAAATAATTTTTCTAATCTTACTTATAACTACATTTATATTTACTACAGGTTGTAATAGTAACAAATTAGAATGTAGTCTTACTAATGATAAATTTACATTAGTTTTTGAAGATGGAAAAATTATTAAGTATTTAGATAAATCTGGTAGAGAAGAGGATTCTTCTAAAATAGAAGAATTTAATACATATTTGGTTAATGATAATAACAATATAGATGCGATGAGTACTATAAAAGCACTTCTTGCATCTTTCGGAGGAAATTGTAATTAATTTCCTCCTTTTAAATATTCGTCTAATATGACTTTTATATATCCTGGGTATTCTAAGTAACAAAAATGCGATGCTCCTTTTATTACTACAAGTCCAGATGATTTAATTAATTTATTCATTTTATAAGCATCTTTAATTGGAGTTGATTCATCATTTTCTCCCCAAATTATAAGTGTTTCTGTTTTTATCTTTATTAAATATTTAGTTAAATCTTCATTTACTATATTAATAAATGTTTTATGTAATGTTTGTGGTAGTGCTAGAA
Organism: Clostridium sp. CAG:710; assembly: GCA_000432595.1. Taxonomy (GTDB): domain Bacteria; phylum Bacillota_I; class Bacilli_A; order RF39; family UBA660; genus CAG-710. The sequence goes on along the minus strand of HF996865.1, from coordinate 20,701 downwards.
AATCATTGGATGCGAAGTGTTTAAGAAGAAAATCTTTGTATTTTTTTCTTTTTTTGTATGGTAAAATTGTTCCTATTTTTTTAAGTATTTTATATGTCTTTTGTTTTATTTTTTGAAATAATGTCTTTTTTGGCTTTATTCCTGCGGATGAGATTAGTACTACTTTTTTAAATTTAACTTTATAATACCCACTCATTGTGATGATTAATCGTCCACCGAAAGAATGTCCTATAACTATTGGATTGTTAATTTTGCTTTCTTTTATGAATTCCATAAATATTTCAGCATAATCATATATTGTTAAATCTTTATGTGGGATAGGGCTATTTCCAAAACCTGGATAATCAAATATATAAATGGTAAAATCATCTTTTAAATCATCAATCATTTTATAAAATGTTTTTCTATTATCTCCCCATCCTGGGAATATTAATATTACTTTTTTATTATTTCCATGTTTTTCATAATAAATTTTTGTATATTTATAAGCAAAATACATATACTTCACCTATAATAAATTATGTAATTACTTATTTTTTGTAACAAAAAAGACTTAATAGTTTTTGCTTATTAAGTCATAAATTTTGTCTATGCGATTTTCTATTGTTAATAGTTCGTTATAATATTTTGGGGTAGTAATAAGTGGAAGAGTTATATCTTTTTTAATTTTATTTAGATGTTTTCTACCTAAGTCATTAAAACCTAACACTCTTATATATTTTACATTCTTGTTTTTAATAACTTCTTCTTTTGTTAGAGAACAAAGTATATGTATAAACATTCTGGATAATTTATTGTATGTATATCTTTTTGTTTTAACTTTTTTAATAAGGTCTTCTAGTGTATTACAAGAATCTATTGCTTTTAGAATTCTGTTTTCTATTCCTTCATCAACAGTTAGATACTTTTTAATATCAGTTCCTTCAGTGATAATTTTATATTTTAAATAAGGAAAATAATTAATATTAGATCTATTTTTTAAAAGTTTTGCTACTTCTTTTGGAACATATGATGAAATATCTTTATTATTATCTAGTGCTTTTCTTATAGCGGTTGCGCTTACTATATTATTTTCTAATTCTTTTGAATGAAAGTCATTTGTTCTTTGAATAGTGATTGGCTTTATATTATAATTATTTTTTATTATTGATTTTATATAAGAGATAGCTAATAAATCGTTTGGAGTATTGACTATATCGGCTTTATCTTTTAGAGCTTTTGATATTGCGGTAGGGTAGTTTATTCCCTCATTTAAATAAGTTTTAACTTTGTTATCAAAATCTTTATCATTTAATTGTATGTTTGCGATATTAATAAGATTATCTATGTTATTGCTTTCACTACCAAATACAATGTAATCTGTTTTTAATTCATTTAATATTGTAACTGCGGCATCTGCAAATATATCTGCACTTTCTGTTGCATAAATGAATGGAAGTTCTACTACTAGGTCAACTCCGTATTTTTTTGCGATTAATGTTTTTTCATCTTTAGCTAGTATACTTGGTATGCCTCTTTGAGTAAAGTTTCCACTCATAACTAATATAAGTGTTGAGTCTTTAAACATTTCTTTAATTTTATTAATGTGATATAAGTGTCCATTATGAAATGGGTTATACTCACATATTATTCCAATATTAGCCATATCTCCACCTCGAGAAGTATTATATCAGAAATAATTGTATTTGAAAATCTAATTTATATATGTAATTGTTATAAACATTTGCAATTTTTATGAATTTAATATATAATTTGTTCGGTGATACAAAATGATTATAAGATTAGAAGAATTAAATTCTGAGGTTAAGGATAAGATTTCATTTGATGAAGAATTAACTTTTCCATCTGATATGTTAGAAAAAAGCGATATTATTGATATAGAAGATGCTAGGGCAGTTGGTGATATATTTTTCGATGCAAGCAATGAACTTACTATCAGATGTAATGTTAGTGGTAAAATGATTTTGGAGGATTCTATTAGTTTAGATAACGTAGAGTATCCATTTTCCATTGATATTGATGAAAATATTGAAGAAAATTTAGAAAAAGATGAAAATAGTATTGATATTCTTCCAATTTTGTGGCAAAATATTGTATTAGAGGTCCCACTTAGATTTACTAAGGTTAATGACTTAAGTAAATATAATGGCGATGGATGGAAATTAATTAGTGAAGAAGAGGCAAGCTCTACTAGCAATAATCCTTTTCTTGAACTTAAAGAAAAATATAAAGAGGAGTGATAAAGATGGCTGTTGCACAACACAAAGTTTCAAAAACTAGAAAAAGATTAAGAAGAAGTCATAACGCATTAGAGGCTGCAGTAACTACTAAATGTCCACAATGTGGAGAAGTAATTAGACCTCATCGTGTATGTAAAGCTTGCGGAAATTACAAAGGCAAAAAAGTTCTTGCAAGTAAAGAAGAAACTAAATCAGAGAAGTAAAACAGAGATTTTAATAATCTTTGTTTTATTTTTTCTTTTTATTGATATCTCATCTTATTTTTGCTAGAATAGTAATTACTTGATGGGGGAATTGTTGTATGAACGCTAATGATTTTGATAATCTATGGGGAGCAGTTAAATTTAAGGCTAAGAGAGAATCCTCATGGAAAAGCAGTATTGAGATAACTGGAATATATCTTGGTACTTATATTAAGAAAGGAAAAAGGTTTTTTCCAATTGATGAATTTACAGGAATAGATTATCCTGTTACATCAGGAAAGCCAATGTATATTCCTATTGTTGAAGATTGCTTTAATAATAATGATACTGATACTTTCTTTGGACTTCCTATTTTTTTAGGTGATTATATTAAGAGTGTTGAATTTAAATCACCTTCAGATAAACTTAGATTCGCAAGAAAAAAGATGTATGAGTATTTGGTACAGGCTAGTGATTATGAATTTTCTTGCATAACTGATTTAAAAGATGATGTTAATTTAGTTTCATTTATTGCTGAGGGTGATTCTGTTTCATATAATATAGATATGTCTTCTACTTTGAGGACTTCTCTTATGGAATGTAGAAATTCTGAAGGTAATAAGTTTTACTTAAATAGAAAAGATATTGTTAAAAAGGTTCAAGAACGTGTAGTTGCGCAAGACTTACAAGTTGAGGCGTTTGTAAATGCAGTTTATAATAATCAAAAATACGGAGAATTCGAAGGGCTTAAAACAAATGTTATGATTATTGGACCAACTGGTGTTGGTAAAACTGAGACTTGCATGACAACTGCAAAAATATTAGATGTTCCTATGATAATTAAGGATGCCACTAAATATTCAACTACTGGATATGTTGGTGGTGATGTTGTAAGCTTACTTGAAGATTTATTAATTGAAGCTAATGGAGATGTTAAAAAAGCTGAAAAAGGTATAATTGTACTTGATGAATTTGATAAACTTGGTGAAGATAGTGCCTCTAATAGTTCTATAAGAACAAAAGATGTTCAGCAAGAACTATATGGATTAATGGATAGAGGGGTTTATACTATTAAACACAACAAGGAAACAATAAAAATAGACACTTCTAAAATTACTTTTGTTTTTGCAGGTGCTTTCCAAAGAATAATAGATGCTAAGAGTAATTCCAAAAAGGCAATTGGTTTTAATCAGGATGATGGGGTTTTAGAAAATGTTGTTATTACTAGGGATGATTTACATAAATTAGGCGGAATGGAGAGAGAATTTCTAAGAAGAGTTCCTGTTATAGTTCAAATGAAGTCTTTAGAAAAAGAAGATTTAAAAGAGATTTTAACTACATCTAAGATAAGCAATTTAAGAATGTGGCAAACAGCTTTATTTAGCACTGATAGAATAAGACTTTCTTGTGATTCTTCTGCGATAGATGCGATTGCTTCTAAATCTTTTTTAACTGGTGGGGGAGCAAGTGCTTTAAAGACAGTTGTTACAGAAACCTTATCACAAATTTTATCTGATGCTGCAGATGGGGTTTTATATAATACAGATGTTTTTATAGATTCAGAAACAGTAACTGATCCTAAAAAATATGTAAAAAAGGAACAAAATGTAAAAGTTAAAAAAGAAATGAGGGGATAAGTATGAATTATCAAATTATGATGGATGAAGAGTTAGATAAGATAAAACAGTTAAATAAAAAGCCAACTCTTTTACTACACGCTTGCTGTGCTCCATGTTCTTCTTATGTATTAGAATATTTATCTTCATATTTTGATATTACTATACTTTATTATAATCCTAATATTTCTCCAGAAGAAGAGTTTATTAAGAGATATAATGAACTTGATAAATTAATTCAAGAAATGAAGCTTGATAAAAATGTTAAACTAGTAGAAATTGGCTATAGAAATGAAGACTTTGAAGATGTTATAGATGGCATGAGAGATGAACCTGAGGGTGGGAGTAGGTGCTATAGATGCTATTTACTTAGACTTTGTGAGGCAGCTAAATATGCTAGTAGCCATAATTTCTCATATTTTACAACGACTTTATCAATAAGCCCCTATAAAAATGCTAAATGGTTAAATGAAATAGGCGAGGACTTATCAGGTAAATATGACGTAAAATATCTATATGCTGATTTTAAGAAAAGAAATGGATATAAAAGAAGCATTGAACTTTCTAATATCTATAATTTATATAGACAAGACTATTGTGGATGTATTTATTCAAAAAGAGATGTAAAAAGTAGTAAAAACACGTAACTTATGCGTGTCTTTTTGTTCTAAAGATGATAAAATTAAATAGAAGGAGATACTTATTATGACACTGGATTTTACAAAATTTAATGAAGTACTACTTATTGTCCCTAATAATCTAAAAAATAAAATTTTGGATTATTTTAATCATTATGATAATTTTGTCAATTATAAGATGATGTCACTTGATGAAGTTAGGGATCATATATATTTTTCATATGATGTTAGGGCTGTATTATATTTAATGCAGCATTATTTATTTAATATGGATGCCGCAAAGGATGTATTAGAATCATTATATTATTTAGATAAAGACTCATATGTTGATGATAAACTTAATAATTTAGTAAAAATGAAGGAAGAATTGGACAAAGAGAAATTACTATATTATGATGATATGTTTCTAGACTATATTAAAAGAAAAAAAATAATCGTATATGGATATTCTAAAATAGATAAATTTTATCAAAATATGCTTGATAAAATAGATGCAACTATAATAGAAGAAGAAGAAAAATTTCCTGTTAAGGATTTATATGTTTTAAATACATTAGAAGATGAAGTATGTTTTGTATTTTATAATATTTCTAAGCTAATAAGTAGCGGAGTCGATATAAATAAAATAAAACTAGCTAATGTTAGTGAGGAATATTATTATACTCTTAAAATGTTTTCTTATATGTATAATATTCCTATTTCATTACCTGATAATTCTATTTATTCTTCTCCAATAACTAAGAAATTTCTATACTTAGTTGAAGAATCTAAATCATTTTTTGCTGGACTTGAAATAATTAAAGCTGAATATGATATGACTAATTATAATAACTTAGCTACATATAATGCACTATTTAATATTTCTAATAAATATAATGATATGGAATATCCTTTTCAATTTATATTTAAATGTACAAAACAAGAAGTAAAAAATACTAAAATAATGCCTAAGAAAAAGAAAAATCAAATAGAATTAGTTAATATTACTGACAATATATTTGAACCTGATGAATATGTTTTTTTACTTGGGTTTAATCAGGGTGCAATACCTACATTATTTAAAGATGATGATTTTATTGGTGACTTGTTAAAAACTAAATATAATATGTTATTATCTACTACTGAAGAAAAAAATAGACTTGAAAAAGAAAAAGTTATAAATTCTATTCAAAAAATAAAAAATCTTATTATTTCTTGTAAGTTAAATTCATTAAATGGTGAGGTTTTAATATCTAATTTAGCAAGTGAAATGGGACTTAATAAGATAGAATATAAGATGGATTATAAAAATAGTTATTCTAAAATATGGAGTGAGGTTCTTTTATCAAAAGAATTAGATAACTTTATAAAGTTTGGAATAAAAAGTGAACAATTACCTATTTTATATAATAATTTTTCAATACCTTATCTTACTTATGATAATAAGTTTACAGGTATTAATAATAATTCTTTATTGGAGTTATTAAAACCAAGACTTACACTTTCATATACTTCGATTGATAATTATTATCACTGTGCTTTTAAATATTATTTAACCAATATACTAAAACTTGATAAGTATGTTGAAAATTTTAATACCGTTATTGGGTCATTATTTCATTACATACTTTCTATTTGTTTTAATGAAGGCTTTGATTTTTCAAGTGAATATAATAAGTATGTTAGTAATTTAACTCTTACAAATAAAGAGAAGTTTTTACTAAAAAAATTAAAGAGTGAATTATCTTTTGTAATTGAACAGGTTAAAAATTTACAAGAGGAAACTGGTTTAACCAAACTTCTACTTGAAAAGAAAATTACAATTGATAAGAGTTCGGTTATTCCTGTTGTATTTACTGGTATTGTAGATAAAATTATGTATAAGGAAAAAGAAAATACTTTAGTTAGTATAGTTGATTATAAAACTGGTAATACAAATATTGATTTATATAGTGTTATATATGGTTTTAGTATGCAGTTGCCTATATATTTATACTTAGTAAAGAAAAGCAACTTATTTAAAAATGTTAGATTTACTGGATTCTACCTTCAAAGAATTTTATCTAATGAAATAAGGTTTGTGCCTGGTAAAACCTATTTGTCTTTAAAATGTGATAATTTAAAATTAGATGGTTATTCTACTTCAGATGTTAGTGATTTAGAGGTATTTATTCCTGATTATGAAAAAAGTAGTTATGTTAAATCTATGAGAACTAATAAAGAGGGATTTGATAGATTTGCGAAAGTTTTAAGTTATGAACAGATGGATAAGCTTATATCAGTTATTGATAATAAAATAGATGAAGCACGAGATAATATTTTAATGGGTAATTTTGATATAAATCCTAAACAAATAGATTTTGATAAAGTTGGATGTAATTATTGCAAGTTCAAAGATATTTGTTATAGATGTGAATCTGATTTTGTGAAACTTAATAAAAATAAATCTTTAAGCTTCTTAGGAGGTGAAAAGTAGTATGCCAAAATGGACAAATGAACAACAGCTAGCAATAGATAAAGAGGGAACTAATATAATTGTTTCTGCGGGTGCTGGAAGTGGTAAAACTGCGGTTTTAACTGCTAGAGTAATTAGAAAGTTAAATAATGGTGTTGATATAGATAAATTACTTATTTTAACTTTTACTAATGCAGCTGCTAAAGAAATGAAAGAAAGAATTCGATCTGCTATAAAGAAAGCACCAGATTTATCTAGTCAACTGGATTTGATAGATGGCGCATATATTACTACTTTTGATAGTTATAGCTTATCACTTGTTAAAAAATATTATTATTTACTTGGAGTAGATAGGAATGTTAATATAGCGGATTCTAGTGTAATATATACTGAAAAAAGTAGAATAATAGATGAAATATTTGATTCTTTATATGAAGAAGAAGATCCAAATTTCTTAAAACTAATTGGGGATTTTTGTGTAAAGAATGATGATGATATAAAGAAATATATTTTGTCTATAAGTGATAAAATGGATTTAATATATGATAAATATCAATATCTAGATACATATATGGATAAATTCTATAATGAAGAATTTATTGACTCAAATATTAATAAGTATGTAAGTAGTATTTTATCTAAAAGGGAAAAAATTAGTGAACTAGTAGAAGAGTTATCTAATTATCTTGATTCTGATTATTTAGAAAAACTTAGTGATGTTTTAACACCACTTTTGAATGCTGATAGTTATGATGAGTTAAAAAACTCATTAGAATTTAGACTTCCACCGCTACCTAGAAATTCAGATGATGATGTAAAAGAACGCAAGGAAGAAATTTCTAAGGAAATTAAATCATTAAAAGAATTATCAATATATGATGATGTTACTAGTATGAAGGGTGGTATTTTAAAGACTAAGCCTTATTTAGAAGCAATTATTTCTATAATAAGAGAGCTAACATCTAGACTTGATAAATTTAAAAGTCGTAATAACGTATTTGAATTTAATGATATTAGTAAAATGGCAATAAAAATACTTAAAGAGAATGATGATGTTTGTTCTGAAATTAGAAATGGTTTTCAAGAAATAATGGTTGATGAGTACCAAGATACTTCTGATTTACAAGAAGAGTTTATTGGACTTATTGAAAATAATAATGTATACATGGTAGGTGATATTAAACAATCTATTTATAGATTTAGAAATGCTAATCCATATATATTTAAAAATAAATATGATAAATACTCAGTAGAAGATGGCGGTTTTAAAATAGATTTAAATAAAAACTTTAGATCTAGAAAGGAAACACTTGATAATATTAATACAGTTTTTAATATTGTTATGGATGATAAAATAGGTGGTGCTGATTATACAAAATCACATCAAATGGTATTTGGAAATAATGTATATTTTGAAGAAGGTAATACTACTCAAGATGAAAATTTTGAAATATATAACTATAAATATGATAAGTCAATTGGATTTACAAAAGCTGAAGTTGAATGTTTTATAGTAGCAACTGATATAAAGAAGAAAATAAGTGATCATTATCAAGTTTTTGATAAAGATTTAGGGATTCTTAGGGATTGTAAATATAGTGATTTTGTAGTACTTATGGATAGGGCAAGTGGATTTGATTTATATAAAAAAATATTTGAGTATATGAATATTCCACTTACTAAATATACATATACATCTATTACTGGAAATAATGATTTATTAATAATTAAAAACTTAATTGGACTTATGATTAAATATCATAATAGAGAGTTTGATATAGATTTTAAATATAATTTCTCATCTATTGCTAGAAGTTATTTATTTAATTATCCTGATTCTTTGATTTTTGATTATTTTAAAAACGGTAATTATTCTGATAGTGAAATTATTAAAATATTAGATGATATTGAAACTGATTATGATAGTTTATCAATAAGAAGTTTGATATCAAAATTAATTTCTTCTTTTAAATTTTATGAGAAGTTAATTACAGTTGGAAGTATTCAAAATAGTATAGTAAGACTTGAATATATTTATAATTTGGCTGGTAATGCTGAAGAGATGGATTATTCAGTTGAAGATTTTTTAGAATATTTAAATAAGTTAGTTGATGATGATTTTGATATTAAAGTAGAGATTAATGATGTTAATCCTAATAGTGTAGGTATAATGACTATTCATAAATCTAAAGGACTAGAATATCCTATTTGTTATTATACAGGAATATCTTCTTCATTTAATGTTAGAGATACAATGGAAAGATTTATATTTGATAATGAATATGGAGTTATTTGCCCTTATTTTAATGAAGGTATAAATAAAACTATTTATAACTACTTATTTAGAGAAAAGTATATAAGAGAAGATATAAGTGAGAGAATAAGGCTTTTCTATGTTGCACTTACTAGATGTAGAGAAAAAATGATTTTAGTAGGTGAGGTGGAGAACAAAACTATAAATAAATCAGATTCTAAGTTGAATTATAGGTCATTTTTAGATATAATTAATAGTGTATATAGTAGTATAGCTGATTATATAGTGGATATTCCTATTTCTTCTATTCCTCTTTCTAAAGATTATAATTTAGCTACTGCACTTGATTATAAAAAACTTATTCCAAAAAGTGATTGTGTAGTTAAGGTAGATAATATTTCTATAGAGAATAATACTATTGAGGAAAAGAAGTTTTCTAAGGTGTCTCCTTCACTTTTACTTAGTTCTACTAGAGATAAAATGGAACTTGGTAGAAAGATACATCATTATTTAGAGTGTATTGACTTTTTAAATCCTGATTTTACTAATGTGGATAAACGTTATGTACCATATATAAAGCAATTTTTAGAGTCTGAGATTGATTTTAATAATTGTACTATATATAAAGAGTATGAATTTATGTATAATGATGGATGTAATAGTGGACATGGTATTATAGATTTAATGTTAGTTTATGATGATCATATACAAATAATTGATTATAAGTTAAATAATATTGTTGATGAAGCTTATAAAAATCAACTTACTGCTTATAGGGAATATATACAAAGTAAAACTAATAAGACGGTTACTACTTATTTATATTCTGTATTTACTGGAGTTTTAAAAGAAGTATAAAGAATAAAGGGTGAATAGAATGGGTAAAATATATATTTTTGGACATAAAAAACCAGATACTGATTCGGTTACTTCTGCGATATCATTAGCTTATTTGAAAAATAAACAAGGTTTTGATGCAGAAGCAAAAGTTTTAGGTAGATTAAACAATGAAACGAAGTTTGCACTTAAATATTTTAATGTTAATTGTCCTGAGTATTTGAATGATGTTAAAACCCAAATAAAGGATGTTAATTATAATAGAATATCAATTAATAGGCATATATCTATTAAAAAATGTTATGACATATTAAAAAGCGATAAAATAAGTGGGGCACCTGTTGTTGATGAGGGTGGCAAATTAGTTGGTATAATTACGTTAAAAGATATATCTTCATATTTTATAGAGGGAGATATAATTAAACTTAAGACTTCTTATGACAATATTTTAGATGCATTAGGTGGTAGTGAAGTATTAAGATTCGATAATGAAATAGAGGGAAATATTTTAACTGCATCATATAGAAGTACAACTTTTTTAAATAATATTGACTTAGATAAGCATACTATATTAATAGTAGGGGATCGTCATAGTATACTAGAATATGCAGTTAATTCCTCTGTTAAAATGATAATAATAGTAGGAGATGGAGAAATTAAAGAGGAACACTTAGAGGTTGCTAAGAAAAATAAAGTAAATGTAGTTAAGACCCACTATGATACTTTCCATACTACTAAATTAATAAATTTAAGTAATTATATTGATGATATAATTCTTACTAGAGATCCAATTTATTTTGAGGAAAATGATTATTTGAGTGATTTTGTTGAAGTTAGTAATCAGACAAAACATACAAATTACCCAATAGTTGATAAGGAAAATAATTGTTTAGGCTTTTTAAGACTTGTTGATATAAATGATAAAAATAAGAAAAAAGTAATTTTAGTTGATCATAATGAAATAGTTCAAAGTGTTGATGGAATAGAGGAATCGGACATAATTGAAGTGATTGACCATCATAAAATAGGTACACTAACTACATCTTCGCCAATAAACTTTAGAAATATGGCAGTTGGAAGTACTAATACAATAATACATCAATTATATGAAGAAAATAATTTTCCTATACCAAAAGATATTGCTGGTATAATGTTATCTGGAATAATATCTGATACACTTTTATTAAAATCACCAACTACTACTCAATTAGATAAACAAGCTGTATTTAGATTAAGTATGATTGCCGGTGTTGATTATGAAAAATATGGAATAGAAATGTTTAGGGCAGGTTCTTCTATTAAAGGCAAAAGTATGGAACAAATTTTATTTAGTGACTTTAAAGTCTTTAAAGTTGCTAATATTGAATCTGGTATTGGACAAATCTTTACTACAGATTATAATAGTTTAAAACTTGATAAAGCTGCATTTGTTAAATTATTAAATGAGACTTCTATAAATAATGATTATATGATAGTTACATTATTTATTACTGATGTAATGAAGAATGGTTCTTACATATTATTTAACGATAAAGCTAAACATATATTGGAAGATAGCTTTAATATAGAAAATCTTACTCAAGGATATTATCTTGATGGTGTTGTTTCTAGAAAAAAACAAATTCTTCCTCCAATCATTGAGGTTTTAGAACGTAGATAATCTAGAAAGGAGTAATTTATGGAACAAAAGAAAGGAATAAGTATTACAAAATTGATATTTTCACTTCTTTTAGTTGCTATATGTGTATTTGTATTTTATACAATTTATACTAAGGTCAAAGAAAAGAAGCCAAATGTTGTTAATTCAAATAATAACAATGCAAGTGTAGAAAAGAAAGAATTTACTAAGTTAGAGGCTACAAAATTATTTGAAAGAATAATAAGTGATCCTGCCCCTAGTTATTCATATCCAACTAAAAAGGGTGAATTACTATTGGATGACATGACGCTTGAACAAAAACTAGCAATAGTATTTTCTAATATTGATAGTAACAAATTAAATAAGGTTTGTTCAACAGATTTAGAAGATGAACTTTTACAAAATGGTTTCTTGTCTAGTAAATCTGTAGAGGGTAGTGAATGTTTTAATTATTATGCTTCAGTAGATGATATATTAGCTACTTCAAAGCTTATTTTTGGACCAAATTATACACTTGATATAGAAAATAATACAGAAAAAGTTGTTCCATATTATTACTTTGAAAATAAGGATATTGTTGTTTTTAAATACTCTAATACTACTTATCAAGAATTTGCTAAACTTATAAGTTTTAAAAATGATGATATGTTTGCGATACTTAATATTGAACTTAACTATCCAGCAGGGGAAGGTTATGATCAGGATCATTACCGAATAAAATTTAAAACAGATAATGGAAGTTATTATTTTTATAGTATAGAAAAATTATAAAAGTATTATAAGATAAATTAAAACCCTATCATTGATAGGGTTTTATAATAATGTTTACTTTTTATTCATCTTCTGCATTATCAAGTATTCCATCGGTTTCTGTGTATTCAATTGGTTCATATACTGTACCGGTAAACCATACTTCACCAGTAGATTTATCTCTTATTAAGAATAAATAAGGATTATTAAATGTTAAATCAATCTTTTTAACAGGAACTGGGAAATCATACCTAAATTCACATGATGTTGCACCAGCAGGTCCTACTTCAGTTACAGCTCCTGCTTTAATACCATCGTTAGAGAATTCTATGTTTGCTTTATGTGCTATATTATCTATGAATATTCCTTTTTCTTTTGTTAATTTAGATAAATTAGCTTTCTTTTCATTAAATACATCTTTAATACCTAAAGATTGTAAATCTTCTTTTAAATTTAGAGTATAATCGAATTTGAACATTGGAATAGTTCCATATATTTCTGTAATTGTTCCTTCTTCAAAATCAGATAATTCAATTCCTTTTAAATTATTAATTATATTATTTATATCTTTTGCATCAACTGATTTGATATAATCTTTAAGATTATTTTGCTTTGGCATAATTCCAACATACTGCATAGTAATTCCATTATATGTTTTTAAATCTTTTGCGAATACTTTTACATTATCATCATCATAGAAACTAAAATCTGTAGAACTAGAAATGCTTTTATAGTTTGAATTTATATTTTCAATATAATTATCAAGAAACTTATTTACATCTTTTTCTTCATCTTCACATATTTCTCCTTTTAAATATTCTTGATATGCTTCACCAACAGTTTTTCTTATCTTATCTTCGCCTAGTGTTTTAACAATATCATATTTATTTGCTACTGCGCCTATCTGTGCTGATTTTGCAGAGATTTTATTATTGTTAAATTTTGTGTTTGTATATCCCGCAAGTTCAAGTGGTTGAATAACAAAATTATAACTTTCACCAAAGTAGTCTACATATATGCCATCCTCTTCAGATTGGATTTTTTTTATCCATTCCATATCAATAGCTAGTGCATTTACAAGTGAGAAATTTTTTTCTCTAATTGTATCATCATCTACTATTCCTTTTATTAATTTAAGTGTTTTGTCACTTACCCAATTGTTTAATGCTTTAGCATCTTTAAAATTATCATAAACTATTTCTGCATTATACTTACTTTTTAAAGCATTTACATAATCACTTTTAATTTTATCTTTATAATCATTTTTTATAAAGATTGCATTTGCTAGTGACATATTTTTATTATTTTCATATTTTCTTGCTTTATATTTTCCGATAACACTATCAAGTTGTTCTTTAGAACTTCCATCAGCTCCTTCAGCAAGCATTTCTAATGCATACTTTATAGATAGTGGACTATAAGCTTTGTTTTTTTCTTCATTTTCTAGTTTTAAGAATTGAAGATCAAACTTTTCTAAGTTGTTTCCTGATAATTCATAAGGAGAATATAATTTTTTTGTTTTTGTTGTTGTACTTTTACTAAGATATAAGTAAGATATAATTCCACAGCCTATAATTAGTAGGGCTACAACACTTCCTATTATTATTTTTGTGCTCTTTTTGTTTTGTTTTTCTTTTTCCATATTCACCATACCTTTCATAATTATATTAAATCATATGTACTTGTTAGCCGCAATATTTTATAATTATAATTGTTGTAAATGGTGTCAACCTCTTTTTCTTTTGTGTAATTTATTGTATAATTATTTAGGAGGATTTAAATATGTATGATTATATAAAAGGTATTGTAACTAATATAGTATCAAACGCAATAATACTTGATAATAATGGTATTGGTTATTTGATATATACACCAAACCCATATTCATTTCATGAGGGAAACGAATATAAAGTTTTTGTTTTTCAAAATGTTAAAGAAGATGAGTTATCATTATATGGGTTTAAAAGTATTGAAGAAAAAGAACTTTTCTTAAAGTTAATAAGTGTTAAAGGATTAGGACCTAAGATGACACTACCTATACTTGCGACTGGTTCAGTTGCGGGAGTTGTAGACGCTATTGAAAGAGAAAATATTCTTTATTTAAAGAAATTTCCTAAAATAGGAGATAAGGTTGCTAAACAAATAATACTTGATTTAAAAGGCAAACTTGGAGTTATAGCTACTGGAGAGGTAGTTGATACTAATTCTTATGAGGAATTAATTGAAGTATTAAAAGGTTTGGGTTATAAAGAAAAAGAATTTAAGAGTGTAATAAATAAAGTGGATATTAATTTATCTATTGAGAATCAAGTAAAAGAAGCTTTAAAATTGTTGTTAAAATAGTGAGGTTATTATGGCAAAGATGCATTTTAAATATGCTAGTATGAATTCTGGTAAAAGTATTGATTTAATGAGAACAGCTTATAATTATGAAGAAAATGGTTATAAAGTTTTGGTTTTAAAACCAGCAATTGATACAAAAGCAGGTAATAAAATTTCTTCTAGAATAGGTCTTGAAAGAGATGTTGACTTTTTAATATTTGAGGGAGATTCAGTTATTAAAAAAATTGGATCATCTATATCAGATGTTAATGTAATTTTAGTTGATGAGGCACAGTTTTTAAAAGCTTCTCAAGTAGATGAACTTTGGATGATTTCTAAAATAATGAATGTAGCAGTGCTTTGTTATGGACTTAGAACAAATTTTATGCTTGAGTCTTTTGAAGGTAGTAAAAGGCTTTTAGAACTTGCTGATGTATTAGAAGAGTTAACAACACTTTGTTCTTGTGGCAATATCGCAAGATATGTTGGTAGAAAAAGAAATGGTGTTTTCGAAACCAATGGAGAAGAAGTTGTAATAGATGGAACTTGTAATATAGAATATGTTCCACTTTGTGGAGAATGTTACTTAAAAAAAGTTAAAAAGATAAATTTTAAAAAAGTTAAAGGGGAAATACAAGGTGAAAATAGGAATTGATATTGATGATACTATAACAAATACAACAGAGAAGATTTATGAGTGTATGAAGAGCTTAGAAATTCCAGTTGATACTTCTCTAGATTACTCTAATTTTACTGTTTCTGAATTTGATAAATATAAGAAATTTTTAAGAGAATATATAGAGCCAGTATTTTCTTCTCTTACTGTAAAAGATGGTTGCGTTGATACAATTAAAAAGTTAAAAGAAGATGGGAATACAATATATATAATTACTGCTAGAAGCAATAGATATAGTGATAATATATATGATTTAACTGTTGATTATTTAAATAAAAATGGTATTATATATGATAAATTATTATTTGGATATGAAAACAAAAAAGATATTTGCATAGAAGAAGGAATTGATTATATGATAGATGATAATGTTAGTGTTTATGATTCATTAATTGATACTTCTATTAAGCCAATATTATTTGGTAAGGGTGATAATAGAACTAGAATAGATAGTTGGAGTGAAGTTTTAGATATTTTAAAATAGGAGGTTTTAGTATGGATGATGAAAAAATTCTTAGTGAAGAGAAAATTGATGGTGATGATGTAAATGAAGAATCTATAAGACCAGAACTCTTAAGTGAATATATTGGGCAGAAAGATGTTAAAGAAAATATTAAGGTTTTTATAGAAGCTGCTAAGATGAGAGGCGAGACACTTGATCATGTTTTATTATATGGTCCTCCTGGACTTGGAAAAACAACACTTGCTTATATAATCGCAAATGAGATGGGTACTTCTATTAAAACTGCAAGTGGTCCTAGTATTGAAAAGTCTGGAGATTTGGCGGCGATACTTTCTTCACTAGAACCGGGGAACGTATTATTTATTGATGAGATACATAGAATGCCTTCTTATATTGAAGAAATATTATATCCAGCTATGGAAGATTTTACTCTTGATATAATTGTTGGTGGTGATGGTAATAGTAAAAATATTAAAATTAATTTACCACCATTTACTTTAGTAGGAGCAACTACTCGTGCGGGTGATTTAACCGGACCATTAAGGGATAGGTTTGGAATAATTTCTAAGCTTAAATATTATGAAAATGAAGAATTGATGGAAATAGTTAAAAGAACTTCAAGAGTTTTAGGTGTTCCAATTGAAGATGATGCTGCTATGGAACTTGCAAGTCGTAGTAGAGGTACACCAAGAATTGCAAACAGACTTTTTAAACGTGTAAGGGATTTTGCACTTGTAGATGGTGATGGAGTAATAACGCTTGATATTACTAAAAGAGCTTTAGGTAGATTAAAAGTTGATCAAGATGGGCTTGATGAAACTGACCATCAGTTATTGCGTGGAATAATAGAAAAATTTAATGGTGGACCGGTAGGAATCGAATCAATTGCTAGTGTTATTGGTGAAGAGGTTACCACTATTGAGGATGTTTATGAACCATTCTTGTTACAGAATGGATATATAAAAAGAACTCCTAGAGGTAGAATAGTTACTGATAAGGGATATAAACATTTAGGGCTTAATCCTAAGGGAGGTACACTTGTACAAGTTGAACTTGATATGGGAGAAGAGAAGTAGAGGTGTGTTATGAAAACAGATGATTTTGATTATTATTTACCAGAAGAATTAATTGCTCAAACTCCGTTAAAAAAGAGAGATTCTTCTAGGATGTTAGTTTTAGATAAGCAAAATGGAAATATTTTCCATAAAACTTTTTCTGATATTATAGATTACTTAAATCCAGGAGATACTTTAGTTTTAAATGATACAAAGGTAATACCAGCTAGAATTATTGGTGTAAAAGAAGAAACTGGGGCAGTAATTGAGTTGCTTCTTTTGAAAAATATTGATGATAATAACTGGGAGTGTTTAACAAGACCGGCTAAAAGAGTTAAGGTTGGAACTGTTATAAGTTTTGGAGATGGAATGTTGAAGGCTACATGCAGTAGTGTTGGAGAAGAAGGTATTAGGGTATTTAGTCTTAGTTATGATGGAATACTATATGAGATTCTTGATAAGTTAGGAACTATGCCACTTCCGCCTTATATTCATGAAAAACTTGAAGATCAATCGAGATACCAAACGGTGTATGCAAAAAATATTGGTAGTGCGGCGGCACCTACTGCGGGACTTCATTTTACTAAAGAGTTATTAAATGATATTAAAAATAAAAATGTTAATATAGCTTATTTGACATTACATGTTGGACTTGGTACTTTTAGACCTGTTAATGTTGAAGATGTTACTAAGCATAAGATGCATACTGAGTATTATTCTATTTCTAAAGAGACTTGTGATATTATAAATAAGACAAAAGAGTCCGGAAATAAAATAGTTGTTGTTGGAACTACTAGTGTTCGTGTGCTTGAGACCGTAATGAATAGATTTGGGGAATTAAAAGAGTGTAGTGGAGTTACTGATATATTTATATATCCAGGATATAAATTTAAAATAGTAGATAATTTAATTACTAATTTTCATCTTCCAAAGTCAACACTTGTTATGCTAGTAAGTGCTCTTGCTGGAAAAGATAATATAATGAAGGCATACCATGAAGCTGTTTTAAATAAATATAGATTTTTCTCATTTGGAGATGCAATGTTTATTACAAATAATGTAGATAAATAGGGAACTGTTTACTAAGAATTATAATGAAATATATCATATAATTATTTAGGTGATTATATGAAAAAGATCTCATTTTATATTCTAGTGACAGTTTTTTTTATACTTTCTTTTTTTATGATTGAGAAGAAGGAAGAGGAAAAAATCAATGATGAAAGAGTTAATAATGAAATGCATCCTATGCATGCTGTATATTTATCTTATATTGAGTTAAATAAATATATAAAGGATAAAGATACTGTTACTAGTCAAAATAATATTAAAAAGATATTAGATAATATGAATGAATTTGGTTTTAATACAATTATTTTACACGTTAGACCTTTTTCTGATGCTATATATGAATCAAATATTTATCCTATTTCGGATACAGTTACTAATAATGGAAAAAAGCCAGAATATGATGTTTTAAAATATATTATTGATGAGGCTCATAAAAGAGGGATAGATGTTCATGCTTGGATTAATCCTTATAGAGTATCAACAAATACTGATTTTTCTAAGTTAGATAAGAGTAATCCAGCATATAAATTAGCGGGAACTAATTCCGTAAAGGTAATTGATAATAAGGGGATATTTTATAATCCAGCAAGTGCTAAGGTTAATGATTTAATAGTTAGTGGAGTAGAAGAGTTAGTTACTAATTATAATGTTGATGGCATACATTTTGATGATTATTTTTATCCTGATAGTGATATAGATTTAGATAATTATAATGAATATATTAGTAAGGGGGGTACATTATCTTTAGAAGATTATAGGTATAATAATGTTTCTACTCTTATAAAAAGAGTGTATGCTAAGATCAAGGATGTTAAAAAAGATGTGGTTTTTGGAATTTCTCCAGAAGGTAATTTAGAAAATAATTATAAAAAGCATTTTTTAAATATAGAAGAGATTTTGAGCAGTAGTGGATATGTTGATTATATAATGCCTCAGTTATATTTTGGATTTAAGAATCAAGTTAAGCCATTTAAAGAGACATTAGATACTTGGAATAGTTTAATTAAAGCCAATAATATAAAACTAATACCTGCACTTGCATTTTATAAGATAGGTCGGGAAGACGTTTATGCGAAGAGTGGATCTAATGAATGGATTGAAGATGATAATATTATTTCAAGACAGATAGAATATAGTAGGACTAAATCTAAATATGATGGTTTTTCATTATTTAGATATGATTATATATTTAATACTTCAGAAAATGAAAAAATAAATAATGAAGTAAAATCTTTAAGAAAACTACTAAATCTTGATACCAAATAATTATTGATATATAATTATTATGGTGAGAATATGAAATTAGATATAGTAAAAGTTGGATACTTGAAGGAAAATTGTTATATTTTAGAAAAAAATAATAATGTTTTAATAATTGATCCTGGGGATAATGCTGATAAGATAAAAGAAGTGGTTGGTAAAAGATGTGTTATTGGAATATTAATTACCCATAATCATTTTGATCATGTAGGAGCTCTAAAGGATATAAGTGAATATTATGGTGTTAGTATTTATAACCATAATAATTTAAGCGAAGGAATTCATTCTATTGGAGAATTTAAGTTTGAAGTTATTTATACTCCAGGTCATAGTGCTGATTCTACTACATATTACTTTTTTGAAGATAAAAAGATGTTTGTAGGGGATTTTATTTTTAGGGGTGATATCGGAAGATGTGATTTGCCTGGCGGAGATGAAAATGAAATGCTTAATAGTATAATTCGTATAAAAGAGTATAGTAATTGTAATGTGTATCCTGGACATGGGGAAGCAACTACTTTAGATGATGAGAGACGTAGTAATCAATATTTTAAGATTGAAAGAGTATAAGATTTATGGTATTATTGTTATTGTAGGTGGTGTTAGTTATGTATATAGATTTAGCTATAGTTTTAATTTTATTAATAGTTGTTGTTGTATTTTTTAGAAAGTTTTCTTCTTTTGTTTATGCGTTTGCAATTATCGATATATTTTTAAGAATAATGACTTTTATAAAAAATAATACTGTTCCAGAATTAAAAAGTTTAATTGGCAAATATTTACCAGAGTCGATTGCGGCAATAATAGGAAGATATTCTTCTGGACTTGTTTATACATTATTAATGTGGTTATATGTTATAATATTTGCTATATTCTTAGGATATGTTACAAATTATTTTATACATAAAAGAAAATAATTACGAATTAAAGGAATCTAAAAAATGTTCAATAAAAAGTTAATGGTACAATATAAATGTGTGCTATTAACTTTTTTACTTTTGTTAAAACAATAGGCGTATACTTAATGGTTTAAATTGCATATTTTTTCTCTCCTACGTATTTACTTTAAGTTTATTACTATACATAAATAAAAATTTTACTGTGTAAACTGATGCTGCTAGGCCTTGAAAAAACACTATGGGGGAGGTATACTTGTTATAGTAGTAAATAATAAAATCAGTATGGGTGTTATTATGAAGAGAAATAAGAAGAAAAGTATAATGATTATAGTCCTTTGTTTTGTATTATTGTTAATGGGAGTAGG
>HF996864.1 GCA_000432595.1 Clostridium sp. CAG:710 | reverse complement strand
ACGGATTGCCAATCTGTTCTCATTTAGTCCATAAAAATGAGCATGATGTTGCCATAATTAAGAGAGGAGTAAATATGAATTATTATAATGAGATAAAGAATGAACTTTTGAATAATGAGATAAATAGAAAAGTTAAAAATTATTCAATTAATAGAGGTGATTTAAACACCTATTATAATGTTGGTAAGTTATTATTAGATGCGGGCAAAAACTATGGAGAGGGAATAATAAAAGAATATTCTCTAAAATTAACGGAAGATTTAAACATTAAATATGATGTATCATCTCTCAATAAAATGAGAAAATTTTATATTTTAATAAAAAAACTGGCGACAGTGTCGCCAAATTTATCATATAGTCATTATGTTGAACTATTACCATATGACGACCTAAATAAAATTAGATATTATATTAAAATAATTAGTGAACAGAATTTATCAGTAAGACAGTTAAGGGAAAGATTAAAATCTGATGAATATGAAAGATTGCCAGAATCTACTAAAAATAAAATTATTAATCAAGATGAATCTAATGTAGTTGATTTTGTAAAGAATCCAATTAAGATTAAGAATGATAATAAATATGATATATTATCAGAAAAAATATTACAAAAACTAATCCTAGAAGATATTGAAAACTTTTTAGAAGAATTAGGAATAGGGTTTACTTTTATAAAAAGTGAATATCCAATTAAATTAGGTAATAGATACAATTATATTGATCTGCTTTTATATAATATTAAGTATAAGTGTTATGTGGTTGTAGAATTAAAGATAACAGAACTTAAGAAAGAGCATACTGGACAAATTATGACTTATATGAATTATATAGATAAGAATATAAAAACTATTGAAGAAAATGATACAGTAGGAATTATTATTTGTAAGCAAGATAATAAATATGTAATTAAATATTGCTCTGATGAGAGGATAATTGCTAGAGAATATGAATTAGTATGATATAATAGATATAGATTTGGAGATGATTAGATGAAAATCGAACTTAGTAATTTCACTATTGAATATGACAAAGAGATTGATTATATGTCAAATATAATTTCAACATTAGAAAACAATACCATTGAAATTTTAGAATTTTTTGAACTTGAAAAACTTTCTCAAAAAAAGAAAGTAGTGATTTTTACTGATAGAGAAAAATATAAGAAGCATTTGTTGCCATTTGTAAAAGAATTTAAAGAATGGATGTGTGCAGATACATATGATGGTAATATTAACTTGTTAGAAATGTCTGAAGCAAGAAAATCTAAAGAACATGAAGATATGGATATGGATGAATTTATAAAATGCATACTACATGAGTTTGTGCATTCATGTCAGCAAGAGTGGAATGAAAATTCTAAGGGTGTTAGTTGGTATTGGGAAGCATTGGCAACTAATCTAAGTAATCAAGATTATTCACCAGTTAGTTTAGAAGATTGTGATTTTGAAAAATTAAAAAGTGATTTTAATGGAACAGAAAACGGGTATAGTTACTCATATACTTTAGGAAAATACATGCTAGAAAATTATTCTAAAGAAAAATTGTTAGAATACGTTAAGAATCCAGATTTGTTAAAGCAAGATGCAAATCACATATTTGAAACAGTCAAACAATCACAAAAAAATAAAAAATTATAGAAATAGGAATTATCAATTTGATAGTTCTTTTTATTCGACTTACTTTTTGACAACAACTACATGGTGATATTGATCATAGATTATATATTTATACTACATGGTGATATTGATCATATAGGTTATTGTAGGAGTTTATTAGATGATTTTAGGATTGGCAAAGTGTATTTTAATATGAATGAATATAATAATAATGAGTTAAAACTTCAAAAGTTTCTAAAAAAACGTGAAATAGAATATTAAAAAATAAGTGAATAGATGATGGTGGC
>HF996863.1 GCA_000432595.1 Clostridium sp. CAG:710 | reverse complement strand
TTATTAATGTCTACTATTTGGGGTTCACATCACGTGCATCTTTCTTTTTTGTTTTAATTAGTCCATGTTTTTAAGAGCTTTTGGTTCATCTATTATTACCCAAGTGCATCCAACAGAAGCAGCAGTAGAAGCAAGTAGTGCAATGGCAGCTAAACCAATTGATAATAGTTTTTTCATAGTTTCCTCCTTATAGACTTTTATATTAAAACACGCCGGCCGTATTTTAAACAGATTTTTTATAGTTATCGTATGGCATTCCTAACAGCTTGTACATATATGGATTTATTAGTATTCCTTCTATAACTAAAGCTGTTAGAATAATGTTACTTAATAACCTATCTTTTATGATAAATATTAGTTCTATATAGATTAATGCAAGAATACATGAAGCTATTTTTCTATATTTTCTTTTCTTTGCATTTGTAAGGGGTCTTTTTATTGTATCTGCTGGCGCAAATAACAAGTAATCTATAAAGCATAATATAGATATTACAATTTTATTTGTCATTGGAAGCGTTGTATTTATCATTATAAATGTTAGTCCTATAATCATTGTTGTTGATGTAATTAAACATATTATACTTTTATCTGCATGAACTCCAAATGCGGGATATCTTATTATGTTAAAAAATATAAGTACTAAAATTAATTCTTTAAATATTCCTAAGATTATTGATATTAAGACTATTATTATTAATTTAGTAACTGTTAGGTATAATCCTTCCAATCCATATTTGATTTTATCAATATCATCTTCTGTATAAGTATTATTGTATCTTGTTATAAGATTTACAGAATCATTTAAGAATTTTTCTTTCATAGTGACCTCTTTCTTAACTGTTTAAAGTATAGCATAATTAAAAATTTTAAATTTAAAAATCTTTTATTTGAAAAATTTGTCAAAATATGTCGACAATAAGTTTACTATAAATTAACAAATTACCAAAAAAGTCAAACTTCTTACCTTTTACAGAAAACGACAAAAAGTGGGTGTGTTTTCTGATACACTTGTGTCACACATATGAACGGACAAAGCTATTGTTTTGCTTGTACACGTTGTGAATTTAAACAGATAGGAAGGTGAGGTGTGTGAGTAAAGTGAAAGGCCGTGTTAAGTGGTTCAACAACGAAAAAGGTTATGGATTTATCGAATACAAAGAAAACGAAGACATTTTTGTTCATTATTCTGCCATTAAACTTGATGGTTATAAAACTTTAACTGAAGGACAATATGTAGAATTCAACCTAGTAGAAACTCCAAAAGGTTATCAAGCTCTAGATGTTGTTGTTATCAAAGAAGCTACTCCCGTAAAATAGGTGGCTTTTTTCTTTTTTTTGTGCTATTATAATTATAGGAGGATGATGATATGGAAATTGTAATTAGAGGAGATAAAATTAAAGTTACTCAAGCTATTAATGATTATTTAAGGGATAAACTTTCTAAGCTTGAAAAATATATTGAAGATTATGATAATGTTAGAGCGACAGTTGTAGTTAAAGTAAAAAATCATGAACAAAAAGTAGAAGTTACAATCCCACTTAAAAAGTTCATTCTAAGAGCTGAAGAATCTAAAGAGGATTTATATGCTGCTATTGATGTTGTTGTTGATAAAATAGAAAGACAAATTAGAAAGAATAAAACTAAGCTTCAGTCAAAAAAGATTAAGGAAAGAGACATTGCTATAGATTATGTTGAAGATATAGATGATGAAGATAATAAAGTAGTTAAACGTAAAACAATAGAAGTTAAACCTATGAGTGAAGAAGAGGCAATTATTCAAATGGAACTTCTTGGACATAGTTTTTACTTATTTAAAGATGCAACATCTTCTAAACCAACTTTGGTTTATAAAAGAGAAGATGGAAATTATGGTGTTATAGAAACCGAATAAAATGTATTAAAATGGGAATTTTTCTTTAAAAATTCTCTTTTTTTTGTTACAATAGAAGTTACAGGAGATGATGGTATGAACTTTTTAAAGAAATTGTTTGATCATGAATATAAAGAATTAAAAAGATTTTCTGATATAGCAGATAAAATTGATGCATTATCGGATGAATATTCTAAAATGTCTGATTATGAATTAAAGGCAAAAACAGATGAATTTAGAAATAGATTAAAAGATGGAGAGACTCTAGATGATATATTAGTAGAGGCATTTGCTACTGCAAGAGAAGCTTGTTTTAGGGTGATTGGAGAAAAACCTTATTATGTGCAATTACTAGGTGCTTTAGCAATTCATTTTGGTAATATTGCTGAGATGAAAACTGGTGAAGGTAAAACACTTACTTCAGTAATGCCAGCATACTTAAATGCATTAACTGGTGAAGGTGTTCATATTGTAACAGTTAATGAGTATCTTGCTGATCGTGATGCAAATTGGATGGGTAATATTCACAGATTCCTAGGATTAACTGTTGGAACTAACCTTAGAAGTTTATCTCCAAAAGAGAAAAAAGAACAATATGATTGTGATATCTTATATACAACTAATAATGAACTTGGATTTGATTACTTAAGAGATAATATGGTTGTAAAAAAAGAAAATAGAGTACAAAGGGGACTTAATTTTGCAATTATAGATGAGGTTGACTCTGTATTAATTGATGAAGCTAGAACCCCACTTATTATTTCTGGTGGAGAAGTAAAAAGTAATAATCTTTATAGAGATGCTGACTCATTTGTAAAGAGATTAAAAGCAGATGATGATTATTTATATGATGAAAAAACTAAGGCGGTAACTTTAACAGAAGAAGGTGTAAAGAAAGCTGAAAAAAGTTTTGGTTTTAATAATCTTTATGATATAGAAAATACAAATGTTGTTCACCATATTAATCAAGCTTTAAAAGCAAATTATGGTATGAGAAATGATGTTGACTATGTTGTACAAGATGGTGAAGTTGTAATAGTTGATCAATTCACTGGACGTTTAATGAAGGGTCGTGCATTTAGTGATGGATTACATCAAGCTATAGAAGCAAAAGAGGGAGTTCAAATTCAACAGGAAACTAAAACACTTGCTACTATAACTTTCCAGAATTTATTCAGAATGTATAAAAAATTATCTGGTATGACAGGTACTGCTAAAACAGAAGAAGAGGAATTTAGAAACATTTATAATATGTTTGTTATACAAATTCCAACCAATAAAGAAGTAATTAGGGATGATGAACCAGATTTAGTTTACTCTACAAAATCAGGTAAGTATAAAGCTTTAATTAATGAAATAGAAGCTAGATATCAAAAAGGTCAACCAGTCTTAGTTGGTACAATTGCTATTGAAACTAATGAATTAATTAGTTCTATGTTAAGAAAGAAGAAAATACCTCATGAAGTATTAAATGCTAAGAATCATGCACGTGAAGCTGAAATAATCGCAAAAGCTGGAGAAGCAAAATCAGTTACAATTGCTACTAATATGGCTGGACGTGGTACCGATATTAAACTAGGTGAGGGAGTAAAAGAACTTGGTGGTTTATGTGTACTTGGTACTGAACGTCATGAATCGCGTCGTATAGATAATCAGTTACGTGGACGTTCTGGTCGTCAGGGAGATCCTGGATTTACTCAATTCTATGTATCTATGGAAGATGATTTGATGGTAAGATTTGGTACGGATAGAGTAAAAGGAATGCTTCAATCATTAGGATTTGATGAAGATCAACCAATAAAAAGTAAAATGTTTACTAATGCCATCGCAACTGCACAATCGCGTGTTGAGGGTAATAACTTTGATATAAGAAAACAACTTCTTCAATATGATGATGTTATGAATAATCAAAGAGAAATTATGTATGGTAAGAGAAATGAAATACTTGATAATGAATCTATTCATGATGCTGTTTTGAATTCTATTCATGAACATGTTACTGACTTAGTTCAAGCTCATACTTTCCCAGAGGGACATTTAAATGAAACTGATGTTGAAGAAATAGTTGAATATGCAAATGAAAACTTATTTAAGAAAACTTTAAATATAAATGATGTTAATAAAAATGTTGATGAGTTAATTGAGACTATTTATACTATAATTGTTGAAGAGTATGAAGAGAAAATTAAAGGGTTACCAAAAGAAGTAACTGATGAATTTGAGAAAGTTATAGTTTTAAATATAATTGACCGTTATTGGACTGAACATATTAATACCATGTCCCATTTAAGAGAGGGAATTGGTCTTCGTGGATATGCTCAAGATGACCCGTTAAGAGCATATACTATGGAAGGCTTTGACTTGTTTGATAAAATGATGCAGAATATTGATAAAGATGTAACAATACTTCTAATAAAAGCTGAAATAACACAAAATATCGAACGAAAAGAAGTATCAAAAAAGCAAATAACTAACGATGGTAAAGATCATATTAAACAAGCTCCTAAGAAAGTACAAAAAATTGGTAGAAATGATCCATGTCCATGTGGCTCAGGACGCAAATATAAACAATGTTGTGGTAAATAAACCCGTAAACCCACGTAAAATAAGGGATTGCGGGTTTTTCTATGATTACAATATTTAGGTAATTTTAGGCATGTCTTTTGTCTTAGATACGTTTTAGATACTCTTAAAAAGTCTTGAAAGCCTATATAATATAAGGGCAAAGCGGATGGTGAGGTATAAATTTCAAATTGGATACAAAACGTATCTAAAACGTATCCAGAGTTATTTTATTAGTTAAAAGAACATCTTAATAAGATAATAACGACAATTATATGATATAATTTATATGAGAGGTATACATCGCGGAAGGAGGAAAAATCATGACAATTGAATACATAAAACAATTAGGAAAAAATAAAAGTGGTGAAAATTTTGATTTACTCTTAGAAATATATAATCAAGAATTACCTATTGAAATAAAAAGAGAGGTAGTATCTTCAATTGGCAGACAAAAGGATGATAATAAAGTATATAATTTTTTAATAGAAAATGCTTTTAAAAAAAATTACATGGACATTATTTATCAGATGTTTAGAACAACATTATATAGATATGACATAGATAAATTTGCAAGATTATGTGAAGATATGAAATCGTTTTATAAGAATGAAATAATGGATAAGATGTATGATTATAAAATTGGAAAAAAAGATAATAAGGTAGTTTTGAGAAAGAGTACAATTTCAAAACCTCTTATTTTAAAGGGAAATAGTATTACTACTTTAAAAAAATTAAAAGAAGGAGATATAAATTTAATTTTCACATCGCCTCCATATTATAATGCTAGAGAATACTCTGACTATAATAATTATAAAAAGTATCTTTTAGAACTAAAAAAAGTATTTAAACAATGTCATAGAGTATTAGAAGATGGTAGATTCATAATAATAGATGTTTCTCCAGTAATAACAAAAAGACCTGGTAGAGAGTTCGAAAGCATAAGATATCCTATTCATTTTGATTTGCATAAATTATTAACTGATATAGGGTTTTACTTTATAGATGAAATAATTTGGGAAAAGCCTGAACCTTCTGTACCAAATAGAATTGGTGGTTATATGCAAACAAAAAATCCGTTAGCTTACAAGCCAAATTGTGTTACCGAAAGTATAATGGTTTATAGAAAAAAATGTAATTTTTTACTAGATAAAAACATTAGTAAATACACTAAAGATAAAAATTATAAACCAAATGATGATAAAATGAACACTTCTAATATTTGGAAAATACCGCCTTCAAGTAGCAAAAATCATCCGGCGATTTTTCCGGATGAATTATGTAAAAGAGTATTAAAATATTATTCATTTGAAGGTGATGTCGTTTTAGATCCGTTTGCGGGAATTGGAACATTTGGTAAAGTAGCATATAAAATGAATCGAATCCCAGTTATGTGTGAAATAAATGAGGAATATTTAAAAATTATCGAAAGTGAGGGTATATATAATGACATTTGAAAGGCAAGTAATAGATAAAACTGTTGAAAAATTAATAAATGGAGAAGATTATAGGGAAGAAGTAATAAATTCAATAAATGGTGTGTTTTTTGATTTTACCATTATGTTTTTTAAAAAAATTGTTGATGCAAAACTTAATTCACAAGAGATTAGTTTAGAGTGGTATAAGAAAAATTTTATAAATAATAGTGATTTGGATCCGGCTGAAAGTGCAATATATGCTGGTATGAATAAGAAGACAATTACAAATATATATGGTAGTGCCACAAGGGATATAGTATTAGATGTAGCGAATTCAAATTTTGAATACTTATCCTCTTTAATTGATGAATTGAAACAGGATGCAACAGATGAAATTGGAATATCCATTAAGCTAACATATCATGATGTATATGTTGAATTAAATTTAGCAGAAAGCTTACTTGCGATTAATGCTTTAGCAACTAAGAAAGCAGCAATAAGAGGTGGTGCTTGGAGTTCTATTGGTAAAAAAGTAGAAAAACCATTAGTTACAAAATTATGTGAATTGGCTGGTGTTCCTAAAGAATATATGGATGACTCAATATTTAAACGCAATGGTGAACTTGATTATGATAGAGAAGTTGATTATAAATTGTATGATACTAATCATAATTACATTCGAGTAGAAGTTAAACTAATGGGTAGAGGTAATCCTGAGAGTGCTGATGTTATATATGCTAGAGATACAAAATTTTTTATAGCTGATACATTGAGCTTGCAAAACAAAAAGCAATTTGAAGACAATAATGTATGTTATATAGAAATGAAGGGAAATGATAAAGTTGTAGAATGTTTTAAAAGCGCTTTGGATGTTTTAAATATTCCTCATAATTAATTATTTAAAAATTGTAAATAATTAAAATATCAAAAATTTTAGATACGTTTTTAGATACGTTCTGCTAGGTTTGCTGAGTGCTGCGGAGTGCTCTGGGGTGCAACCAAACGCCGAATTAACGAGCCAAGTGCTCCCAAAAGCTGACAAAATCCACAATACCAAAAGCCATGTGGCTCAGGACGCAAATATAAATAATGTTGTGGTAAATAAACCTGCAAACCCGCATAAAATAAGGGATTGCGGGTTTTTCTATTATTACAATATTTATGTAATTTTAGGCATGACTTTTGTCTTAGATACGTTTTAGATACTCTTTAAAAATGTTGTAAAGCCTTATAATATAAGGGCTAAATGTATATTGAAACATAATTTTTAAATTGAATACAAAACGTATCTAAAAATAATTTTTATAATAAAATTTGAAAAAAATAAAATAAATATGTCTTATTTTAATGATATAATATAACTAGGGGAAGATAGTTATGGATGTAAATAATTTACAAGTTAATACAAATATAGTTGGTGGATATTTTAGTGCAGAACAAATAGATTTATTATCTATAATACAATGTAATGATAATAATGAATTAATTGATTTTATTATTCATTGTGATCAAATAAAACATAATTATAGTAAAGAAGATTTGGAAAAAATGATTACCATGCCATTAGATGATTTTAAGAGACTGGTATTTAAAAGTTATCAAGATACAATGGTACTTCATGATGCAGATAAAAAAGTTAATATAGATAATAAGCTTAGACATTGTGGAATTCAAGAAAACGATATAGAAATAATTAAAAATGCAGTGTCAAATAATTCACCAGAAATTATGTCATGGTTAAGAGAATTTATTAAAAATAAATACCCAAGCAATTATGAAGAAATATTTGATATAAGTCATCATTTTGTATCCACAGAAAGAGATCAACTTAAATCAGAAGATTTATATGAAGAAATGGTTTTATTGAATAGTAATTTAGATAGTTTTAATAGTATGCTAATAGGTTCTGGAAGAATATATAATGTTGTAAATGATTTATATGATAAAAGTAATCCGGATAAAAGATTTGATTTTTATTTTGCTAAAAGAGATTTGGATTTTGCACATAGGAATGGGAAACAAGTTAGATATCATTCATTATTAGTTAAAGATGGTATGGATAATTTGTTTGCAGGAAAATCTAAAGAAGAAATATTAGAAATAATAAAAGATTATGTTAAAGAAAGCATTGATTTTATTAATGATTATAATTTGAATCATAGACTTAATATTAATGGACATGATGTACCAGTAATAAATGCAGTGGATTTATTTAATGAAATAGTAAGTTTTGAAAAGAATGCTAATGGAGAATATTTTAATATTTGGGAAAGTAAATATGGTATAACTATGGATGAACTATTACCAGCATTTGATTATGCACTTCAAAACAAACCTGAAGGAGTAAACTTTTTATATAATGAACCGTTTTTGGAAAATGACGAAAGAAGAAAAAAAGTGCTAGAGGTGTTAGGGAAAATTGATTCTAAAAGACCTGGATTAATTGATACATTAGGCTCACAAATGCATATAACAATTGGTGAAGATGAAGATAAAATTAGAAGATGCTTTGAAGATTTTAGAACTTTGCAAGAAAGAACAGGAAAACATATACAAATTACTGAATTTGATATGTCACTAGGAAGAACTCAAATACCTAGAGTATTTGGAAATAATCCCGAAGTAACCCTAGAACAAGTTTATGAATATAAGCATCAAAAAATTGGAGAAATATCAAGCATAATTAGTGAGTCGGGAGTACTTCTAGATGGTATATCATATTGGTCATTAACTGATGGTATTGATTGTAATTTAGAAAGAGCAAGATCAAATTATTTAGCAGATGGAAGTATCACTGATATTCATCAAATTCCAAGTGCTTGTGGAGGTTTATTTCCAACACATAAAAAACTAATTAAAAAGCAAGAATTTAGTCAAGCGGAAGCACAAAACTTTGAAAGTGCTGAGCCTTCTCATAAGCATAGATAAAGAATTACTTAAAAATTGTAAAAATTTCAACAATGGCAAATTTTAGATGCGTTTTTAGATACGTTCTGCTAGGTTTGCCGAGTGCTACGGAGTGCTCCCAAGTGCAACCGAGAGCCGAATTAACGCGCCAAGTGCTCCCAAAAACTCCCAAAATCCCGAATACAAAGAGCCATGTGGCAGTGGTAAAAAATATAAGCAATGTTTTAGAAAGTAGTATAAATAAGAAAAAAATTTAAAAAAATAAATTGGTTTGAGCTTTATAAATCATCCGCAAAATATTAAAAATATTTTTGATGAATAAGAATTAGTTGCAGACTCAACTATCAATGATTTCTTGACAGTTCAAATGGGAGGAAATATATGCAAATAGTAGAATATGAAAATAAGTATTTAGGAGATGTCAAAGACTTATTAGTTGAACTTGAAGAGTATATTGTATCAATAGATAAAGAACATTTGGATCAAGTTCATCCTGAATATAGGGAAAAAATGGCAGTTTTAGATTTAGAAGAAGTTAAT
This sequence comes from Clostridium sp. CAG:710, assembly GCA_000432595.1. Taxonomy (GTDB): domain Bacteria; phylum Bacillota_I; class Bacilli_A; order RF39; family UBA660; genus CAG-710. The sequence goes on along the minus strand of HF996863.1, from coordinate 15,074 downwards.
AAGAACAACGGTAAATGTTATTTGGCAGTAGAAAATAATAAAGCAATTGGCTTAATCATGGGTTGCATATTCCCATATGATGAATATGATTATCTAGACTATAAATGTCCAAAAAGAGGAGAAATTACAGAATTAATCGTTACAAATAAAATTAGAAGTAAAGGCATAGGTCAAGAACTAATAAATAAAATGGAAGAATACTTTAAATCCGTTGGATGTGAATATGTAATAGTTGATGTATTCGCCTACAATGATATTGGTAAGAATTTTTATAATAAAAAAGATTATCATGCAAGAATGGAAACAATGATAAAGAAAATATAGTGAGGGAAGTAAACAATATGAAACATGAAATGAAATTAAACAATGGACCATTTGAACGAATAAAAAATGGAACAAAGACTATAGAATTAAGATTAAATGATGAAAAAAGACAATTATTAAGTGTTAAGGATTTAATAGAATTTACTAATAGAACTAACAACGAAAAAATGTTAGTTGAAATCGCGAACTTATATCATTATCCATCATTCGAAGAATTATATAAACATTTTGATAAGGTAGCAATGGGATATGATGAAGATGATATAGCTGATCCGAAAGATATGGAAGAATATTATTCGCCAGAAGAACAATCTAAATATGGTGTATTAGGTATTAAAATTAAAAAAATGTAATTTTATTAGTAAAATATGCCAAGTTAAAATGGAATAAAGATAGAGAAATTGAAATTCAATATTTCAGACAAAATCCTGTTGGTAAATTATATGAAAGATTAGGATTTGTTCCAAGTGGAGAAACAGAATTTCATTATCAAATGATGAAACCAAAGCAAGTAATAATCAGAAAATGAAAATGTTGAAATTTGACAAACCAATGTAAATATGATATGATTATATTGCGTTGAAGGGGAAAAGTACCCAAAATTGTTATTCGAGTGAGTTAGGTATAGTGTGAACTAATAATAACATTTGGCGAAAGAACACCCCAGAGCTGACTACCGAAAGGAGTATTCTTAGTAGGCTAGTTCGGAAGGCAATCCGTTATCATGTTGCTAGGTTTGTTAGAACTGAAAAGAGATTACTGTAATAGCAAACCGTTTATATATATAGATGGTTTTTTTAGTAATAAATTAAGGTGGCACCACGGATACCCGTATTCGTCCTTATTGTAGGATGATACGGGTTTTTATATTTTAAAAAGAAAGAAGTGATTTTATGTCAGATGACAATAATAACAATAATAAAATAAAACAAAAAATAGTATAAAGTAGATAATTTTAGTATTTCATTTTATGTCTACTTTATACACAAATAAATAAAGTAGATAGTACCTACAATCTATCTTGGTTTATTTATAAAAAATAAATTAAGAAAGAAGGTTATAAAAATGAAAAAAGAATTAAGTTATTTAGAAACAATAAAAGCAATAGATGAAGTGAAAAAATATTTTGAAAGGCAATTAGAAGCCAGATTATCGCTTACAAAGGTTCAAAGTCCATTATTTGTCAAAACAGTTTCTGGATTACAAGATGCTTTAACAGGTGTAGAAAAAGGGGTTAGTTTTAAAAAAGGTAGCGAAAAATTTGAAATAGTTCATTCGTTAGCAAAATGGAAAAGGGATGCTCTTGGAAGATACGAATTTCCAATGCATACAGGACTATATACTGATATGAAAGCCATACGAAAAGATGAAAAAGTTGATGATATACATTCTATGTTTGTAGAACAATGGGATTGGGAAAAGGTTATAGATAAAGAAGATAGAACTATAGATTATTTAAAAGAAACTGTAAGAAGTATTTATAAAGCAGTAAGACAAACATCAATATTTGTTAAGCAAAAATATAAATTTATTACAGTTGATTTACCAAAATCAGTATATTTTATTACTAGTCAAAAACTAGAAGATATGTATCCTGATAAAACTCCAAAAGATAGAGAAGAAATAATTGTAAGAGATAAAAAAGCAGTATTTATAATTGGAATAGGAGATAAATTAAAATCTGGTATAGAGCATGATTTAAGAAGTCCAGATTATGATGATTGGTCTTTGGATGGAGATTTACTCGTTTTTGATAAAACTCTTGATAAAGCAATTGAATTATCTTCTATGGGAATAAGAGTAGATGAAAAATCACTTATTTCACAATTAAAAAAATCTGATTGTTTAGATAGACTTAGATTACCTTACCACCAAAAAATACAAAAATGCGAATTACCATATACAATTGGTGGTGGAATCGGTCAATCAAGGATATTAATGCTTTTATTAGAAAAATCCCATATTGTTGAAATTCAAGCATCAAGTTGGGAAGCAAAAACGTTAAAAGAACTAAAAGATAAGAAAGTTTTATAATGAAAGGGGAAATTAAAATGGAAATTAAAGATATTTACAAACAATATAAAGAATTATTGGATAAAGACATAGAAGTTAGGGGTTGGATTAGAAAACACAGAAAACAAAAAGAAGTTGGATTTATAGACTTATCAGATGGGACTTGCTTTAAAAAACTTCAAATAGTTTATGACAAAAGTACCAAAGATTTTGAAGATATAGCAAAAATTCACTTTGGATCTTCAGTTAAGGTGATAGGTACATTAATACCATCACCTGCTGATGGTCAGTGTTTTGAACTAAAAGCAAAAAAAATTTATTTAATAGGAGATTGTCCAGAAGACTACCCAATTCAACCAAAAGCTCATTCTCGTGAATTTTTAAGGGAACAAGCATATTTAAGACCAAGAACAGCATTGTTTCAAGCAGTATTTAGGGTTAGAAGTATATTATCGATGGCAATTCATGAATACTTTCAATCACAAGGGTATTTGTACTTACATGCACCTATTTTTACTGCAAGTGATTGCGAGGGCGCAGGAGAAATGTTTCAAGTAACAACACAGGATCTTGATAAGATTGCTGAAACAGGAAAAGTAAGTTATGAAGATGACTTTTTTGGTAAGAAAGTTGGATTATCCGTATCAACTCAATTTGAAGCAGAAACCTTTGCACAAGCATTTAGTAAGGTATATACTTTCGGTCCGACATTCAGAGCTGATAAATCACATACTCCATACCATGTTGCAGAGTTTTGGCAAATAGAACCAGAAGTTGCATTCTGTGATTTAGATGGAATTATGGATATTGCAGAAGACTTAGTAAAATATGTTATTAAATACACCTTAGATCATGCAAAAGATGAAATGGAATACTTAGATAAATATGTTGAAAAAGGATTGATAGATAGACTTACTAAGGTATTAACTTGTGATTTTAAAAGGGTACCATATAAAGAATGTATTGACATACTTAAAAAAAGTGGTAAGGATTTTGAATTCAAGCCAGAATATGGTTCTGATATAGCTAAAGAACATGAGAAATACTTAACAGATTATTTTAAATGTCCATTCTTTTTAACAATGTGGCCAAAAGAATTAAAATCATTTTATATGAAACAAATGCCAGATGGTACAGTTGCAGGTGCAGATTTAGAGATGCCTGGAATTGGAGAAGTATTTGGTATGAGTCAAAGGGAAGAGGATTTAGATAAATTAGTATCTAGAATGAAAGAATTAGATATGAAAATCGAAGAATATGAATGGTATATAAAATTAAGAAAATATGGTACTTGTGAAAGAAGTGGTTTTGGTATTGGATTTGAAAGACTTCTTATGTATATAACAGGCATTGATAACATAAAAGATGTAACACCTTATCCAAGAGTTCACAAAAGTTGTGATTATTAGTAACTATTTGTAAAAAACAAATAAATCATATATAATATTATTGAGAGGTGGATTTATGGGAGAACAAAGTGAAAACTCAGTTGTTTTGAAATCAATTAGAAGAGATGTAACAGAAGATTTAAAAAATATGTCATTGGATTCGCTAAATATAGATGGTGAGGACATTGCTGTATTAAAATCAATGGGAATTAGTACATTAGGAGATTTATTAGGAGCAAGTACGTCTCAATTGTATGATAGACTTAAAACAGGAATTCTTTCAAGATATTGGGGAATTCGTAATACTGTTATGGATATGGGTTTATTATTTACTGATGATCATGCAGAATATGAAGAATTAGGAATAAGTGATGATGTTGCATTGATACCAATTAGAAATTTAGGTTTATCAACAAGAGTAAAAAATGCATTAACAAGAAAAGGTCAGATTTATTATTTAGGAGATTTATTAGCTAGAGATTTTGAAAGTTTAGTTAGGATTAGAAACTTGGGTGAAGATGGAATGGTTGAGATAAAGAAATATGCTCACTCATTGGGTTACTCATTAAAAGATGAAGACCTTTTGTTGAATGAAAGAAAAGCAGAATATAAAGCTAAGGGTATTCCAATGGTACAAGAAGAATTAGGCCTTGATGGAAAAACGAGTGGCGTACTATATAGAAATGGTATTTATACATTACAAGACTTAATTAACTTAGGAGAAAGAGTATTTGAATTAGTTGGAATGGGCGATGTAAAAGCTCAGAAACTAAGAGAAGCTATAGCATCTAAAGGCATTAAACTAAGTACAGAAGTTGTCTTCACGAAAGAAGAAATTTCAGAACCTATAGCTGTTATGCCAACTGAAAAAATAGTTAAGCAATTAAAACAAGAAAATACAGCAATTCAATTGAGAATAAGTCAAAAAGAAGAACTATCAGCAGAATATGATAGATTAATAGCAGAGAGGAAAGAACTTATGGCAAGAGAGCAAAAGCTTGATGAAGAAATTGCATCAAAAATAGCTATGCTACAATCAGTTGATCAAAAAGAAGAAGGAGTAAATTATGGTAGAAGATAATATAAGAGTAATGAATGATTTAGATATCCAAATAAGAGATCTAGAAGACGAAATAAAGAAAGCTAAATCAATAAATGAAAAAATGAAATTGACTATACAGAAAAAACTTTTAATCCTTCAACAACTTGATGCATCATTAAATAGCCAAGAGGCATAGCAAAACATTATATCTAGATGAAACAGATTATTCATTAGCAAGCAGGAAGCAGTCAAGTTGTATGGACTTATAGGCGATTAAATGGTATATTGTAGTTGAAGATCATAGATACAAATACAAAGATGTGGAAAATTTGCAATTCTGGAGCCACTTTTAGAGCCACTCTGCTAGAGATTAGCAGGAATAAACTAAAATATAAAGGTAATAAAAGCCCTATTTTTAAAGGAAATTAACGAGTGGCAGTGGTAAAAAATATAAGAAATGTTGTGGTAAATAGCTCGCAAGCCCGCATAAATAAAGGAATTGTTAAAAATAGAAAAAATGATAAATTTGTCCACAGATGACAATTTGTCCACGATTTGTCCACATAGCATAAATAATGTGGACAGAATCGAGGAAACCCCATAAAAATCAATAAAAAATCTACGTGGACAATTATTGTGGACATAGTTATATAAAATGTCAACATTCGAAATGCTGGCATTTTTCCGTTTCATTAAGTTTTATAATGAAGGAGAGATAACTATGGTAAGCGTAAGAAAACGTGGAAAGGTATATGAATACCGATTTGAAATTGCTTTAACTAACATTGGCACAATATCTTATGAAGTATTAGAAGGATTAAATTATCGTGCTGCAAGACTGGCACAGATTCCTGACGAACAATATCGTGAAATGTTTAGAAAATATGCTTCTAGTAAAACAAAAACACCACAAGAAGCCGAAATGCTATTAGATAGAATTGATGAAACAAAGACAAGATTTAAGACGAGCTCAATTCCAACAAAGAACTCAACAAATGGGTTTGGGTCAAAAGCAAGTTCCAAATCTTAATGATATATTTCGACAACAAAAAAGACAACAACAAATTAAGCAACAACAAATGGAAGAAGAAGAAATGGAACATGGTATGTCAATGTAATTAAGGAGGATTAAATTAAAGGAAAATGAAATTAAAGAACTTACAACAGTTAAAGGTGGTTGTATAGCATCAGATAGAATTACTGTTGATGGACAAAAAGTCGGTTATATGTATAGAGAAAACCCTACTAACGAAGCGGATAGTGGGTGGAGGTTTTTCTCTGGCGATGAAAATGATGAATATACAAATAATCCTGATAATTTTAATATGCTTCAATTAAATACAATCTGTAATTATGATTCAGATATTATTCCATATCTCGAAAAAGCAGTTGGAACTAAATTAGCAAGAGATGTTAATGGAACTTTCATAAAAGAATAATTTCATTTAAGTTCAAATTTTTTAACATAGTTGCTGATAATAGGTTTTCTGTGATTTAAATAATTTAAAACATTAGTTTTGATGTTAATAATTCTAGATAAATTATCTAGGATTTTTTCTTGTTCTTTATCAGTAATATTTTTATAATTTGAATATTTTTTATAAATATTTGGACTAACTCCCATATTCTTTTTAAACACTTCCGAAAAGTATTCTAATGAATTAAAGCCATTTTTAAAAGCAATACTTAATATATAATTATCATCTTTAAAATACTTCAAACTATTATATATTCTCGTTGTATTGATATATTCATGTATAGATATATTTAGTTCTTTCTTAAATCTTCTCATTATGTATGATTTATCAAAGTAAAATAACAAGCTTAACTCATCAATAGTTATTTCTTTATTTATGTTATTATTTAAATACTCAATTATGTTACAAACTAAATCGTTGGAAAACATAGTATCACCCACTCATTTAGTAGTATACCACGCTTTTACATAAAAGTCATTTTTGTTTAAGTCTGTCAAAAATGCAAATGCTATAATGTTATTGAAAGGGAGTGATATGCATGGCATATTCAAGATGGGCAACAGTTGAAGAATTAAAATCTAAACTAACCCCAGTCAGTTATGATTCTGAAATTAAAAAATCAGGAATACCAATGATGTATGATGAAAATAATCTTTATATTAAAGATGATGAAGCTCATACTTTGGTTATTGGTTCAACAGGTAGTGGTAAGACTCAATCAACAATGTTACCACAATTAAGACTTGCAGTTAAAGCACAAGAGTCATTTATAGTTCATGATGTAAAAGGAGAAATTTATGATATTTTATCAGGAGAACTAAAAAAACAAAATTACAATACTATTGTAATCAATTTAGATAATCCTACTCTTGGTAATAATTATAATCCATTAAGTTTACCTTATGAATTATATAAGAATGGTCAAAAGGACAAAACAATAGAATTATTAGAGAATGTTGGTTACTATTTCTGTTGTAATGAAACATTTAATGCTAGTATTGATCCATTTTGGAACAATTCTGCGACATCATTATTCATAGGACTTGCACTATATCTATTTGACAATGCAAAGGAAGAAGAAGTAAATATTAGTAGTTTATTAAATCTAGTATCAGAATTTGATAAATTATCAGAAGAAGTTAAAAAATATGATAAGACTTCTCCAACATACATTAATCTTTCTAATATTATATTAGCACCAAATGAAACAAAAGGTAGTATTCTATCAGTATTTATACAAAATATGAGATTATTTGCATCAAGAGAAACATTATTAAAAATGTTATCTTCATCTAACTTTGATATGACAAATATTCAAAAAGATAAAACTGCATTATTTATTATAAGTAATAATAAGTCAACTTCTAGAAGATTAATTCCTTTAATAATTGAAGAATGTTATTATGCTGCAACAAATACTAATGATAAAACTCGTAGATTAAATGTCGTAATTGATGATTTCGAAAACTTAATTCCAATTAAGGATTTCAACAATATGCTTACACTTGCAAGAAGTTTTAATATTAAATTTAGTATATTTATAAGAAGTATATTAGAGTTAAGAAATACTTATGGTGCAGAGGGAACTGAAATATTAAAAATGGTGTTTGGAAATATTGTTTATTTATTAGCGAATGATACTGAAACATTAGAAGATATTTCAAAACTATGTGGAAATCAACAAACTGAAAAAGGAATTGAACCACTAATTACTGTTGAAGATTTAAAATTATTAAATAATTTTGAAGCAGTTATTCTAATTCCTAGAATTAACCCTATCAAATCTAAATTATTACCTGATTATCAAATTGATTGGAAATTTAGTGATGAAAAGGTTGCGCTAAAAGAAATTGAAAATAAAGAAGTTAAGACATTTAATATAAAATAATGACAACAATTAAGGGGAAAAATCCCCTTTTTTTAATGTTAATATAAAATTTTAATAAGGAAATATGATCTAATGGTATTAGATAAAGATATGTTAATATCTAGGAGGATTGATAATATGTTTAATATAGATTATATAAAGGCAATTATTTCAAAATTTTTAAGAACATCAAATAAGAATGTGAAGATTATATGAGAAAAAAGAACTCTACTAAACATGAATATCTATTATGTTCTGGAAATCGTGATGGCTATGATGATTGTATAAATAAGTCTTCAATTAGATATGATGAACTTGCAAATCTAGTATTAGATGCAATTAATAAGAAGATTCAAAAGTTTTATGATGAAAATGAATTAGAAAATTTAGATTCAAAAAAGAAAGAAAATAGATTTAATAAAAAAATTATATCTTTAGAAAAACAACGAGATGATATTAATAATAAAATTTCTAAAACAAGAAATTATTTAAGAAATTTTTACGAAGATAAAGTTAATGGTGTTGTTACCCCAGAACAATTTAAAGATTTAATCACTAATTATAATAATGATGAAGATACCTATAAAGATCAAATTAAATCTATTAATAAGAAAATAGCTTATTATAAAATGAAAGAAGAATCTTCAAAAAATAATAAAGAGATATTTAATAAATATCAAAAATTAGAAGAATTAAATAGAGTTATTGTCGATGAATTTATAGATAAAATCTATATTGGAAAGTTAAATGAAGAAACAAATAGTAGAGATATTCAAATCAAATGGAATTTTGAATAATTCTCTACTATTACATAACCAAATATATAAACGAGAGAATGTGATAATTAATGAATAATAAATTACAAACAATTACTAATCTATTTGAAGAAAAAGAAATTAGAAGTTTTTGGGATAGTGAAAAAGAAGAATATACTTTAGTGTAATTGATGTTATTGGTGCATTAACTTGGGATGACATTGACCTTGAAAAGGGAATAATAAATATAGAGCATAATGTATATGATAAACCTAAAGATGATAAAGGAAGATGATTTATAGGAACTACCAAGACTCAAACGGGAACAAGAAAAGTTCATATAAGTCAAACTTTAAAAATAGCATTACAAAATTATAAGAATAAACAAGACTATCTGCAAAAACTATATTGAAGAAAGTATATTTATTATAATCTTGAAGATGTTGAAAATAAATATGGAAAAATAGTTGAGCATAGAATAGTCATAGAAGAAATAAGTAATAAAGATAGCAAAAGATATAATTTGATTTTTACAAAAGAAAATGGAGCATATATAGGAACTGACATAACAAGGTATCCATATAAAATAATCCATAATGAGTTAGGAATAAAAAATGTAGATTCTATGATTTAAGAGGAAGTTATGCAACTAAAATATTAAACAATGGTATAGAGATAAGAGATGTTGCTGATTTACTAGGTCACAAAAATATAGAAACAACAGAAAACTTTTATATTTCTAGCACAGAAAGTTCTAGAAAATATGCAACAGAATTATTTGATAATATATCAAAATCTGAAACGATAAATAAAATTATAGAATATAAAATTGAATCTCGGTAGTTTGACTAATCTTAATATATAGTATATAATTATGAACAGAAAAAACACAAATGTATGATTTTACAATTCGCACAATTTATTGAACTTTGAAATATGGTATAATGTTAGCAGTGAACGGATGTGGACGGTGTCCACAATTTGTCCACAGTAGAGAAATATTTATAATATAAATAGTACAGATAATACAAATAATATAGATGTTACCTAGTCTGGAAAAGCCTGAAATACAGGTAATATTATAAATACAAATAATACAGATAATATGGGAGTACAAAGTTCATGTGGCAGTGGTCGTAAATATAAACAATGTTGTGGTAAATAAACCTGCAAACCCGCATAAATAAAGGGATTGCGGGTTTTTCTATGATTCCACATTTTAGGTAATTTTTGAAGTGTTCATTGCCTTAGATACGTTTTAGATACGTTGAAAATCCTTACAAACCCTTATAAAATAAAGGTAAAACATGTGTTTAAATTTTAATTTCAAATTGAATACAAAACGTATCTAAAAAATAAAAGTTTAATGATATAATATAAATAGGAGTTGATAATTATGATAAAACCACAAAAATTAAATAAAGGGGATAAAGTTGCAATTATTAGTTTATCTAGAGGGCTATTAGGAATGCCTTTTTGTAAACATGAGTTAGATATAGCAATTAAAAGATTAGAAGACTTTGGATTAATACCGGTTATAATGCCAAATGCATTGAAAGATATGGATTATCTTCAAAAGCATCCAGAAGCAAGGGCGGGTGATTTAAAACAGGCTTTTATGGATGACAGTATAAAAGGAATTATTTGTGCTATTGGTGGAGATGATACATATAAAACAATTCCATACTTAATGGAAGATGAGGAATTTATAAATGCAGTTAAAAATCATCCGAAATTATTTACAGGTTTTTCTGATACAACAAACAACCACTTAATGTTAAATAAATTAGGACTCTCATCTTTCTATGGTCCTTGTCTATTAGTTGATCTAGCAGAATTAGATAATGAGATGTTGCCATATACAAAACAATATTTTGAAAAGTATTTTATGAATGAATCTAATTTTGAAATAATATCAAGCCCAATATGGTATTTTGATAGAGAAAGCTATGGTAATGAAGAAGTTGGAAAACCAAGAAAATCTCAAAATGAGCAACATGGATTTGAAGTTTTGAATGGTAAAGGAAAAATAACAGGAAAATTATATGGTGGATGTCTAGATAGTTTATACGATATTTATACAAGTGAAAGATATGGAAATGAAAATGAAATATACACTAAATATAATATATTACCAACCTTAGATGAATGGAAAGAAAAAATACTATTTATAGAAACTTCTGAGGAAAGAATGCATCCTGATAAATTGGAAATAGTATTGAACTTTTTTAAGAATAATAAAGTATTGGAAAGCGTAAAAGGTGTTATTGTTGGTAAACCTATTGATGAAAAATACTATGAAGAGTATAAGCAAGTTTACAAAAAGGTATTTGCAGATTTAAAAACACCTGTTTTGTATAATATTAATTTTGGACATTCCGTTCCAAGATGTATAATACCATATGATGCTGAAGCAACTATAGATTTTGATAATAAAAGAATAACTATTAATACTCCAATATTTGAAGAAAAAACAATTACTAAAAAATTGTAAAAAATTCAACAATTATAAATTTTAGATACGTTCTGCTAGGTTTGCCGAGTGCTGTGGAGTGCTCCCAAAAACTGTCAAAATTCCCAATACAAAAGGCCATGTGGCAGTGGTAAGAAATTCGTAAAGCATTGAAATATAACGGATTTAATGAAAATGCTAGACTGTATCTAGACTTTTATTTTCAAAATAAAGTCCTTATAAATAAAAGGTAAAACAAAAAAATGTCCTTTGTCACACAGATAAGGGAAATTTTATGATATAATTAGTTATAGGAAGGTATGTGATTTATAATGACTATTGTGTACATTTCAAGACATTCACAACCATTTAGAAAATTTCTTGGAGAATATAAAGTCAATGAAATAGAACAAATAAGGAATGAAAAAAATCTATTAAGTGTTGATGGAGAAAAGTATGCAGAACAAATGAGTAATTTACCGGAATTACTAAAAGTAGAAATCTTTATACTCTTCGCACTATGTAAGAGCTATGTCAACAGCTAAATATATAGCTGAAAAGAATAATATTATTTTAAACGTAGATGAGAGATTAGGAGAAAGAAGATTTGGTGTTAATAATATATCAGAATTACCTTCAACCTTTTTTGAAGACCAATTTAGAAATTGGGATTATAAACTTACGAATGGAGAATCGGTTAATGAAGTATCTAAAAGAATGAATGAGGCATTATCTGAAATATTGGATGTAAATAGAGATAAAAAAATAGCAATTATATCTCATGGAACTGCTATTTCTGCTATGTTAAAAAAATGGTGTAATATTAAATTAAATGAAGAAACTAAATTAGTTGAAATATATTTTAATAATAAATTAGTTTTCGATGGAAACTGGAAGTGTCCTGAACTATTTAAATTAGAATTTGATGATAACAACAATCTTATTAGCATTAAAAATATTAAATTTAAATAGAATTAGTTATTATGAAGATGTATGAAAGAGGGTTTTAATTATGAAAAACAAATCATTAGTTGGAAATGAGGTTATAGTTTTTTTACTTAATTATAAAAACCAAATATTGCTTCAAAAAAGAAGTGAATTTGAAAAACATAACCCAAATAAGTGGTCTATATGTGCAGGCCATGTTGAAAAATGTGATTCTAGTTTGGAATCGGCTGTTGTTCGTGAGGTTAAAGAAGAATTAAATGCTGATATTTTAGAAGAGAAATTGATTGAACTTAATTTGGAAGAACCCCATACTGCACATTTCTACTACACATATATTAATAAGACTGAGAAGGATTTTATCCTTCAAAAAGAGGAAGTATCAGAAGTTAAATGGTATGATATTGATGTAGCTATTAACATGATGGAAAGCAATGATGGTTCAATAATAACTTCTCCAAGAATATTAAAATTATTAAAAAAGTTAAACAATAAAAGTTTGTAAGAGTAATGGACGGATTAAAATCTAATACAAGCAGAGAAAAATTTAAAACAGATGAAGTTGTTATGGATTTTTATTTGAAATTTGAACTACTTGAAAAGTCTTACTATAAACCATTAGTAGGTGTTGTTATTAGAAGATGTTGAAATACAAGTTTAAGAATAATACAAGGTAAAGTAAATAAAGATAATATAGATTTAGTTTTAAATGAAGAGATGCCTTTGTTAAACTATATCAAAGTAGTGGCACAGCCGAAAATGGAACTGAAGTATACAATGATGCCAAAAATATCTCAATTACCACTCAAGGATGGATTTAATCACATGATTGATATATTTAATCTTCTTCAATCGGAAATTAGCCAATACTATGGAACAGCAGAACAGGAAAATAGACTTACATTTTATATGTATAATGGAACTAAAACTGATGATGAAGATATAAGAATTTGTTCAATGTCTCAAATAAAAGAAAAGGGTATTGCAAAATGTGCTGAAAAGGCTTCCCTAGCCAATAATGTTCTATTAATGCTAAATAACATGGGGTTATTTGATTATCAAGTAAATTATCTAAATGTACTAACCACATTGAATAACGAAAGACCTGAGGGACATGCATTTTTAGAATTTAGTAGAGTAAATACTAAAGGAGAAACAATTCATATAGTATATGATGTTACAAATCCTGAAATAGTTTTATCAAATGGACAAGAATGTTTTTATCCAGCAATTTATTCATTAACTGATGAAGAGTATCAATCATTTTTGAATGGTATTCCATTTGATAATAGTAAATTTATGATGTTTAACTATTTACAAACAAAAGAAACACGAAAGTATCAAGGGTTTTCAAAATCCATACATTCTGCTGATAGTTTAAAGGCACTCAGAGAAGAATATAAAAAAATGATGGAAAAACCAGCAGATTATAATTTCCAATCTGATGATGGAACATATTCTGATCATATGACTCTAACAACAAATGAACATAAAGGAATATATAGATAGATTATTATGGCAAGAGAAATCCTGCTTTTTCTTTGTCACTTCTCTTGTGAAGAAGTGGTAAAAAGCCTTAAAAATAGCCATGTGGTCGGGAAAAATATAAACAATATTGTGGTAAATAAGCTTGCAAAGTCAACTAAATAAATGGGAATATGAGTTTTTCTTTTTATAAAAAAATTACTACAAATATAATTCCATGATATAATCAATTTGGAATGGGGTAATATGAAACAAAATATATTAAGCTATCTTGAGCTTGAAAAGATATTTAAAATAGAAAAGATAGTAAATATTAATAAAAATATGAAATTTGATTTTGTTAGAACTTTAAAATATATTGTCATACCCAAACGAAGTAGTATTTTATATTTTCCAATATATCTAAATAGATATGATGATTTAGGTGGATGGTACCTTATAAACTCTGATACAAGGAAAAAAATAAAAGAATATAGTATGGAGCATCCGGATTATACTTATGTTTTAGATGAATAAACATATAACAATCTTAATAATGATAAAATCAAAGTAATCATTGTCGAAGATATTATGGAAAGTTTAGATAAATTATTTAATTATATTATCAATAATAGAACTTTTGAAACAATATTAGTAACGGTAGTGTCGGTAAAACTACTACTGTCGGATTAATAAAAGATGTTATAGGGGACAATGTATTAAGAATTTATTCAAAAAGAATAACACCAATTATTTTAAAAACAAACATTATTAACTATTTAACTGTGGATATAAAATACTTGGTATTAGAAGCAGGATTATTTTTTAAGCATCATGTTAAATATTTTAGTGATACTCTAAAACCATTTATAGGCATTTGTTTAAACATATTACCAGAACATATAGGTATTGATGGTATTAATAGTGTAGAAGATATTACTAAATATAAATTGGAGATATTTAGATATTCTAAATATGCACTTATTAATTTTAAAGATAATGGTGGTAAATGTTAATATACATTAAAATTTAGTTTCAAATAATAAAAAGTCTTACATTTTATAAATTTGTAAGACTAAAAAGTAGTAATTAATTAAATTAATGCTTTTATCCTCCTGCACCAGCAGGGCCAGTAGGACCTTGAGGAATTGTTAAATTTAATGTGTAATTAGGTGCAGCACCTGTTATTGTTGCGGCTGCTTCTGTCCCAGGAGCACCTGTTGTTACTGTACCAATTGTTAAAGATGGAGCATCTCCAGTTTCACCTTGAATGCCTTGAGGGCCAGTAGGACCGGTAGGACCGGTTGCTCCTATTTCACCTTGAATACCCTGAGGTCCAGTAGGAC
>HF996862.1:494-614 GCA_000432595.1 Clostridium sp. CAG:710 | reverse complement strand
GCAGATGATGGTATTGTTATACTTTTCAATTCATTAGCTTGAAGTGCACCATCTCCAATTGTTGTTAATGTATTAGGAAGAGTAATGCTTTTAATATCTAGGCTGTATAATGACCCTTCC
>HF996862.1:271-386 GCA_000432595.1 Clostridium sp. CAG:710 | reverse complement strand
AAACAAACCATACTTGTCTGTATTAGTTACTTCTAATTTATGTGTTGTTGATTCATCCAATATTATTAATTTTTTTATGTGTGTGTTAAAAAATGCTTTTTGTCTTGTTCCATGA
>HF996862.1:0-182 GCA_000432595.1 Clostridium sp. CAG:710 | reverse complement strand
TCCCCTACTGTTGTATCATTCCAGTTATAATTAATTGGGCCATATCCTTTACTTGAAAATGACTTAAATGTTATAGGGTTTTTGGTATTTAGATTCCATTTTTTCAAATTTGGAGCAGAGTCTAAGTCAATACTTTTTAAATAATCTGCATGACTTAAATCTAATTCTGTAAGTGGAACTGC
>HF996861.1 GCA_000432595.1 Clostridium sp. CAG:710 | reverse complement strand
AAACATGCGATTGCTGTAGCACGAAAAATGATGCAAATTGATAAATTTGGTAATGATGTAGGATATTATACAAGATTAAAAAAGTAACAAAATTTCTTTCTTTTAGGTATTAATAAATTTCTTTTTTTAATTGACATGTGACAACCTGTCATACTATAATTAAATAGTTCATAATTAGAAGGTGATAATATGCCAAGTAAAACATTTTATAATTTATCTCAGGAAAAACAACAAAAGATAATAGATGCATCAAAAAAAGAATTTTCAAATAATCTCTATCAAGATGTATCACTTAATCAAATAATTAAGAATTCAAATATATCTAGGGGTAGTTTTTATATGTATTTTACTGATAAAGAAGATTTATACTTTTATCTTTTAAATGAGTATAAAGCTAACTTCGAAAAAGTTATTATAAAAACATTAAATGATAATAATGGAGAGATATTTTCTACATTTGGAAACTTATTTACATTACTTAGCAATAATATAATAAAAAATAATAATTCAAATTTTATAAAGAAAGTATTTCTAAATATGAATTACTTAATTGCTAATGAACTTCTTAGAAAAAGGCCTAATAAAACGTTGGAGGAATATCTTTTAAAACATATAAATAAAGATTATCTTGTTATTAAAAATGAGTGTGACATATTAAATCTTTTACATATAATAATAATGCTTTTTATGGATAATTTAACTAAATTAGTAAATGAAATAGAAGAGTTAAATATAATTAAAAAGTATTATAATGAACAATTAAATTTATTAAAAAGTGCATTTTATGAAGAAGGAGGAAAATAATGAAAGAGATTTTAAAAATATTAAAAAAACATTTACCTAAAATAGGTTTTATAATCATTTTCTTAGTACTCTTAGCTAATTGTGATCTTGCATTACCTTCATATACTTCAAATATAGTAAATGTTGGTATACAACAAAATGGTATAGAATATGCATCACCAATAGTAATGAGAGAAGAAACATACAATGAACTTAAAATGTTTATGGATGATAAGCAAGATATATTAGATAATTATACTAAGATATCAAAATCTAATCTTGAAAGTAAAAAATATAATGAATATGTTAAACTTTATCCATCTCTTAAAAACGAATCATTGTATATTCTAGAGAATGTTAATAATGATACGCTATCATCAATTGAAAAAGAGATCTCTACACCGCTTTCTATTTTGTCTGCGATGGAGCAAATGAAGAGTATGAATACAAGCAAGACCAACCCTAATATACCTAGTGATATATCCATAGATACTATTAAAGCTAAAATGGATAGTATGGGAGAGTCTGTAGTAAAGCAATATGCGATAAATAGAGTTAAAGAAGAATATAAAGCAGTTGGACTTGATATAGAAAAAGTACAAATGAAATATATTGCTAAAACAGGTCTAAAGATGTTAGGGATAACATTGGTATCTGCATTAATTACTATTTGTAATTCATATTTAATTAGTAGATTATCTAGTGCATTTGCTAAAGAGTTAAGAAGTAAAGTAGTTAAAAAAGTAATGAGTTTTTCAAATGAAGAGTTTGAAAGCTTAAGTGCAAGCTCTCTAATTACTAGAACTACTAATGATATACAACAAATACAAATGCTTATAGTAATGCTTATGAGAGTCGTTGTATATGCGCCAATAATTGGTATAGGAGCTTTCTTAAAAGTTAAAGATAGTTCTATGGCATGGGTAATAGGGGTAGCACTAGTAGCTATTCTTGCAGTTATATTAGTTCTATTCTTTGTTGCTGTTCCTAACTTTAAAAAGGTACAAGAATTACTTGATAGAGTTAACTTAGTATCAAGAGAAATTCTAACTGGATTACCAGTTATTAGAGCGTTCGCAACTGAAAAATATGAAGAAAAAAGATTTGATAAAGCAAATAAAGATTTAACTAAAGTTAACTTATTTGTAAATAAAGTTATGTCTGTAATGATGCCAACAATGATGTTCATTATGAACGCAATATGTATATTAATAATTTGGGTAGGTGCAGATAGAATTGATAACGCAACTATTCAAATTGGTGATTTAATGGCACTTATTCAATATTCAATGCAAATTATAATGGCCTTCTTAATGATCTCAATGGTTTCCATAATGATGCCAAGAGCACTTGTTTCAATTAAAAGAATTGCTGAAGTATTAAATAAAGAGGTAACTGTAAAAGATCCAATAAAACCAAAGAAATTTAATGAAAAGACTAAAGGCAAAGTAGAATTCCGTGATGTATATTTTAGATATCCAGATGCTGAAGAAGATGTATTAAGAAACATTAACTTTACTGTAAATAAAGGTGAGACTGTTGCATTCATTGGCTCAACTGGTAGTGGTAAATCTACTTTAATTAACTTAGTTGCAAGGTTCTTTGATGTAACTGGTGGTAAGATTTTAGTAGATGAATGTGACATTAAAGATGTAAAAATTAAAGACTTAAGAGAAAAAATTGGATTTGTTCCTCAAAAAGGAGTGCTTTTCTCAGGTACAATTGCATCTAACCTAAAATTAGGTAATCAAAAACTAACTGAAGAAGAAATGAAGCGTGTTGCACAAATAAGTCAGTCATTAGAATTTATAGATAAAAAAGAAGATGGATTTGATAGTCCAATTTCGCAGAGTGGAACTAATGTATCTGGTGGACAAAAACAACGTCTTGCTATAGCAAGAGCAATTGCTAAAAATCCAGAAATATACATATTTGATGATAGCTTCTCTGCACTCGACTTTAAAACAGATGCAAAACTTAGAAAAGCTTTAAAAGAATATACAAAGGATAGCACTATTCTAATAGTAGCGCAAAGAATAAGTAGTATTATGAATGCTGATAAAATAATTGTACTAGAACAAGGTGAAATTGTTGGAATGGGTACTCATAATGAATTATTAAAAAATTGTGAAGTATATAAAGAAATTGCCTCATCACAATTAGGAGAGGAGGAGATTAAAAATGCCTAAACATAAAGGTGGACCTCCTATAGCTACGGAAAAAGCAAAGGACTTTAAAGGGACTGTAAAAAAACTATGGAGATACCTATCAAAATATAAAATTGCTTTAATAATAGTTATACTATTTACTATTGCTAGTACAGTATTTAGTGTAGTAGGACCAAAAATACTTGGTAATGCAACTACTGAACTATTTAATGGAGTAATAAGTAAATATACAGGTGGAGCTGGTATTAACTTTACTAAAATTGGTAAAATCTTATTATTCTTACTAGCACTTTATATATGCAGTGCAATATTTTCATACATACAAGGTATTATAATGACTAATATTTCACAAAAACTTGCATATAGACTAAGAAAAGAAGTATCTAAAAAGATTAATAAACTTCCTATGAAATTCTATGATAATAAAACACACGGTGAAATATTATCAGTTATTACAAATGATATAGATACATTATCACAAAACCTAAATATAGAAGCAACACAAGTAATCTCGTCAGTCGCAACTATAATAGGAATACTAATTATGATGTTCTCAATCGATTGGATTATGACATTAGTAGCACTTTTAACTCTTCCATTATCAATTGTAATAATTGCATTTATTATGAAAAAGAGTCAAGGTTACTTCAAATCTCAACAAGATTATCTAGCTGATGTTAATGGCGAAGTAGAAGAAATGTTTTCTAATCAAAGCGTTATAAGAGTATTCAATGCCGAAAATAAAATGATTTCTAAATTTGAATATGATAACAATAAACTTGCTGATGTTGCTTGGAAAAGTAACTTTGTCTCAGGGCTAATGCATCCTATTATGAACTTTGTTGGTAACTTAGGATATGTAGTAATCGCAATACTTGGTAGTTACTTTGCTATAATAGGAAGAATTACAGTAGGTAATATTCAATCATTTATTCAATACACAAAAAACTTTACTAATCCAATCGCACAAATTGCACAAATATCTAATATGCTACAATCAATGGTTGCGGCTAGTGAAAGAGTATTTGAGTTTTTAGATGAAGAAGAAGAAAAAGAAAAAAATAAAAAATTTATTCCTACTAATAAAATAGAAGGTAGTGTAGAATTTAAGAATGTTAAGTTTGGCTACAATCAAGATAAAATAATTATTAATGATTTCTCAGCTAAGGTAAAACCAGGACAAAAGATAGCAATAGTGGGTCCAACAGGGGCTGGTAAAACTACTATAGTTAAACTTCTAATGAGATTTTATGACTTAAATTCTGGAAAAATATTAGTAGATGGTCATAATATAAATGACTATAGAAAAGAAGATATAAGAGGATTATTTGGTATGGTACTACAAGATACATGGTTATTTAATGGTACTATAATGGAAAATATTAGATATGGTAGGTTAGAAGCAACTGATGATGAAGTAATAGAAGCTTGCAAAATGGCACACGTACACCACTTTATTCAAACATTACCAGATGGATATAATATGATATTAAATGAAGAAACAACCAATATTTCTGGTGGGCAAAAACAACTTCTTACTATTGCAAGAGCAATACTTGCAGATCCTAAAATACTAATATTAGACGAAGCAACTTCTTCAGTAGATACAAGAACAGAAATATTAATTCAAAAAGCTATGGATAAATTGATGGAAGGTAGAACTTCATTCATAATTGCACATAGATTATCAACAATCAAAAATGCTGATTTAATTCTTGTTATGGATAGTGGTGATATTGTTGAACAAGGAACACATGAGGAATTACTAAAGAAAAATGGTTTCTATGCAAAACTATATAACTCCCAATTTGAAAAATAACACAAAAAAAGAGCTCTAAAGCTCTTTTAATTTTTCTATAATTCTTTCGATAAGTTCAACTGTGATTCTTAATGTTTTATTATCAATATCAGTTAATGGGTTAAATTCAACCACATCAATTGACTTAATTTTATCTTTATTTTCCATAAAAACATCAACTATTTCAAATAATTGTTCTTTAGTTAATCCATCCCTAAATCCAACAGATATACCAGGTGCAATAATAGGATCTAATACATCTATGTCAATGCTTAAATGAATTCCATTTGTTTTATTAAGTGCAATATCAATTGATTCTTGTACAATTTCTCTAATATTTTTAGTCTTAACATCATTAGTAGAGTATACTTTTATTTTTGCCTTATCAAGATTAACCTGTTCAAGTGGATCAATATCTCTAGCACCTATAATTACAGTATTTTCATTTCTAAAGAAATTCCCATTATGAAACTTTGTAAGCTTAGTTCCGTTATTATTTGTAATAGTCGCAAGAGGAAGCCCATGAATGTTTCCTGAAGTGGTTGTCTCAAATGTATTAAAATCAGGATGTGTATCTACCCAAATTACACCAAGACTATCTTCATGCGAAATATCAGCTAGGGCAGAAGCTATTACAACGCTATGATCTCCACCAATTGTTAATGGGAATACGCCCTCTCCCTTAGCTGATTTTACAATGCTATATAATTTATCATTAAACCTATTTAATGGCTCAATATTCTTTTCTAAATCATTTTTGTCATTGCTTTTTACCACATCTTCTGCAAAAACATCAATAATTTTATTTATACTTTCGTTATTTTTTAAGTATTCTTTTACTTTAATAGGGGAGTAACGGCTTCCATCTACATTTACTCCTAAATCGCTACATGCATTAATTATATTTATTTTCATTTTAATCACCTCTTTAATAATAATGTAAATTTGTGTATAATTCAATGATAAATCTAACTTTTTACGTAAATATAGTGTATAATTTAGTGTAGTGGAGTTGATATAATGAAAAAATTAAATGAATTATTTGATTGTAATTATGATACTGAAATAAAAGGTATTAAAATTAATTCAAAAGAAATAGAACCAGGGGACTTATTTGTATGTACAAAAGGAGTAAATACAGATAGACATGATTTTATAGAAGATGCGATAAAAAATGGGGCAAGCGCAATTGTAGTTAGTCATGATGTCAATTTTGATATACCTACAATTAAAGTAGAAGATACAAACAAAATTCTTCCAATAATATGTTCTAAATTTTATGATCATCCAGAAGAAAAATTAATAATAATTGGAGTTACTGGTACTGATGGTAAAACATCCACTGCAACAATCATTCAAACGCTATTAGGAAATGATATTTGTGGTTATATAGGAACTAATGGTAGAAGTTGTTATAAATTCAATAAAGAAATAAATAATACTACTCCGGATAGTGATAAGCTATTTGAATATTTTTATGATTTTGTTAATGCAGGATGCAAATATGTAGCAATGGAAGCAAGTAGTGAAGCTTTCTTTAGACATAGACTTGATACTATCAAGTTTAATGGTGGAATTATTACTAATATCACAAGAGAACATTTAAATATACATAAAACATTTGAAAATTATATTGAATGTAAATCAACTTTATTCAAACAAGTAGTTAAAGATGGTTTTTCAGTACTTAATATAGATGATCCATTTTATGAAAGAATATTATCATCAACTCACGGCAAAATATTAACATATGGATATGATAAAGATGCAACATTTAGAGTACTTGATAGTAAAATTTATAGTTATAAAACAGATATTACATTTAAATATTTAGACAAAACCTATAATATAGAAAGTCCTCTTTTAGGACAGTTTAATGTATACAATTTAATGGGCGCAATTGCTTGTTGTGTAGCGCTTGGATTTGATATAGATAAGATTAAAGGTAATATCAAATATATAAAGGTATCTGGAAGACTTGATATAATTCCTAATATGGGGCAAGATTTTACTGTTATGGTTGATTATGCACATACACCTAATGGAATTACTAATTTACTTAATTTTGTACATACACTAGATATAAATAGAAGTATAGTAGTAATTGGTTCTGCAGGAGAAAGAGATTATCTAAAAAGACCAATAATGGGTAAATGTGTTACTGATAATGCTAGTTATGCAATATTTACATATGAAGATCCTAGAAGTGAAGATCCAAAAGATATAATCGATATGTTGACTAGTGATATAAAAGATAGAAATAACTATGAAGTTGTTATTGATAGAAAAAGCGCAATTGAAAAAGCAATTAATATGGCACAAAAAGGAGATATGGTTTTAATACTTGGTAAAGGTAATGAAACATATCAAAAACTAAAAACAGGCACTATATATTTTAATGATATAGAAGAAGCAACTAATGCACTAAAGAAAAGACTAAAGAAAGAAAAAGTTAATAACTAGCTTTTTCCTTTCTTCATCTTTTGCATATAATATGGTATAATAGTCTAGGATGTGATTAAATGAGAGTGATAGTAAGTGCAGGTGGGACAGGTGGACATATATTCCCAGCCTTAGCTATTATTAATAAAATTAAAGAAAAAGAACCAAAAAGTGAGATTTTATATATTGGTACTACCGATAGAATGGAAGCAAAATTAATTCCTGAGCTTGGAATTAAATATATAGGCGTAGAAATGAAGGGGTTAAACAGAAAAAATCTTCTAAAAAACTTTGAAGTTATTTCGTCACTTAACAAAGCTATTAAGAAATGTAAAAGTATTATAAAAGAATTTAATCCGGATATTGTTTTAGGAATAGGAGGATATATTACTTATCCCGTTATAACAGCATCTACTAGCTTAGGATATAAAACTTTTATACATGAACAAAATTCTATTCCAGGTCTATCAAATAAACTATTAAAAAATAAGGCAACAGTTATAGGAGTTTCTCTTGAAGATTCCCTAAAATACTTTGGTAAAAACGCTAATGTTATATTTACAGGAAATCCTAGAAGTGAAGAAGCAACCAACGCAAAAAAAGTTCCTAAAAGCAAATATGGATTATCAAATAATAAAAAATGTGTTCTTATTGTAATGGGAAGCCTAGGAAGTCATACTATAAATCAAAAAATGATGGATATACTTCCAAAATTTAACGGAAAAGACTATGAAGTATTATTTGTAACAGGTAAAAATTACTATGAAGAATATAGTAAAATTAAATTGCCAAGCAATGTTAAAATAGTTGAGTTTTTAAACGATATGCTTGGAGTTATGAAAAATGTAGATTTAATTGTATCTAGGGCAGGGGCATCTACTATTTCAGAAATAACCGCATTAAGCTTACCCAGTATACTTATTCCATCCCCATATGTTACCCATAATCATCAAGTTAAAAACGCTTTAGTTTTAAAAGAATGTGGGGCAGCAGTATTATTAGAAGAAGATAAGCTTAATAGTAATAATTTAATAAATAATATAGATAGTATATTAACAAATAAAGAAATTTATAATAAAATGAAAAAAGCTAGTGGACTTTTAAGTATAAATAATAGCGCAACTAAAATATATGATATTTTGAGAAAGACAATAGATGGTGAAAAGCATGAATAAACATATTAAATTTATTAAAGAAAATGACATAGGAAAATACTTAGAAAAGCAAAGTTTAAGTGAATATACTACCTATAAAGTTGGGGGAGAAGCAAGTTTAATTGTATACCCTAAAGATGAGACTAAATTAATTGAACTTTTAAAATATATTAAAAACAATGATATTAATTACAAGATACTTGGAAATGGCTCTAATACTATTTTTAGTAGTAAAACATTTGATGGTATAATTATCAAATTAGATGAGTTTAACAAAGTGGAAGTAATAGGTAATAAAATAATTGTTGGTGCCGGATATAATTTAATGAAATTATCCGCACTAGCAACTAGAAAATCATTGTCTGGTTTGGAATTCGCATCAGGTATTCCTGGTACTATAGGTGGTGCAATATACATGAATGCAGGAGCCTATAAAAGTGATATGGGATTTATTGTTCAAAATGTAAAAGTAATAACCCCAGAACTTAAAATTATTACTATGGCAAATAAAGAAATGAAATTTCATTATAGAGACTCTTTCTTGCAACACCATAAAGGTTATATTTGTTTAGAAGCGGTATTAAAATTAAAACCAGGCAAAAGAAATGAAATAAGTGAGATTAATAACGAAAGAAAGAAAAGAAGATTAGAATCTCAACCACTAGAATATCCATCAGCTGGAAGTGTATTTCGTAACCCAGATGGAATGTTCGCAGGCAAAATGATTGAAGATATTGGTCTTAAAGGTTTAACAAAAGGCGGAGCTCAAATAAGCAACAAACACGCTAATTTTATAATAAATATTGGTGGTGCTACCGCAGAAGATATAAAAGACTTAATTGAATTTGTACAAACAGCTGTATATGATAATTACGGAGTAAAGTTAAAAGTAGAACAAGAATTTGTTAATTGGGAGTAGACATATGGCAAAAAAAGTCAAAAAAAAGATAAAATTTAAAATAGTACCCATATTAATATTTTTAATTTGTTTAGTTATTTTATATTTTGGACTATCATATCTTGCAGATACAAAAATCAAAAATATATATGTGTATGGAAATAATTTACTTACCGATCAAGAAGTAATTGAACTTGCAAAAGTAGAAGATTATCCAAGTTTTTATAAAACACTATCAAGAACCATAAAGAAAAACATAAAAACAAATTCAATCATCAAAGAAGTAAAAATTAAAAAAAGCTTTTTCAATGTACTAAATATATATATAACTGAATACAAACCGCTCTTTATAAAAGGTGATAAGCTAATATTAGAAGGCGGAATATCTACTGATATAGTAGAATGCAAAGTACCAGTACTTACAAATGAAGTTGATAGTGACGTATATAATGATTTTATCAAAGAAATGTTAAAGCTCAAAAGTTCAGTAAGAGGGCAAATATCTGAGATTACATACGCTAAAAGTGAATATGATAATAGTAGATTCTTACTTTATATGGATGATGGAAACCATGTTTATGTAAATATTGCAAAGTTCTCAAAGCTTAATTATTATGATGAAATTTATCCAACATTAAATAATAAAAAAGGTACCTTATATCTAGATTCAGGTAACCATTTTGAAGTATTTTAAAAGACACTTAAGTGTCTTTTTTTAATAATATGGATAATAATAGTTATTATAATATACAGGTACTGGATAAGGATATGGATAAGGATAATAATTAGGTCTATTATTACCAATTGCATATCCAGCAACTCCACCTAATAATAATGGCGCAACAAATCCTCCACCAAAAAATCTATCTCCAGAATTATACATATTATTATTCATTTTGTTGTTCATTGATCTAGCATACATATTATTTACAGGTTGTCTTAAATTATTATAAGAATACATTATATTTCCCTCCTAATGTATTTTATGCATATATAATTTCTTTGCCAGAAGAAAAGAATAAAATTTAAAATTTTTATTCGAGATTAGTTGCTACCATACTTTTTGTTTTTAACGCAAATTCCTTATAAATAAAAAAAGATTAAGAATTAGCCTTTCTTAATCTATAAAGATTTATACTAGGATGATTAAATAGTCTTATTGGAATATTATCAGTTCCTATTCCATATGAAACATAAAGATCTGTTTTATCTAAATTATAATGTTCTTCAGTATATTTTTTACTGCCATTAAATTTTATAAATCCCCTTAAATAAGGTAATCTTATTTGTCCACCACGTGAATTACCAGATATTATCACTTCAGGAGTATTACTATTTAGTATTTCATCTGTTTTATCAGACTCATGTACCACATTTATTTTAAATAACTCTTTATTATCACCATAATCAATATCAAATTTTTCATTTATGCCTCTTAAAAGAATAGGGGTAGTACCATTAAAGTATATTAACTCTTCTTCATCATTTAGTAATTTAAATCCAGCTTTATTTAAAATATCTATTGTATCTTCATTATCGTTTTTACCTATAACATAATACTTACCAGTAGTTGGTTTAATCTTTGAGAAAGCTTTTTGTAATTTTTCATTGTCTTGTTTAGTTAACTTATAATCTTTGTGGACTAATCCGCCAGAGAAAATTACTAAATCAGGCTTTGTCTTATTAATATCATTTATTACTTCATCTAAGTTAATTGTATAGTTAGTATAATATAAATCACTAAAATGCGCTATTTTAAAGCCATGAAATGACTGGGGTAGAGTAGTATAAACAGGTGAATATTCTCTTACTATAATAGTATTATTTGCAATAAAGAAAATATAAATAAGTATTGCCGCAATACACAAGAAAACATTAGAACATATTTTAAATACTTTTAGAAAAGTAGCCATTCTTTTTTCATGCTTTTCTTCTCTATCAATCTTTTTTCTAGTAGTTTTATTTTTCTCTGTACGACTTAACATAGAACTATCATCCCTAAAGCAATTATATTCATAAATGTAATTAAAAAGTTATGTAATGCATGCATTGATATTGATACAAATATGTTTTTTGTTTTAGCATACATATAACTAAGTGCAATTCCCAAACTACAATATGGTAATAAATATAAAAAGTCATATGCATTTCTAATACTAGTTATAACATGAAGACCACCAAACACAACACCAGAGATAATAACAAACAACCATTTAGTATCAATTATATCTCTGAATGCTTTTCTAAATGTAATTTCTTCTATTAAAGGAGCTAAAATAGAAGTATTAAAAAGCATTATATAAGGTGCAGCAGTTATAAGAGATCTAATTGCTTCTTCATTACCAGCTATTTTATTAGGTGAGAAAAGGTTTATTACAACATTACTACCTGCCATTAACACTAATCCAATAACCCAAATTTTAAATCCCTCTTCAAGCATTTCTTTTTTATTTTCTAAGAAAACTTTAAAATCTTCCTTCAAATCTTTATAATACATTAAAACAAGTAACAATATATTCATCATATTTGAAAATAAAGTCAATAGTATTTGAATCTTTGGTGTTATATTATTAATATTAAATAGTTTAACGGGTATTAATTGAAAAAAAGCACTGCAAAAAAATATAATAATTGTTAAAATAAACTTTGTATATCTGTTCCATAAATATTTCATCTAATCATCCTACCTTATATTTATTTTAAGATTAACTTTTAATTGTGTCAATAAATATTTGGCTTTTAGGAGTTTCAAATATTAAAAAAAGTTTATTTAATAAGGGTGATAGTAATGTTATAATAATGATGAGGTATTTATATGAGTACTTGATTTTATTAGTGCCTCTAAATTACCAATTGCTTGGGAAATAATTCATTCATATAGCTATATAGATATAAATATTAAAGATGAAAAAATAGTTATTTTTAATTTAAGAGACTATATAAAGAAAGTTAATAAATACATTAAATTAAGCAATAATGATTTAAAAATAATGCCTTATTTATATATGTTTCAATTACTTTCTAGTACATATGGATATAAAGAGTATATCTATAACAATAAGAAAGGACTATTGGAATTTGCTTATTTCAGGGCAAATCTTGCAACTTATTTATTTAATAATGCTGAATTAATATCTAATAGACTATTGGAAAATTTAAATAATTAAATCAAAGGAGACTGCACATATGGAAAAAATACTAACATTCATTATAAGAAAAAACAAATTATTACTTTTACTAGGTAGTGATACTGATCCACAATTTAAAGAGTCGTTTTGGTATGTAATAACGGGTGGAGTAGAAAACGAGGATATAAATTTGTATGAAACAGTAAAACGTGAAGTAAAGGAAGAAACAAATCTAAATTTAAGTAAGATAATTGATTTAAATCTTACTTTTGAATATGAGTCATTAAATATGCATTGTGTTGAACACGTATTTATTTCATATACTACCGATGATGATTCAAACATAATACTAAATGAAGAAAGCATAAAATACAAATGGTGCTCATTAGACGAATTCATAGACTTAATAAAATGGTATTATGATAAAAGCGATCTAAAAGCCATGTTAAAAAAATACATAAATTAAAACTGTAATAAAATGTACAATATAGTAAATCTCATTTACTAATTAATAATGAACGTGTTATAATGTAAAAGAAAGTTTTGCTTATGCAATAAACTTGTAATTATTCTATATCTTAGAGGTGAAAAAATGAAAAAAATAATAACTATAATTAGCATAATACTTATTGCTTTAATGTTTACTGGATGTAGTAGAAGAAGTGCAACTAAAAGTGTTAGATTAGATTATATAAAAGAAAATGATGGATTTACTTTTAAAAATTATGCGATTGCAATTGATGATAAGAAAGATAATAAAAATACATATGCTGTATATAAAAAGATTAAATCCAATAAATATCAAAGATTATTTAGATTAGATGAAGAAATTAAAAAGGATGAACTACTAGCAACTGATACATATTTATATATTATTAAAGATTCCAATATTATAGGTTATAAGTTAAACAGTACTATTAATAATGTTAAAAAGGTAGAAAAAGAATTTGATACTGCTAAAGATAAATGGACTATAGCAAACGTATATGGTTTTAAAGAAAACTACATATATGTATCGATAAGTGGAAAAGAAGATGGTAAAGAATCCACTAAGTTTGTAAGACTTAAGAGCGATTTAAGTGCAACAGATGTTTTAGAGTCAGAATCTTTAGTACCAACTGATTTAATAAATAACATTAATTTAGAAAAGTAATAAAATATAGAGGTGAATAATTTATGAAATATTATTGTATTGGAATTAAAGGCGCAGGTATGAGTACACTTGCTAATATATTAAGTGATTTAGGTAATGATGTTAGTGGATATGATGACACAGTTAAATATAAATTTACTGAAGAAGGCCTTGATAAAAGAGGAATTAAAATTTATCATGAACCACATCCAATAGATAGTGATACTATAGTTACTTATTCTAAAGCATTCTCAATAGATCATCCTGAAATAAAAAGAGTTAGAGAACTTGGACTTACTATGAGAGATTATAATCAAGTAGTGGGGGATGTTACAGCTATGTTTGAAACAATTGGTATAAGTGGTACACATGGTAAAACTACAACAAGTCTTCTAATTAGTGATATATTAAAAAATACAGTAGGTTGTAATTACTTTGTTGGAGATGGTACTGGTTATGCAGATAAAAAGAATAAACTATTTGTAATAGAATCAGATGAATTTAATAAACACTTCTTAGCATATCATCCTACAATAGCTGTTATAACAAATATAGAACTTGATCATACAGAATGTTACCCAGGTGGATTAGAAGAAATAAAAGATACATTTAAAAAATTTGGTAATAAAGCAGAACAAGTAGTTGCATGTGGGGATGACTCTAATATAAGAGATATTAAATTTGATAAAGATGTAATCTATTATGGATTTAATGACAATAATAACGTAGTTGCAAAAAACGTTAAATTAACTGATAAGGGTTCAGAATTTGATGTTTATATAAATAATGAACTATTTGATAGCTATGAATTGCCTTTATTTGGTAAACATATGATTTTAAACGCACTAGCAAGTATTATTATAGCTAATAGATACAATATAAATAAAGAAGATATAAAGAAGTATATTAGTGGCTTTAAAGGCGCTAAAAGACGTTTTAAGGAAGAAGATATTAATGGATATATTATAATAGATGACTATGCACATCATCCTACAGAAATAGAAGTAACTATTGCTGCTGCAAGGCAAAAATATCCAGATAAAGAAATAGTTGCGGTATTCTTACCAAATACATATTCTAGAACTGAGGCATTAATGGATGACTTTGTAAAAGCCTTAACCAAAGCTGATAAAGCATATATTATGGATATATATTGTGATAGAGAACGCCAAAGCGATTATCCATCCGTTAATTCAGATGCACTAATAAAAAGAATTAAAAACTCGGAAAAAATTAGTATTGATACAGTAGATAAATTACTAAAACATAAAGGATCTGTAATATGTTTTATGAGTTGTACTAATATATATTTAATACTAGATGAATTTAAAAAAAGAATTAGATAATATCTGATGCAAGAATTAGTTTACTAGTTCTTTTTTTTCTATCTTTATGATACAATATCTCTAATTGATGGTGATGTTATGAAAAATATTATAGTAATTACAGGGCCTACTGGAGTAGGTAAAACAAAAATGAGTATCGAACTTGCCAAAAGAATTGACGCAGAAATAATTAATGCCGATTCTATGCAAGTATATAAAGATCTTAATATTGGAACTGCTAAAATAACTGAAAAAGAAAAAGAAGGTATTCCTCATCATCTTTTTGATATAGTAGAACCAACCAATATGTATACAGTATATGATTATCAAAAAGATGCAAGAGATATAATAAATGATGTTTTATCACGCGGTAAGAAAGTTATAATAGTAGGAGGTACAGGATTATATATAAAAGCACTTCTATATGATTATAAATTCATTAAAGAAGATAAAACCTATGACTTTTCAAAAATGAGTAATGAAGAAATATTAGATAAAATTAATAGTTATAATTTAGATATTAATCTACATATAAATAATAGAAAGCGTCTGGAAAGAGTTTTAACTAAATTATATAACAATAATATGCAAACAGAAAAAACAGATACTGTATTATATGACTTTGTGACGATAGGACTAACTACAACTAGAGATAACTTATATAAAATAATAGATAATAGAGTAGATAAAATGATTGAAGATGGCCTAATAGATGAAGTAGAAGAATTATATAAAAAAAACATTCATTCTAAAGCTATTAATACTGGTATTGGCTATAAAGAATTATATAAATATTTTGATAAAGAAATAAGTTTAGATGAAGCTATCTCACTAATAAAAAAGAATTCTAGACACTACGCTAAAAGACAATATACTTTCTTTAATAATCAAATGAATATAAAATGGTTTAATACAAATTATAATGATTTTTCACTAACTGTAGAAGAAGTTTATAATTACATAAAAGGAGAATAATATGCAAAGATATTTTGTTAATGAATCAAATAAAAATCTTGATATATTTACATTAAATGAAGAAGATAGTTACCACATAGTTAAAGTAATGAGATATAAAGTTGGTGAAGAAATTGAAATTGTATATGAAAAAGATGTATTTATATGTGAAATATTAGAACTTGGCAAAAATGTTAAATGTATAATAAGAAAAACAAACCATCAAATAGAAAATGATATTCCTAATATAACAATTGCTCAAAGCTTAGTTAAAGAACAAAAAATGGATTACATACTTCAAAAATCTACAGAACTAGGAGTAGATAAAATTATTCCAATATCAGCATCTAGAAGTGTTATTAAAGTAAATGACAAATCAGATAAAAAAATAGATAGATGGAAAAAAATTGTAAAGGAAGCAAGTGAACAAAGCAAAAGAAATAAAGTTCCAACTGTTACTGATATAAAGAAAATAACAGAACTTGCTAGTTGTTGTTACGACTACAAAATTTTATGTAGTGTAAATGAGGTGTCAATGTCGTTAAAAAAGGTCTTACAAAATGTTAGCAAGAGTGATACAATATTATTTGTAATAGGACCAGAGGGTGGTTTCTCTAATGAAGAAGAAAATATCCTAATTAACAATGGATTTATAAGTACTTCTTTAGGTAGTAGAGTCTTAAGAACTGAGACTGCTTCTACATTTGTTCTTAGCATAATTAATTACATATTTATGAGGTGAGTAAAATGGACATAGTTCTTAGATTTATAAAAGAAAACAATTCTTTAATAATGGCAGCTTTATTTTTAGTTATTATAATACTAACTATTTTAGTAATAATTACCGATATTATAAATAAAAAGAAAAATAAACTAGCTGCACAAAATCTACTTAATAATGGAGATTCTAATATGCTAGATGCATTAAAAGAAGAAATAAAAGAAGAACCTCCACTTGATTATACTAGTGATTTATCAGAATATAGTGATGTATTAATGGTAGATGGAGAAGACACTAAAAAAGAAGAAGAACATAAAGAAGAAATTAAGTATGTAGAAGAAGATGAAGAACTAGAAAAAACAAAAGCTCAAATAGAACTTAAGAATCTAAAAGAAGAATTATTAAAAGCCGAACTATTAGAAAAAGAAAAAGAAGAAGCAAAGAAAGTCTTGGAAGAAAATGCTCCTACTAAAGATGAAATAATTGATGAATTTGAATCTAATCAAGAAGAAAATGCAATTATAAGTTTAGATGAATTTAATAAAATAAGCGATAGAGTATATGATGAGAATGAAGAAGTTCAATATAAAGATGAAGGAAATGAGCCTATTTCTATACAAGAATTAGAAGCTTTATATAATACAAAGGAAATCAAAACTCTAGATGATGAATTTTTTGATATAACAGCAAAGGAAGAAAAACCGGATGTAGAAGTTAGTGATATAAAAGTAGATATTAAAGAACCAATATTAAAGCCAGCTACTAATATTGTAAAAACAGAAAATATTGAAA
Organism: Clostridium sp. CAG:710; assembly: GCA_000432595.1. Lineage (GTDB taxonomy): Bacteria > Bacillota_I > Bacilli_A > RF39 > UBA660 > CAG-710. The sequence continues at coordinate 29,556 of HF996861.1, read as the reverse complement.
AACCTACTACTAAATTTAAAAATAGTCCTATAATATCACCAGTATTTGGACTAGACTCTAATGATAACGTTAATAATATAGAAGTAGAAAATACAGCAAACTTAGATAAATTAAGTGAAGAAATTAAAAAAACCACAGAAGTTTTAAATACATTAAAAGAACTTAGAAAAAACTTACAATAAGAGATTATCTCTTATTTTTTTGAGAGTGGGGGAAGTATATGAAATTTGGTATATATACACTAGGATGTAAAGTAAATACATATGAAAGTGAATATGTAAAAAACTTACTTTTAAATCATGATTTTATTGAATCTGATTTTAATGATATTTGTGATATCTATATAATAAATACTTGTACTGTTACTAATACAAGTGATATAAAAAGTAGAAAAATAATTAGACAAGCTAGAAGAAGAAATAAAGATGCATGTATTATCGCAATGGGTTGTTTTATCCAAGCTGATGATAATAACATTATAGATGACATTGATATTGCGATTGGTAATAATGATAAAAGTAGAATCATAGAACTTATTAACAAATTCTTTAAAGATAAGAAAAAAATCATTAATAAACGTAGAGACTTTGATGATAACTTTGAAGACATGTTTATAGAAAAATATGAAAATAGAACAAGAGCATTTATAAAGATACAAGATGGATGCGAAAACTTTTGTAGTTACTGTATCATACCTTTTGTTAGAGGTAAATGTAGATCAAAAGATTTTAATACTGTTTTAGAAGAAATACGCAAGGTCGTTGAAAATGGATTTAAAGAGGTAGTTTTAACAGGAATTCACACTGGAAACTATGGGGTTGATATAAATACTAACTTTGCTAGTTTACTTAGAGAAATAGTCAAAATTGATGGATTACAAAGGCTTAGAATCTCATCAATAGAAATAAATGAATTAACTGATGAAGTATTAGATATAATTAAAAATAGCCCTATTGTAGTAAATCATTTACATATTCCAATACAAGCCGCTAGTGATAATGTATTAAAAGCAATGAATAGGAAATATGATCTTAAAACATACATGAATAGAATTAAAACTATTAAAACAATAAAAGAAGATATGAGTATCAGTACCGATATAATAGTAGGACATCCTTATGAGACCGATGAAGACTTTAAAACATCTCTTGATGCGATTAGAGAAATTGGTTTTTCTAAACTACATGTATTTCCATATTCAAAAAGAAATGGTACAAAGTCAGCTTTAATGCCACAAGTAGATGAAATAACTAAAAAACGTCGTGCAAGAATTTTACTTGATTTATCTCGTGAAGAAGAAATAAAATACATGAATAAATTTATTGGTAAAAATCTAGAAGTACTTATAGAAACAAATAATGGAGAATATTCACTTGGTCATACCACAAATTACTTACATGTTAAAATTTATTCTGACAAACACAAAAGTGAAGACTTGGTTAATGTTAAATTAACTAAAGTGGAATATCCATTTATAATTGGAGAATGTAATTAGGCCTGTTTTAAGGCCTTTTTTATATGCTTATAATGAAGAATTGTAACTATTAATATATTTGAACAGATAGACATTAAAAAGCCATATATACCCCAAAAGAAACAGCATGAGAAGATGATTATACTTTTAATAATTATTGATACTAAATTATCAAGCATAATATACTTTGATAAATTAATTGATTGTAATACCGATGCAAGTGGTGCTTGAACATAATAAATTAAGAAGAATGGGGCAACCACTCTTAAATATGTAACACCATAGCTAGTGTTGTAAATTAATTTTAAAAAGAATTCTGGAAATATAAATAATATTATAGTAACAGGTACTCCAATTAAAAGTGAATAGAAAACAGCTTGTTTTAACTTCTTTTTAACATAATCAATTTGCTTATCATAATAAGCTTTAGTAACAACAGGAAGTAGGGCACTACTAATCGCATTACTAAAGAATCCAGGTAAAAGAAGAAGAGGCATTACATATCCTTCTACTATTCCATAATCATTAATTAATATATTACTACCAATCCCACTAATAACCCCCGCAGTAGTAATTAATATTGGTTCAAAAAAGTATCCAATAGAGCCAACTAACCTTGCCATAGTAGTAGGAAGGGCTATTCTTAAAACCTCTTTTACATTATATACATTTGGTCTAATATCACTACTAGTAATTTTAGCATTTCTAGGAAAGAATAAAAGAAGTATTAATGAAGAAGATAACTCACTTATAATATTAACACCTACAAGTAAAGATACCGCAAATACTAAACTTTTTTCTAAAGCACGAGGAACTAATAAAATTATTAAAATAAGCCTTACTATTTGTTCAAATACATTTGATATAACATGAGGTAACATTTTTTGTTTACCAAAAAAATACCCTCTTAATATACTTGATAAACTATCAAAAGGTAAGACAAGTGCAATTGCTAGTATAGGATAATAACTTCTAGGATCTTTTAATAACTTAGTTGAAAGAGTAGGGGCTATAATAAAAATTACCAATATAAGGAATATATTTAACATTAAAGAAAAAGGTATTATAGAAAATATAATATTTTTATTATTATGATTATCTTCAGCAATTAATTTACTTATAGCGATTGGAAATCCAAGTTGAGATAAAGTCATAAATAAAGAAAAAGTAGGAAATATAAGCATATATAAACTTATGCCTTCACTTCCTACTATTCTAGTCATTATTATCCTAATAAAGATACCAAATACTTTAGTTAATGCTCCACCTATAATAAGTATAATTGTTGATATTAAAAATTTCTCTTTTTTCATATTTTCCCTTTACATAAAAAAATATGATATAAAAAAGAAATTAAGAACAAAAGACAAAATAAAATTTGTCACTAATTATTACTTAGATAGATTATAAATTATATTATTGCATAAATTGCATAATTATTGCTGCAATTGAAGAACCTACCATTGCTAGTAAAAGTATTATTGTTATAATTTTAATAACTGTTTTATTCATCTTTAACACCTCAAATATAATTATAATAAATTTATCGATATTTGTAAAATAAATTTATAAATAACTTTATTACTTACTTAATAGTATTAACTGGGTGAAGAAATAATGAATAATAAACTATATGCAGCAAAAAACTCTATAATTAAGCAGAAAAAACTTTATAGAATTATAATTACACTAATGATTTTTGGAATAATATCTGGAATACTATTTATATTTTTTATAAGTAAAGAAAGTAAAACTAAAGCCCTAGTAAGTATTAAAAACTTTTTTGATTTAATGAATACATCAACAGGTATTAATTATGGTAAATCACTTTTAAATACATTAGTTAATAATATTGGTTATGTACTATTAATTTGGTTGCTTGGAATATCAATAATAGGATTACCAATTACTATCATACTAGCTTTTATGAAAAGTTTTATAGTAGGATTTTCAATTTCATCTATTATTTCATGCTATAAGGCAAAAGGTATATTAGGAGCATTTTTATATGTATTTCCTCATCAAATTATAATACTTTTTATATATTTGCTATTATCTTTTTATTCTATATCTTTTTCCATTAAATTATTCAAATCACTTTTTTTAAAACAAACTATTAATTTTAGAGTAGTAATGCAAAAATATATAAAAATACTATTAATATCTTTAATAGGCATTATTATTGTATCTTTATATGAGGTATTTATTTCTACTTATTTTATTAAACTTTTTACAATGTTATTAAAATAGTGTATAATTGTTGTTGGTGAAGTTTATGAGTAAAAAAGTTGTAATAGGAATGAGTGGAGGAGTAGATAGTAGTGTTGCGGCTATTCTACTTAAGAATGCAGGATATGAAGTAATCGGACTATTTATGAGAAATTGGGATAGTTCTATTAATAATGACTTCTTAGGTAATCCTAATTTAAATAATAATATCTGTCCTCAAGAACAAGATTATAATGATGCAATTGAGGTATGTAAAAAAATTGGTATACCGCTTCATAGAATAGATTTTGTTAAAGAATACTGGGATAATGTATTTACATATTTCTTAGATGAATTAAAAAAAGGTAGAACACCTAATCCTGATATTATGTGTAATAAATATATAAAGTTTGATGCTTTCGCAAAAGAAGCCAAAAGACTTGGTGCTGATTACATCGCAACTGGACATTATGCAAAAATAAAAGATGGTAAACTTTATAAAAGCTTTGATACTAATAAAGATCAAACATATTTCTTATCACAACTATCAGAGGAACAATTAAAAAACGTTTTATTTCCACTTGGTGATATAGATAAAACTGAAGTAAGAAAAATCGCAAAGGAATATGATTTAATTACTGCATCTAAAAAAGATTCTACTGGAATTTGTTTTATTGGTGAAAGAAACTTCAAAGAATTTTTAAAAAATTACTTACCAAATATTCCAGGTGACATTATTAATATTGATACAAATAAAAAAGTTGGAGAACATATTGGCCTTATGTATTATACAATTGGTCAAAGACGTGGACTTGATATTGGGGGTAACGATGAAAGATTGTTTGTAGTTGGAAAAGACCTAGATAAAAACATCTTGTATGTAGCACTAGGAGAAGATAATGAGTATTTATATTCAGACAGTTGTATAGTAGATAATCTTAACTTTAATTGTTCACTAAGGCCAACTAAATGTAGTGCAAAATTCAGATATAGAGCTATTGATTATCCAGTAGAAATAGAATACCTAAACGATAAAGAGGTATTAGTCAAATACGATAGGATTAAGTCTGTAACACCAGGACAAGCATGTGTGTTTTATCTAGACAACCAATGTATAGGTGGCGGAATTATTAAAGAAGTTAGAAAAGATAATAAAAAATTATGGTATTTGTTATAATAAACTTTAATTATAACAAATACTTTTTCTTTTTAATATAGATAAGTAAAATAAAAAGTGTAAATTTACACTTGTTTTTTGTAAATAAAAGTGTTAAACTTGTTATAGAATGAAGGGTAGGGAAACACTTATGGATAAATTGAATGAATTATTAAGTGATTTAGGAATATCTAAGGTTAGGTTGGCAAAATATTTAGGAGTTTCAAGGCAAATGTTATATAACTATTTGGCATTAAAAGATTTAAATGAATGGCCAAATGAAAAAGCTACTAAGCTGTTTAGTTTACTAGATGTCGCAAATGAAAAAGAATTTAGTAAAATTAAAATAGATGGTAACTATATAATGGATGTAGAAACCAGACTAAATGAAGGTGTAAAAGACGCTAGTGAACGTGAAGTTTTGACAGATTTAAAGGGATTTAATAAGAAAGAACAGGAATTACTTACAGATATCATTAACCTTTTAAAAGAAAAGCTTCAGGAAGATAATACAAAAGATACATATAATGCATTTGTATATCTATATCATTATTTACAATCTATGGGTTCTTCTAAAGAATTAAAATATATTCTAGCATATATATCTAAATCAATGGGATTTACAAACGCAAATGAATTCTTATTTAATCCAGATCAACAATTTATATTTGAAAGTATAATGTTCTCTGGAATGTCAATTTATCATAATGGAACTGCATCAAAGGTTAAACTTGCTGAATCACATAAAAGATTTGAACAAGATATTGAACATAAGAATGAAGAAAAATTAAGCCGTACTCAAGAATTAAATACTGCAAAAGTTCAAGCATTAAGAGAATTAGGATATAATGCAATCAACGAATCAAATGCAAAAGAAGTATTAGAAAAAATTGCTGAAATACAATCGAGAAAAGTATAAAATTAATTAATATAATAGAGTAGAGTAGTAGTAGAGATACCACTACTTTTTGTTTAGGAGAAAATATGCAAATAATAGAAAATATAATAAGAAAAATATTAATATTCTTCGGAATCATTAAAGAGGAAAAAGACTTACTAAAAGAAAAAAATATTTACAAGAAAAAGAATATAATGACAGACTATGAATATAAATTTTATTTAATTTTAAAAGAATTAGAAAAATATAACTATAAAGTTATTCCACAAGTTAATCTAGCTACAATAGTAGAAAAAGTAAACAATAAAAGGTATTACACTGAATTATTTAGAAATATAGACTTTGTAATATTTAATGAGGATTTAACAGATGTATTACTATTAATCGAAGTTAACGATGCAACTCATAATACTAAAAAAAGAAAATCAAGGGATATTAAAGTAAAATCTATATGCGCTAATGCCGGACTTAATTTAATAACTTTTTATACTAAATATGCAAATGAGAAGTCATATGTATTAAATAGAGTTCTTGCAAGTATTACAACAAACAACAATAACAATATAGAACCAGCAAATAATAAAATTGAAACATCATAATTCATGTAAGATATTATATAAAAAACGCCTTCATTCTATTAAAATCAAGTCACCTTTCAACTTCCGATAATTGATATTATGTTGCCTTTTATATTTTTTTAATTGATTTATTCTGTATTTCTACTTAGTTATACCATACCTATTATTAAGATTCATTATTTAACTACACTAATTACTACTATAGTAATACACTCTGCAATATAATAAAAAGATAAGATACATCTTAGTTATAAATAAATTACAAATCAATTTAGATTATATATTTTAATAATATTTATTTTATATATACAACTAATATACAATAACAAAATATAATTATATGTTTATATGTAGCTAAATGCATTATATACCTTATTAATTTAATGCATCGAGGTGAACAACTATCCATCTTTTAGATTCTCGATGCAAAATATGAATACCTTAAAATATGTATATAACTCCCCTTTTTGGTTAAAACTATAATAGGAGGGGAAATCATGAGCAAAAATAAGCAAATAAAATGTGACGTTGCAAATTGCAAGTTTAATGACAATACAGATTGCTGTTGTACATTAGATGAAATAAAAGTTAGTTGTGAATGTGCTAGCGATGATGCAACTGAAAAGAAAGAAACTATATGTGATAGTTTCAAATGTAATTGTGGATGTAAAGATAATACTGAAGAGTAGTTATTATCTTTTAAATGAAAAAGAGTAGGTTCCCCTACTCTTTTTTGCTATTTTAATTTTTCTAAGAAACTTTTACCAATACCAGGATTCATTACTTCAAAATTATCTGCTATTGTAGCACCTATATCTGCCATTGTATCTAATATATCTAACTTAGATGGTGATTGAAAACATCTATTATATATAATAACCGGTACATTTTCTCTTGTATGTCCATTTGAGAATGTTGGATCATTACCATGATCTGCAGTTATTATAAGTAAATCCTCATCTGCAAGTTTATTTAATATAAGAGGCATTTCTACATCTAAATCTTCTATGCATTTAGCGTATCCTTCTACATCTTTATTATGACCATAAAGTTGATCAAAATCACTTAGATTAATCATACATAATCCAGTAAAGTTTTTCTCCATTATATCAGTTAATTTATTAATTGCTTCACTATTATTATGATTAGATTTTACTACCTTGGTTATACCCTCACCATTAAATATATCATTTATTTTACCAATAGATATAACGCTAAATCCCTTATCTTTTAATGAATTTAATACACTTCTTGCAGGAGGATTAACAGAATATTCACATTTTTCATTAGTAAATCTATATTTCCCTTTTTTTCCTGTAAAAGGACGTGCTATTATTCTTGCTATTTTATAATCTTCTTTAATAGTTAATCTTCTTATTAATTTACAATAATCATATAATTTAGATACTGGTATAACATCTTCATGAGCTGCTATTTGTAATGTGGAATTATATGTAGTAAACAATATAAGTGAACCATATTCTACATTTCTATCACCTAATTCATTAATTACGTCCAAACCATCATCAGTACTAACTTTATTACCAATTACTCTTGTTTTAGTTAACATTTCAATCTTATCTATAAGTTCTATTGGAAAACCTTTTTCAGTGAATGTATGAAAAGGAATATAGTTTTCAATACCAACCATTTCATAATGACCAACTAAACTATCTTTCCCAGAATTTTTTGGTCTAGCAATTGTATAGTATGCTTCTACATTTTCATTATCATTCATGTTTATTGTATCCATTATTCCTAGTTTTTCTAAGTTTGGTATAAATAAATTACATGCATCATTTACATTTTTTAATGTATTAGCGCCAACATCACCATATTCCTTTGCATCACTTGCTTCCCCTACTCCTAATGAATCCAAAACCATTAGAAAAACTCTTTTAAATTTCATCGTTATAATCTCCTTTTATGTTATCTTTACTGCTTCTAGGATGATATTTCTTATAATCTTCTTTTATTTGATTATTAGATATATGAGTATATATTTTTGTAGTAGAAATATCACTATGTCCTAGAAGTTCTTGAATTGTTCTTAAATCAGCACCATACTCAAGCATATGTGTCGCAAAACTATGCCTTAATGTATGAGGCGATACATCTACATTAATATTTTTTTCTCTTAAAAGCCGCTTAAGTATTTTAAAAAAACTAAATCTACTTAAACTGCCACCTCTACTATTAAGAAATAAAAATTCACTTCTTTTGTTTTTTGATAAAGCCGGTCTATATTCTAGATATTTATTTAGATAAGTTAAAACATATTCTCCAATTGGTACAATTCTTTCTTTATTACCTTTTCCAATACATCTTATAACACAATTCTCTAAATCAACATCAGATAGTTTCAAATTTAATAATTCACTAATTCTAAGTCCAGTTCCATATAATAATTCTAACATAGCCTTATTACGATAGTCAAACGGGGTTTTACATTCAATATCCAGTAACCTATCTACTTCTTCAACACTCATTACTTTTGGAAGAGCTTTTTTTGTTTTAGGTCTATCAATTGTTAATGATACATCATGAGGAATCATACCTCTTTGAAATAAATAATTATGAAAATTTTTAATTGTAGTTAACTTCCTTGCGACTGATGTTATAGTATATTCATTTTTGTTTAAAAATATTAAATAATCAGATATATCTTCTTTTCTAACTTTTACTATAGAAGTTATACCCCTTTTTCCTAGAAAATCCTTATACAATTTTAAATCTTCTTCGTATGACTTTTGTGTATTTTTAGTAAGTCTTCTTTCAAAAATTATATAATTTAAATATTCTAAGATCTCCTCATCTATTTTATTGTTACTAGCCATATTACTCACCAACTATCATCTAAACAACATAAATATTATAACATATTTCAACCTTATTGAATATACAAATTCTCATGAATATGCTAAAATAAGTACTAGAAAAAGGTGATAATATGGATAAACCACTTGCGCTTAAATTAGCGCCTAAATCATTAAAAGAAGTCTATGGACAATCTCATTTAATTGGAAAAGATAGAGTTCTAACTAATATGGTTAAAAACAAGAAAATATTTTCTATGATTTTGTATGGAAGACCCGGTATTGGTAAAACATCAATCGCAAATGCAATAGTAAATGAATTAGGACTTAGATACAGATTTTTAAATGCTACAATTAACAATAAAAAGGATCTAGATATAGTAATAGAAGAAGCAAAAATGTATGATGGAATCATACTTATTATGGATGAAATTCATAGACTTAATAAAGATAAGCAAGATATATTACTACCGCAACTAGAAAGTGGACTTATTACTCTAATTGGACTAACTACTTCAAATCCATATCATAGTATTAATCCAGCAATTAGAAGCAGATGTCAACTATTTGAACTAAAAGATTTAGAATCAACTGATATTGTAAAAGCATTAAATATGGCAACTAAAAGTGAATACTTAGAAGGCATTAAAATAGATAAAGAAGCAATAAATTATATCGCTAGTCTCTCTGGAAACGATTTAAGGTTTGCTTATAATTTACTAGAAGTTGCATATTCTACATCAAGCAATAAAACAGTTGATATAGACCATATAAAGAAGATTAATAGTAAACCAGTATTTATACATGATAAAAACGAAGACGGCTATTACGACGTTTTAAGTGCATTTCAGAAGTCTATTAGAGGAAGTGATGTAGATGCAAGCCTTCATTACCTAGCAAGACTTATTGCCGCAGGAGACTTAGATAGTATTTATAGAAGAATGAGCGTTATAGCTTATGAAGATATTGGACTTGCAAATCCATCTATCGGTCCAAAAGTAATGGCTGCAATACAAGCATCAGAATTAGTAGGTTTACCAGAGGCTAGAATTCCTCTTGGAACTATAGTTACCGAAATGGCTCTATCTCCAAAATCAAATACAGCACATATTGCTCTTGATAAAGCCCTAGCAGATGTAGAAACAGGTAGAGCTGGCGCAGTCCCTGATCACATCAAAACAACATCAAAAGATTATAAATATCCGCATGACTACCCAAATGCATATGTACCTCAGCAATATCTACCCGATAATTTAAAAAACAAGAAATATTACATTCCAAAAGACAAAGGATATGAACAAAATATAAAATATGTTTATGATAAACTAGAACGCATTAAAAAAACCGTTTCTTAAAACGGTTCTTTTTTTATATTAGTTTTCTTGTTTTTTCTTAGATAATGATAATGCTATCATACCAATAATACAAGTAATTGATAAGTAACTTGCATTATTAATTCCAGTTTTTGGAGGAGTAATATCTCCTTTTGAAACTGATTCATAATATACTTTAATTACATTATCTTCTGTATCATCTATTGTTAATGGTGCAGTATCATTAACAAACTTATAATCAGCTGGAAGCTTTTCTTTATAATTAGTTATAACATCACCATAAGTAAGATTTTCAAAATATTCAGTCTTACTACTATCAATATTACCATCATAATAGTACTCAACACGATAAGTTAAATTATCTTTCTTAGTGTAAATAACATTAATTACATTTTCTCCATCAATTATAGTATAAGGCATGTCAGTAGCAATTACACCACTATTGTAACCTTTTAGAGGTTTATATAAATCTACATTAATATCTTCTTTATTAATAATAGATTCAAATGTTTGATTATTAACTACTTCTTCACCAATAGCTTCAGTATTTAAATTATCTTTGTAGTAAACTACTTTATAAGATAAATCAGCTTTTTTAGTATAATAGAATACTATTTCTGAATTTTCTTCTTTTAATACAAATTCTTGTGTATCTTCACCTACTACATTATATCCAGAAATATTTTTAGCTTTTTCAGAGTAAGTTTCTAAATATGTTTTATTGCTTCTATATTCAGTATCAGCTAATTCTTTATCAGTTCCTTCTTCTAAATATTTAACACTGTATTTAAAGTCATTTCTCTTTTCATAGTAGAATATAACAACTTTATCTTCTGCATCAATTTTAACTTCTTGAGTATCATTACCTACAAGTTTATATCCATATGGTGCATCCTTTGCAGTTTCAGTATAAACTTCTTCAAAAGTTTTACCATCTCTAACTTCAGAATTTAATAACTCTTCATCATTTGCTTTATCTAAATACTTAACTGTATAAGACATATCATCTCTTTTAACATAACATACTCTAATTACGTTATCTTCTTCTTTAATCTCATATGGCATATCAGTTTCAATTGTACCATCTTTATAACCAAGTAATGGTTTGTATTTATTTTTATCTATTTCAGCTTCTTGTACTTTATCACCAAAAGTTTGATTATTTACAGTATTATCATTATCATTAGATATTTTATTTTGTTCTTTATAATATTCTACTGTATAAGATAAATCATTTCTCTTTTTATATACAACATTTATTACATCATTTTCACCAGTCATAGTATAAGGCATATCAGTCTCAATAATACCATTTCCATAACCAGTTGGTTTATATTTATTAATGTCTATATCAGATGCATTAATTTTAGCATTTTTTACAGCTTCATCTTCACTTGTTCCAAGTAAAGTTCCATTAACGCTATCTTTATAATAATTTACTTTATATTTATAAGTAGCTTGTTCCCAATATACTTCAGCACTGCTAGTTATAGTTTTTGTAACAGTTGCATCAGAAGTATCAGTGTAAGTGATATCAGCTTTATCATTTGTTGGATACCAATCAGTAGGTAGATCTTTATCAATCTTAATTTTAAATGATACAGTCTCTCCTTCTTCAGTTATTTTATCAACATCAAATGATACCTTTTTGCCTTCTATAGTAGCATTATTACCACTACCTTCAACATAAGTAAATCCATCTGCGATAGTATCTGTAATTGTAGCATTTGTACCTGCAGGAACACTTATTTCAATGCTTCCAGCTATATCTGTAAATTTTTGTGCTACATCGTTACCATCAGCATTTGAATAATGGTTTTTATCTGTTGCAACACCTTGTAGTAATTTTTGTGTATCTTCATCTGTATCATATCCTATTGTAAATATTTCTACACCAGTAACATTCTTAGCATGATTTGCTGCAGTAGTATGATTAACAGTTTGACTTTCAGGATAACCATCACTTAGTATTACCATGTATAATTTAGCGTTAGCATCAGACCTTTTCTTTTCAGCTAACATCTGATCTGCTGTTTGTATAGCTGCTCCTAAATTAGTTAGACCATCTGGATCTGGATAATTAACATTATCAAATCCTTTATTATCAAAATCTCTAGCTTTTTTAACATCACTTGAGAAAGTTAAAAGAGCTAGCTGCGCATTAGAATATTTACTAAGTAAAGTATTAGCAAATACCTTAGTACCCTTTACTGCCTCAGGATACTTTATATCAGCCCATTTCTTGCAGCGGATAAATGGTCTATTTACACAAACCTTTTTTTCCATACTTCCAGATGTATCTAATACAACAACAGTATAGATATCTGCATATTTTGACTCAGTTGTTACTTTATTTTTTCCTTTTGCAGTTAAAGTAACTTTATAAATTCCCTCTTCATCCGTTTTTTCCACTGTTTTCTTTAATTCTACATCACCGGCACTAGTAGTAGAACCAACAGTATTTACTTCATTTCTTACGTCACCCTTTTGAATAGATGCAGCAAAAACCGAAGTAGTATAACCGAAGCTAGTAAATATAACTGTTACTGCTAGTAATATTCTCATTATTGCTTCAAATTTTTGGTTTATTACTTTTTTCATAGTTTCCTCCTATTTGATTTTTTTGGCATTTACAATTAGATAAGAGTTTGCTGGTTTATAATAACAAGTTTGAAGTGTAACTATCTTATCATCAACTCCCACATCAACATAAGTATCATAAACTGAGTTTTTCTTCATCCAATCAATATGCTTTATCCACTCTTTATCATTAAATGTGATCTTCATATGATTATTGTTACCTTCTTCTACAATCATCACTGAAAAAATCTCCCATGTGCTTTCTTCATTATTTAGAGTTAAGTTTATGTTTTTATGAAGGTTGTAAAAACTTTTACTTAAATATTTTTCTAAATCATGAAATGGCACATTTTTTAACGTTTCAGAGTTATGCCCATAAATTAATAGCTTTCTATCATATGTTGTATTTCTATAATCCATAAAGATACTGCCTTTGTAATCTTTTTTACCATCTATAGAGTGATTTAAATAATATTCATTATCAGTAGTTTGCACCAAATCACTATCTATATTTGTACCTGGTATGCTAATTTTACCAATTATATCTTTACTTCTTACATTTTTGTTTTCTTCTTTTACTTTTGCTTCTGATTTATTAGTAATTATTTTAATTGGATCAAAGTTTTTAAACGTTTGAACTACATTATTCTCTTTATTTAAAAGAGGTAATATAACTACTATTAAACCTAGAATAAGTAAAATTATAAATGTACTAATAAATTTCTTATTTTTATTCATAATTCAACCCCCTAGAACTAACTATGAATATTTTTCTGGTACAGCTTACTATAATAAAATAAACGGAAATTTTTGTCAACCAAATTTATGAATTTCCATTGTTATTATGTTACATTTTCATAAATTTTATATACTTAATTTGAAAAAAGTGTATTTTATGGGCAATATATTATACTAATTGTACCCAAAAAATATAACAAAAAAAGAGAATCTAACGTTCTCTTAATTATTATTATTTATTTTTCTCTACAAATTTATTAAATGCAGAAACTTCACTATTACCTAAATCAGTTTTATTTAACTCTTCTAATAACTCTTTTTGAACTCTACTTAATCTAGATGGACTTACTACTTTAAGTATTATATACATATCTCCAGTTTTTCTAGTTGATTCATTATAAATACCTTTTCCTTTAAGTCTTTGTCTATCTGCATTACTAGAGTTAGCAGGAATAGTTAAAATTACATTTCCATGTATTGTAGGTATTTCCTTCTTACATCCAAGTAAAGCTTCAGTAACAGTAAGCGGAACCTCTAAGAATATATCATTTTCATCTCTTTTATAGTATTTATGTTCATCTACTACAAACTCTAAATATAAATCTCCAGGCTCTCCACCATTAATCCCAGCTTCACCCTTACCATGTATTCTAAGTCTATTACCAGTATCTACACCTGATGGAATAGTAACTGTGATAACTTTTTTACTTCTAATGTATCCACGTCCACCACAATCACTACATCTTGTTTTAAATGTTTTACCTTTTCCTTCACATTCTGGACAAGTAGTCTTAGTCATAAATGAACCTAAAATTGTTCTTTGTTCACTTGTAATAGTTCCACTGCCATGACATCTAGAACAAGTTTCCTCATCAAAACCTCCCTTACCATTACATTTATCACAAGTATCGTTAACTTCCAAATTAAGGTCTTTCTTACATCCAAATACTGCTTCTTCAAATGTTAATTTCATTCTTAATAATCTATCAGCACCTCTAGTTGCTCTTGATCTAGATCTTTGAGAAGATCCAAATCCAAAACCATTACCAAATATATTATCAAATATATCGCCAAAATCAAATCCAGAGAAATCATATCCACCAAATCCTGAAGAGGCATCCCCTCCCCCATTATCAAATGCTGCATGTCCAAATTGATCATATTTTCTTCTTCTATCTTCATCTGATAATACTGCATAAGCTTCTTGTACTTCTTTAAATTTAGCTTCTGCATCTGGTTCTTTACATACATCAGGGTGATATTTCTTTGCTAATTTTCTAAAGGCACTTTTTATTTCATCTTGAGTAGCGTTTTTAGATACACCTAAAACCTCATAATAATCACGCTTTTCCATTTACTTCACCTTCTATTTTTTATTTACTTTTTTATATAGTTCTTGAAACTCATCAATTATATTATTAAACATTTTTATAGAACTTTCAATAACTTCCTTACGAGATATATCAACTCCAGCAATCTTCAATTCTTCTACTGGATAATCTCTACCTCCTGTTTTTAAAAACTCTAAGTAATCCAAAACTGCATGTTCTTCACCATTTAATATACGATTTACTATAAAACATGCACTTGCTAGTCCAGTCGCATACTTATATACATAGAAATTATAATAAAAGTGTGGAACTCTTTCCCATTCATATCTTATTTCATCATCTACTATAACTCCATCACCAAAGTATTTCTTATTTAAATTATAATAGATATCACACATTACATCAGGAGTAAGTATTTCTCCTTTTTCACTCTTATCATATATTTCTTTTTCAAATCTTGCAAACATTGTTTGCCTATATGTAGTAGTTCTAAATAATTCCATTAATCTATTTAATATAAATAATTTTTCATTATCGTCCTTACTATTATTAAGCATATAATATGCAAGAAGTAATTCATTTACAGTAGAAGCTACCTCCGCAACAAATATCTTATATCCAGATGTTTGATAAGGATTATTATGTCTTGAATAATAGCTATGCATTGAATGTCCTAATTCATGGGCTAGTGTAGATACATCATTAAGTGTACCTTGGTAATTTAATAATATATAAGGATTAGTTGTATAGCTACCACTTGAATAAGCTCCACCTGTTTTACCAATATTTGGATATATATCTATCCATTTTTCATTAAACGCTTTATCTAATAATTTTTGATAGTCACTTCCAAATACTTTTAATGCATTTTTAACAAGGTCTTTTGCTTCGTCAAAACTATATTCTTTATTTAAACTTCCCTTTAATAGTGGAACATAAACATCATATAAATGTAGTGAATCTAGTCCTAGAACTTCTTTTTTTAGTTTTAAATACTTATAATTTACATCAAGATTATTCTCTACTGTATCAACTAGATTATTATATATACTAATATCTATATTATCAGAGAAAAGTGATGCTTCTAAAGAAGAATTATACTTCTTAATTTTAGCAATTGATGAATTAACTTTAACATCATTCGCAAGCATTAATGATATTGTGTTTTTATAATCTTTATATGTTTTAAACAAAGTCTTAAAAGCATCCATTCTTACTCTTCTATTGCTAGACTTTAAATATAGTGAATAGTTAGAATCAGTAAGTTCAACCCTCATACCATTCTCATCATCGATAACTCCAAACTTCATATCTGCATCCGTAAACATATTATATACATCCTCTGGGAATGATAAAGTTTGCGATAGAGAAGAAATTATTTCTTCTTCTTTTTCACTTAAGATATGATCTCTATTTCTAAATATATCTACAAGTAAGAATTCATATTCTTTTAATTTTACTTCTTCAGTATAGAATTTTTCTATCTTAGAATAATCACTTTTTAATATTTCAGGAATTAGAAATGATGCAGATGAAGAATATTTAGTAAAAAGATTATTAACCCTACCAAAAAGTTTTTGATATTCTGTATTTGTAGTATCACTATCTTTATTTAAATGTGCATACATATATAGCTTATCTAATAATATACTTATTTTAGTATCTTCTTCTAAAACATTATATAAATCTCTACCACTATTCATAAGGGTAGACTTGAAATTTTTAAAATTATCAATTAATTCACTAGCTTTGGTATAATCTTTATCAAATTCTAAAACATCTTTATATATAGGAGTTAAATCCCATTTATATTCATCACTAACTTCACTACGCTTTTTTAGTTTATTTTCCATGTTTTCTCCTTTTATTAGAGAAAGTCCTAGAATTACTAGAACTTTCTTAATTTATTCTTTTTTATTTTTCTTCGTATTCTGCGTCTTTTACATCGCCATCTTTAGAATCTTTAGAAGATTCACTAGCTTCTTCATTAGAAGATGAAGCTTGAGTTTGTTGTTCTTTTTGAATGTTTTCATAAACTTTAGTAGCTAAAGCCATAGCTTTCTCTGATAATTTTTCTTTCTTAGTTTTAATATCTTCTATATCATCTTTTTCAAGAGCTTCTTTTAAATCTTTAATTAATCCTTCAGCTTCTTCTTTTTCTTTAGAATCTATTTTATCTCCAAGATCTTTAATTGATTTTTCAGTTTGGAATACCATTTGTTCAGCTTCATTTCTTAAATCAGCTTCTTCTTTTTTCTTTTTATCTTCTTCAGCATGTTCTTCTGCTTCTTTACGCATCTTTTCAATTTCTTCATCACTTAAATTAGTATTAGAAGTAATTGTAATAGCTTGTTCTTTATTAGTACCTAAATCTTTTGCTTTTACATTAACGATACCATTTGCATCTATATCAAATGTAACTTCAATTTGAGGTACTCCACGTGGTGCAGCTGGAATTCCGCTCAATTGGAAACGACCTAATGTTTTGTTGTCAGCAGCCATACTACGTTCACCTTGTAATACATGTATATCTACTGCTGGTTGATTATCTGCAGCTGTAGAGAATACTTGCTTTTTACTTGTAGGAATAGTTGTATTTCTTGGAATCAATACAGTCATTACTCCACCTAGAGTTTCAAGTCCAAGTGATAATGGTGTAACATCAAGTAATACTATGTCATTAACTTCTCCAGTTAATACACCACCTTGAATTGCAGCACCCATTGCAACAACTTCATCAGGGTTAACTTCACGAGAAGGTTCCTTACCAATTTCTTTCTTAATTAATTCTTGTACCATTGGTATACGTGTAGATCCACCTACTAATAATACTTTATCAATATCTTCTTTCTTAATTTTAGCATCCTTTAATGCTTGACGAACTGGTTCAAGTGTAGAATCAACTAAATCTCTAATTAAATCTTCAAATTTAGCACGAGATAAAGTTACATCCAAATGAAGTGGTCCGTCTTCACCTTGAGAAATAAATGGCGCAGATATTTGAGTTGAAGTAACTCCACTTAAATCTTTTTTAGCTTTTTCAGCAACTTCTTTTAATCTTTGCATTGCCATTTTATCTTTAGTTAAATCAACACCATTTTCACGTTTGAATTCATCAACTAAGTAATCAATAATTCTTTGGTCGAAGTCATCACCACCAAGTTTATTATTACCAGCAGTTGATTTAACTTCGAATACACCATCACCAAGTTCCATTACAGAAACATCGAATGTACCACCCCCTAGGTCATATACAAGAATTGTATGTGTATTTTCTTGTTTATCAAGACCATATGCAAGTGCAGCAGCAGTTGGTTCATTTATAATTCTTTGTACATCAAGTCCTGCAATTTTACCTGCATTTTTAGTAGCTTGACGTTGAGCATCATTAAAGTATGCTGGAACTGTAATTACTGCTTTGTCTACTTTTTCTCCTAAATATTTTTCAGCATAATCTTTCATATAAGAAAGTATCATTGCACTAACCTCTTCAGGTGTATATTTTTTGCCATCTAATTCAACTTTTTTATCAGTACCCATAAGTCTTTTTATAGAAGATACTGTATTTGGATTAGTAATTGCTTGACGTTTTGCAGCATCACCAACAATTCTTTCTCCTTTTTTATTTATTGCCACTACAGATGGTGTTGTTCTACCACCCTCTGGATTTGCGATTACTGTAGGAGTTCCACCTTCTAGTACCGCAACACAACTATTTGTTGTACCTAAGTCAATACCTATTATTTTACTCATAAATCATCTCTCCTTTTATATTAATCTATATTATTTACTTTGACTTTTGATGGACGTATTACTCGTCCTTTTAATGTATATCCTTTACTAAATACTTCAAGAACTATATCATTAGGTTTATCTTCTTCCTTACCTATCATAACTGCTTCATGTAGGCTTGGATCAAACTCTTTGCCTAGTGCTTCAATTTCACAAACACCAAACTTTTTAAGAGTTTCTACTATATGATTATATATTAGCTTATAACCCTCATTATATTTGTCGAATGATGCATCTGTTGTAACAGCAAGTGCTCTTTCAAAATTATCTATAACAGGTAACAAGTCTAATATTAAATCCATATTAGCAAACTTTAACATATTAGATGTTTCTTCATCTTTTCGCTTTCTATAATTAATAAGCTCTGCTTGTGCTAACTGAACCTTCTTTTCAAGATTTTCTATATTGTTTTTTAATACTAGAATCTCTTCTTCACCACAGTTACAATTATCACCACATGCACAAACGTCATCTAATACTTCTAGATTTTCATCTTTATGATGTCCACACTTACATTCGTGCTTTTTCATCTCTTTTTCTTTATTTTTCTTTTCCATATAATCCCTATCTTTCTATATTTTCTTTGATAAATTCAAGTAGTTGAACAACTCTATCATAATCCATTCTCTTAGGACCTATTATTGCGATTGTACCTTCTTCAATTGGTGTTTTATACTTTGTCTTAATAACAGTCATATCTTCATCTAAATTGTTTTCTTTACCAATATAGATCTTAATATTGTTATCCTCTTCTTCAACAGTATTTATCAAGTTGTCATCTTCAAATTTGTCTAATATTTCGCTTACTTTATCAACATTATTAAATTCTGGTTGTTTAAGAATATTTCTTCTTCCTACTATATCGACATTTCTATTAGTGAAACTTGTAAATACATTATAGAATGCATTATATAATCTTTCATGTTCTTTTACATATCTACCGATTATAGGTTTTACTTCAAACTCTAATTTTTCACTTACCTCATCAATAGGTGTACCTGAAATTATGTTATTTATTAAGTCAACTGTTTTTTTAATTTCAGCATGACTTATATTTTTTACATTGATCTTTTTATGTTCTACATAACCTTTATCAGTTATTACTATTACTATCATTTGATCATTATCAAGTGGTACTGTTTGAATCTCTTTTAATCTATTATCATGAGATGTTTTTCCAAGCTTTACCGATGCGTAACTAGTAATATCTGAAATAATCTCTAAGCTCTTCTTAATACAATCATCTAACTCTAACTGATTATTTTTAAATATAATCTGTAGCTTTAGCATATCTTCAGCACTCATCTTTTTAAATTCCATTAAGTTATCTACATAATATCTGTATCCAGCTTCTGATGGAACCCTACCAGATGATGTGTGAGTTTTCTCAAGAAGACCCAACTCTTCCAAAGAAGCCATTTCACTTCTTACAGTTGCACTAGAACAATTAAGCTCATCACATATTAGGTTTGAACTAACAGGTTTAGCTAACTTGATATATTCTAAAACTATTATCTTTAGAATTTCATTTTGTCTCTTTGTTAGCATCTTATCGCCTCCTAGCACTCCATACTCCTGAATGCTAATATCATTATAATATTATATTTAGCACTTGTCAATATATGAGTGCTAATTTTTTAAAAATTTATTTTAAAAGTGTCAATTTACATTAAATAATGGCCATAATTTAGGAATTTTATACTGCATTTGTTATAATTATAACGAGGTGAAAAAGTTGACTAATACAATTTTAAAATGTGAAAACTTAAATAAAAGTTTTGGTAAAAAGAAAATATTAAAAGATGTTTCATTTACAATTAATGAAGGAGACATACTAGGATTCATTGGACCAAACGGTAGTGGTAAAACAACTACCATTAAACTAATACTTGGATTAAACAGTATTGATAGTGGTAATGTTACAATAAATGGATTTGATATAAAAAAAGATTTTGAAAGTGCTATAAAAGGAGTTGGCGCAATAGTAGAAAATCCAGATATGTATATGTACCTATCAGGATATGAAAATCTAAAATTAGTTGCTAATATGTATAATGTACCCTCATCAAGAATTGATGAAGTTGTAAAACTAGTAAAATTAGAAGGAAGAATTAAAGACAAGGTTAGTAAATACTCACTAGGTATGAGACAACGTCTTGGAATAGCTCAAGCTCTTATTAATAGTCCAAACCTACTCATATTAGATGAACCAACAAATGGACTTGATCCAGAAGGAATTAAAGAACTAAGAGATTTATTAAAGAATCTAGCTAAAAAAGAAAACATCGCAGTATTAATATCAAGTCATAATCTAGCCGAACTAGATAGTTTCTGTAATAAAGTATGTATAATTCAAAATGGAACTATCATTGAATCAAATGAGGTTAAAAAGCTTAAAAAAGAAGTTAGTAACTCAACATATATGTTTGAGGTTAGCAATTCTACCCTAGTAAATAATGTGATAGACAATATTAAAGTATTAGATAATACCCACTTTAGTATTAAATCAAAAAAAGAAGAAATTCCTAACATTATTACTAAATTAATTAATAATAATATATTAATTTATGAAGTATATGAAAATAAAATTTCATTAGAAGAAGCCTTCTTAAATAAGACTGGAGGTAATAAAATTGATTAATTTAATTAAAAACGAACTATATAAAGTATTTAAAAGAAAAAGCATTTATATATTACTTGTTATTATGCTATGTATTATAACGCTAAATACCTTTTTAACCAAAAAATATAGTATGGATGATTCAGTATCAACACTAACAGATCAAAAATATGAACTTCAAGAATTAAAAAGAACAATTGATTCTTATGATAAAAACAGCCCAGGAGAAAAAGAAGAATACTATAATGATTTATCAAATATCGAGTTATATGAACTAGCAGATAAATACAAAGAGCCATGGAAAAAAATACTCATAAGAGAAAACTTAAGAGACATCATACATAGTATGAATAATGCAAAATATATTGAAAAAGATATAGAAGCCTATAATGAATACAAAAAAGAATATGATGCATTCTTAAAAGAATTAGATTCTAATGACTGGAAATATTTTGTAAATAAAGAGATAAAAATAACAACAGATGAAATAGCCTCACTAGAAAAAGAAAGAGAAAAAGCTAAAAATAAAGAGTTATATAATTCAAGAATAAAAGAGGAAAAAAATAAATTAGAAAAATTAAAATTAAGACTTGAAAAAGATATACCATATGATAATAACTATTTAAATACTGCCCTAGAAGACTATAAACAAGCGCCACAAACATATAAAGAATTTAAAGAAAGCATCATAAAAAACACCAGCGAATTTAATATAAAAGAAGAATATCAAATAAAAAGACAATACATAGAATACATGAAAAATAATGCAAACAACAAATATATAATAGATAATAAGGTTGATATAAATAATGCTAAAACAACAAGGAATTTATTAATGAATACATTAAGTGATAACTTCCTATTTATAATGATTATCATTGCGGCAGTAGCAGGATCTATAGTATCAACTGAATTTGATAAAGGAACAATTAAATTATTACTTGTTAGACCATATAGTAGAAATAAGATATTATTATCAAAATATATAGTTAGTCTATTTATGATTATATTCGCAATACTATCCGCATTTATAATGCAACTTATAGTAGGAGGAATATTCTTTGGATTTAGTAGTTTAAATATACCAGTTGTTATATATAACTTTGTTCAAAATAAAGTAATGCATATAAACTTATTTAAATATATTTTTGACAATGTATTAGCCGTATTACCAGAATTTATCTTATTAGCAACTCTAGCATTCGCAATTTCTACAATTACAAATGTATCCACATTAGGAGTTGCATTACCAATAGTTGGAGTTGGAGCAGCTGATATAATTAACTTAATTGCAATAAATAGAAATATAATACCACTTAAGTACTTTGTTACATTAAACTGGAACTTCACTAATTATCTATATGGAGGGGTAAACTCATTCCCTACTCTGTCGATTCCATTCTCAATATTAATATGTACTATTTACTTCTTAATAATGATAATTACTGCATTTATAGTATTTAATAAAAGAAACATAAAAAATATATAAAAACAAAATTACATATGAAAAGATCACTAAAATTGTGATCTTTTTTATATTTATTTTTGATACTTAATAGTAGCATATGCCGGATTATCTTTAGTTCCAACATCTATTTGTTGACCATCAGTTAATTCAATTTTATATGCATTTCTATCAAAATATCTTACTTTCTCTGTTCCAGTAATAGTTATTTGTTTTAAGTTTGGATTATTACCAAATGAATCCTTGCCAATTTCACTAATTAAAGGTGGTAACACAACAGAAGTTAATTGATTACCATAAAATATGTTACCCTCGCTATAACGATCATCACCGCTTCCTAAGCAAACTAATTCACTTCCGGATTCAAAAGTTAATGATGAAATCTTGTTATTTTTGAATGCAACATCTCCTAAATATTCAACACTGTTAGGAATATTTAGAGAAGTTATAGAATTATTTTCAAATGAATTATTACCTATATACTTTAAGTTACTAGGAAGAGTTAATGAAGTTATAGAATTATTTGCAAAAGCACCATCACCAATATACTTTAAAGATTTAGGAAGAGAAAGAGAAGACAATTTAGCATGACTAAAATAGCTTTGACCAGTTATTAAATAAGTATACGTATTTCCATAGCTCTTTGCCTTTCCATAAACCGCAACCAAGCTAGAGTTTTTATCAAATGTTAATGTCTTCAATGGTGAGACGAATTCCGTTCCAGACTCAGGGTCAACTAGATTTCTAATAGTTCTTACTGAAGCTGGAATATTTAATGATAATAAATTAGAAGAAGCAATGCTGCCAACCACTTTTGTTGCTGAATTCTTCGGAAAAACAACATTATCAAATCCTTGTACTTTAAAAATAGTATATGCATTTGGAGGTAACACAATTTTATTTACATTACCAAACTCGCCATTACCATATACATCAAAATTATACATATAAAAAGACCCAGTTATATTAACTGCATTAGAAAAATCAATACTTTTAATACTAATGCCACTATCTTTAAGATATTTTGGGGCAAAATATAGTGTTGGATAAAATATATGTGGTTTAGTTGGTATCTCATCTATAGTATAATAAGCTCCATATGATTGATAAGCTGATCCATAACTATTATCTTGACTTTCATAGCCTATATATTCATAGTAAGTATTGGTAGCATATCCTTTAGCGGGATCCTTGCTTCTAAACCATGCTTTTAATAACTCACAGGCTTCTTTTGTAGTACAATAATTACCAAAAGGAATATCACCTACAGTATACATATCAGCATATATAGTAAATATGTTACTACTATTCAAATTATATGATGAACACCCCTCTAAACTTATTGTACCATCACTCTGTTTTGATATTATATAGTTATAATTAATGTTATTACCATTTGTAATATTACTAATATCATATGCTTTCAAAGATAGTCCTTTATACTCCATACTTCCATATATATAAGAATTTTGTTCCACAGATTCTAATTCTTGTTTTTCATTGTCAGTAAGAGTAGAATAATTTTTATCCAACCAAGCCAGAAACTTTTCCTTTTTTGATTCATTTATAAATACAAACACGTTTTTTTGATAGTTTTCTGAATTTTCATCATCATAACCATCTAGTCTTGTTAGTATGATACCATCAGAAGCAAAGAATAATGGAAGCACATTCTTAACTTCTATATTTCCTACCTTTGCAGGTACAACTATATTAGGCCCACAGTCATAATCATACGAAACAATTGTACCATTGTCACTAATCATAAAACATGATGAATCACTTGATTCAGTTGCTTTAGCCACTTCACTCTTTCCATCATTTTGAACATATACTATATCCAAAGTATATTTAACACCTTTATTATTAGGAATTGATGTAGCACTCTCTAAAAATTCAACTTTCATGGTAAAAGTTTTAGCATCTCCAGGTTGAAGAATTTGAGGAATTTCAGTATGAGTAAATTTAACTGAGTTATCCGATGCAACTGTTGATGGAGTAACAGTTTGTAATGCTGCAACTACATTACCCTTATTTTCTACTGTTACTTCATACTCTATTGAATCTCCCGGTAACCATAAGTCAGCTGCAAAAGTTGCCGAAGTATTAGTGAAAGAGTGACTAACATCTTTTGCCTTACCTACAGGATTTTTACTGGTAATATTAGTGATTCTTACATCCCATTCACCCATTACTATTTCTTGACCCTTTATAGTTAATCTTTGGTTCAACAAGGCATAACCAATTCCCATAAATACAAGAAGGCAACATAAAGAGCCAATTATAATGTTTCTTTTCTTTCTATCTCTCATTTTCCACACTACCTTTCATACTCAACGGTTACATAAATTGGTGCATATGTATCATTATTAGTACCAATTTTTATTTGTGTACCATTCTCAAAACCATCTATATCAGTATCGGAAGTTAATATTATTTTAGTTAAAGAAGTATCACCCATAAAAGCATCAGATGATAACTCATTTAATAGTTTAGGTAATTTGCCTAATCCTGCATTCGTTAAAGTAGGATTATTAGCAAGTGCTCTTTTTCCAATTGAAATTAAAGAATTAGGAAAACTAATTTTTTCTAAATGTAATCCTTCAAAAGCTTTGTTTCCTATTTTTGTTATACCATCTTCTAACGAGATTTCTTTTATATTTGTAGATGTCTCATCAAAAAGGTTACTAACATTTAATTCATGTGTATCAACTCCATTAAGTATTATTAATTTTGTTATAGTCGTTTTTGAAAAGAATGAACTATTAGAAGAGGACTTTGAAATTTCATTATAAACTTCTGAAGTAACAATTAATTCATCTAAAATAGTATTAGCAGTATCTCCTTTTTTTTCATTTAAATAATTTGAATATGTAAAAGGCTTACTACCTAAATTAATTTTTTTAATATTTTCCATATTATAAAAGATATTTGCACTTTCTAAATGTGCTGTCTTACTCAAATCTAAACTAGTTATTGGCGAAGATATAGCATCTGTTGCTTCTTTTTGTGAAAGCGTATAAGTTAATCCATCCTCGCTTACGGCAAGTTTAAAAAGTGCAAGAAGTGTCTTACCAGATAAGTCAGCATTGTCTTTAAGGGAATATATATTTGGGTTTTGAATTATTTCTCTTTTGGATTCATTAATTAGATATTCAATAACTTGATCAATTGTCGAAAATGTTTGAGAATATTCTTTTTCACGTTCTTTTAACCAATCTTCAAGAGTTTTATTTTGTTCTTTTAAGGTTGCTTCAACATTTTTTTTATACCCTTCTTTTGTATTTCCTTCCAAGGCAAGATAGCGGATGAACATATCTAGTGCTTCTTGATTTTTAAATACATACATCCCACTATCATTTGAAGAATAATAATAAATATTATTATCGCCATAATTTGTAACTTCAAAAGCGGATGGCTTTATACTTTTAACAGTTATGTTATTAACATTATCAGGAATAACAACATCAGTTCCGCATGTATAATCATATGAAGTAATTACTCCATCATCACTAATTGTAAAGCAATCCTCACTTGTAGGATTTGTTGAAACATTATAGGCTTTATCCCTATCATATTGAACATATTGCAAAGTAATCGTATATGTTGGAATTTTACTTTTATCAGGAATAGAAGTTGCCTCATCATTAAATTTTGCTTTTACATTGAATTCATAGCTTTCTCCTGATTTCAAAATTCTACCCTCTAATGCTGTATTAGTAAACTTAATATCACTAACTTCATTTTCAATTGATTGTGATACACTTGCAAGCTTAGCGTCTATATTTCCTGCGTTTGTTACAGTTATTTTATATTCTGCTGAATCACCAGGAATATACATCTCACCCTTAAAAGTTGCAGTTGTATCTGTAAACGATTTTTCTAGTTCCTTTGCCATACCTGTAGTTTTAATTAATTCCATATTAGTTATTTTTACATTCCAGTCACCCTTCATATTAGCTACTCCACTTATATTTAGAGTTTGTGATAATATTGCATAACCAATACCCATTACTACTAATAAGCAACAAAGCACACCAATTATGATATTCCTTTTCTTCCTATCTCTCATTTTGCACCTTCCTTATTTTAATCTATACTCAGTATACACCCCCCCCCCTTGCTATACTCACTATGCACCCCCCCCCCATTGAAAATCAAGATAGAATATTTGTTCGATATAGAAGGCATTAAAAAAGAGATGCTTTGCATCTCTAATAGCATTATTAAACAAAACCTATCTTTTTAGTTTTACCTTTAGCTTTTTTAAGAATTTGTTCTGCATTCTCATTATAAAATTCTTTTAATTCCTTTTTAGAAATATTTCTTTTTAAATCATCAAGTGGTAAAAATAAAGAAAGAGGCATAACCTTTTTTCTGTCAAAATAGTATACAGTCCCAGAAAAAACGCACTTATACTCGCTAGGATCTCTTCTTAAGATAAGATCTTCAAAATTATTAATACTCCTAACCATTATTAACTTATTTTCACCATTAACAGTGTCAAACACTAATTTTAAGTTCTTTACACGCATCTATAATTCCCCCTCAAATTAAGAAATATAATAATCCAAAAATCATAATTTGTAAAGGGTATCTGTAGTGATAAGCTTAAAGTAGACAAGTAGAGAAGAAAATATACAATTGAAACCATTAAGTAGACAAATGGGTTACCGTTTTTAATAAGGATAATCATTGCTTTGTTCCTATAATTGAAACAGTTAATGATTTTTCTATTATTGATAATTCAGATTTCATTGATTATAACAATTTATCTATTACATACTATTTTATAAATTTATTGTAATATTTGTTACTACTTGTTCTTAAGATATCATAACCATGTATATCAATTAAACATCATAAATATTGAACTTAGTGAATACATATATTATCTTTGATAATGATAATTTATTCATTTCATTTTTTATATTGATGTAATTGTATTTTTCATCATAACTTAATTTAAATATATAAAAACCTCGTTTCTATTTTGTCCAAGAAACGGGGTTCATATCAGTTTTAGACTCTATTATATATTTTGTTTTACTACATTTCTATATTTCTTTTGAATACATGTACCATCAGTTTTATATATTGCCACCCCATCTATATCATTATATAAATTTAAACATCTTTCTAAAATATCATCTGTAGAAATAAATGATGGAACATCATCCTCATCTATAATCGGATCATACTCAGCGAAGCCAATCATAAATCCTTCAATTGTTTTGCAATATGCACCGATTGAATATTTATGATTATTTTCAAAATATACAATTCTATAACCCTCACCATACTTTTTACCATTTCCTGCATCAGTTAATTTTTCAGGTAAAATATCCATACACACTTAACTCCTAACTATACTATATATTATAACGAATTTTATTTATGGTAATTCAAAAGCCATAATTTGTAAAGGTAGCATTATTTAAATTCTTTATAAGTACTATAATTTTATTTTATTTAATTTTATTTTTTATAGCAAAGTTATATGAATCTCTACACATATCTTCAATAGTTTTAGTAGCGTGCCAATGTAGTTCATCTGATGCTTTAGTAGTATCCGCATAACACTCAGCAATATCCCCAGGACGTCTAGGTGCAATCTTATAATTAACATTTATATTATTTACCTTGCTAAATGTTTTAACAAGATCTAAAACACTATATCCTACACCAGTACCAAGATTATAAGTATAAACACCAGGCTCTTTATTAATTTTATGAATTGCAGCAATATGTCCAAGTGCTAAATCAACAACATGAATATAATCTCTAACACCAGTACCATCTTTAGTATCATAATCATCTCCAAATATACTTAAACATTCCAATTCACCAGTCGCAACTTTAACTATATAAGGCATTAAATTATTAGGTATACCATTTGGATCTTCTCCTAAAAGTCCAGATGAGTGAGCCCCTATTGGATTAAAATATCTAAGAAGTGCAATATGCCAAGTATTATCCGAAGTATATAAATCCTTTAATATTCTTTCTATCATTAACTTGGTTGTTCCATATGGATTTGTTGTAGAAAGTGGAAAATCTTCTTTTATAGGTAATTTTTTTGGAATACCATATACAGTCGCAGAAGAAGAAAACACTAAATTCTTGCAATCAAACTGAGACATAACCTCACATAAAGAAAGAGTTGAATCTAAATTATTTCTATAATATTTAAGTGGAAGTTTTACACTCTCACCAACTGCCTTATAACCAGCAAAATGTATAACAGAATCAATTTTATTTTCATTAAATATTTTTCTTAATAAATCCTTATCACAAACATCACCAATATAAAGTGTAACATCACGTCCTGTAATTTCTTTAATATAATTAACAACTTCTTTTTTTGAATTAGATAAATTATCAATTATTATAACATTGTGTCCTTTATTTAAAAGTTCACAACAAGTATGGCTACCTATATAGCCACAACCACCAGTAACTAAAATATTCATATTATTATCCTCCTAAAATAAGTATAACCTATTTTAAAAAGAAAAGAAAGATAGTATTATCTTGAAGTTGTAAGATAAAAGTAGACACAAAAA
>HF996860.1 GCA_000432595.1 Clostridium sp. CAG:710 | reverse complement strand
TTTATAAAAAAATTAAATAATATAATAAAGAAGTAAAGGTGAACTATGTTCATCTTTTTAAATTATATTTTTTGGGAATAATAATATTTGAGTATATTAAAAATTATGTTATAATTAATACAGAATTGGGAGGAATACTTATGGATGAAAACTTTAGCATATTAAAAAGATATGGAGAAAATTATACAGATAAAGAGTATATTACAAATCCCGCAATAGGTAGAGATGAACAAATAAAAGAATTAATATTGGTATTACTAACACCAGAAAAATCCGCGGTTTTAGTAGGTAAACCTGGTGTAGGTAAAACAGCTATTGTAGAAGGACTTGCTTATAGAATAGAAACACATAATGTACCAAACTTATTGGAAGGATATAGAATTATTAATATTAAAACTGCATCACTTTTAGGGACTATGCCAAATGGTGAAAGCAAGGTTCAACTTATGATAGATGAATTAAAACAAGAAGAAAAAATTATACTATTTATAGATGAAATTCATATGTTAATAGGTGCAACTGATACTTCATCAGTAGACTTTGCAAATATATTTAAAGAGGGTCTAGGAAGAGGAAGTATTAAAGTAATAGGTGCAACTACTACAGAAGAATATGAAAGATATATATTAAGAGATAAAGCTTTCACAAGACGTTTCCAAAAGATAGAAGTTCCAGAACCCACAAGAGAAGAAACAATTAAAATACTTATGGGAACACTACCAAAAATAGAGAAGACTACCGGTTGTAAAATGAAGTATACTGACTTTATAAAAGAAAGAATAATGACATTTATAACCGATATAACAAGTGAATATAAAAGGGTATTTGAAATAGGTTCAAGATATCCAGATATTGCCTTAACACTTTTAAAACAAGCATTTTCATATGCAATGTTTGATAATACTAATGAAGTAAACATATTTCACATAGAAAAAGCAATTCAAAATAGTAAGAATATATATCCAGATGTTATAAAAAAAGAATTACCAAGATTTGAAACTGAATTTAAAGATATAATAACAGAAGAGAAAACAGGAATAAGTAGAATTTATGGTACAAGTATTAATCCAGCACCACCAAGTTATACAGAAACAAATCCAACAGAAGCAGTGGAAAAAGAAGAACCTGTAAGATCAAATAACAAAGTACCACAAAGAGAAGCTACAACTGAATTTTCAAGTAATGGAATGAGTGAAGAATTATATTCATTATTAAATGCTAATGCAGTTCCTGTACATGTTCCAAAAGCAAAAGAAGTTGATAATGGTGTAATACCAATAACACCATCAAAAAATGATGATACAGAGATAATATTAGATGATATAGATGATACTGATAATATAAACGATGACTTCTTTGAGGAATAATTATGATTAACCCATTAAGAAAATGTACGCTTTGCCCAAGAAACTGTCAAGTAAATAGATATATTGAAACAGGATATTGTAAAGCAAAAGCAAAAATAAAAGTTGCACTTGCATCAGTACATATGTGGGAAGAGCCTTGCATATCAGGAGAAAATGGCAGTGGAACCATTTTCTTTTCACATTGTAATATGGGATGTATTTACTGTCAAAACTATAAGATTAGTAAAGGCTATGGCAAGGAAATTAGTGTAAAGAGATTTAAAGAAATATGTCTAGAATTGCAGTCAAAAAATGTAAACAATATTAATCTAGTAACTCCAACCCATTATACTCCATTAATAAAAAAAGGTCTTCTTAAAGCAAAAGAAGAAGGACTTACTATCCCAATTGTATATAATACAAGTAGTTATGAAAATGTTGATACTATAAAAATGATGAATAATATAGTTGATATTTATCTAGCTGATTTAAAATATTATGATGATACATACGCAAGAAAATACTCTAATGCACCCAATTACTTTAATTATGCAACTATGGCAATAGATGAAATGTATAAACAAGTGGGTAAGCCTAAATTTGATAAGAAAGGTATAATGAAAAAAGGACTTATTGTAAGAGTTTTACTACTTCCTAATAGAGTAGAAGATGCTAAAAAGATAATTAAATACCTACATGATAAGTATGATGATAATATATTTATAAGCATAATGAATCAGTATACACCAGTAAAAAAATTAAAATATGATGAATTAAATAGAAAAGTACAAGATAGCGAATATGATGAACTAATTAACTATGCATGCGATATAGGTGTAGTTAATGCATATATACAAGAAGGGGAAACACAAAAAGAAAGTTTTATTCCAAACTTCAATAAAACAGGAATATAAAAACGGGTAGTAAATTTACTATCCGTTTTTGATTGAATTAACATAATTGTTTACTTTTTGTGACCAAGTTCTACTTTCAGCATATTTATTATTCATTTTTTCAGGAGTATCAAGTCCATAAGCATAGTAATTATTAGCCAAGTTATCAATAAATTGCTTAATTCCCTCATCAAGTGTTGAATATCTTTTGTATCCACCACCACAATTTGGAGAACCCTTAACTCCACCAACATTATTACATTTTCTTACCATTTGACTACAAGACCATTTACATCCAGTCTCCTGAAGTATAATTGCAGTCGCAACTACTGGATCCACACCTTTTTTCAAAGAATGACTAGCAATTAATTCGCCTTTATTAGAAAGGGTAGAATTAAGAGATTTATCCAATAAACTAGTTAATTCAGACATTGTCATGTCTTCATATACAAGAGCTTTCTTTCTTTGCTCCTCTTTTTCTTTTTCAATGTTATACTCATTAACATCAACATATGCACTGGCAAAATTATCAGCCATATTTTCTGTTATATAAGCTTTATAACTTTTTGAATCACTATCTTTACAAGTTAAAAATATAATAGTTATAACGTTAAGTATAACCATTGATATAATTAACCTTCTCAGTAATGGTTTCAAATCATTCACCTCTTATAATTAAATATTATGCAATTTCTGGAAGACATGAACATTTTAGCACAAAAGTAGTTATTGGTCAAATTGACAAAAAATAGAATTTGTGGTATAGAAATCTTTATTTTGCTTGAAAATATATAGTAGGATATTATATAATTAGTAGAGAATAACAAAATGATAATGGGGTTATTATGAGAAGTAAAAAGAAGAAAAATATAATGATTATAGTTCTTTGTTTTGTATTATTGTTAATGGGAGTAGGATATGCAGCACTATCTCAAAGGTTAACAATAGGTGGGACCGCTAAAATGCAAGGAGTATGGGATGTAAGAATTACTAATATACAATTATCAAGAAAAACAGGTCTAGCTAAAGATAATAGTCATAAATATGAAAATTTAAGCGCATCATTTCAAACAGAGACCCTAGCACCCGGAGATATGTTAGAATATACAGTAAGTGTAAGTAA
>HF996859.1 GCA_000432595.1 Clostridium sp. CAG:710 | reverse complement strand
TGATGTGAACCCCAAATAGTAGACATTAATAAAAAAGAGGGTTATTAAAAAGAGAAAATTATTTTTCTCTTTTTGTGTAATTTTTTCTCTTTTTCTTAACTTTTGACTTTAGTCTAGTTGTATTGTAAAATAATATCCATTCTTCTACAAGTTGAATATATTCTTGTAAAGATGTAATATTATTGTTGTACAGAGTTTCTTTCTTAAGGAGTGAATGCCAACTTTCTATTGGAGAATCATCAATTGGCGTTCCTTTTCGTGACATGGAAATTTGTATTCCATTCGATTCACATATAGCTTTGTACTCATAAGATGTATATTGGAATCCTTGATCACTGTGAATGATTAAACCATGTACATCTTTTTCTTTTGATATAGCTTTATTTAAAGTATCCATAACTAGCTTTAAATCATTTCTTTTTGATATTACATATGAAACTACATGTCTATCATATAAATCTATTATTGTAGATAAATATGCCCTTGAACCTTTGAATATTAAATATGTTACATCCGTATCCCAAACTTTATTTAAATTATCAGTAGTAAAGTTTCTATTTAATAAATTCGGTTTTACGTTATCTTCAATTCTTTCATTCTTATGTTTAATTTTAGCTTTTCTTACATATTCAGCCATTAGATTATATTTTTTCATTATTCTTAATACCTTCTTTCCATTCATAACTACACCATATTTTTGGATTAGGCCTTCAACAATCCTACGATATCCATATGTACCCTTTGAATCATCAAATATTTTTTTTATTATTAAATAATCATAATAATCAGGATCTTCCTTATTCCTATACTTATAATAAGTTTTAGGACTTATATTTAGTACAGCACACATGTTAGTAAGTTTATAATTATTTCTATATAAATTTATAAATGTTACTTTTTCTCTTGTTGTGCCTTGAGAAAGGCCTGGTATTTTTTTAATATTTCATATCTTTCTTTCCAATCTTCTTTAGTTAAATGCGATTGATTATTTCTACCTTTTTTGTCTTTAATTGTTAATCCAGTTTTTTTGTATTTTCTAACCATGCTTTCTACAGTTTTCCAACTTATGTTATATTCTTTTGCTAAAATTGCATATGAATATTTGCCTGACATGTATTTGCTTACAATTTCAGTTCTTTCTTCATTTGTAAATGTTTTAAACTTTTGTCCTTTTGTTGCCATAATAAAAATACACCTCCTTTCGGAAATGTATTTTATCATATTTTTGCAGTCCCTCTTTTTTATTAATGTCTACTTTAAGGGGTGCATTTCA
>HF996858.1 GCA_000432595.1 Clostridium sp. CAG:710 | reverse complement strand
CCCCCCCCCATTGAAAATCAAGATAGAATATTCGTTCGATAAAAAGGTATTAAAAAAGGAACTTTTTTGTAAGTTCCTTTAAACATCTATATCTATAAAGTCATCTATTGTCATTAATCTATCATCTATTTCTTTTAATGACACCTTTTTAGTAGGCTTTTCTTCCTTTAACTCTACATCTTGGACTAAATCCTCTTTTTTAATTAAGGTTACTGCCTTAAATGCATCCAAAACTTGTTCCTTAACTATAGTTGACCCAGTTGAATATCTATCCATAATTGGGAATTCAGAGTTTTTAAACATTTTTATATCACTAGTTTTAATGCCTACATAATCTCTTGAACCTGTTATTAAAGTTTTAACTATTCTATAAGGATTTGTTTTAACTTCTCTTAATATCAATAGTCCCCTTTTAGCACGTGAAGTTTTTTCTAAATCCGTAATCTTTATCCTCTTCGCAGTACCCTTATCAGTAATAACAGTTATATATTCATCTGTATATGCATCAAAATTTGATACTCCAACTACAAAGTCATCTTTTAAATTAATAGATTTAACTCCACTAGTTCTAAGTCCTACTACTGGTATTTCAGATACATCATACCATAAGCCATATGATTTATTAGTTGATACAAATATATTATTATACTTGGTAATAAAAGCATCTATTACTTCATCTTCATCTTTTAATTTCATACAATTAATTGGTTTAGTATATCTAAGTGATTTAAAGTCAGATAACTTAGTTCTTTTTACCATACCATTTTTTGTAGAAATAGTTATATCTATATCTTCATCAAAAGATTTAACAGGTACAACTGAGATTATTTGTTCGTCTTGATCTAATTTAATAATATTACTTATATGTTTACCTAAATCCTTCCATACACAAACAGGAATTTCATGAACTGGTAAATATAAGAAATTACCTAAACTTGTAAATACTAATAAAGTATCTAATGTATTAAGTTCAAATAAGCCAAGCACATAATCATTATCTTTTAATGCAGCCTCATCTGTTGAAGACGAATAACTTCTTAGTGAAGTCCTTTTTATATAACCATCTTTAGTAAGCATTACTATTACATCTTCTTTTGGAATCATAACAGTTGTATCAACTTTTAAATCAGTTATTTCATCTTTAATATCTGTCTTTCTTGGAGTAGCATACTCCTTCTTTATTTTCCTTAATTCTTCTTTCATTACATTTTTTAATACTTCATCACTATTTAATATTGACTCTAACCCTTCAATTAATATATGTAATTTTTCTAATTCTTCTTGTAATAATTTAACATCAGTATTAGTTAATCTATATAGTTGTAATACTATAATAGCTTCTGCCTGGGCCTCGGTAAAACCAAATTCTTTTACTAAGTTAGCCCTTGCATCAGCTTTATTAGAACTGGCTCTTATTACTTTTATTACCTCATCAAGAATAGACAAACACTTAATTAATCCTTCTACTATATGAAGCCTTTCCTTAGCATGTGCCAAATGAAACTTAGTTCTTCTAGTTATAAATTCCTTTTGGTGAGCAATATACGCATCTAATATTTCTATTATTCCAAGCTGTTTTGGTCTTCTGTTTACTATTGCGATCATATTAAAATTATATGATATTTGTAAATCAGTATTTTTTAGTAAATAATTTAAAACATTCTCCTTGTTGCAGTCCTTTTTCAAATCTATTACTATTCTTAAGCCCTCTCTATCTGACTCATCTCTTACTTCAACTATTCCATCAATCTTTTTATCAATTCTAATTTCATCTATTTTTCTTACTAAAAGAGCTTTATTTACTTCAAATGGTACTTCAGTAATTACTATAGCAAGCTTACCCTTACCTTCTTCAAATGAAGTCATTGCCTTTATTACTACTCTACCTCTACCATTTGTATAAGCACTTCTTATTCCATCTATTCCTTCAACTATTCCTCCTGTAGGAAAATCTGGACCTTTTACTATATCCATAATAGTTTCTAATCTAGAATTAGGAGAATCTATTCTTTTTATAGTTGCATCTATTACTTCACCCAAATTATGTGGTGGAATATTTGTTGCATATCCTGCTGAAATACCAGTAGATCCATTTACTAAAAGGTTTGGAAACTTAGCAGGTAAAACAGTAGGTTCTAGCTCAGTATCATCAAAGTTAGGAGCCATATTTACTGTATCATAATCCAAATCTTTTAATAATTCATTACTTATTTTAGATAGTCTTGCCTCAGTATAACGCATTGCAGCTGGACTATCTCCATCCATAGAACCATTATTACCATGCATATCTATATATGTAGTATTTTGTTTCCACCACTGACTCATTCTTACCATTGCTTCATAAATAGAAGAATCTCCATGTGGATGGAAATTACCCATTACCGCACCAACCGTTTTAGCACTTTTTCTATACGGTTTATCATAAGTATTTTTTTCTTTATACATTCCAAAAAGTATTCTTCTTTGAACAGGCTTCAATCCATCTCTTACATCTGGAATTGCACGATCTTGAATAATGTATTTAGAATAGCTACCAAATCTATCACTCATTATTTCTTCAAGTGAATATTTATATATTTTATCCATTACATCTTGCATGAAATCACTTCCTTTTTAGGAACATTATATTCCTTTTCATCAAGTAAATATAAATAAGTATTAACATAAGTTTGATCCACTCTTTTTTTCTTTGCAATTGTCCCTATAATATCTTTAATACAAGAATCATTTAAATATTTATTATAAATCTCCCTATCCATACCATTATTAGGATATTTAGCCTTATATTTATTAAATGAATTTGCAACATCAGACTCACCTACTTTAGTAAGTACATTTTGATATGTAAATATTGCTCTATCTATATCAGTATCAAAAAATATTTTTTCTAAATCATCTACACTTACATTTCCTGAGTCCAACATATAATTTAAGATAATTCCAAATTGACCAAATTCAGTTAATCTATTTTCCAAATCTTTTTCTGTTATCTTGTCTGTTAATAATGCCATATGTTACTCCTTAAATTGTATAGTCATCTTCTAGACTGAATTCTACATTCTCTTCTATCCAAAGTTTTCTTGGTTCAACACTATCCCCCATTAGAACACTTATTCTTTTCTCGGCAAGAGATGCATCTTCCATATTAACTTGTATTAAGCTCCTAGTACCTGGATTCATTGTTGTCTCAGCTAATTGATCAGCATTCATTTCACCAAGTCCTTTGTATCTTTGAACTTCACATTTTCTGTTTTTTACTTTTTCTTGCATTTCTTCCATACTATAAGCATATTCAATATTCTTGCCACACGCTATTTTAAATAATGGTGGCATAGCAATATATAATTTACCTGCTTCTATTAATGGTCTCATATATCTATAGAAAAAAGTAAGTAATAAACACTGAATATGTGCTCCATCGACATCGGCATCGCTCATTATAATAACTTTATCATATTCACAATCATCAATTTCGAAGTTAGAACCATATCCAGCCCCTATTGTATATATAATAGTATTTATTTCTTCATTTTTAAGCATGTCTTCAAGCTTAGATTTTTCTGCGTTGATTACTTTACCACGTAAAGGAAGTATTGCTTGAAATTTTCTATCTCTTCCCTGTTTTGCAGATCCACCCGCAGAATCTCCCTCGACTAAAAACAATTCATTTTTATTTTTGTTTTTTGTTTGAGCAGGTGTTAATTTACCTGATAATGCTCTTTCCTTAGGGTTTTTAGTTTTACCCTTGCGTGCTTCTTCTCTTGCACGTCTTGCTGCTTCTCTTG
The DNA here is from genome assembly GCA_000432595.1 of Clostridium sp. CAG:710. Lineage (GTDB taxonomy): Bacteria > Bacillota_I > Bacilli_A > RF39 > UBA660 > CAG-710. The sequence continues at coordinate 36,803 of HF996858.1, read as the reverse complement.
CAGTTTTACTCCTTAAAGATTTCTCTATTATATCAGTAGCAACTTTTTTATTTTCCTCTAGAAAGTATTGAAGCTTTTCTGTAACAATAGACTCTACTACAGTTCTTGCCTGAGGAGTACCAAGTTTACCTTTTGTTTGACCCTCAAATTGTAGTAATGCCTCAGGAATTTTTAACGATATAACCGCAGTTAACCCCTCTCTTACATCGCTTCCTTCAAAAGCTTTATCTTTTCCCTTTATATATCCATTATTTTTAGCATAATCATTAAATGCTCTAGTAAGCGCAGTCTTAAAACCAACTTCATGTGAACCACCATCTACAGTTTTAACATTATTTACAAAAGATACTATATTTTCTGAATAAGTATCAGTATACTGCATAGCTATGTCTACTTCTATTTTATTTTTAACTCCCTCAAAAGATAAAACTTTATGTAGTACATTCTTATCTTCATTTAAGTATTCTACAAATTGTTCTAATCCTTTTTCATAAAAAAATTTACTATCTCTATTTTGTTCTTCATCAACAACTTCAATAGTTAATCCTTTTAATAAAAATGCAGACTCTTGCATTCTTTCACATATTGTTGTATATGAAAAATTACAAGTTTGAAATATCTCTGGATCGGGTAAAAATCTTACTGTTGTACCTGTTTTATTGGTAGTACCAATTTTTTTAAGTGGAACAGCAACTCTACCGCCATTCTCAAATCTTATTTGATATTCGCCCTTATCCTTTTTTATAGTAACTTCCATCCATTTTGATAATGCATTAACAACACTAGCACCAACACCATGAAGACCACCAGATACTTTGTATCCTGATTCTTCAAACTTACCACCAGCGTGCAATACTGTATAAATAACTTCAGGTGTAGATTTACCACTTTCATGCATTCCAACAGGAACACCACGTCCTTGATCCTCTACAGAAACACTACCATCTTTATGTAAAATGATTTTGATATAATTACCAAACCCATTTATAGCCTCATCGATAGCATTATCTACTATTTCCCAAACTAGATGATGTAATCCTCTTTTATCTGTAGATCCAATATACATACCAGGTCTTTTTCTTACTGCCTCTAATCCCTCTAATATTTTAATTGAATGTTCGTCATACTTTAATGCCATCTTATTCACTCTCCTAAATCATTATAGCAAAATTTTCTTACAAAAAAAAGAAATTAGACAAAAAACTTTACATTTATTTCTATCTAATATTCTAATTCTTACCATATTTTTTTAGTAATACTTTATCCTTAGTGGGAAGCTTTACATAAAAAGGTAATAACTTTCTTTCCTTATTTTCATTAGTTAATGTTGATAATGTAGATAAATATTCCTTGCATTTATCATTTTCTATTTTAGTACGACCTTCTCTTATATTATCCTCTATTACTGATTCAAATTCTTCTGCTTTATTAACATAAAATCCCATATAATTATATAAAAGTTCATTTATACAAAAATGTTTTAAAAGAGATTTCATATTATATTCATTTAGATACCCACAGTCATGCGCTAAATAGTCATAAATATTTCTTCCATAACTATCGTGTATACAAAGGTTTTCAAAAAACACATCTCTTAACTTACTATCTTCTACACCAAGACTTTTCAAATATCTTAATTCATATAAAGAAAGATCACTACATCTCATTTCATATAGAAAGTTATTTTTAATTCTTTCTGACAATTTATCACTATTTTTAGATTCAACTATTATCCTTGTAAAAAAAGCATAATCTCTTTTTTCTAAAATAACTTCTAAAGTAGGTACATCTAATAAATCTATAAATAATATTTTATTATTCTTTATTAATGAGTTCTTATATCCAGATAAATATAAAAATTCAAATATTTCTTGTTTATCCTCTATAGAAGAATTCTTAGTAGCAGTTATAACATATTGATACAAATTATCTCTTACATATTTGCTAAGAAGAGAATTATACTTAGAACCATGTTCATCATACCATCTATATTCAAAGCCATTCTTCCATTCGTCTATAGTCTCTTTTGAATACTCAGATTCAAAAGAAGCTCTCATATCATCAATTAATTTAACATAAAAATCTTTTGTATTCATAATCCTCCTTAATTCACTGCCCTCTTAAATAGTTTTTCTAAGTCATATTTAGAATAACTTATTATTGTAGGCCTTCCATGAGGACATGTAAATGGGTTTTTAGTATTTCTTAGGTTTTCTAATAATATTTCTATATCTTCCATAGTAATAAAGTCATTTGCTTTTATACTCATTTTACATGCAAGAGTTATTGCGACATGTTCTATAAACTTACCATAGTCAAATGACTCTTTTTCTATTACTATATTTATTATTTTTCTTATTGCTTCTTCAGCCATATAAGTTGGTAACCATGTAGGATGTACTCTAACTATAAATGTATTTATTCCAAATTCTTCTATTTCAAATCCCATATCTAGTAAGACACCTATATTATGTTTAAGCCTTATAGCCTCATCTGTAGGTAATTCAATTTTAATAGGTACTAAAAGAGCTGTAGTATCATGTTTTACCTTTTTCATCTCAGTAAAATACTTTTCATAGTTAATTCTTTCCGCAGCTGCATGTTGATCTATTATATACATACCATCTTCATTTTCACATATTATATATGTTCCATGTACTAAACCAACTGGGTACATCTTTTTAAGCCTTTCTGCTGGTTTATTAGGTTCTTCTATCTCTTCAAATGTCTCTTCGTTATTATTAAGTGTTGAATCAAAATCAAGCCTTACTTCTTCAACCTTATCATAATCTTTATAATTATCATTATAAACGGATGGTTCTTCACTTACACTATAACTAGTTATAGGACTAGGTTTAATCTCTTCATGTTTAGCTTTAGGAATAAGTGTTAACTCTCTTAAGGTTTTACTTATAACATCAGTTATTAAACTTTTTAACGTATCCATCTTAGAAAACTTAATATCCATTTTAGTTGGATGTATGTTTATATCTACTAGTATTGGATCAACTTCTATATTAATAACTACAATGGGAAATTTATCTATCATCAAATAGGTGTGATATGCCTCAGTAATAGTTCTATTTAGTTCATTATTTCTAATATATCTTCCATTAACAAAAGTTATAATACTAGATCTATTTGGTTTTGATATTTCAGGATAACATATATATCCTTTAATTACATAATCATCATTTGAAGCATCTATCTTAACCATTTTTTTAGCTACTTCAACACCATAAATATTATTTATTACTTTTAAAAGATTTCCATGTCCTTCTGTATTTAGTAATTGTTTATTATTATTAGTAAGTACAAATTTTATATTTGGATATGATAATGCCATTTTATTTACATATTCTGTTATATTAGCGAGTTCAACATATAAGTTTTTTAAGTATTTTAATCTTACTGGAGTATTATAGAATAAATCCCTAACTATAAATTTAGTACCTTTCGCAAGATCTGCGGATTTAACATAATTAATCTTACCACCAACTATATTAACTTCAGTTCCAACTTCACCATTTGATGTTTTTAATGTAACATTAGATACCGCAGCAATTGAAGGTAACGCTTCCCCTCTAAACCCTAGGCTTTCTATATTAAATAAATCATTAAGTGATTTAAGCTTACTAGTTGCATGACGTGAAAAAGCAAGAGTTGCATCTTCCCTATCCATTCCTACTCCATCATCTGTTACTATTATTTCCCCTACACCACTGTCTAGTAAATCAATTTTAATAGTTGTTGCGCCTGCATCTATAGAGTTTTCTACTAACTCCTTTACTACATTCATAGTCTTCTCTATAACCTCACCTGCAGCTATTTTATTGGATAAATCCATACTCATTACTTGTATTTTTGACATAATTACACCACCTAATCAAGTTTTTTTAAATATTCGTATAAATTAATTGCTACATCATTTGGAAGTACTTCAGATAATTCTTCTGTTGTTGCTTCTTTTATTTTCTTTAAAGACCCAAATTGTTTTAAAAGAGCCTTTTTTCTAGCATCACCAATGCCGGGTGCCAAATCTAATATGCTTGATAACATTCCCTTGCTTTTAATGGTCCTATGATAACTTATCGCATATCGATGAACTTCCTCCTGTATCTTATTTAAAAATACAAATAAGTTACTTCTTTTATCTATATCCACAACACTTAAATCTTCATCAATTAATAAATTTGTTTTATGCTTATCATCTTTACTAAGTCCCACTACTCTTATATTAAGTCCAAGAGAAGTTACAACCTCTTTAATGACATTAATCTGTAATGCACCTCCATCTGCGACTATCAAATCAGGAAGTATAGACTCTTCCATCAAAGCCTTATAATACCTTCTATATACAACTTCTCTCATCGCACTTAAATCATCTTTAACTGACGCATCAATTCTATACTTTCTGTACTCTTTTTTATTAGGAATAAAGTCATCAAAAACAACCATACCACCAACATAAAAGGTTCCGAATAAATGAGAATTATCAAATGCTTCTATTCTACTTATTCTTTTCATATTAAGTTTATCCTGAAGTAATTTAATAGCTTCAATTCTTGCATCATTACTTTTTTTAATAAGCTCTTCACGCTCATTTAATATTACCTTAGCATTATCATATTCCATATCTAAAAGGCTCTTTAATTTACCTTTTTTAGGAGTTAAAATCTTTATACCTAAGTATTCTTCTAATAAAGAATTATCTAATCCATCAGGTATTAATAACTGTTTAGGTTTAATACCATTCTTTTCATAAAAATTAATAATAAACTCTAATACTGAATCTTCTGGTGAAGTAAAATATTCAAATATTTTAGAATCTCTTCCAAATAGTAATCCACCTCTTATAAAGAAAATTACCACAGATAAATAATTATCATGATAATAATAATTAATCATATCAAAATCTTCATTATTATTTAAATCTATTTTTTGCCTTTTTAGAGTTATCTCTATATCATTTAACATTTCTCTTAATTCAATAGCTCTTTCATAATTTAGAGACTGACTAGCTTGTTCCATTTCAGACTTTATTTTATTTGTTATAGGAGCATGATTTCCTTTTAAAAATGACATTATTTCTAAAGACATCTCTTTTGTATCTATATTTTTATTAATACAATATCCTAGGCACTCACCAATATGGTAATATAAACATTCCTTTTTAGGAAGTCCATTACATTTTTTAAGTGGATAAACCCTATTTAATATTTCAACAGTTCTTTTTGCGGCTTTAACATTTGGAAATGGACCAAATAACTTATTTTTATTTTTCTTTCTTTTTACATTTCTTACTACTTTTAATGAAGGATATGGCCTTTCTATAAATTCTATATAAGGATAACTTTTATCATCTTTAAGTAATATATTATATTTTGGATTATATTTTTTTATAAGAGTTATTTCAAGTATTAGGGATTCAATTTCTGTAGATGTTACAATGTATTCAAAGGTATCTATATCATTAACAAGCATTAACGTCTTACCAGTTTGTGTTTTATTAAAGTAACTACTAAGTCTTCTTTTTAAGTTCTTAGCTTTACCAACATATATTATTATTCCATCCTTATTCTTCATTTGGTAACAACCAGGAAGTGTTGGAACTAATGATAATTTATATTTAAACTTTTTCATACTATCCCTCACAAACTATATTTATTATATAATAAATTCATGCTTTTTAAAAGAGTAAGATTTCTATTGACAAAGTAAGAAAGGTATGTTAATATATACAACCAAAGAGAGGGGAGACTTTGGATATGAGTACAAATAGATTAGATGAAATTTTAAATTATTCAGCAATCGCATATGCTACACTAGCTGATTATGTAACACCTATCACAGAAACAGATGTTGAAACTTTTGAAAACTATGCTGATATGTATTGTCAAAGAGGAAATGAACATCCTGAGGCTAGAACTACTAGAGATAATGATATTAGAACTATTTTAGGAAACAAAATATTTAGTGATCCTAGGGTTTCTACTAATACATTAATTTCAATGAAACTTGGTATGATATTCGGAAATACTGAATTATGGGAAGACATCTCAAGTATTTCAGAATTAACTGATGAAAAAATAGCTAAGTTATATGGTACTAGTGTTGATAATGTACAAATGATGCATACTTTTTCAGCTAAAGCTAAAGAACTAGAAGAAGCTAAAAAGTTGAATAAATAATTAAGGACTTTAAAAAAAGTTCTTTTTTTTGTATAATTTTCTTGGTGATTGTATGAAAACTATTAAAGAAAACACAATTTCTAAATATGAAATTAATAAATCAATATTTATTTGTTGTCTATATAAAATAAATTCTATAGATGAGGTTAAAACCTATTTGGAAGAAGCTAAAAATAATTTTAAAGACGCTACCCATTACACATATGCATATATTATTGATGAAGCTAGAAAATCATCTGATGATGGAGAACCAGGTGGAACAGCAGGCGTTCCAATTATGGAAGTATTATTAAAACATGAATTAAACTATGTATTATGTATTGTAATTAGATATTTTGGCGGAATAAAATTAGGCACAGGAGGCCTTGTTAGAGCATATAGAAAATCAGCTTGTATTGGAATAGATAATTCTACTCTACTTAATCTAGTAGATGGATATAAAATAGAAATTACTGCTTCTTATGAAGAACAAAAAAATATAGAAAAACTTATTAAAAATTATACATTTTCAAAAACTTATACAGATATAGTAAAATATGAACTAAATATTAAACAAGATGATATAAATATTTTAAATAGTAAAAATATAAATTATAAAATTTTAAAAACATTAAAAATAGAGCTTTAAAGCTCTATTTTGTTTTAGATTCTGTATCAGTTTTTTCTTTTACTCCAGGTCTAAATAATGACCTCATACTACTATACCAACAATCTTTTTTACATTCTTCAAATATATCATTTATTTCTAATGTTCTATCATGTTGGAAGTTTTGTGCTAGATAATCATTCATTTGTTGTAGATTAACATTCTCAGCAGATGCCATGAATACTTCATATGCTTCATTTAGTTTTTCTACCATTACACCTCTTATATTATCATTGACTTTATTAGGATTTATTCCCATATTATCAGATTTGAATTTTTCATCTACAATATCTTTTATTAAAGATTTAATATCAGATGTATTTATACATTGTCCTAGTATTTCTTCTTCTGTTATATCAACACCAAATATATTATGTATTTGTTCAGTTAAACCATCATAATCAATATGAGTTCTTGTAAGTCTTGCACGTGGTTTATCAATTCTTTTTTTCTTTTTTGGTGGTACATTATCTTTTAATATACTATCTATAGTTGAATAAACCATATTGTCAAATGGGATACTTAAATCTTTTGTTTGTATTACTTGTTTTCTATCATTTAATATAGATGAAATTATTGCAGAAGTAGCAAAATCCATACCATCTGATGAAGCAAGTTGCATTCCAATTGAATATTCATTTACAGCTTGTGCATCACTTATCGCATCATCTATTTTGCCATCCATTTCTAGATCAGTTACATATCCATTATCTTTTGCTTCATTGTATATTTTCTTTTGAACACGAGCATCCACACCAAGTTTATCTAAATCATCAAATGAAGCAAAAACTCTATATTCACCCGGTTCACCTTGACGACCTACTCTTCCTTCTACCTGTTTATCATTTAACGAAGTTAAGAATGGTTCTGCTTGAATACATTTTAATCCTCTTGCTCTTTTCCTTTCTAATTCTCTTGCATCAGTATCTAATATATCTTTATATTCATCACTAGAATTATACATTTCTATTATATCATCTATTACTTCCTTAAATTTATCTGGATTAGCTTTAACATGTTTTAATACTTCCCCTACATATTCTCTACCAAAACCAGGTTTATTTAAAGTAAGCCATCTACCTGCAGCTTCAGTTAATATAACCTCCTCAAGCGCATCCATTTCTTCTCTATATTCAACTTTTATATCAGTTCCACGTCCAGCCATTTCAGTTGCGATTGTGACAGCTCCAACACTACCTGCCTTACTAATTATATCTGCCTCTTCCTCTAAAGACTTTTCTGCGATTAAAAGGTTTGGCTTTTGAGATAATTTTAATTTTTCTACAAGAGCAAAGATTTTCTTTGCTTCTTCAGAATTATTAGTAACTACTAATACCGGTTGACCAGTCTCATTTGATTTTCTAATTTCTTCTACAATAGCTTCTATTTTCTTATCATCACTAATATATACAGCTGTAGGTTCTACACTAACACCAATAGGTTCTGGATTATTTTGTGGATCTTTATAGTACTCATATTCAACATTACGAGGTACTGTAAATGTTGGCTTATCAAATATAACATCAGAAACCGATTTAGCAGATGTTCCTGTCATACATGAGAATCTAGGATATCTATACATAAGTGCCCTAACAGAAATTGATGCAACACTTGAGTCTAATATATTTACATCATCATTTAAAGATGTAGTTATTCCCTCTTTTAATTCAATTGCTTCATGTAATCCATCAGTATATCTACTATTTGCTAGTATTCTACCATCTTTTAATACAACAACTTCCTTCTCACCAGTTTCACTATTTGTAATAACATCATAGTCCTTACCTTTTTCAAAAGTATGTCTTGCTCTTAGGGCATTCATTACATATTTCCTTGTTGATAATTCTTCTTCACCACTTAACCATTTTTCATTAAGCTTTGCAAATTCTGGCATTCTAGTATCTTTTACTGCCTTATCAAGTCCATCAGGTGAAAAATAGCATTTACCTTTTGGAGAAATCATATAATCTACACCCTGTACATAATCAGGACATTCTCTAATGAAATCTTTTCTAGCAGTTAATAATTCAGTCATCTCATCAAACATTGCATAACAGAATAATGCTTTTTCACCCTCTTCTGTTAAATATATTTCTGATTTCGCAGCATTACCATTTAATACAATTAAGTTATTTGATTTTAATACCTTATCGTCATGCTTTTTACTTGTATAATAATCAAATTCTTCCTCTAATGTTGTAGTATATGTTTTTGAAGACAAATACTTTTCGATTTTAAGTGCTTTTTGCATAAGCCTTTTAGCACGTTCATTTTCTTTTTCTTGACGATTCGTTTCTATTTCATTTGAAGAAGACAATATAAATGGTGACATACTTAAAAGTATTAAGTCGGCTTCATCTACTATTGCATAACTAAGTGGAGAAGACATTACCATTTCATCTTCATTTTTTGCATATGTATCTTTTAAATAATCAAATGCAATTGAGTTTATTGATGAGTAAACTATATTAGAATTATATACTTTTTTCTTTTCATTTATATCTTGATCCTCTGTTTTACTAAGTCCAACGCTCATTCCTAAAAGTTCAAATGCACTTTTATTCTTTTCATAATCTCTTTGTGCAAGATAATCATTCGTAGTTATTACATCTACTCTATCACCAGATAATGCATTTAAATATGCAGGTAAAAATGCTATTAGGGTTTTACCTTCACCAGTCTTAATCTCAGAAACCTCACCCTTATTAAGTGACATACCAGCAATCAATTGTATATCATATGGGGTCATACCATTTTTTTCTGTATAAGCAAGAGATGCAAGTGCAAATGCAGAAGGTAAATATTCATCTAACACAATTTCTTTATCATAACCATCATTTATTTTTGATTGTATAGATTCTCTTAATATTTTACTCTCAGTCAAAAATTTATTTAATTTAATATATTCAGGCATCTTTTTATTTAAGCTAGACTTCAAACTAGACATATTTTTAGAAATAGTTTTAAAATAGTCCATAGTAATAGATAAATCTATATCAATTTTATTTTCTTTAAACATTTTTACAACAGCAGATAATATATTATTACCTTTGTTAATTTCACTTTTAACATAAGGTTCTATTTTTTTAAAGGCCTGTCTATAAGAAGGCACACGTTCATATAAAAGCATAAGCGCAGATGCCTTAACAAATTCATTTGAATTAAATGCTTCAACATTTTTATCATATGCTTTGGTTATTTTACTTAATGCACCAACTATATCTTGATTTACATCTACACCCATACACCTTAAAATAAGTTGTATTTTCTTTTTATTTTTCTTTATATAGCCAATATCTTTAGATAATTTTTCAACATCAGAAAAAACTTCTATATCTTTTTCATCTAAAAGTTCAGATTCTAGTAAATCCTTAAAATAATATTCAAGTCCTTCAATACCATTTTCCAAACAATAAGAAACCTTTTGATTTATTTGTTCTGTTGGCTCCTCCTGAAATTTTTCCTTATATACCTCTATACATCTTTTTATCTCAGGAATTTTCTCTTCATAACTTCTAAATTCCTTCTTTTGTGCCGACGCTTCTAATTTATTATATAATCCCATAAGTGCACCTCTTTTTATTTTATACTTAACCTTATTTTACTACAAATTTCTACCTTTATCAATTTATTTTTTTGCTCTTGGATGACATTTAAAATAAACCTCTTTTAATCTATCATTTGTAATATGTGTATATATAGAAGTTGCAGTTAAACTCTCATGTCCCAAAAGTTCCTGAACTGTTAATAAATCACATCCTTCATTAAGCAAATGAGTCGCAAAAGTATGTCTTAACATATGCGGAGATATTTTTTTATCTATAGTAGTTTTATTTATAATATTATCAAGAATATATCTTACTCCCCTAGTTGTTAACTTACCTCCTCTATTATTTAAAAATAAATATTCACTTTTTTTAACATTAAGACTCTTATATCCTTCATTTAAATATAATTCTAATATAGATTCCGCATAATCTCCAAATTCTACAATTCTTTCTTTATTTCCTTTTCCAAGGACCTTAATTTCTTCACCATTTATGTCACTAACTTTAATATTAACTAATTCAGATACCCTAACCCCAGTAGCGTACAACATCTCAAGTAATAATCTATCTCTTTGACCAAGTGCTGTATTTAACTTTGGAACTTGAAACATTTCTTCTAATTCGTTATAGTAAAAAAATCTAGGTAAATGTCTTTCCTTCTTAGGAAGAGATACCAAAGAAAATGGATTAGAGTCTATAACTTTATTATTTATAAGATACTTATAAAATCCTCTTAAAGAACTTATTTTTCTAGAAACTGTGGTTGACTTATTCTTCTTTTCATCTAAATTAATTAACCATGCCTTAACAACATCATAACCAACCTCACAAATATTAATACATTCACTATTTATATAATCTAAAAATTCTTCTATATCAATACTATAACTATGTATAGTCTCATCAGAATAATTCTTTTGATATTTTAAATATTCTAGATATTCACTTAAGTATTTCATATATCTTACCTCAAATAAACTATACATCAGTTAAGAATTTTAGTCAATTAAGGTAAAAGAAAAAAATGCTACACAACATTTGCATTAGCATTTCTATCTTTTATAACTTTTACATAATTATTTGTTTTACTATCCTCATTAATTAATTTACTAATTGAAGGATATATTTTTAGATTAGTAACTTTTTTATATTCTTTATTTCTTATTTCCTTATTATAATCATTTATAAGTAATCTTAAATTTCTTGATACGTAATATAATTCTTCATTATCAAGTGATATAAGTTTTCTTTTCCAAATATCAAGTGTATCTTCAAATACACCTCTTAATATTCCAAGTTTAGAATTAGTACTTATAAATTCAAATAAGTCTCTGGTATCAACCTTATACATTTCATCACTTATTTTTGCATCAACACCATTTTTTCTTGCATAAACATATTCATTATATGATAGTTTAACTGAAAAATTTATTGTACTAGAAAGCTCACTAGAATCTAGAAACTTCTTAATAAAAGCTTTACCCTTACTATTATACAATAACTTTCTTGCTCTTTCAGTTTCACTATATACCTTTTCATAGAAATTATCATATATATTAACTGGTTTAGTATCATTATATAATGTTGGAATTTTCTCCTTAAGAGAATTACTTCTTATATAGAAAGTATTAATTGTACCTTGCTTATTTTCATCTATTTTATATGAATAATGCTTTTTTAATTCATTAGAATTTTTATATGTTTTAGTTATAGAATCTATATAAAACAGACTACCACTTTCTAATATGATTTGATTCTTATCATCATTTTGTGGTATATAAACTAATAATGTTTTTGACATGTTGCCTCATCCTTTCTAATTTTTGTTAAGGGTTTATAGTACCACTACTAAATAAATAAGTCAACTAATATTATGATTAAATTTTATTATAATATCCATTAATTAATGATATAACCTAATTTTTTCAACTCTAAAAGCACTATTTTTGATAATTTTGCCTTAAAAAAAGATAAAGTTATCTCTTTATCTCATTTAAATCATATGTTTCTATAACATCGTTTTCTTTTATATCTTGGTAGTTTTCTAAAGTAATACCACAGTCCATATCTTTCTTAACTTCTTTTACTTGATCTTTTTCTCTTTGAACTGATTTAATACTTCCAGTATATAAAACTATACCATCTCTTATTAATCTTGCTTTTGAACCATTTTTAATAACACCATCAGTTACGTGTGATCCCGCTATATTACCAACTTTAGAAAATTTAAATATTTGTCTTATTTCAGCATGACCAGTAACTGTTTCTTCATAAACTGGCTCTAGAAGACCTTTCATAGAATTTTCAATATCTTCAATCATTTTATAAATAATATCATATAATTTTATTTCTACATTATAATCTTTAGCAAAATCCATTGTTTTAGCATTTGGTCTTACGTTAAATCCAATAATTATAGCATTTGATGCATTAGCCAATGTGATATCACTTTCAGTAATTGTACCTACTCCACCACGAATTACATTAACCTTAACACCCTCTACATCTATTTTACTTAGACTTTGTTTTATAGCTTCTAGGCTTCCATTTACATCAGTTTTAAGTATTACAGCTATTTCTTTAGCGCCACTTTTTATAGCGCCAAATAAATCATCTAATGTCATTCCACTTCTATTTGTATCTTTTTCTCTTTTTCTGTTTTTTCTTTGAAGTGCGATCGATTTAGCTTGTTTTTCTGTTTCGAACGCCATAAACTTATCACCCGCAGATGGAGTTTCATTAAGTCCAGTTACTTCAACAGGCATTGAAGGTGGTGCTTCCACTATATCAACACCCTTATCATTTTTAAGAGTTCTTACCTTACCAAATGTTTCACCAACTACTATTGGATCTCCAAGTCTTAATGTACCATTTTGTACTAGAAGGGATACAACTGTACCTATTTTTTTATCTAACTTAGATTCAATTACAGTACCACTTGCATATCTAGAAGGATTAGCTTTTAAATCATTCATTTCACTTACAAGTAAAATATTTTCTAGTAATCCATCTATTCCTTCCTTGGTCTTAGCAGATATCTTATTAACTAAAATATCTCCACCCCATTCTTCAGGAGTCAAACCATTTTCTACTAATTCAGTCATTACTCTATCAATATTTGCGTTTGCAACATCAATTTTATTAATAGCAACAATTATAGGAACACCTGCTGCCTTAGCATGATCTATTGCTTCTTTTGTTTGTGGCATTACACCATCATCAGCTGCGACAATTATTATTACTATATCAGTAATACTAGCTCCACGTGCTCTCATTTGAGTAAAAGCCTCATGTCCAGGGGTATCTATAAATGTAATTTTCTTACCATTTAATTCAACTTGATATGCCCCAATTGCTTGAGTTATACCTCCAGCTTCACCACTTACAACATCAGTCTTTCTAATTGCATCAAGTAATGACGTTTTTCCATGGTCAACATGTCCCATTATAGTTACAACAGGAGGACGTGGTACTAAATCCTTTTCATCACTTTCCATATCATAATTTTCAAAATTACTTATATCAACATTTTCTTCATTTTTTAAAACCTTGTCATAATCAATTACAAGTAATTCTGCGATATCATTAGTTAATGAGTAATTAACATTAGCCATAATACCTAATTTCATTAGTTTTTTAATTAAATCTAATGGATTAACACCTAATTCACTAGCTAAATCTGATACTGTCATATTAGCTTTATATACAATAACATTTTCATCTTTACTCTCATTAGATTGTAATTTTTCACGATGTTTATACATTTCTTTTCTCATAGATTTGAAATTATTATTAGATTCTTTCATATCTACTTTTGTTTTAACTTTTTCTTTTTTCTTATGATTATCTACATCAATTTTTTCATCACTAATTAGTTTTTCAACCTTTTCATCTAATTCATAATCATAATCATCTTCTACTTCATCAACAGAAGTATCTTCTTCTTTAACTATATAGTCTTCCATTTGTTGTATTTCATTATCAAGTAATGTTATATCATCATCAGATAGTATGTCATCATCATTTGATACCGCAATATCTAGTCTTTTACAAAGTTCTAATATTTCTTCTTTGGTTTTATTAACATCAAGAGCATATTCTAATATATTCATTATTTTTGCACCTCTTTTCTTTAATTTATAATTTTAGTGTTATCTCCTTACCAGTTAAATTATATTTTCTATAAATAACACCACAAGCATCTAACATTTTCTTAGATGCGACTACCGAATCAGTTCCATCATATTTATCACTCATATATATAACTTCTTTGATTCCAGATTGAATTATTGCCTTTGCACACTCATTGCATGGGAAAAGCGCAACATACAACCTACATCCTTTAACAGATGTAGGAGCATTAAGTATAGCATTCAACTCACCATGGCAAACATAAGCATACTTTGTATCTAAAAACTTGCCTTCTCTTTCCCAAGTCATGAATTTATCATCATCATATCCAGTTGGTGCTCCATTATAACCTACTGATATAATTTTGTTTTCATCATTTACTATGCAAGCTCCCACTTGAGTTGATGGATCCTTACTTCTTTGTGAAGATAATAAGGCAATTCCCATAAAATATTCATCCCAATTAATATAGTCTTTTCTTTTCATATTATTCCTACTTTACATAATTTTTTAATTCTTCAAACAAAGTATCTGGAACTTCTACTTCAAGTGCCTTGTTTAATGCTTTAGTCTTTTTAGCTTTTTCAAATACTTCTAAATCTTTTTTTAAATAAGCTCCTCTTCCATTAGCTCTCAGAGTCTCATCAATTATTATTTCCTTTTCAGGTGTTCTAACTACTCGTATTAACTCTTGCTTTGGCAATTTTTCTTTTGTAACTATACATGTTCTAAGTGGTATTTTCTTTGTTTTCATAGTACCTCCTAGTCTTTAAAGTTAATTCCCATTTCACTTGCTTGTTCTTTATTCTTTATATCAATTTTATAATGAGTTAATTTAGATGCAAGTCTAGCGTTAAGACCTTTTTTACCAATTGCTAGTGAGAAATTATCTCCATCAGCTACTACTATTGCTTCTTGTTTCTTTGGATCTGTTATTATTACATGTAAATCTTTTGCTGGTGATAGAGCATTAGCAATAAATACAGCTGGATCTTTATCATACTTAACTACATCTATTTTTTCTCCATGTACTTCATTTAATATTCTTGCAATACGACTACCTTTTTCACCTATACAGCATCCGATTGGATCAATGTTAGAATATTCTGAATAAACCGCAACTTTACTTCTTACACCTGCTTCTCTAGCAACACTATATAATAATATAGTTCCATCTGATAATTCAGGTATTTCAAGTTCAAATAATCTTTTTAAGAATCCATAATGATTTCTAGATAGAAGTATAAATAGTCCTTTTCCACTATTATCAACTTTACTTACATATACTTTAATTTGTTTACCCATTTCAATCTTTTCACCAGGTATGCATTCTTTTTTAGGTAATATACCATTTGTTCTACCAAGATCAATAAAGTAATTATCAACATCTTCAAGTGCTACTGTACCAACTAATAATTCATCTTGTTTATCACCAAATTCATCCATTATAGCATTACGTTCAGCTTCTCTCATCTTTTGAATTATTACTTGTTTAGCAGTAGCTGCAGCAACTCTACCAAAATCTTTTGGGGTTACTTCTGTATCAATTGTATCTCCAACATTAAGTGTTTTATTGATTTTTCTTGCCTCAGATAATGTAATCTCTGTATCTAAATCAGGATCTTCTGCATCATCATCCACAACAGTAAGATAAGAATACACTTTTATATCTCCTGTTTTTCTGTCTATAAATATTTTTGAATTAGTTAAAGAATCAAAATTCTTTTTATATGCAGTTGCTAGTGCTAACTCCATTGCTTCAAAAACATATTCTCTGTCTATATTCTTTTCTTTTACAATTGCATCTACAGCTTTAATAAATTCTTTGCTATTCACTTTTACCATCTCCCTTACTTTTAGCATAGATATCTAAGATATAAGCTTCATCAATTATATTAGCATCATCTAATATAGGATTAATAATTCTAGTTGCCATTACTACTGTATTAATAGGAATTATCTCTTCAGCATCTAGTACTATATGAAGAAATTTATTACTTCCTTCCTCATCTAAATACACATCATAAATCCATACATTAAGCTTATTTAGACTATCTCCTACTAATTCTATAATTTTTTCTTTCAAACTATCACTCCTTCTCAAATATAAAGAGCAGGACCTAAGCCCTACTCTTTCGTTGCTAAATATATTATAACATAATTCTCCGCCATTACAAGTGATTTTAAGTATTTTTAGATTTTTCTGTTGCCTTATAGTTTTCTCTTTGAAGACTTAGTATTTCACTTTTTAACTCTTCTGTTACTTCTTCAACTGTTTTTTCACCAACATCTATAGGATTGCCAAAACGTACCATTAAGTTTTTACTTCTAAACTTATACTCGCCAGTTACCGCAAAAGGTACTATAGGACAATTAATTTCTCGTGCCATCTTAGCTGCTCCTTTTTTAAATGGAAGTAATTCTGCCTCAGTTCTATTTCTAGTTCCTTCAGGAAATAATCCAACCGCACTACCCATCTTTAAATATCTGATTGCTTCTGCTTTGGCAACACCATTATGTGCACTTCTATCAACACTTATACATCCAACAAGTTTAAAAAATAATCTGTGTTTTCCTTCAAAATATTCTTTCTTACTCATCCAATGTATTGTTCTTTTGGTTGATGCAATAACAGGAAATTGATCCATAAAATGTAAGTGGTTACCGCATAATAATATCGCACCATTTTTAGGAATTACCTCTTTATTTATTATTTTAGGATTATAATAAAACTTAAAAATTGGCGTTAAAATAAATCTTAATACTCTATAGAATACAGGATTTTTTTTACTCATTCCTGCCTCCTTTTTCTAACTCTTTATAGTTAATTTTTCCAAATAAAGTTTTTGGAAGGCTTTCACGATACTCGTACTCTTTTGGCCAAGAAAATCTAGAAAGATTTTCCTCACATAATTCTTTAATTTCTCTTTTAATTTTTGAAGTTGGTTTTTCACCAGACTTTAATACAATAAATGCCTTCGCAACTTTTACTTTATGTGGATGTGGTATTCCAACAACAGAACATTTCAACACTTTAGGATGACGTTCTATTACTTCTTCTATTTGTGCAGGATATACATTATAACCACTTGAAACTATCATTCGTTTTAATCTTTGTGTAAAATATATAAATCCATCAGGTGCAATATAACCCATATCACCTGTATGTAACCAAAGCTTACCATCTTCATGATATTGTAATACCATATTTGTTTCTTTTTCATTGTCTAAATATCCAATCATTACAGTAGGACCACTTACACATATTTCTCCTTCTTCTCCAAAGGGAAGCACTTCTTGGCTTTCAGGAATACATATGCAATAATCATTTCCAGTCATTGGTATACCAACACTACCAGGTTTATTAACTCCATCAACTGTAAAACAAGTTGCCGCAACTGATTCAGTCATTCCATAACCTTTACCAATTGTTATACTTGCACCATGCCCTCTTAAAAAAGTATTTACCTTTCTTTCAAGAGACTCAGTCAAATAATCTCCCCCACTAATTACATATTTAATAAAGCTTAAATCCACTCCATCAAATTTATCATTGTTTATCATAGCTTCCCAAAGAGTTGGAACACCAGCCAAAACATTTGGATTATCCTTAACCATTATTTTATAGAACCTCTTAGAATCAAACTCTGGCATTAAAATTACTTCAGCCCCAAGAGTTAATGGGGTATGAACGCAAACCCCAAGTCCAAATCCATGAAATACAGGTAATATTGTAAGCATTTTATCTGTTGGTTTTACCTTTTTTACATTAAACTTACATTGTTGTGCCTCTGCATTAAAATTATAGTTTGATATTAATATCCCTTTAGGAACCCCTGTTGTACCACCACTATGCAGAATAAGCGCTACATCATCTTTTTTCATATTATGAATAATTTCTTTATTATAATTTGCTCCACCTAATATGAAATCATTCCATCTTATAAAATCACTATCATTTAGACTAGGTTTTTTTGTCTTATATCCCCTTGTTAAAATATAACCTAATGCCAACAATTTAGGCATAGAATCTTTTGGAGAAACAACAATTGTTTTGTATACTAAAGTCTCACTTAATATATCTTCTATTTTTTCATATACAGTATCAATCATGATTAACACTCTTGATTTAGACTCTTTTAAATAGTTTTTAATTTCCTCTTTCGCAGATAAAGGATGAACCATATTTGAAACTGCACCTATATTATTAACTGCATAAAAACTTATTACTGCTTCTGGAGTATTAGGCATACATATAGTTACAACATCTCCTGGTCTAACACCAATTGCTAATAACGCTTTACTAGTCTTTTTTACTCTGTTAAAAAACTGTCCATAAGTAATTTTCTTATCAAAATAATTTAAAGCAGTATAATTATAATACTCTTTTGGAATTGATTCTTTTAAGAATTCAAATATTGTTTTATCTGTTATTTTTAATTTCTTTTCTTCTTTAGTATAGTATTGTACCCATGGACGTTTTTTTATATCACTATTACCAAATAATTTATCGAATATACCCATTATTTTTTCACCTTCGTATTTCTTAATTCTTCTTTATATATATCAATCAACAATTCATTTTCATAACTTAAATCTGATGATGAGACAAAGAAAGGTTTTTTTACAATAATTTCAAGTTTACCTCTTTTATAAGACCCTTTTATAACTATAGGTATAATTGGAGCTTTTGCCTCATATCCTAATTTAACTGCACCAATCTTAAAAGGAGCAACAACATCATCTGTTTTATTAAATGTTCCCTCAGGAAATATACCAAGCACCATATCATTATCTAAAACTTTTCTGCCTAATATTAAAGGAGTTTTATCTTTTATTCTACGATTAACCGGTATTACTCCAGCACTCTTCATAATAGGTTTTAAAAATCCCTTAAACAAGCTATCTTTTGCTAAAAAGTGTACACATCTTTTTGTAGTAATTCCCATACTCATAAAATCCAAATTATTTGTATGATTAGCTACTAATATAACTTTACCTAACTTAGGAATATTTTCCATACCAGTTATTTTAGGATTATAACGCAACCTCATATATATAGAAAAAACTGGTCTTAATATTTTATATAGTAATCTATCCTTCATTTTCTCTCCTATCATCTAATAAATATTATATAAAAATATTACAATTAAATCAATTACTAATATACTTAACTCCTGCCACTAGTTATATATGAAATAATTCTTATTTATAATACAAAAAACACATTTTTTAATGTGTTTTATTTAGAATGCTGTTGTTCTGGATTTGATAGTTTTTTCTCATATTCATCAATAAGTTCATTTGCCTTTTTATAATTAATTTTTCTATAGTCAATAGTTTTTCTAGCTATACCAACTAATCCATTATAACTATCCATATTCTTATAATACTTTTCTTGAAATTCATCCTCCATAGCAATCATAACATCATTATATAGTGAGGAAGCAGCACTTCCCAATGTCATATCTAAATAATCAAGTGATTGTTTAAAGCTTCGTATAAAAGCCAGTCTAGTTATAACATCACTACCAAATACCTTGCTTAATCTAAGTGCTATCTTTACTTCATTTGGATAAGCACAACCATTTGTATGATATCCAAACTCATGAGCAATCTGTCTAGTTAACAATTCATTTATTCCCTCACTAATTGCAAAAGAACCACCACTTCCACAAAAATGAAGTGTCTCATGAAGTAATAAATCATCATAATATCTTTGGGTATCTGTTCCAGAAACAAAAATATGATATACATAATTAACAAAAGTATTATTGTTTTCTACTAAAGTATTATCATTATAAGTCTGATGTTTCTTATTTATTCCATATCCCGGAATTTTACTAACTTTTTCTAATACTTTATCTGCACAAAGTGGCATATATATCCCATCACTATTGGCATACCCGTTGATTGAACCATAATCATAAATTTTAACTATTTTACTATAGTCTTTAATACTTTTTAAATATTCAACTTTAGCAGGAACCATATATTCTCCATATTTACTAATAATTCCACGAATATAAATAGATACTTGATTAGTCAAATTTTCATGAATTTGATTTAATTTATCATCAGTCATTATACACCTCTTATTTTTTTCTTTTAAATAATTTTTTAGGTGGATCTTTTCTATCTGAATTATCTTCTTTAATATTATTTTTATCATTATTTCTTTTTTCTTGTTCTATAATATTATTTAGTAGTTCTATTATTTCTTTATTTTCCTCAGTGTCAGGTACCTCTTTTAAAAGTTCTTCTGCCATAGGTCCATCTATATTAATATATTTTTGTCGATGAGAAGCCTTAATTGGCGTTAAAATTGCATTTAGTATAGTAGGTTTATCCTTGTAAATCTCTTTTTCCTTTTCAGTCATTTCCTCTATTAAATCCATTGAACTTAAAGCATCAAAAATAACATCAGTATTATTATTATAATCAATAATGTCATTATAAGAATGTAAAATATTTACTATTGGAACCCAACGTGCAAGTTTTCTTAATTGCACATCTTCATTATCATCAGTAATATTAATTTCAACCATTGTGGCCTGTTTTAGTTTATAACCCCTATCTGCCGCATCTTTAAAAATTCTTAAAGAATTTACTATTTCAGCAGTTTTTGAAACTCCTACTGTTCCTATACAAAAAAGACATAAATTCAAAATCAATAAATTCATATATTCTCCCCCTAAATCAATTGTATTTATCTAAAGATTAACAAAAATGCACATAATAAACTAAAAGCTTTCTTTTATAAGATTCTTATATTATAAATAGTAATATTAACTATTTTAATCTTGATATTATAATATGGTGCTGGAAACAGGATTTGAACCTGCGATCTTTTGATTACGAATCAACTGCTCTACCAACTGAGCTATTCCAGCATCGATCATTTTAATGTTCTTACATATTAAAACAAGATATATATACATTATACCTTGTTTTTTTATAAATTTAAAGTTATAAATCCTCATTTATCAATAATTCATGTATTAACTCTTCTCTATTATTTAAGTCAACATCTTCAATTCTATCTACTCTACACTTTTCAGATAGCATTATTGCTTCTACCTTTTTTACTGCATCTAAAACTTTATCATTTATTACCACATAATTATATTTTGATTTTTCATTTACTTCCTTATAAGCTGTAGTAAATCTCTCTATTATTTTTTCTTTTGATTCAGTGCCTCTTTTTACTAATCTGTCCCTTAATTCTCTCATAGTTGGAGGCATTATAAATATAAATATACCCTCATTATAAGATTCTTTTACTTTTAAAGCCCCTTGAATATCAATTTCTAATATAACATCATAACCCTTATTAAGCATATCAAAAACCTTATCTTTTGGAGTCCCATAATACTTTCCATTATGAACTTTCGCATATTCTAGTAGTCCATCTTCTCTTATTCTTTTTTCAAACTCTTCTTCACTCACAAAATAATATTCTACTCCATTAACCTCAGTTCCTCTTGGCTCTCTTGTAGTCATAGAAATAGACAAAAATAGATTATCATTCCTTTTTAATAATTCCTGACAAATTGTACCTTTTCCTGCACCTGATGGTCCGGATATAACTATTAAAAGACCCTTTTGTTTTTTCATAATGCCTCCTAATCTTTTCAATATAATAACACAAAAATTTATCTTTTAAAAGAAAAATATATAATCATAAGAATCATAAGATTTCAACTGGCACATATTGTGATTATGAAAACGGAAATAATTTAATAAAAACTACTTCACTTTACAGTCTTACAAAAATATATAGTAATCTTTCATTTGATATTATATTTAAAAAAAATAGACTGTAATGAAATCATTTTATTTCATTACAGTCCTATTAATTTATTTTCTTTTGCTTACAACTAACGTTTTAAAAATATAATCTCCAATTGTTTTGTTAAAAATTAATATTAATAAAACATTCAATGGGAAAAGTCTATAATTTATAAAATCTCTAATGGTTAATATCCATTTATTTGGAGTTTTATTGTTCTTATCTATTATTTCAAGATTCATAATACCTCTTAAAGTGTATTTTCCTTTAAACACTAGATTTCTTATTGAAACAATAAAAATAGTTATGTAAAAATTAATTTTTGAACGAATTAATGAAGTGGCCATATAATCATTTTTATAAAAGTTTGTCCCATAAAAAGTAAATTTTTCTAGTAAAACAGATATAATTATTGAAATAATAAGTGCAAGATAATATAAATCAAAAATGAACACGACTAGATTTTTTAATTTCTCTTCAAATTTAGTAGATTTCATATATAAACTCCTATCTATTCTTTAATCAGATGTTAATATTTTAAATATTGGAATATCCCATCCTATTTTCATATAAGTTGTTATATTTTCATATTGATAAGTTGCGAAAAAACCCACAAAATACGTGGTATTTCGAATTGCAGCTTTTAAATCCTTAGATGATGTATCAAGTCTATTGTTTCTGATATTTGACTAGTATATACACCCAATCCATTATCACAGCCTCTAAATATAGTAATAGTAATAAGCATAAAGTAGACGAGGAAATAAGGAAAATATACAATTAAAACCACAGCTTTTACCAAATTTTTTGCAATGCCTTTAACTTTATTTTGTATATTAACAAAGCCATGCTTTATTAATAGTCTGAAATACATAATCATAAGATTGTATATTAAAAATTAAACATTACCCATTCAGGTTTAAAAATTAATAATGTACCAATTAGAATCATAATAATTCCTGCGATTAAGTTTACATACTTCGTATATTTTGTTGACTTAGCCGCAATTGTAAATGTAGACACAGCAATTGTAAATACTATTAAATCATCTATCATATAAAAGAATACGTAAATAATTAAATATAATACTCTTAATGGACCTGTGACATTATTAAGTGCCAAAATCTCAGAGAATATTGCAGGAAATCCTAACGAACAAGCAAGCTCAACCAAATTTACAGAAGCCGCTAGTGCGATTACTCCAATTAATGCTAGAAGCATGCTTTCTTGTTTTGTTATTTTAATTACCCTTTTTACCATTTTCTTTCTTTTTTTATCATCAACTACATGGCAACCAGTATCATTCCTTGTTTTTATATACGTTCTTATATTAAGAACACCAGCAACTAATGCTACCAAGGCAATTAATATTTGAATTTGTTTAACTGCTGTAACATTTAAAACGACACTTATTCCAAGCATAGATAAAAAGTATACCAATGCAGATGTAAACAAGAATGCATATCCTAGTATAAACATCTTTTTCTTATCTTTCATATCTATAAACATATTAATTAAAAATAGCAGCACCCACATAGCACATGGATTAAATCCGTCTATTACACCAAGTAATATTGCAACAAATGGAATTGATACCTCTTTTGCATCAGTTTTACCTAATATAGGTAAGTTAAATGTTGCCTTTTCTTGTTCCGTTTCTTTTTTAATACCTAAATAATTCTGTATTGTTTTTTCAAGCTTTTCTCCAACATATGAATTATATCCTAGAAATGTTTCAGTTCCTATTACTGTATATGGTACCCCACCACTTGTCTCATCAAATAATTTTTTAACCTCATCTAAATATTTAGCATTTTGACTATCTCCTGATACCTCAAATCTATAAATATTAATATTCTCGTATTTTTGTTCAAGTGAATCTAACAACTTACCTTCTTTTTTACAATGAGGACAACTTGTTTTATGAAAGAAATAAATATTTACTTTTCCCTTTTCTACCTCTTTACTAACTATTTCACCAACTTTATCAGTATAATCTTCACTTAACGCAAAAGTATTAAAAGGTATTAATATAAAAAGTAGTAGAAGTAATATCTTTTTAATATATTTCATTATTCCACCTACTTATTTCTCTCTATCATTTCGATTATTTTTTCTTTTGAAACTTCTCCATTAATTCTATCTAGTTCTTTTTTATCTTTTAATAGAATTGTTATTGGAAGAATACTCCCTGGATTAAATGTTTTTACTACCTCTTCATCCATGTCATAATCATATGAATTAAATTTTATATCTTTATATTCTTTTTTTATTTCATCCCATACTTTATGCATTACTATACATCCTGGACACCACATTGCATTTATTGTTACTATTTCCATAATTATTACCTCAAACTAGATAATTCCATAAAACATTTTTTAAATACTTTTAAGAATGTATCTATCTCTTCCTCTGTAGTTATATATGCCATACTAATTCTAAGACTTGATGTTGCGCGTTCCATACTTCCAGTTAACTCTTCTACTGCCTTAGAGCTTGATATATTAGATGCACATGCTGTTTGTGTAGAAATGTATATATCGTGTGCCTCAAGAGCATGTAACATAGTCTCAGGTTTTACACCAACCGCACTTATATTTAATACATAAGGTGAACAATATTGATTACTATTTATATAAACATTTGGAATACTAGCTAACTCATCTCTTAACTTTTTATTAAGTTTTGATACATAATTATAATGTTCTTCCATATTTTCATTTATAAGTCTTAAAGCCTTAGCTAGAGAAACTATTAATGCTACCGCAGGAGTCCCACTTCTATAAACAGTAGTTGACTTACCACCATGTATTAATGGTTCAAGTAAAATTTTTTCTTTCTTAATCAAAAGTCCAATTCCTTTTATACCAAATATCTTATGCGCAGATGCACTTGCTAAATCCACATTTTCTAAATCTATTTTATATTTACCAATACTTTGTGTCATATCTACATGGAAAAATACTTTTGGATAATCTTTTAAAAGTTTACCTATTTCTTCAATTGGGTTAATTATTCCTATTTCACTATTTACAGATGTTATACTAACAAGTATTGTATCATCTCTAAGTAAGCTTTTTAAACTTTCTATATCTACTCTACCATAAGAATCAGTCTCTACAAAATCAACTTCAAACCCATGCCTTTGTAAATAAGAAATAGGTCCATATATAGAAGAGTGTTCATATTTAGTTGTTATTATATGCTTACCTCTATTTTGATACTTCTCGCATATCCCTTTAATTGCAGTATTATTTGACTCACTTGATCCACTAGTATATATAATCTCACTAGGTAATACTCCTAGTATCTTGCTTATCTGTTTAGTAGCAGCATTTACAAGTTCATTTGACTTAACTCCAAGTGCATGTATTGAGTTAGGATTACCAGGATAATCAAGTGTCGCTTTATTAAAACTTTCTAAAACTCTTTCATCAACAGGAGTTGTAGCTGAATAATCTAAATATATCATACTTATCACCAATAATTATTATAACAAATTTCATAGTAAAAAAAAAGATACTTATAAAAGTATCTATTATCTAAGCGATTTTATTGCATCCATAAATGAATCTGAGTTAACAACATATGATCCACTTACAACAATATTAGCTTTATCCAAACATTTTACTGTTTTATCATTTATTCCACCATCTACATTTATAGCTATCTTCTTCTTACCTATTAACTCTTTTATTTTAGCTATTCTATTTGGTGTTTCGCTTATAAATTCTTGTCCACCACTACCGGGTTCTACACTCATAACTAATATTAAATCTATTCTATCTAAATAATCTTTTAATAAATTTATATCTGTATTAGGTTTAATAGCTAATCCACATTTTATTCCATATGATTTAATTAACTCTATACTAGAATCTATTACTTCTTTAGGAAGTTCAACATGAATAGTTATATATTCAGAATTAAGAGTTGCATACTCTTCTATAAATTTATTTGGTTTATTTACCATTAAATGTACATCCAACCTTTTTAGTAACGTATATGAAAGTCTATCTAACAATTTAAATGGGAGATTCTTATTTTTAACAAACTTACCATCCATTACATCAACATGTATATAATCGGTATCAGTAGCACCTAATTTTATTAAATCTTCTTCCTTATTTTTACTACTTAAAAATGAAACAGAAACCTTTCTTTTCATAATACCACCTACCTCTTGTTTATAAATTTAATGTAATTTTCATATCTTTCTTTTAAGATTTCATCACCAGTTATAGCCTTTTTAACATTGCATTCTTTCTCATTTATATGATAACAATCTCTAAATGGACAATTATATTTTTTAAATTCCTTAAAAGAATCCCTTATATCTTCATCTGTAAAACCACCTAAATCTATCATAGAAAAACCTGGCGTATCTAAAACTTTACCTCCATATAATTCATGTAATTCAACAAATCTTGTTGTATGTTTACCTCTTCCAAGTGCCTTAGAGATTTCACCTGTTTCTAATGATAACTTTTTATCTAACTTATTAAGTAGTGTTGACTTACCAGCACCAGTTTGTCCAGTAAATACAGTAGTTTTACCTCTAAACATTCTCTTTATCCTAAAAAGATTTTTATTGGTTAAAACAACATATCCCAAACTTTTATAATATTTTATATATTTTTTTATATTCTTTTTTTCTTCTTTAGTTAAAAGGTCAATTTTAGTTAAACAAATTACAGGTTTTATATTATTATGCTCTATAACTATTAATAATTTATCTAAAAGATTAGTAGAAAACATAGGTATCTTAACACTAGTTATTATAAATGCTTGGTCAATATTCGCAACCAATGGTCTTACAAGAGAATTCTTCCTCTTTTGTATTTCTAAAATATAATTCTCTTTTTCATCAAAGATAACATAATCACCAACTACAGGTGTTATATTATCCTTTCTGAATTTTCCTCTACTATGACATTCATATATTTTATTATTACTACTAACTGTATATAAATTACTAATTATTTTAACTATTTGACCTTTCATAAACTCTCCTATGGATTTTGTTCTTCTTCTGCTGGCTTTCCTTCATCATCAGGATTATCACTACTATCTAATGGTTTAGCAATAGTAATCTTTAATGATGCACCTTTTACTATTTCGGATTTAGCTGCACGTGATTGATAAATGATTTTTCCTTCATTATAAACATCCGTTTTTGAGTATGCAATTGTTAATTTTAGATTATACTTTTCACAGAATGCTTTAATATCTTCAACAGTCCACTCTTCATTTACAAAGTCTGGATATTTTTCATATGCATCAGGTATATAAAGAGTAATCTTATCTCCTTCTTTTACCTTTGCACCTGCTTTTAGACTTTGATCAATTATTGCTTGAGTATCAGTATCATCTTTTATTTCTACTTCTTTTTTCTCTACTTTAACATCTAGTTTATACATGTTTTTAAGTAGTGTTTCAATCTCTATATAATTTTTACCTGTATAGTCTTCTATTATATAAGTTTCTTTACCAGTAGATTCATATATAACTATTGTTTTACCTTTTTTAATAAGTCTTCCTTTTTCAGGCTCTGTTTTTACAACTTCACCTTCTTCATAATTTTCATCGGCTACTTTCTCAGTTTGTGTCTTAACAACAAAACCAGCATCAGTTAATACTTGTTCTGCATCAACAACTGTCATTCCTGAAACATCTGGAACTTTTACATTTGGTATTTCCTTACCAGCAGTAAGCATTAATACAACGCCACCAATTACAAATACAGAAACCAACACACAAATTAATATAAGAATTATTCTCTTTGCAGTCTTGCCTTCATCTTTTGGAACCTCTTTTACTATATCTCCAGTTTTTTCAATATCTACTTTCTCTTCCTTTTTAGGTTCATCTTTTTTTATTACTGGTATTTTCTTAGTATCCTCATTTTCATGTTCTGGATACTTAAATACAATCCTATCTACATTTTGTCTATCTTTATCAAGACATGTTTTTAAATCATTATACATTTCTCTTGTATCATTATATCTATTTTTAGGGTTTTTAGCAGTAGCTCTTATTATTATGTTTTCAACACTTTGTGGTATATTAGGGTTTTGTTTTCTAACACTAGGTATTGCTTCTTTCATTTGTTTTAGTGCAATTTCTACTGCGTTATCACCTTTAAATGGCAATACACCAGTTAATAATTCATAGAATAATATTCCCATTGAATATATATCACTTTTAATTGTAGATCCTTTTCCACTTGCTTGTTCTGGTGGTAAATAATGAACTGAACCCATTACTGAATTAGTTTGAGTTAGTTGAGTAGAATTAAGCGCCATCGCAATACCAAAATCTGTGATTTTTATTTGCCCATCTTCTTGTATCATAATATTTTGTGGTTTTAAATCACGGTGTATAATATAGCTATCATGTGCATGCACCATTCCATCTGTTATTTGAAGCATAATATCTACTGCTTCTCCAACTGTTAAATGTCCTCTTTTTTTAAGAAGTTGTTTTAGCGTTTTACCCTCAATATATTCCATTACTATATAGTAATTACCATTATCTTCACCAACATCATACATTTCAACAATATTAGGATGAGATAGTGATGAAGCAGCTAATGCTTCTCTTTGAAATCTTCTTATAAACTTCTCATCATTCGCAAGATCTCCCCTTAATATTTTAATAGCTACTTTTCTATTTAGTATCAAATCAACTGCCAAATAAACATTAGCCATACCACCTTCACCAATGCTTTTTACTATTTCATAACGATCGTTAATTTTTTGCCCCTTTGTTATCAATCTTATTCACCACTTTCTAAAAAACTTAAATAAGCTATTGAAATGTTATCAGTACCACCACGGTTATTGCATTTTCTAATAAGCCTAATTACTTTCTCATCAAGTTCTAAATCACTAGTAAGTACTTTTTCTATTTGTTCTTTCTCTAACATATTTGTAAGACCATCACTACACAAAAGAATAGATTCAATATCCATATCACAATCAAATATATCAATATCAATTGGATTATTAGCTCCAAGTGCTTTCATTAATACATTCTTCTTAGGATGATCTTTTGCCTCTTCTTCTGTTAATTCACCTGCTCTCATCAAAAGATTTACCAAAGTATGGTCATATGTTACTTTATGAAGTTTACCATCTTTTACGACAAAACCACTAGAATCACCTATATTTCCAAATAATATGTAAGATTTTGTTATTATTGCAATTACAAGTGTTGTTCCCATACCTTTACTTTCTGGATGCTTATCTACATAATCAAATATAAGATCATTTATCCTAACAGCTTTTTCTCTTATCCAATTAACTGCCTTTACTTTATCTAATCCATTAAAATTATCATTAAAACTATTTACTAAATAATCTATTGCCAGACTAGATGCTACTTCTCCTGCAGAATGTCCTCCCATTCCATCAGCTACAGCCATCAAATATTCATCATTCTTGTTTTTTACTATTACGATGCTATCTTCATTATGAGATCTAACTTTACCAACATCTGTTAAATAGAATGATTTCATAAATCCTCCTTCTTACTTCTAAGTTGCCCACATGCTGCACTTATTTTAGAACCAAACTCTTTTCTTATTGTTACGTTTAGTCCTCTATTTTTAATTATATCATAAAATTTTAAAATAGTGGATTTTTTACTTCTTTTATATCCAATATTATTTGTTTCATTATATGGAATTAAATTTATATAACAATTCATCCCACTTAGTAAGTTAGACAACTCTACTGCATTTTCTAATTTATCATTTATACCATCAAGCATTATATATTCAAATGTAACTCTTCTATTTGTCTTTGCAATATAAGATTTAATCTCTTTAATTAAATCTTTTAAAGGATATGCCTTATTTATTGGCATTATACTACTTCTTAATGTATCATTTGATGCATGAAGTGATATTGCAAGATTAACTTGAAATGGTAAAGTTGCAAACTCTCTTATTTTTGGAATTATTCCACAAGTTGAAACTGTTATATGTCTAGAGCCCAATGCAATACCCTTAGGATTATTAACTATTTTAATAAAATCCACAAAATTATCATAATTATCAAAGGGTTCACCTATTCCCATAATTACTACATGTGAAATTCTCTCATGTATGTCTTCTTCTACTTGTAATATTTGTAGAACCATTTCACTAGATTCTAGATTACGTACTTTTTTTAATCTCCCGCTTTCACAGAATCTACATCCCATATTACATCCAACTTGACTTGATATACATAAACTAGTTCCATAGTCATGTCTCATAAG
Organism: Clostridium sp. CAG:710; assembly: GCA_000432595.1. GTDB lineage: Bacteria > Bacillota_I > Bacilli_A > RF39 > UBA660 > CAG-710. Next base: position 6,227 of record HF996858.1, on the reverse strand, counting down.
TACTGATTCTACTCTTTCATTATCATTAAGAGCAAATAAATATTTGCATACTTCCACATCACGTTCCACTTTTAAAGTATCTAGCCTATCAATTGTAAAGTCTTCTTTTAATTTATCTATTACAGTCTTTTTAATATTTGTAACTTCATCAAAGCTTTTAATTCTTTTTTGATATATCCATTCATATATCTGTGTAGCCTTAAACTTTTTTTCTCCGAGTGATAAGAAGTATTCTTCTAATTTTTCCATGGTCATTCCATAGATACTTTTCATATCATCACATCCATAAAAATTATATCATAGATTAAGAAAAAACAATATTATTTCAATATTGTTTTACACTTTTTTTCATAATATAATTCTACACTAAATAATAAAATACCGACAAGAGACATTATTTTAGAGATGTTGGAATATGGTGCGGTATAAGTTATCTCTATATGATTAGAACCACTTCCTACCTTAAATCCTATGAATGACATGTTGGTTTTTATATAATCCGTTTTAACACCATTTACATAAATACTAAATCCTTTATCGTATGGAATGGTTAGATTTACATATCCTTTATCATTAGTAACAATATCGCCTACTATTTTATCTCCTTTTGTTAATGATGAATTCACTTTCATTTCTGATAACTCACTATAACTAGATACAAAATCATCATATACTGCTTCATATAATTCTATATTACTAATTTTATATGTACCCTTATCAAATTTAACTTCAAGCGTATCTAAATCTTTTTCTGATATAGTGTATTCAAAAGTCGAATTCTTATTTTGATATTTCCAACTCTTACATGTAAGTTTATTTAATATTCCATTAATAGTAATTGCATTATCCCCAACAGAGCAACTATTTGCTTCTAATAAATCAAATTTAATAAATAAAAGCTTATTTTTCATTGGACTATCTAATTTTAATCTTAAAACACCATTTTCCAAAGATTCAATTACTGTGTAATTATCACTTTTTGTAATTTTAACGTTTTCACTATAAGTATTGGTATAATTAAGAGTAGTTGGTCTTATATTGGTCTGATATGGAGAAGACTTAACATTATCAACTATTATATAATTTAGAAGTGCCTCAGCATTGTATGGATACGTTAACTTATTAAAATCTTTTGTTGACATTAATTTGGTTTTTAAATACCCTAAAGGAAATACATCATGATTTACATACAAGTAGTTTCCATCAACCTCTTTTATCTTTGTATAACCAAGTTCAGAAACATAAGATCCCATCATATATTTATTACCCATATAAATATTAAATAATAAATTCCTAGGTTCTGATAACTGGCCTCTACTTCTGTTTTGAATATTATTTCCAATTAAATCATAATAAAAGTCTTGATAATTTTGATTAGAAAGTGATGAATAGATTCCTGTTTTATAATTTGATGCATTAACCACATAATTAGCGCTACCTAATCCACCATTTCGATTACTTATTCTATAAAATTCATCATCTATTTTTTCTACATATTCAGTAAGCACCTTAACAGAAGAAGGATTATAATCAGTTCCACTTCTTACTAACTTATCACTTCTAGAAGAAGCTAGAAAAGATACTAGAAAAATAACTATTAAAACAGATAAAAGTATATTATCCCTTTTCATAAAATTATAGCTAAGTAAAGCAATAAACGTTACTATATAATCTAAAATAAAATATACTTCTTTATTTTTTAATGTTATTAATAAACATATTACTAAAAATATAATTAAACTTTTATAATCAACCTTTTTAAGAGTTGTAACCTCTTTTAATGATATAGCAATTATAAGTACATAAAGTGGAAGAAGTGGTATTAAAACCTTAGAATTTATATACATTCCACCATTAAGTACAAACATAAACATTGGAAATGTTGTAATAAGTAAAAACAATATCGCAAGAAATTTATTTTCTCTTTTCATATTAATAATCAAGTATATAATAGAGAAAAAGATAACTGATGTTAAACCAGGTGAATAAGTATTATAAAGTATATACTTAATATTTAAATTTGGAATAAAGAGCCTAGCATAATCTATTACAACACTACTTTCTCCCCTTCCAGATAATAAAGCCATAAAAGTAGGAAGTAATATAACCATAGATGATAGTACTCCAATAAATATAGGTATTAAAAACTTAAAGCCATCTATTAAAAAGCTTTTAAATGTTATATTATCATTTCTTTTTATATAAATATATATTCCATATATAACAATTCCTACTAAAGCACCTACACTAAAAAAGTAACTACTCATTATAATTAAAAATACACTTAGTGTTAAAAGAGATTTTTTATTTTGCTCGAAATATTTATCAACACCAATAAGTCCTAGTATTAAGAAAGGCATATAATTAATAAACATAATATGTCTATGTGTGTGGAACAGTAGTGGTGTTGAAAGTAAAAATATAACAGTAGATACAAAAGACATCTTATCATCAAACTTAGTAGATATCCATTTATAAAATAAAATAACACTAAAATAAATAAGTAATATAGAACTTATTATTATATAGTTTTTCATGCTTACAAATGGTAATAAATATGAAATAAGTATCACAGGGCTTAAAAATCCATAATAAGATAGATTATATATATTTTGCCCCCCACCTAAGTTTAATGCAAAATTAGGTAAAAGTTTACCGGTCTCATAAAATAGCTTCCTAAAGTAATCTGGTATTAAGTAATGTTGACAGTTCCAGTCTAAAACAGAACCATATAAAAACTTACACCCTTTAGTCACAAATAAATAATAAAATATAAAAAATATAGTTAATAAAAGTACTCTTTTTGTATTCTTTTTCATACACTTACCTCTTAAACAACTATATCATAAAATAAATCTTTTTTAAAGGAAAAGAGAATCATTCTACACTCTCATCAGTTGATTTTTCAATAATCTCAGAATAATCTGTGATATTTTCATATACCTTATAAAATATTTCTACATTTATATAATTTTCATATTCACGAGTATTTATTACCTTAGATGAGAGTATTTTCTCATCCTTTTTTAATGTTTTAACTAACTTATTATTTGAAGCTTCTATAGCAGCACCAACAGCATCTTCAGGAGAATATAAATGTTCATTTAATATTGTTTCACTATCTTTTGAAATATATAGTTTTATAGGAAGTAACTTATTTTTAAACAAAAGAGTTTCTGATTCTTTATACGTTTTGTATTTATTAAAACATAATATACATATCTTTTTATTGAAAAATTGAAATTTAAGTCTGGTTTTACTTTTTCCGGTAAGCTTTTCTTCTCTATAATAATATGGCATATTTACATCAGTTTTGTACCATACTTCTGCATATACAAAACCATCTGCGGTAATTTTATTTTTAACCTCATCATTTTTTGTAATAGCGCCACTTATTATAACTTCTCCCTTTTTAACATAATCATTTATTTTTTTTCTAATTTCTCCATGAGATGCATTTAGTCTCATTATAATACCATCTTTTTTGGCAACTATATCACGTGGAGCTTCATCTTCTTTTGGATTTTTAATAATCCTTTCTTCTACTTTGATTATATATTTTACTCCACTTCTTTCTATCTCAATCCATTCTAATTTATCTTTATTATTTGATAATATTTCTTTTTCTATCTTTTCCTTTGTTTTATATGATTTTACAATATTATACTTAGAAATACCATGAGATTTTAATTCACTATACAAAAGTTCTCTTATGTAAGCTTTAGAATGAATTACATCAACCGAAAAAATAATATTTGATAAAAGTAATAAATATATATAACTAATTACAAGTCCTACAAAAAACACTCTATTTCTTTTTATAACATCAACAAACTTTGCAAATCCCTTTAGTCTAATTAGTTTTATTTGATAAATTGTTTTAACATCAAGAAGCTTTTTATAATTTTCACTTGTTAGCTTTACATATGCAACTCTATCATAAATATCTATATCTTCAAAATATATATTGCACCTATAAAGTTTTTGGATAAATCTTCTTATATCTTTTCCTTCTATTTTTACTTCATAAATGCTTCTAAACATGTAATCACTCCAGTTCAACTGAATTAATAATTCCCTTGATTAGTATTTCATCATCTAATAACTTTTTTAGTGCTAAATCCTTGCCTTTTATTATTAACATACCAGAAGAATATCCAATAGATATTCTAGATTTTTCTATAGTAACTATTTTAGTATAATTAACAATATGCACTTTATCTTTATATAAATCAACTCTAAATTCTACATCATTAATATAATTTCTTAGATCAAACACAAATACCACCCATTTAAGTATATGAGATTGTTAAAAATTTATCTTGATAAATTAAGTATTCATTTAATTTAAACAAAAAAAGAATCAAAAAAATTTGATTCTAGTTTAATTATCTTTCATATACTACTGTTTTACCATCTACAGTAGAACCATTTGTCCAACCTTCTAAATCAGTTGGTGACGTTAGTGTTATCTGAGTTAGGCTAGAGTTATCGTTAAATGCATTAGTAGAAAGTCTAGTTAGTGAACTAGGAAGTTTCCCAAGTCCAGAATTTGTTAATTGATTAGTTTTAAACGCATAGTTATCTATTCTCTTTAACTTTGAACCTTCCTCAAATTTAACAGTTGTTAACTTATTATTTTCAAAAGCAAAACTATTGATTTCTTCAACCGTTGAAGGAATAGTTATAGCAGTTAACTGATTACTATTAAATGCAGACATACCAATTGATTTTAATTTTGTGTCCTCTTCAAAATTTACAGTAGTTAACTTATTAGCTTTAAAGGCGCCCGTTGAACCATTACCATATTGAATTTCACCACCATCTATAATTTCAACAGATTTTGGTATAGTAATGCTGGTCAACTGATTACCTGAAAAAGCAATATCTCCAATGTATTTTAGTTTTGAATTGTTCTCAAAAGTCACATTTGTCAATTTATTGCTTCCAAATGTTCCAGCTCCCATATACTCTATAGAATTAGGTATAGTAACAGAAGTTAAATTATTATCATAAAATGTGCCATATCCACAATCAGCACCACAACCACCATACATACTAACTAATTTAGAACCATTTTCAAATTTTAAAGTTGATATATTACTATTATAAAATGCTCCTGCTCCTATTGATACAACAGATTTAGGTATAGTTATTTGTTGTTGATTCTTTAAGTTCCAAAATGCCGCTGAGCCTATTACTTTTATAGCTAAATTTTTAGGAAAAGCTACTTCGCCAGCACCATCAACAGAATAAGCACTCATTATTTCTATATTAGGTGGTACTACAACTTTTTTTATGGATAGCTTATCTATTGTTTTAACACTAATGTCTTCCATGTATACCGCATTAGAAAAATCTATTGTGCCATAGTTAATATTTGTATCATTCATATCTCCATCGCCATAAGACATTAATACAGGGCCACTTCCCACATCATCTATTGTATACCATTTTCCACTTATAAATTCTTCAACATACACTGTTCTTGGAAAAAGGTATTCATAATATGTAGTAGACGTAACTCCTACTTTTTTTGCCGGATCTTCGCCTCTTAAATATTCTTTTCCAAACTCACAATCCTCTTTTGTTTTACAATAATTTGCTACTGGTAAATTGTAAAAAGGTTGACTTATATTCATAAAGTTGCCAGAATTATTTGTAGTTTCAACCTTTATAGTGCTGTCAGTATCTTTATAAATTTTTGTTTTCATATTGGCACTTAAAAAATTTGCTTTGCTGACAAGTTTTAATGAATTATATTCACTGCTTCCATATGCATATACCATTTTAATCCTATTTTTAGTATCAGCATCAACATTATCACAAATATTTTTTTCTATACAATTTGAAGCTGATTCAAATTGTGTTTTTAATTCCGCAAGTTCTTCTTCTGTAAGTTCACCGCTTTCCTTGACAGCTTCAATATACTCTTCAAAACTACCATAGCCTCCAGTAAGCAATTTTTCTGAATATTTAATTCTTTCTTTTTCATTTTTTACTATAAAAATATAAGAATCTTCACTTGTATTATTCCAATCATCGCCTTTAACAGCCATAACTGGTCCTTGTACTAAAAAGTATGGCATTGTTCTTTTAACTGGAATACCATTAACCTTAGCTGGTATTACTACATTATCTGTTCCACAACTTTTATCATATGAGAGTAATGTTCCATCATCACTTATCATAAAGCAATCATCTTCTGTTGTTTCTACAGCTGGTGT
>HF996857.1 GCA_000432595.1 Clostridium sp. CAG:710 | reverse complement strand
ACCTATGAAGAGGATGGTAAAATCAGATTAGGTCAATGGATTTCCAGTCAAAGACAAAAGGTTCCACAAGAAAGCGACCAAGGACATCTACTAACAAAAATAGGGATGCGTTTTGAAACTAAAAAAATAAGTACATTAAGTTGGGAAGAAATGTATGAATACGCAAGAATCTATTATGAACATTATAATGATTTAGAAGTGTCTCAAAAATTCAGGACAAATGATGGATACACTTATGAAGAAGATGGTAAAATCAGATTAGGAAACTGGATTTCCAGTCAAAGGCAAAGACTCTCTCAACAAAGTAAAAGGGGTCATCTACTGTCAGAAATAGGAATGCGTTTTGGAAATAAAAACAGTACATTAAGTTGGAAAGAGATGTATGAATATGCAAAAATCTATTATGAGCATTACAATAACTTAGAGGTTCCATTTAAGTTTATGACAAATGATGGATATACACCACAAGAAGAAGGTAAAATTAGATTAGGTCAATGGATTTCCAGTCAAAGGCGAGTTACTTCTAAGGAAAGTGAAAAAGGGTATCTACTAACAGAAATAGGGATGCGTTTTGAAACTAAAAGAAACACATTAAGTTGGGAAGAAATGTATGAATATGCAAAAATCTATTATAAGCATTACAACAACCTAGAAGTTCCAGATAGATTCAGGACAAATGATGGATACACTTATGAAG
>HF996856.1 GCA_000432595.1 Clostridium sp. CAG:710 | reverse complement strand
TGAAGTTGTAAGATAAAAGTAGACACAAAAAGAATGTGTTTACTTTTTCTTTTGTTAAAATAGAAATAGGAGGTAAAAATATGGCAAAAAAAGGTCAAAAATTTAAAACATGGACAGCTGATGAAAAATATAATGTAATCAAACCAATTATTGATTTAGAAATTAGCTTAGCACAAGTAGGTAAAAATACAGGTGTTAGTAATAGTATGTTACATCGTTGGATTAAGTCATATAAGGAAAATGGTTACGATGGTTTAAAAGCCAAAAAGAAGCCTGGAAATCCACTAATGAAATATTCCAGAAGAAAAATTCTTACAAAAGAAGAACATTTAGAATATGAAAATATGAAGTTGAGAATTGAGAACGAATTATTAAAAAAAGGATATCTAATGAAAGGAGATGGTACAATTGTAAAATACACGAAGTAGCCCAAATAAAATATGAAATAATTGAATTATTAAGCAAAGAATTTAATATAAAATCCTTATGTTTAATTATGAAAGTATCTAGAAGCGGTTATTATAAATGGCTTAAAAATAAAGAAAATTTAAATAACTATGAATTAAATAGAAAAGATTTAGGAATTTTGATAAAAGATATTCACACAAGAAAGCCAAGTTATGGATATCATAGAATAAATGCAATTATAAGACGGGAAACTGGCTGGATTGTATCAGACAATTTGGTACATAAAGTATGTAAATTGTTAAATATAAAATCTAAAACAAGACATTACAAGTATAAGAAAACTGGTGAAGAGTCAATTAAATATTCTAACCAAATATGTGGTAATTGGAATACAACAAGACCTTTTGAGAAAATTGTATCAGATACAACTACGTTTTGGTTTAGGAAAAGAAAATATGATTGGACATTTTATTTAGATGTTTTTAATAATGAAATTGTTGGTTATGATGTAAGAGATTCAATGCATGGTAATGGTATCATAAATCATCGTGAAGCTTTAAATGATATGTTAAATAATAAAATAAAAAGAGGATATAAAGAACTTGAAACTATCGT
>HF996855.1 GCA_000432595.1 Clostridium sp. CAG:710 | reverse complement strand
TTTTTGTGTCTACTTTTATCTTACAACTTCAAAGTTGTCTATTTCTTATCTTTTATAATATTTAGTATGTAATCCTTAAACTCATCTTTTGAAACTGTTGTTGTATCAGTACTTCCGTATTTTCTATAACTTACAAGATTATCACTTGATTCTTTATCACCTATTATTAATGAATATGGAATCTTTTTAGTTTGAGATTCTCTCATACGATAACCCAATTTTTCATTTCTATCATCAAGCTCGGCTCTTATATTAAGTTCTTTTAATTCATTTAAAACTTTTTCTGAGTACTTTTTATGAATTTCTGGATTTACTGGAATAATATTAACTTGAACTGGTGATAACCAAGTTGGTAATGCCCCTTTAGTTTCCTCTAATATATATGCCATAAATCTATCTAGTGAACCTAGGATTGCTCTATGTAGTACTACTGGTGTTTTCTTAACTCCATCTTTATCTACATATTTTAAATCAAATTTAGCTGGTAAGCAGAAATCTAATTGACAAGTAGATAATGTTATTTCATTTCCTATTGCTGGCTTTACATTAACATCTAATTTTGGCCCATAGAATGCAGCTTCACCAATTTCTTCTGTATATTCAATTCCTAATTCATTTAAAACTTCACGTAATTCATTTTCTGCTTTATTCCACATTTCATCATCTTGATGATATTTTTCTTTATCTTCTGGATCTCTTAGTGATAATACACATCTATAGTTTGTAATATTAAAATCTTTATATACATCAAATATTAAGTCTACAACATTCTTAAATTCTGATTTAATTTGTTCTGGTGTTACAAAAAGATGTGCATCATTTTGACAGAAATGTCTACCACGTTCTATTCCTTTAACTGCACCACTTGCTTCATATCTAAAGTCATGTGCAATTTCACCAATTCTTATTGGTAAATCTTTATATGAATGTAATTTATTTGCATATATCATCATATGATGTGGACAGTTCATTGGACGAAGTACAAATGATTCTCCATCTACTTCCATTGCTGGGAACATATTTTCTTTATAGTGATCCCAATGTCCTGACGTTTTATATAGGTTAACTGTACCTACACATGGTGTTAATACATGAAGATATCCTAATTTTCTTTCTTTTTCTTTTATATAGTTTTCTAATTCTTGCCATATTATATAACCATTTGGTAAGAACATTGGTAGTCCTCTTCCTACTAGATCATCAGACATAAATATATCTAAGTCTTTTCCTATTTTTCTATGATCTCTTTCTTTAGCTTCTTCAAGCATTTTTAAATAAGCATCTAAATCTTCTTGATTGTCAAAACAAATTCCATAGATTCTTTGAAGCATTTTGTTTTTAGAATCGCCTTTCCAATATGCTCCACTAACCTTTAAAAGCTTAAAGTATTTTAATTCTTTAGTTGATTCAACATGTGGACCACGACATAAATCAGTAAAGTCACCTTGAGTATAACAAGAAATAACTGTGTCGTTTTCATCCATTCTAGATATTAAATCTATTTTATATGGGTCATTTTTAAATTGTTCTAGTGCTTCTTCTTTAGAAAGTTCATGTCTAACAATTCTTTTCCCATCTTTAGCGCATTTTTTCATTTCCTTTTCTATTTTTTCTAGGTCTTCTTCTTTAATTACTTCATCCCCTAAATCAATATCATAATAGAATCCATCTTCTATTACTGGTCCTACCCAAAATAATGCATTTGGATATAAATGTTTTACTGCTTGTGCTAGTAAATGTGCACAAGAGTGGTTCATAATACTTAGTTTTTCATTTTCTTTAATATTCATAATTATCTCTCCTCTTATATCTATTATATACTCTTTCTCTTTTCATCTTTTTTATAACTTTAGCAGGCTTGTGCTTTTTTATTTTTGAATTATCAACTCTGTTTCTAAACTCTTGATAAACAAGGGCAGCAATGCAAGAATTAGGACTATTTCTTAGATTATACAGAGTTTCAAAGCTTTGAAATGATAATGCAATTCTATAAGCTTCATCATCAATAATTTCATTATTTACTTCTCTTTTTAATAATTCTTCTGAAAGAAGTTTACGCATATCATAATCATCCATCGTTTTAATTTTGTAGTACAGCCATTCGATTGGTCTTTTTTCTAATTCAATCATTTTTCTCCCCCAATAAAAAAACTCCTAATTTTAGGAGTGAATTACACGGTACCATCCTTGGTTTAACTTGATTTAGATAACGGCAATGCCGGGATTCCTTTTCAGGTCCTACTCTAAAGGTAGTAACTATAATAAATTCATATTAGTTTACACCAAACACTAACTCTCTATAAATCATTTATTATAATCTTGTCCTTTGTCTCTGTAATTAAGTTCATATTATCACAAATATGAAAATTATTCAATATTTCATCTTAAATTTTTACTAATTAGTTCTACTTCTACTGATAGTTGTTTTATTCTTTCTATTATTCTTCTTGCTTTCACTTTATCAATACTGTTAGATGCAGTTGTAAAATGTTTTTCTAATTCTAAAATAGTAAAGTTCGATGTAAAAAATGTTGGAAGTCCTTCATCCATTCTGTATTGTAGTATTGGTTCAATTACTTCATCTCTTCCCCATGCAGTTAAATATTCTGCCCCTATATCATCTAGTAATAAAAGTGGAGTATGTTTTAATAAATAGAATTTTTCTGAATAATCAGTTGAAAATGAATCTTTAAGACTTCTTAGTAATTCTGGGGTATGTATTATTACTGAAGTAGTTCTACTCTTAGCCAATTCATTAAATAATGCTGAAATAAGATATGTCTTACCACTTCCAAAACTTCCATGTAGGTATATGCCTTTTGGATTATTTCCTTTTTTGTATTCATTTATAAAATTCTTTATTGCTTTTATTATTTCTATTCTATTTTTATCATTTGTATATATATTCTTTATACTTGCATTTTTTATATCTTTTGCTACATCAAATACTTGAACATTTTCTCTATATTCTTCTTTTTTCAAATATTTACACATGTCATATGAAAAGTTAATAGTATTTTTATTTTGCTTTGGAGTAAGGCAAAAACCTCTAACAGAATTAGAACAAGCAGCAAGAGATGGACAGTTACTACAATTTGTATGTTCCTTGCTAGAATCCATTAATCTTGATGTATATTTCATTCCTACTTCTTCATCTATTTTATATTGTGTAATTAGTCTTCTAAACGCTTCATCTTCTAAAGCTTTTATGTAATTTTGTTTTATTGAAGTACTAATTTTACTGTTTAAAAATTTATCTATTTTTTCCATATAACCACCTAGGTATATTTTAGCACATAAAAAGATACTTAACAATTAGTATCTTTTGTTTTATTAGTCGCCAGCTTATGGGGTTCCACTAGTAGTATCAGTAGTGGTATTATTAACTGCGACTATATTTATATTAAAGATTCTATTTAATTCAGAATGAGTTAAATCAATATGTATTGAATATATTGCTTTGTCTAGTGAGGAATCGTCTGAGCTTACTTTTGTTTCTGTATATATAACATCATCAACTGCACTTACAAATTTACTTGGAAACTCATAAAACATATCACCATACAATATACCGTTATTTTTAACAATTAGGTTTTTGGTATTTGTAGTATTTGTTTGAGTGTTTGCAATAACTTCATTAAATGTTATTTCAATTCCTTGTTGGGCCTCGCTAGGTTTTAAATCTAGTCCCTTAATTTCTTTAATTCCTCCATAATTGAATAGAATGTCATCTTCTACTACTTTTACTATTTGATTTCTATACGAATTCATTTCTTTTACCGAAGTTGCGTTTTGTTGGCGTTCTCTATAGTGGTCAACTACTTTAAAAAGAGCTAATACTATTGACATTACAAGTACAAAGGTAACTAATAATTCCGCAATTGTAAATCCTTTATTATTTTTCATATCCTAACCTCCTATTGTGAAACCACTATTGTTGCATATTTTTTATTTACGGCTTTATTACTATTATTTTCTTTATCACCGGAGATATTTTCTTTATCACCAGAGATATTTTCTTTATCACCAGAGAACTTTATCATGAAAGCCTTTGTTATGGCTTTTGTGTTTCCATCTTTATCTTTTCTTTTTGTATAATATTCACAATAGTTTTTTAAACCTTTATCACTTTTTATACTTTCACTTTCACAATTATTGTCAGTATCATATGTATAAATTGCTTCTATTTTTAAGGCTTTTCCTAGCTCTTCATAAAATTCAGATGAACCTGTACAGGTATTATTGACACTGACACTATCATTGCATTTAAGAACATTATTATTATTAATACTCATAGTTATCCTGTTTTGTACATTATTTGATGTTTCTAGTTCCACCATTTCCTCATATAGCGTATTTGCTAGATATATTTCTTGTGGATTATCATAGTTTACTACTCTTTCATATCTACTAATTAATGGTATTACGTTCATTGCTAGATAGGTAAACATTCCTAGTACAAATACTGAAACTATTATTGCTTCTGCTAGAACAAATCCTTTGTTATTTTTTTTCATAAACTTTATCCTTCCTTACTTGATTATATTCTGATAATATTATATAATAAATTGTAGTAAAATACTAGAATAAAAGATAATAAAGGGGCAAAAATATGATTCAGTATGATGTAGTCAACGTTCCAATAGTTGATATTGTTAACCAAATTATTTTATATGCTTCAACACATAGAGCAAGTGATATACATATGGATCCAAAAGAAGATTGCTTGTTGATTCGTATGCGTATAGATGGAGAATTAAGGAATCACACAAAGATTCCAAAATCATATGAAAGGAATTTAATTACTAGGGTTAAGCTTATTTCAAATATGAATATAACTGAAACTAGACTTCCTCAAGATGGTGCGATTAAAGGTAAAATCGAAGGAAGAGATTTGGATATGCGTGTATCTGACTTACCTACTAATGAGGGTGAAAAGATAGTTATTCGTATTCTTGATTATTCTAAAAGTTCTGGTGGTATTGATTCGCTTGGATTCTCTGCCAAAAATTTAGATTTATTAAAGAAAATGATTGCAGTTCCAAATGGTATTATATTAGTAACTGGTGCGACTGGTTCTGGTAAATCTACTACTACGTATTCTATATTACAAGAGTTAAATAAAGAAAACGTTAATATTATAACTGTTGAAGACCCAATAGAAATGAATATAGAGGGCGTTAACCAAGTACAAGTTAATAGTGAAATAGGTCTTACATTCGCTAATGTACTACGTTCTATATTACGTCAAGACCCTAATATAATTCTAATAGGAGAAATTCGTGACTCTGAGACTGCGCAGATTGCGGTAAGAGCATCTATTACTGGACACTTGGTTTTATCAACACTACATACTAATAACTCGTTAAGTACAATTGAAAGACTTCTTGATATGGATGTTGAAAGATACTTATTGTCTAGTGCGCTTACTGGAATTATTTCACAAAAACTAGCTAGAAGACTTTGTCCTAAGTGTAGAGTTTTAAGACCAACTACCGATTATGAAAAAGAAATATTTAGATTAGTTTTAAATAAAAATGTTGAACAAGTATATGATGCTGGTAAATGTGATGATTGTACAGAAGGATATCATGGACGTATTGCTTTACAAGAAGTTTTATATATAAATGATCAATTAAGAAGCAGTATATCTAATCCTAATACTACTAAGGATGAATTAAACAAACTTGTTTATACTAGAGATGTTACTACTCTACTTGGAGATGGACTTGAAAAAATAATCGATGGTATTACAACATTCTCTGAAATATTTAAGCTTATTGAAGTTGATTTGGAATTAAAATCTTTAAAGAAAAAAGCAGCAGAGGAATTTGGTGAGGTTGGAAATGAAATAGTTAATACACCTCCTCCTGTTGTAAATAATCCTGTTAATGTGGCTCCACCAATACAGCAAGAGCCTAAAGTAGATGATGCAGAATTAATAATTGATGAACCTGTTAATCAAGCTAATGTTGATATAACAACCCCTTCTGTAGATAGAGTTGTTCCAATTGAAGCACCTACTCTTGAAATTAATTCTAATCAAGTAAATAATGTTGGAACTATTAATCAAGCACCTGCTAACCCATATACGTTTGTTCCAAGCCAAAATATTCCAGATGCTTCAGATGATCAAATTATAGATATTATAGATGAGCCGGTTAATCCAGCTGTCCCTCCTGTCCCTCCTGTTTCTCCTATACCTCAAGATCCAATGCATGCATATTTTAATCAAACTAATAACGTAAATTAAAGAGAGTTTTTAATTAAACTCTCTTTTTTCTTCTAGTACTAATTTTAATACTTCATTATTTATATCTTCTATTGTTCTTATTTTATTATCTCTTATACAATTAATGTATTTCCAATTATATAATTCTTTTAATTCTAGATAACAAGCTTCTGCATGTCTTAAGTGTGCTTCACTTTTTTCATGTTCATCTAAGCTTGTTCTATTTTTCTTTAATTCTTTTGCGTATTCATATGGCATATGTAAGAATATTGTTACATCTGGTTTTGGAAGTTCTAATAACCAAAACTCTAATTTATCTATCCATTGATACATATTAAATCTTTCTTCTTTATCTAGAATTTTACTTCCTTGATGTGCTAGATTTGAAGTAGTATATCTATCTAATATTACAAAGTATCCTTTGTCTAAATATTCAATTACTTTCCCTATATTGTATTTTCTATCCGCGGCATAATATAATGACGCTACTTTAGGGTCAACGTTAACTGCACCCTCTGTGAAATAAGAAGGACAAACTTCAGGCTTTCCTAAATAAGGTCCCCCAACTATTTTACCTGTTGGTGTGTCATATCTTGGAAAATCTATTCTTATACAATTTAGATTTAAATCATTAAGTCTTTTTTGAAGAAGTTCCGTTTGCGTTTGCTTTCCACTACAATCAGTTCCCTCTATTACAATCAATTTACCTCTCATTTATACTACCCCTTTCTAGTATACAAAACATGTTTGTATTCTACCCCATCACATTCATTATTACTTAGTACCTTTCTATTCCATTTTTCCTTGTCGAAGTTTGGAAAGTATTTATCTGCATCATATTCTTTATCTATTTCTGTTATATACATAGAATCTACATAATCAATGAACAAGCTATATATTGCTGCCCCGCCTATTATGAACATTTCTTCATCTCTTGTCTCTAAGGCTTTTAAAAGCGTATTAAAATCATAATATACTTCTACTTCATCAGGAAATTTATAATCATCAAGTGTTAATACTATATGATGCCTATTAGGAAGTAATTTTGGTAGTGAATAAAATGTATTACTTCCCATAATGATTGTTTTACCACTTGTTTTTTCTTTAAAAAACTTTAAATCTTCTGGGATATGCCATAAAAGTTTATTATCTTTTCCTATTTCCATATTTTTTCCAACTGCGACTATTAAACTTAAATTTTTCATCTGCCTCACCTACTGTGCAATTGGGAATTTAATAGGTCCCATATGTTCATATTTTTCAATTTTTATATCTTTTAATTCTTTTGAGTTGTCAAATTTATAGAAGTCATCTATTTCTGGGTTTAACCATAGAGTTGGTGCTTTTATATCATCATTTTCATCAAATCTTTTAATTTGTTCTTTTATTCCATCTACTTGATTTACATATATATGTGCATCTTTTATACTCCAATCTATTGTTCCTGGTTTTAATCCAGTAACATGAGCAATTAAACTAAGTAGTGTTGCATATTGTGTTACATTAAATGGAAGCCCTAATGGTACATCACAACTTCTTTGATGAACCCACATGTTTAAATATCCATCTGTGACATCCCACTCACTACTCCAAACGCAAGATGGAAGTACTGCGGTTTTTAGATAATCATCTTGCCAAAGACTCATAACCATTCTTCTATCTTCTGGGTGGTTTTTTATTTTATCTAATAGTGTATCAATAAGAGAAAATTTATTAACAATATAACCATATGCGGTTCCTATTGTGTGTGCATATTCAACTCCAAAATCTTTTTCTATTTGCTTTTTTTCTCCATCTATAAGTTGGGTTGCTCTCCACTTACCATCTTCACTAATTTCCCATTCATCCCAAATATGAACATTTCGTTCTTGTAACCATCTTACATCATTTGATTGTGCTTGATAAATCCAAAGCATTTCAGTTATTGCTTGTCTAAAATATAATTGCTTTGTCGCAAGTACTGGAAATTCTTCTCTTAAATCAAAGTGTAAGTGATAAGATGGAATCTTAATTGAATTGGTACCTGTTCTATTTTCTACCTCTACTCCTTCAGATAATATTTTTTTACATAATTTAATATACTCACTATCCCATTTTGTCATTTAATTACCTCCAAAATATAAACTACTCTACTATGTTGTTATTCTCATCAAAATCTAATTTAATTACTTTTCTACTAGCTAGATAATCACACATGTGTACAAAGTTTTGATATTTATTTTTTGGAATTGGTAAGACTTCATTTCCATCAAAATCTTTATTCCAAGCACCCATATGTGATGAGATAACATTACAGATAAATTCTATATCTTCATCACTCATTCCTAGATTTTTAGTGTTATCTTTTACATATTTTGCGGCAAGTAATGGATGTTCTACTTTAGTGTATTTACTATGTTCCATACCGCTTTTTAATCCATCATGTAACATAAGTGCTATAAGCATTAACTGTCGTTCTCTTTCTGTATATTTATCACCAATTAATGGATCTGATAAAAGTTCATATGCTATTCTTACAGCGGCTTTTGTATGTCTTAATAGACCTCCTTCACCTAGTGCATATGATGGATGATATTTACCGGTTGATGATGCTGGTACCTCAAAGAAATAATCAGGTAAGCCATCTATTAAATAACAAGCATCAGCTTTTAGAGTTTGATCTTTTATATATTTTAAAACGTCTTCAAATTTTTCTACTTTATTCATGTTACCTCCTACACTACAAATAATTATATCACATCAAACAAACGTTTACAACTAATCCAATATAAAATTTAGTAAAATATTGTTTGAAACATATAGTTTATCTTTTGGAATATAAATATAATTATCTTTTTCTATTAGTAATCCTTTATTTATTAAATCATCTATATTAAATACATCTCTTATGTCAATACTAAATTTTTCTTTAAAGGTTTTTTTGCTTATTCCTTTCATTTTACGAAGTCCACATATTAGTTCTTCTTCCATCATTTTGTTTTTATCAAGTTCTTCTTCGTATATTTTGTAATTACCTTTTATATACGAATTAATTCCTCTTGTATTTGTATATCTAGTGTTTTCTATATAACCTGATGCACCTAGTCCAAATCCATAATAATTTAGGTTATTCCAATAGTTTAAGTTATGTCTTGACTCTAATCCTTCTTTAGAAAAATTACTTATTTCATAATGTTTATATCCAATGTTTTCTAAGTAATCAATTATATAATAATACATTTCTCTATCTAGTTCTTCAGAAATTGGTTTTATACCATCTATATATAATTTAGTATTTTCTTCTATTATTAATGAGTAAATAGATATGTGTTCTACATCTAAACTTTTAAAAAAGTCTAAGTCACATTTTAAATCTTCCATTGTTTCATTTGGAAATGCATACATTAAATCTATGTTTATATTGGAAAAATATTTTTTCGCAAGAAGAATTTTATTTTTTATGTCTTCTATATTGTTTTCTCTATTTAAAAACTTATAAAATTTATCATTTATAGTTTCTATTCCTATACTTAGTCTATTTACTTTATTATTCTTGCAAAGCTTTAAAAATTCTTCATTTATATCGGCTATATTAGCTTCTATCGTAAATTCATAGTTTGGTTCTATATTTAATTTATTTGTTATGGAAAACAATTTATTTAACTCTTTTTTACTAAGTATAGACGGAGTCCCTCCACCTATATATATCGTTTCTAGCATATCTTGTTTATAATTGTTATTTACTTCATTTGATAGTTCATCTAAATATGATAAAGCTAGAGATTCATTATAAAACATTTTTGCAAAATCACAGTAACTACAAATACTCTTACAGAAGGGAGTGTGTATATATAAGCTTTTCATTATAATTTGTGATTCCCTGGTTTGTGTTTATTAAGTACATTAGATAATTCGCTATATAATTCTTCACCAAGTATTTCTTCACTTAAATTGTCGCTTATTGTTGATTTTGGTATATTCATAAAACGTTCTGTTTCTCTAAGAGACCAGTTAAAATTAATTATCTTCTCTGCAAGGATGATTGCTTCTTCTTTTGTTATGGAATGTTTTTTTGAAAAATTTTCTCTTCCTGTTGGTACACCATTCTTACCACCTTTTATAGCACCTAAAATAAGATTATTTTGTTTTTTCATTTCAACGAGTTTGAATGTATCTGGATAAATCTGTTCTAATTTTTTCATATGAAGTTGAAAACTTTTTTTACATATTTTAAAGTGGCTTGCAGCATCTGCCATAGTAACTTCATTATCTAAATAATAGTTTGCCTCTTCTAATAATTGTTCATTATTCATATTGTTTGTTTCCCTTCTATTATTTTTTGTAGTTATTTACGTTTTTTATTTTCATCATATTGGTTAGAGACTTCATTATATAAATCTTCTCCTAGAGTTTTCTTTGTAAACAAATTATATAATGTTGAAGTACTAACATCACTCTCTAAGCCTCTTAATGTTGTTTTTTGCTCAACCATATTTTTTGCTAGTTTAATAGTTTCCTCTTCACTTAATTTTTTATGTCCTAGGTTTCCACTCGTTGATTTACCTTTTGTCCATTTTTCAACTTTAACTTTATCTAGAATGGCTTGCCTTTTTGGATCTAATCTAGTTGTGTCATATAGCCCTTCAAAATGTTTTACAAGGGCTGTTTTTGAAATACCAATTTGTTTAGCAATTTCACCAATTGATTCATCTGTATTTATATATCTTTCTGCAGCATATCTTACTATTTCTTTTGTAATAATCATTATTCTTCACCATCCATACTTAATACGCTCATAAATGCTTCTTGTGGAAGTTCTACACTTCCAACTTGTTTCATCCTTTTTTTACCTTCTTTTTGTTTTTCAAGTAGTTTTCTTTTTCTAGTTATATCTCCACCATAACATTTTGCTAAAACATCTTTTCTTAAAGCTTTAACTGTTGCTCTTGCAATTATATGATTTCCAAGTGCAGCTTGTATTGGAATTTCAAACATTTGCCTTGGGATTGTTTTCCTTAATTGTTCTACTACACTTTTACCTCTATTGTAAGCAAAATCTTTGTGCACAATTACACTTAATGCATCTATTACTTCTCCGTTTAATAAAATATCCATTTTAACTAGATTACTGGTTCTATTGCCAATAAATTCATAATCAAATGATGCATATCCTTTTGTATATGATTTTAATTTATCAAAGAAATCATATACTATTTCAGATAATGGTAATTCATAGTGAATATTAACTCTAGTTGCATTTATATATTCCATGCTTACATAATTTCCTCTTTTGTTTTGACATAATTCCATTATAGGCCCTATAAACTCACTTGGAGTAAATATGCTTGTTTTAATATAAGGTTCTTTTATTTCTGAAATTGTTTGTATTTCTGGCAACTTATTAGGAGAGTCAACCATTATAGTTTGTTTATTAGTAAGTATTACTTCATATACAACTGAAGGTGCAGTTGTTATTAATTCTATGTTAAATTCTCTAGTGATTCTTTCCTTTATAATATCTAAATGTAATAGTCCTAGGAATCCACATCTAAACCCAAAACCTAATGCAGTTGATGTTTCTGGTTCAAATACCAAAGAGGCATCATTTAGTTTTAATTTATTTAATGCATCTCTTAAATCTTCAAATTTTGTTGATTCGATAGGATATAATCCGCAGAATACCATTGATTTCATAGGTTTATATCCAGGTAATGGTTCGGAAGCTGGGTTTTCATCTAATGTTATAGTATCACCTACTGCAACATCCATTATATTTTTTATACTTCCTACAACAAACCCTACTTCACCACTAGAAAGTTCATCTATTTTTTCTTCTTTTGGTGTATTTATAGTAAGTTCTGTGACATCATATACTGCACCACTTTGCATAAATCTTATCTTATCTCCAACTTTTAATGAGCCATCTACAACTCTTACTGATGCGATTACTCCTTTATATGAATCAAATACACTGTCAAATATTAATGCTTTTAATTTAGAGGCACTTTTACCCTCAGGAGATGGTACTCGTTCTACAATTGCATCTACTAACTTTTTAACTCCTTCTCCTGTTTTAGCACTGGTCAATATTATTTCATCTTTTGAGAATCCAATTAAATCAATTAATTCTTTACTTACTTTTTCTACATCTGCGTTTGGTAAATCTATTTTGTTTATTACCGGAATTATCGTAAGATTAGATTCTAGCGCAAGATATAAATTAGCAAGTGTTTGTGCCTCTATTCCTTGGGCAGCATCTACTACTAATATTGCTCCTTCACATGCGGCTAGACTTCTAGATACTTCATAGGAAAAGTCTACATGTCCTGGGGTATCTATTAAATTTAATAAATATTCTTCATTGTTATAGTGATATTTTAAGGAAGCCGTGTTTAGTTTTATAGTTATACCACGTTCTCTTTCTATATCCATATTATCAAGTAATTGTGCTTTTGCCTCTCTTTTACTTACAGCATTAGTTATTTCAAGAATTCTATCAGCTAGTGTACTTTTGCCATGATCAATGTGCGCTATAATACAAAAGTTTCTTATATTTTTTTGTTGCATTTTTATCACCTTTTATTATTTTATCATAATTTGTTGCAAGAAAAAAGATTATAGTTTTTAATATCCTATAATCTTATATAGTTTAACGTTTTAATGATAAAGTTTTTACTTCTTCATTATTATTAATATAGCTATCAAAATAACTATCTAAATCTGCTTCAGACACTTCTATATCTAAATCTGGCATTTCATCTGCTTCGTATTCATCATTAGAAGATGTATCCTCTTCAGATATTTCTGTTGTTTTATCAATAGTATCATTAGTACTGTTAATAGATGATTGGTAGTTTTTTACTTCTGCCTCAGGAATTGCAGAGTATTCTTTTCCTACTGTATCAGGATCAACTATATCTGGATCTGGTCCATCCAAGTAAGGATCATCATTTTCATCAAATGTAGGAATATTTGGTTCATCTACATCACTACCTGGTTTTTCATTTTCATCTTTAGTTGGAGTTTTTTCATTTTCTCTTTTTGCTTCTTCTTGAGCTTCTTTATATAAACGTTCAGCTTCTTCTCTTTCTGCTTTACCATTTTGTTTATCAGCTTCTAATGCAGTATTCATTGATTCTGTCCATCCTAACTTATATGCATTAACCATATTGTCATTTACGTTAGAACCACTATTTTTATAGTTATTAACATCTTTTTCTAATCTTCTTTGAATTTGACTATCAGATAGTAATGTTTCTCTACCTTCATATGCATATCTATTTTTAGCAACATCATTTAATGTTCCTGCATCTTCTTCAATAACAACATATGAATTATCAATATCCATTGAATTGTAGATTGCACTATGTTTATATGCTCCTACTTCATTTGCATAATTATGTGCTGCTAAATAACCTTCTTTATAAGCTTCTTTGCATTCTAGACTGTTAAATTTATGCCCATTTACTTCGTATGTTTTTTGTTTATCTGCTTCTTCTTTTTCTTTATCAGTTAATTTGCTTTCATCTACTTTTTCTGTAGTTGTTTTCTTAGTATTGCTAATTACTTTACCATTTTTCTTAGCAAAATCTAATCTTTCTTCAGTAGTCATTTTATCCCAAACTTCTTTAGTAACAGTATAGTCACTTCCATCCTTAGAGTCAATTTTAGTTAGACCTCTAATTCTGTTCATGTATAATACATCATCTTCTATTTCCATATTAGAATCAATTGTACTAGCAGCAGCTTTTCTAATTTCTGTATAACTAGGTCTAGATGATTTTTCTTTTTTGTCTTTATTTTCAATTCTTCCTGTTGCTAATCTTTCAACTAAACTTTCTATATGGCTTCTTACATTTTGAATAGTACATGGACCACTTTCAGCTATTTTAATATGGTCAGATAATCTTTCACCTTTTTGTACTTGAGATTCTTTATTAGTTCTATATTGATCATCAAAGCTTCCTGGTGCAGTTGATACAACAAGATATTGTTGATAATCTTTTTCACCATTGGCATCACGATATCCGCGAATCATATTAAATGCTAAATTCTTAACACAAGAAAGTGTAGCTTCATCATTTTCTATACCATCTGAACCATTTATACCATGATTATAGAAGTATGCAAATGTTCTAATAACTTTATCAGCATTAGTACTATTAGGTGCTTTATTAAATTCAACTATAGAGTTTTCAATCTTTTCAAACCAAGTCCTGTTTGCTTCATTTGATATTAGACTTGCTACTCCACTTGGTGCTTTACCATTCATTGCATATAATGACATTTTTGTAGTAAAGCTTTGGTATTTAACCATTATATCATTAGTATCAATTTCATCAGTTCCAAATATTTTATACATTTCTTCACTTGTATAATTATTTAATACTAACTTAGCTGCAGCTACCTCATCATAAGTAAAATGTAATGTAGCTTCGCCATCTTCTTCAAGAGCAAATACATCTTTATCTAATGCTTTTGAATTAAGTGCTTCTGTAACTGAGAATACATTTTCAGCAAATACTCTTCTTTCATCATCTTTTTTCATTGAATTCATTAATGATTCAAAAGATTTATTTGTTGATTCTTCATTTTTATTCTTATTTGTATTTTTGTTACATGAAGTTACTGCTGCGGCAATACCAGTAGCTCCTAATACACCAGCAGCTACTCCTATAGCTATTTTAGCAGCTTTCTTTTTATTGTAATTTTTTTCTAATTTATCTGCTCTAGTATCAAGTTCATCTTCATTTTCTACTTCGTCATCATTTAACTCGTTTGCTTCAGTATCAAAGTTTTGATCTTCAACATCAGTATTTATATTCTTTTCTTCATCTGAATCTGAATCAAAATAATTAAATGGGTCTGAATAATCTTCTGATGAGTCATCTCTACCACTATATATATCTATATCTTCATCTTCATGATTTATATTATTTTCATTATCTGAATCTAAGATAGAATCTTCTACAGGTGTATTCTCAACCTCTGCTTCTTTATTTTCTTCTTCAGCTTCAGCTTCAGTTTCAGCTTCAACTAATTCATCAGAGTATGTAGAATTATCAACTGGAGTTTGATTATTTCTTTTTTCTATTACTTCTTCTAATGCTTTTACTTGCTCTTTAGCAACTTTTGGATCATTAGAGATTTCAAAAAATTTCGAAACTCTTCCCTGTTTCTTTGCCTCTAGATTTTCATAAATAAATTTATCCATATCTTCTGAATATGGGACTTTTTCTACTGTTCCATCATATTTTTTTACATATGCGACTTTTTCATCACCATTTCCATCAATAACAAGAGCTTCTGTTTCATCATTAAATTTTTGTGCTGCTAGAATGTCTTCATTAAATTTTTTCTCTTCTGAATTTTCTTCAATCACTTTTAAGTCTATTTTTTTCTCATCAGCAAGGTTTAGCATTTCTACTAGCTCGTCAGATGGTATTCCTCTTGGATATACAACTTTTTCTAATCTACCATCTTTATATTCTACATATAAGATATCTTTTGCTCTTGCTTTGTCAGGATATTCCATATCTACACTAATTACATTTTTCCAATCAATTCTCATTATTAACACCTACCCTTTAACTCTTTTCTTACCAGTTAATTTATATCCTTTATTTATTAAAGTCTTATCGTTTTGACTTTCACTCCATTTTATATCATAACCAGCTTCTTTAATAAGTTTTCTTGTTTTGTATCTATATTGATAAATTGTTTTATATTGCGCTTTTCTATTTTGTTCATATCCTACAATTGAAGTTGTTTGACTAAATAAGTATGTTGTTTTTGTTTCGTATGCCCTACATTTAACTGTTACACTTGAAGATATTTTAATTGTATCACTTGCAGTTAATGTTCCTACTTCTCTTGTATATATTTTAAATATTTTGTATGGGCTTGATGTACAAGTCTCATCACAATATGACCAATCAGTTCCGGCATATACATACTTAGTTGTTAATGTATCTGCTGGTTTTTCTTTTAATGGTTTAGTCATACCATAATATTTCCATCCATCATTGCTTCCTGTTTTTACTGCATAAACCTTAGTTGAAGTTGTTGTTGTTCTATAATAGTCATAACCTTTACATACTTTTTCAGTTATACTACCAGTTTTTTCTATAACTTTACCATATATTGGTTTACCTACTGTATAAACATATTTATTAAATACTTCTTTTTTACCTAAATCTTCTGTAATTTTAGTATCTGTTTTTCCGAATTTTGGAGGATTCTTTGGATCATAAGTAGATGTAGTCCAATCACTCCACTCACTATATTCATTTTCCCAAGTTTTCTTATATTCGTATTCATATACTTTATCTTTTTTAATTACTTTGATACTACATACATTAGTATTTCCAGCATTATCTTTTACATATCCATATATTGTATGAGTTCCATCTTGTGTTACTTTATATGAATTGTTGTTTTTATATGTTGTGCTTTTTCCTATTCCGTATGAACCAATTCCACTTGTTTTGTCATATTTTTTCTTAAATCCAATTACAACATTACTTGTATAATGTCCATCTTCATAAGAACCACTTTGTACAGCTAAACTACAATCTGGTTTAGTAGCATCTCTTTTTACTTTAATACTACATACTGCGGTATTTCCTTTAGAGTCTTTAACATAACCATAGATTACTTTATTACCATCTTCATCGATAGTATAAGTATTCTTACCATTATATGTTGTAGAAGTTCCTAAACCGAAGTCTGTAATATGAGCACCGTTTGTTGTCTTTTTAGATTTAAATCCAATTACAACATCACTTCTATACCAGTTGTTATCACCCATAGTACCTTTTTCTACTTCTAGTGAACAAGATGGTTCTGAGTAGTCAATTTCTTTTACTTTAACTTTCTTAACTGTTACATCACAAACTGCTTTATTTCCAGCCTTATCTTTAACATAACCATATACTTTAGTTGTACCAATCTTTTTAACTATATAATTAGTTTTAGAATTGTATGTAGCTTTAGATGAAGTTGTAACTCCATAAGATGAGATTCCACTAGTTGAATCAGTTCTACTAGTAAATCCAACATTTACATTACTTATATAATCTCCATTTTCATTTTTTGTACCTGATAATACACCCATGCTACAACTTGGTTTTGCTGTATCTTTTTTAACTACAACACTACATACTGCAGTTTCACCTTTAGAGTCTTTAACATAACCAAATACTTTAGTTGTACCATCATCTGTAACTACGTAAGAGTTTTCTTTGTTATATATTTCACTTAATCCAATTCCATATGAAGTTATTTTTGCTCCACTATTTGTTGTCTTTTTAGATTTAAATGAAACTGTTACATTACCAACATACCAGCCATTTTCACCTTTTTTACCCCTTGATATTGTTAATACACAAGATGGCTTACCACTAGGTTTTGGATTGTTGCCCTTACCTCCACCATTATTTCCCTTGTTGTTATTGTTTACTGGTTTTGTTACTTCTTCTTTTTCACAAATTGCTGTTTTGCAATATGAATAGCAACCCAAATGAACTATTATGTAATCTTCTTCTTTGCTACATTTTAGATTGACTTTCATTTCATATTCTTCTGATTTTTTAGTTAATGTAACATACGAATTTCTAGTATCACATGTTTTACCATATTTATCAGTAAAAGGTAATACTAATTTCATATCTAACATTTCTTGTAATGTTAGTGTAACTGAATCTCCCTCTTTTTGAGGTAATCTATCAGTTGTAAAGTATGTTATTGCCGCTTCTTTCATATCATTAACATTATCTTTAAATATTCTATTATTTAATCCTGTTAAATCAACTTTTGGCAATAGCCATACTAATAATAGTACAAATACTACCGCAACTATTAATTTTACTATAAGATCTCTTAATGGAAATCCTCTTTTTTCTTCTTCCTCGTACATACGAATATCCCCCTCTCGTTTGGTTCATTATAATACCATATTTTTTAGAATTTGTCAATATTGAGTTCCACTACTGTGCATCCACTATTGAAGTTATCTAACTTATATGATTTAACCTTTTTATTTATTTTTAAATTCTTATGAACCTCATTTTTTAATGCTCCACTACCTATGCCATGAATTATCAAAACTTTTTCATTTTTAAGCTTGATATTATCATTAATAAATTCCATCACCAATACTCTTGCACTATCTCTTGTCTCACCATGTAAATCTATACTTGGAATATTGTTATAAAACACTTTTAAATGTATCCATTGCCTTTTTTAAATTGATTGATGTTTTATCCATAGTTTCACAAGATAATGCTGCAGTTACATTAGAACGTCTCATCGAATCAGTAACATTGTAACCACTAGATATAAAGTATGTAAATGCTGCATGATATATATCACCTGCTCCTGTTGTATCAACTACATTAACAGGTATTGATGGTATTAACTTATAACCATTGAAATAAGTAAAACTACCTGCTTCTCCTAATGTAATTATTGTATCCTTATCAAGCTTTTCTTTTAGTATTTCATATGAATTTAGTATTGTATTCATATTTGATGGATTTATTTCTACATTAGTATATTCACTCACAAACTCCTTAGAACAAATAACATAATCAGATAACTTTGCGAGTTCTATTACATCTTTTGTTACATTCCCTGCATCAAGTATTTTTATCGCATTTTTGTTCTTTTCAATAACCTTTTTTGCTAGTTCTTTTTCGTATCCATCCATATAGATTATGTCAAAACTCTCTTCTATATCTAAGTCTAGGTTATTTGTTATTTTGCTTCTAACTGTTACAACGCTTCTATCTCCCTCACTTGCATTACTAATAATGTAACTTACTGGAGTATTGAATGTTGGATCACTTAAAACTTTTAGGTATTTATTGTTTATGTTTTTGCTTTTTGAATTCTTAACTATTTCGCTTCCATAGAAATCTTTTCCTACTGCTCCAGCAAAATATACTTCCTTTCCCCATTTTGATAATAATGATGCTGCATTATATGCACTGCCACCATATGTTTTGTACTGCTTATCGATTTTTATTTTACTATCTTTAGATAAAGGCTTAGGAACCGGTAAAGTAATATCATACGTAGCCTGTCCTATGCAAATTATTTTCATTATATCACCATTATAATTATAACAAATTTCTTAAAAATTTACAGCACTTTTATCGGTTTTACACGATTTTTGTCTTTTTCATACACTTTATATAGTGCAAGTGCACATTTTTTACTGTCAACAAACATAATTTTGTCGCTTTTATATCTATTTTCTAATATTCTTCCGTTCTTAATTTTTTCTTTTATAAAGTCATCTACTTCAACTATCTCAAATCCATTTACTACATCTACTATTGGAATGATTTTATAATTACCAGATTCAATATCTTTAATTGTATATGCACTATCTATACTAATATTTCCTTGTCTTGTTCTTTGCAAGTCTTCCATAGTTACTGGTATTTCTAGTTTTAGTCCTATATCTCTTATTAGACTTCTTATATAAGTTCCTTTACTTACAGATACTCTAAATTTAAAACTATCTTCATCTAATTCAATAAGTTTTATATCATATATTTCTATTTCTCTTTTTGGTAATTCAACGGGTTGATTACATCTTGCATATTCATACAATCTTTTACCATTTACTTTTACTGCTGAGTATAGTGGCACTTCTTGTATACTTTTTCCTAAAAAACTATTTAATACTTGTTCTAGTTTCTCTTTTTTTATGTTATATGAATGATTTTCTTCTAAAATATTACCCGTTATATCAAGGGTATCTGTGGATATTCCAAGCTTTACAGTTGCAATGTACTCTTTTGTCTCACATGATAAATTATCAACCACTTTAAGTGCTTTTCCAAGTGCTAATACCAATACTCCAGTCGCTATTGGGTCAAGTGTACCTGTATGGCCTACCTTAGTGGTATTAAATATTTTACTTACTATATTTACTACATCACGGGAAGTATACCCTTTTTCTTTATTAACTACCAATATTCCATCCATATTATCACCAGATAAATAATATCACAATCATTAAAAAAAAGATAGAGTTCTATCCTTTTAGTATATGGTACTTCTTAATAATTCTATTTGTCTTCTTCTAGGATTAGTATATTTTAAAATTATATTTGGGTTTACATTATATTTTCTTTTGATTTTTTCTTGTTTTTGCTAAAGCATTTAATATCCTCTTCCCTCCATTCATTATAAATATTACGCATATATTTATTTTTTCCTAAAAAAGTGTATAAAAAAAGAATCAAATTTCTTTGATCCTTATGATAACGATTTTACCTGTGATGGCTCTGCTTCTATTACTGGCATAAAATAAATTCCTGATGAAGCAAGTCTTCTTGTATGAATTGATCCATTAACTGCTAGTCTAGGGCAATAAGTTGTCACTGATGTTATATCACCATTTTCCTTACATGGACAAGAATCACTATTACCATAAGATAACCAGATTGCAACACCAGCTTTATAACCACCTTTAAATCCAGATGAGCAATCAGCTTGTGCAGTATATTTACCATCGCAAAAATTATTTGAAATAGTGTTATTACCACTTAATATTTTTATGTCTTCTAATGTCGGAATTGTTTTTCCTGTAATCAAATTATTTTTAATTGATGTATAACTCATAATTGTTTTTTGCTGTGTTAAAAGAACTCTTATAGTGTCTCTACTTTTATTACTATACCGGTATAAGTATTATCACCCACAGTTACAGTTACATTTTCCTTTACAGAGTAATAAGTATTTAGAGTGTTACTGTTATTGCTATAACTATTCAACTAATGTAAATCCTTTTTTATTCTTCATAATCTACCTATTAAAACAATCTTATAATATCATTAAATGTTACATACAATAAAAGTAGCATTATTAATATAAACCCAATACTGTGTATTATGTTTTCTGTTTTTGGTGATACAGGTGAACCTTTTATTTTCTCTATTATTAAAAATAATATTCTTCCTCCATCAAAAGCTGGGAATGGAAGTAAATTAATAAATCCAACATTCACACATAATAACACAATCAATTGTATTACGTTTGCGATACCACTCTTTGCAGTTTCACCAACTATTGAATAAATACCAACTGGTCCACTTAAATTGCTTACACTTAATCCACCAGTAAATAATGATTTAACTATTACAGCCATTTGTCTAAATAATGCACCTATTTTTACAAACGGATATTTTAGTGTTGCTAGAAAGCTGTTATCTGTACCTGATGTGAATGTAATACCATATTTATATGTAGTTGTACCATCTACCACTTCTTTTTCTGGTGTTACTTTATATTCTTCTACAACGCCATTTTCTTTTTTTACTTTAAAGTCTACTGATTTACCATCTTTAACTAATGTTAAGTAAAGCTGTACATCATCTAATGTATAAGTCTTATGTCCATTTATCTCAAGTATTTCATCTCCTGCGGTAATACCTGCGGTACTTGCTGGATAGTTATCTACAGTACTTGATATAGTTGGAGTCATTATTGGTGCTTTCCAAATTAATGCATATACAAATAGTAATATAAATGCAAGAATGAAGTTGTTCCCTGCCCCAAAAAACATTATTAAAAATCTTTGCCAAACAGGTTTTGAATACATTTTTTTGTCTTTAGGTATGCTAGAATCATCATCTATTTCCTCTCCAGAAAGTTGTACAAATCCACCTATTGGAATAGCTCTAATACAATACTCTGTTTCACCTTTTTTATCTTTTTTTCCAAAGATTTTAGGTCCCATTCCTATTGAAAATTCATAAACGTATACACCAAATATCTTAGCAAATATAAAATGTCCAAATTCATGAACTAAAACTATAAGTCCTAGTATAAGTATAAAATATATTAATGTTAACATATGTCCTCCTATAAAATACTTAAGAATAGTAAAAATCCTAATACTATAAATATTATGCTATCTAATCTATCTAATATTCCTCCGTGTCCTGGAATTAAATTAGAAAAGTCTTTTGTATTATAGTATCTTTTTATTGAAGAAAATACCAAATCCCCTATTTGACCTAATATTGTAAGAATTAATGTTACAAGAACTATTCCAACAATTCCTACAGTAGGATCAATTACTTCATAAAAGTAAGCACTAGCAACTATAGTACCAACTAAACTTCCCCCAATCGATCCCTCTATAGTTTTATTAGGAGATATATCTGGTGCTAGTTTCCTTTTTCCAATTTTACGACCAGTTAGAAGCGCAAATGTATCTGTCATAGTAGCAATTAAGAATATATATATTATGTAATCTAGACTTATGTTTCTTATTGTTATAAGCAAATTAAAGCTAAGCCCTATAAATATTGTTGAACCTATTAAGAATAATGCATCATTTAAATTATATTTTTTTGAATCATTTATTAATACCATAGGTATTATGTAAGCAAATATAAGAGATGCAATTATTCTATAATCCATATATATTCCTGTTGTTGATGAGTTCTCATTAAATAGAACAAACAGTGTAACTAACACATACGCTATTATTTCCATAAATGCTGGAAATTCTTTTTTCTTTTTTCTTGCTTTTAATAATTCGTATAACCCCATCCATGCAAGCACTGCCATAAGAATTGCATATGGAGTTTTTCCGATTAATAGTATTGGTATAAATATTGCAAGTAATACAACCGCACTAATTATTCTTTGTTTCATAATCTACTCCTCCAAATCTTCTAGTTCTTTTGTTATATTCATCTATTGCTAAGTCTAACTCTTTTTCATCAAAATCAGGAAAATAAGTATCTGTAAAATAGAATTCACTATATGCCATTTGATATAACATGAAATTACTTACTCTAAGTTCTCCACTTGTTCTTATAAGAAGGTCAATTGGCTCTAAATCATTATATAGATATTTATAAAATGATTCTTTGCTTATAGAGTTTAAATCTAATTTACCCTTTTCATAGTCAAGTGCTATTTTTTTAGATGCATCTATTATTTCTTCTTGTCCTCCATAATTTAGACAAATATTTAATATTCCACCTGTATTTTTACTTGTTTTATCTTCAACATTATCAATAGCTTTTAAAACATCTTCTCTTAATCTATCTTTTCTTCCTGAAATTTTAACTCTAATGTTATATTTTTGAAATGTCTTAATTTCTTTTTTGAAGTATTTGATTAATAAATCCATAAGATATGTTACTTCTTCTTCGCTTCTTTTAAAGTTTTCTGTAGAAAAAGCAAACACGCTTAATATTTTAATACCTCTTTTTGCGGCATGTATAGCAAGCCTTTTTAGTATCTTACTTCCTGCTAGATGCCCTTCACTTCTTTTTTTACCACGTTTTGTCGCCCATCTTCCATTGCCATCCATTATTATGGCAACATGAGTTGGAATACTTTCATTTATCATTTTTACCACCCTACTTATTAAGTATAATATATTTTGTTGATTACTACAATAAATTTTAAAAGTTTAAGAAAAACTTATGTAAACCAAAAAAAGATACCCTTAGAGTATCTTAATCTAGTTTAATTCTTTCTTCGATATATTTTACTACTTCTGATACCTTAAGAGTAACTTGTTCCATAGTATCTCTATCTCTTATTGTTACAGTATCGTTATTTAGAGTTTCATCATCAATTGTAAGTGCAAACGGGGTTCCAGTTATATCGCTTCTTCTATAACGTTTACCAATATTGCCAGAATCATCATAACTACACATAAAATTTTTAGATAGTTCTTTATAAAGTTCTTTTGCTTTTTGGCTATGATATTTCTTTATTAGTGGTAGAATTGTTACTTTATATGGTGCTAGATAGGGATGAAATTTCATAACTTCTCTTTCTTCACCACTAGGAAGAGTCTCTTTATTATATGAATTAAATAATATTGCTAGAACAGTTCTATCAAGTCCATATGTAGATTCAATAATATATGGAATATATTTTTCATTGGTTTCAGGATCAAAATATTCTTGTGATACACCACTATACTCTTGATGACGTGTTAAATCAAAATCAGTTCTATTGTGTGTTCCATTTATTTCTCCCCAACCAAATGGGAATAAATATTCAATATCACATGCTGCCTTCGCATAATGTGCAAGTTTTTCATGATCGTGGAATCTTAATTTTTCTTCTGGAATTCCTAGAGTCATGTAAAAATTCTTACCAAAGTTTTTAAAGTATTCATATAATTCCATATCACTACCTTTCTTACAGAAAGTTTGATATTCCATTTGTTCAAATTCAATTGTTCTAAATGTGAAGTTTCCTGGTGTTATCTCATTTCTAAATGCTTTACCTATTTGTCCAATAGAAAATGGTAATTTTGCTCTCATACTTCTTTGTACATTTAAGAAGTTTACATATTCTCCTTGTGCATTTTCAGGTCTTAAATATACAACACTTTTAGCATCTTTTATAACTCCTCTATATGTTTCAAACATAAGCTTAAATTGTCTTATATCAGTAAAATTAGTTTTACCACATTTTGGACAAGGTACTTTGTGTTCATTTATATAGTTAATCATTTCTTCATTAGTCATTGCATCACCAATTGAAGAGTTGGTGAAATCATTAATTAAGTTATCAGCACGATGTCTAGTTTTGCATTCACGGCAATCTATTAGTGGATCTGCGAAACTATCAACATGACCTGATGCTTCCCATACTCTTGGATGCATTAATATGTCTGCGTCAACTTCATATGCGTTATCTCTTTCTTGAATAAATTTCTTTCTCCAAGCATCTTTTATATTGTTTTTAAGTCTTGCGCCTAATGGACCATAATCCCAAGTATTAGCAAGTCCTCCATATATTTCACTTCCTTGAAATATGAATCCATATTGTTTACAATAATTAACTAAATCTTCCATTTTGAATTCGTTCATAAAGTCCTCCTTAATATTGAATTCCCCATACCACATGGTATTTGGCTTCTCTACCACAGCAAACGCATTTGCCATCTATTAATTTTTCTTCTTCTAAAATACATCTTGATTTACAGCCTTTAATTTCTTTTATTTTAAGTTCACATTCTTCATCTCCACACCAATCTGCATGAATAAATCCTGGTTGAGTGTTTAAAATGTTTTCCATATCAGTTAGATTATGTGCAGTAAATGTTAATTTATCCATTCTCTCTTTTGCGTTTTTATACATATCATTTTGGATAGTATCAAGTAATTTTTCTACATAGCTTACAACATCAATATCCTTAGATTCTACTATTTTTTCTCTAGTATCACGTCTTACAAATGTTACATTATTATTTTCTAAATCTCTTTTACCAATTTCTATTCTTATTGGAATACCATTTACTTCAGCTTCTGCGAATTTAAAACCAGGTGATTTTTCAGAGTTATCTATATAACAAGTAATATCATTTTCTTCTAACATTTCTTTATAAGAGTTAGCTAATGAATTAACTTCATCTGCATCTCCAATTGGAATAATTGCGACCTGTGTTGGTGCGATTCTAGGTGGTAATACTAATCCATTATCATCACTATGGACCATTATTAATGCTCCTATCATACGACTAGATGTACCCCATGATGTTTGATAAGCATACTCTAATTCATTTGATTTATTTAAAAACTTTATGTCATACGCACGCGAAAATCTTTGACCAAAGTAATGACTAGTCCCAGATTGAAGTGCTATGCCATTATGCATTAATGCTTCTATTGTTAAAGTGTAGTCAGCACCTGCAAATTTTTCTTTTTCGGTTTTTCTACCTGTTATAGCTGGAATAGCAAGTATTTTTTCAAAGAATGTTTTATAAACATTTAACATATCTCTTGTTTCTTTTTCTGCTTCTTCTCTAGTAGCGTGTACAGTATGTCCTTCTTGCCACCAAAATTCACGACTTCTTAAGAATGGTCTTGTTTCTTTTTCCCAACGAAGTACGCTACACCATTGATTATATTTTAAAGGTAAATCTCTATATGACTTAACAACACTTGCATAATAATCACTAAATAATGTTTCACTAGTTGGTCTAATGCAAAGTCTTTCTTCTAGTTTTTTAGAACCACCTTCAGTAACCCATGCAACTTCAGGAGCAAACCCATTAACAAGTTCTCCTTCTTTTCTCATTAATCCTTCAGGAATTAACATGGGCATAGCAACATTTTTATGTCCTGTTTTTTTGAACATTTTATTCATCTCTTGTTGGATTCTTTCCCATATTGCATATCCATTTGGTTCTAGAATAATGCATCCTTTTACATTAGAATAACTTGATAAATGTGCTGCATTAACAACATCAGTATACCATTTAGCAAAGTCTACATCTCTTGAAGTTATTTTTTCATTTTTCATATAAACTATCCTCCTAAAATAAAATCTCCTAGAAAATGTAAGGACGATTTCCCGCGGTTCCACCTTACTTATCTAGAAGATCACTTTCAATATATTACTCCGACTTTTCCAAGGTCATCATCGCATTAATTAACTAGATTTTAATACAAACTTCTTTATTAGTCAAGAATTTACTTAATATTATTTAAGTAATATTGGTTATTAATTTTTTTGAATCTATAACTCATTATATTCATCTCATTTATATAATTTGATATCTCATATATTGATAAATTTGTCGCAATTAAAGTCTTTTCTTCTTTTTCATCACTTGAATATAGGTCAAATGTATCCTCATCTGTTTTTACTATAAATGCATAATATTTATTTATGTTTAAATACTCTTTATCTATTGTTACATTTTTTAAATATGTCACAATTATACTATCATCACTTTTTTCCTTACAGTACCAGTTTGGATAGTAAACATCATTTTTATAATTAACTGCCCCACAAGTTGTTGTGTTTTGTTCTTCCCTACTTATAGTTAAGTCACTACCAAATATTTCTCTATATTTATCTAGGAATGAATATGAATCAACATACTCTATATTTTTTTCATCTTTTAAAATATAATTTAGTGGGATATTGTACATAGTAACAAGTGATAAATAATCCCATTTTATAGTTTTACCTCTATTTTTATATGATGCATAATCTATATTCTTGTTGTTTACATAATTATATAGTTTTTTAACATCTTTATTATTTAGAGATAACTCAGTTGTTAAGTTTGAATCTATAAGTACAGTATCTTTTATAATTTCTTTTTTTTCTTCTTTATTATTTGTAGTTTTAATTTTACTATATACTATATATCCACTAATAAATATTATCATTAGAAATATTAAAATTATAAGATATGTTTTTACTTTACTTGTATTTTCTTCCATCACACTATTCACCTATTAAAAGATACCATATATTTTTATTTTTTTAAAGTCATTATTTACCAAATTATAATTATTTGTTATAATTTATTAAGATAAATTAGGAGGCAGTCATGAATAATAAAGTTGTTATTATTGGATGTGGTAATGTTGGTATGAGTTATGCATATGCGTTACTAAATCAAAGAACTCAAGTAAATGAATTAGTATTAATAGATATAAATAAGGAAAAAGCATTGGGAGAAGTAATGGATTTAAATCATACTCTTGCCTTTGCACCTTCAAGTATGGAAATAAGGGTTGGTGAGTATAGTGATTGCAGTGATGCTAAGATAGTCGCAATTGCTGCTGGTGCTAATCAAGAGATTGGTGAGACTAGAATGGATCTTATAAATAAGAATAGTAAAATATTTAAAAGTATTGTAACTGAAGTAAGAAAAAGTGGATTTAATGGTATATATTTAATAGCTACTAATCCAGTTGATGTTATGACTTATCTTACTTGGAAATACTCTTCTCTTCCTACTACACATGTATTAGGAACTGGTACTACTCTTGATACCGCAAGACTTAGATATGAGGTTGCTAAAAACATTGATATTAGTCCAAAAAATATACATGCTTATGTAATTGGGGAACATGGTGATAGTGAATTTGTTCCTTGGAGCAATGCAAATGTAGGGTTACAAAACATAAGAGATTTTCTTGATAACGATAAATTAGAAGAAATATGTAATAACGTTAGAAATGCTGCCTATGAAATCATAAATAGAAAAGGAAACACAAGTTATGGTATTGGAATGAGTATGGTAAGAATAACTAATGCTATACTTGAAAATGAAAACTTGATATTAACTGTTTCTTCATATGATAAAAATAATGATGTTTTTGTTGGTGGTCCTACTAAAATAAATAATAAAGGTGCAGTTGAAAGAGTTTATGTAAAGCTTACTCAAGAAGAAACACTAAAACTTCAAAATTCAATTGATACATTAAAAAATGCGATTTCTAGTATTGATGATTTAAGAACAATAAACCCTGAAGTTGAAGAAATAGATTCAATAGAGGAAATTGATTTTCTATAAAAAAAGAGATTTACGGATCTCTTTTTAATATTTCTTTTTTCTCTTGTTTTTCTTTAGTCTTAATACTTCTGAGAATAACAAATATCCTAGTTTCAATGTATCATGTCTAAAAACACCATTTTCTATAGTAATTAAATTATCTTCTATTATCTTTTTTACATTTTTCTTAGTCTCATCATAATCTATTAACACTGGGTCTTTTTGCTCTGTAGATAAATATTTATAAGCGAGACGTTCATCAATTTTACCATTATTTGCAATTACTACGTCAATTTTTCTTTTTCCTAAATAGCTATTTATTATTTTTAAGTGGTCGCTTACTTTAAATTTATCTGTTTCTCCTGGTTGAGTAAACAAGTTACAAGCATATACTATAGGCGCTGATGATTTATCTAATTTATTTATTATCTCTTTTGATAAAAGACATGGAAGAATACTTGTATATAAGCTACCCATACTAAAGACAATTAAGTCTGCGGATTTTATTTCTTTTAATAGGCTATCATTTATTTCAGGAGTTTCTTTATAAAAAACTCTTTTTATTTTTTTAGAACTTGCGGTTATAAAGTGTTCTCCATCTACTACACTACCATCCATCATTTCAGCTGATAATGTTATATTAGATTCAGTAACTGGCATTACATTTCCACAAAGGTTTAATACTTTGCCAAGTAACTCTATTCCCTGTTGTATACTACCAGTCATCTCAGTTGCTGCTGTTAGTAAGATATTACCTACTGTATGTTTATTTAGCGTACCATTAGTGTTAAATCTATGATTTAATAACTCTTCTACTGATGATTCTGTTTGTGACAGTGCAACTAAAACTTTTCTAATGTCCCCTACTGCTAATATATCAAATTCATCTCTTAATATTCCAGTTGAACCACCATCATCACATACAGATACAACTGCGGTTATATCTACAGGAAACTGTTTTAACCCTTTTAATAGGCAACTAAGTCCTGTTCCTCCACCAAATACTATTACTTTTTTATTCATCTTATATTTACCTCTATGTTTAATTATATTTTACTACTTCAGTAATTAAACTATATCATTCAAAATATATTTAGTAAAGTATTTATAAGTTTTTAAAAATTAAATGTTGTTATAATTTCTGTTTACTTATTTTATAGTTTTTACCAAATGTTAATATTTATTTAGCCTTCGTATGAATTAAAAACAATTATTTCTAATGAATAGGATTTTGCTTAGATATATTTAGGATTATTCCTATTGATACCATACTTATCAACAAGCTACTACCACCATAACTCAAAAATGGAAGTGTTACTCCGTAAACACATTTTTTGGGGAGAAAATATTATGAAGACATTTACAAGGTGGATAAAAAAACTTTTAAAAAAAATCATCTAACAAAACTAGCTAACTCTTGAAATTTGAAGAATACATAAATCTTTTTATCATTATCAATTTCAATCCTATCAATAAGTTCTGCTATCATAGATTTACTAGGTTCCTTTTGTGCTAGAAATTTCTTTACTATGAATGCACAACTATCATAATCAAGAGTTTGTAGTTTAGATGTAATCAAAATCTTTTTATTATCTAACTCACTTTTTAGTTTTATGGCGTTATTTAATTTATCATTATAACTATCTAATAAATTTCTAAAAATGTTTTCAGGTAATTTACCATTAACTTTATCTAAATATAATTCTTCAATAGCAGTATTATATTTATTAATATCTCTTATAAAAATATCTGTTTCTTTTTGTAAACTATTTAATTCTTCACTTAATATTAAATTTGCTTCTTCTATTAATGACTTACTA
The DNA here is from genome assembly GCA_000432595.1 of Clostridium sp. CAG:710. Taxonomy (GTDB): domain Bacteria; phylum Bacillota_I; class Bacilli_A; order RF39; family UBA660; genus CAG-710. Next base: position 9,683 of record HF996855.1, on the reverse strand, counting down.
TCATATTCTTTGATAAAGGAATTACAAATATTTGTAATAATATTAATTAAATCTTCTTCTAGTAAATTATAATTCACTCTATGAATATTACAAATACCGTATTTTCCTTTTTTGCTATACTGATTACACTGAGTGTAGTGTGAATCAGACTTTTTATTTTTTCTTTCTAATATGCTTATAGAATGACCACATTCCTTACATTTTAATAAACCACTAAATAAATATTCTTTTTTACTTTTCGTAACTAATTTTGAATTAACTTTTAAAAGTGTTTGGACTTTATCAAATACTTCTTTACTAATAATGGCTTCATGAGTATCAGGAACAATTATATAATCTTCTTTATTAACTGCACGAAGTTTTTTAGAGTTATATCTTATTTTGTTATAAGTATTTTGTACCATATTTCCTATATACATTTCACTAGTTAAGATATCTCTTATTGTTTGACTTCTCCAAATTCCATAACCATCATTATCAGTAACAGTTGCACCACGACTTTCTTTTTTATAAACTATCGGGATTGGTATTTTTTCATCAGTAAGAGTAGTTGCTATTGTATAACAAGTATTTCCTGCTAGTGCCATATTATATATTCTTTTTACTATAACTGATGCAGCAGGATCAACAACTAACTTATGATGATCACTTGGATCTTTTAAATATCCATACTTAGGTATTGAGCCAATATAATCTCCATTTTTTTGTCTTGCAGTAAATGCACTTTTAACTTTCTTTGATGTATCTCTTAAAATATAATCATTAAAAGTTAATTTCATAGAAATCATACTATCTCCATTTAATGAATCATATCCATCATTAATTGCAATATATCTAACATTTTTTTCTAGAAAATATTCTTCAATAAAAGAACCAGTACCATATAATTCACGGCCAAGTCTAGACAAGTCTTTTGTAATAACACAATTAATTTTTCCAGAATCAATATCATCTAGCATTCGTTTGAATGCAGGCCTATCAAAATTACCACCAGAATATCCATCGTCAACATATTCTTCAACCAAATCTAACTTTCCAAATTTACAAAATGATTCTATAATCATTCTTTGACTTTCAATAGAAGAACTTTCATCTTTTTTTAAGTCATCTTCTTTGGATAATCTTAAATAATCGCCACATTTATATTTCCTCATAACTCGTTTCCTCCTTTAAACTTGTTAATCAGAAACTATAAACGCTTAAATAAAGTATAACATAAGTTAGATCTTATTATTTATAATTTTGATTAACATTTTATATTTTTTATATCACTTCTATTTTCTTTTATATAAAGTAATATATGTTCTTTTAATATTTCTTTTAACTCTTTACCATTAGCATTAAAATTTAAAACTATATTATTATGTAATGGTAAGCTACTAAGTTTACCAGTCATATTGTTTCCTCCTTTAAAAATTTATTATCATCTATCTAATTTTATGCAAAAGAAAAGCCAACAATTTCTTGTTTGCTTAATTAGACAAACTATTTAATCGTTGAATCCATTTTTGCATTGTCTATATATTTCTTTAAGACATTTATCTTCTTTAATATCTGCATTAGAAAGATAGCCAATGTTTGCAAAATGTTGTTTTGAAATTTTTAAATGAAGATCTTGTTTTCTAGTAATAGTATTTATTTCACGATTAAGAATTGAAAGATTATTTTTAATTTCACTTAGAAATGATGCTATTGTTCTTGGACTCTTTAAATAATCTGCAATAATATTTTTTGTTGTTTTATTTAAGGAAGTACTAGTTTGTTTAGATATATTATATATTTGATCATATAGTTCATCATCAACTCTTAAAGTAATTATTTTCATTTCTTATCACTTCTTTCTTTATTTTATTTGCTAAATTGTGAATCATTTTAGGTTTTATTTTTTCTCAAAACTATTTATTTTTTATAATGGGCATAAGGAGAATGACACCACAAATCTTATTCTTCCTTTTAAACAAAAAGAAAAGAGTGGTGTCTTAATTTTTTTGCACTTGCAAAAATGATTCATTAATTTTCATTTTTTGACCACTAACACCATTTATAGCCTTATTTATAAACAAATTTGATGACTACAAAGTGACCACTAAAATGATTCGCACATATTTATGGATGCATTACATTACTTTTAATTTTTGATAAAGTCGATAAAGTTTTATAATTTATTTTTAAACACCTACAAGCATTATAAAACAAAAAAAGAGAAAACCTCATTTAAAATAAAATTTTCTCTAACCAAAAAATAAATTAAAAAAGCAGAAAGAATAGGATTCTCTCTGCATAATTAATTCATTTTACTATATTTTACCACTTGGCAATCGGAAGTCAAGCAAGTTTTGGACGAATTTGGACTTATTCGGCCTTATTTGGAAGAATTTATTTATTGTTATATTTTCTAATATTATTAATAATATTTTTGTAAAAATTATTTAGATTCTGATCTTCACAATATATATAGCATCCTTTAGTTCCTCTAGTAAGCAATACTCTATACGCATTTTTTATAAGTTCATCAGCAATTTTATTTGCATATGCTTTATCTTCTTTTTCTAGTTTTTTAATTCCTTTAAAAGATGGATCTGTTGAAGCGTGATTATGAAAGTCGGTGTGAACTCTGCCATCTTTAAAAAACATATCTTTTCCAATTATAACTCCAACATAATCAAATTCTAATCCTTGAACAGAATGTACGCATCCTACCTCATTAATTGAATCATCAATAGCATATGTTTGCTTTGCACCTAAATTCCAACTCATTTCAAAACTATCAATTTTAATATCATGATAATTTGTATTATCAATTTCTTTTTTATTCCAATTCCAACAGTATCCAGCTAAAATTCTTGATTTAAATTTAATATTTTTTTCACTAATTATTTTTCTAAGTTCACTAGCGTTATCACAAATTTTAATATCATAATTTATATTATTAATATTTAACTTATCATTATAACCTAAAATATAATCAATGATAGATAAATAATCCCTAGAGCCGTTGCATCTAAATTGTGATGTTAATTCATATATATTTACTTTTTTGTCACATGCAGATGCCCATTTTTTAATTTCATCAATAGTTCCGATATCATTTAAATGAATTCTTTGTTTTTCATCAATAAAAAATACACTATTATTGGATGAAGTAATAACTTCTTTAATTTGATTAAATCCATAATTGTTAAACAATCCTGATTTTTCTGCCATGCAATGAGCTTCGTCTACAATTAAGCAATCAAAAGATTTTTCTTTTGTATCAGTATATGCACCTGAGGTTTTAAATAAATTATCTATATTACTTTTCTTTAGTGTTCCTTTCAATTCTGCAGAATAGACAACTCTAGGAGCTGTGTTTCTTGAAACATACTGTGTCATTTTTCCTTTTTGTAACATGCTTGTTAATAGATTAATTGCGATTACTGATTTACCTGTACCAGGCCCTCCAATTACAATAGAAACAGTATTATCATTATTTAATAAACTTCTTAAAATTTCATCATAAATTATCATTTGATCATCTAATAATCTGAAATTATTGTTTCCAGTCATTAAATTTGTTATTTCATTTTGTAATTTTTTTGAAGGATTAAAATCACTATTTTCAATTTCATATATTATTTTTGATGAATCTCCTTTACTAAATGATTTAGAAATATAATCAATTAAATTTTGTTTATCATCACTATAGAACATTTTTACCTTTGATAGTAAATCATCAAATATTAAGGAATTAATTATATTATCTTTTTTATAATTATGAAGAATAACACTAGCCTCAATAATAGCATTATTCTCTTGTATAAATTTATTATAATCGCAAAGCATATCTTTATATGTTAAGACTTGATATGCGGGATGTAATACTTTTCTTTGTGAATTTCCAACAAATGTTTCTAAAAGGACATCACTGTTATCAACAAGATCAACTTTTGACCACTGTTTTAATTCAAAAATCAAAATTTTCTCCTTATTATTGAAATCATATCCAGTAATCATTAAGTCTATTCTTGATGAAGAAATTGGTAAATTATATTCTAGAATAATAGTACAATCATCTGGTAAAGTACTTATTTTTATAACTTCTGCCATATATGAAAGTGAATTTTCCCACGATTTTTTTTCGGAATCAGATGTATAATGAAAAAGCTTATTTTTAAAATTTTGATTTAATATTTCTACTAAAAGATTATCTTCGATATCTGAAATAAATTCTTTTTTGGTTTTATTATATATAATCATGATTACTTCTTTCTAAGCATATTTACTTTATCTTCACATGTATATGTAAGATATTCACCAGTAATATATTGATTTTGTATGAATCTTCTTAAAATTTCCTCATTAAATTTATCTGTCCACGGTTCGTTAGTATAACCATTTATTTTTTGATAAGTTCCTATGCTTTTTAAATATTTCAAAAATAATTCATAAGAATTAAATTCCATTAAAAATTTATTTCTTTTTGCAGAAATAGGATATAGTCCTGCTTCATCTACCATTGAATCCATATCAGAAACACTGAATCTTCCTTCAAGTTCTTTTCCAACAAACACTTCTTTTAAGTAGTCAGTACCTGGAACTGAAAATATTGTTTGTCCAGTTGCAGTTAACATATTTCTTGCTTTCTTAAGTGCTTCAACAGGATTATCCAAATGATGTAAAACATAACTAAATATTAATAAGTCATATTTTGATTTAAAATCATATTGCATAAAATCATTATTTATAAAACTGATTTCATTATTTCCAGTAAAAATTTTATTTTCAGCCACTTGTATCATATCTGGACTAATATCTAACCCTGTTATATTACATCCATCAACTTTACTATCAATTCTTTGAATAATTTTTCCAGCTCCGCATCCAATATCAACGATTGTCATTCCATCAGATATTGATGCCATGATTTCACTTTTGATAGGATTTTTAATTCCATGGTAAACAACAAATTCTGCTTTATCATCCCATTTTTTTGCCACCTCAGCATTAAATACTTTTTCAACACCTGAATGTTGTGATAATGCTTTACTGAAGTCTAGAAGAAATTCTGCAATTACTTTTTTAGTTTTTTCTTTACTCTTAATTAGAGAATTGTTTTTAAAAGTTTCAATACATTTTAATAATTCATTGTATGCTACATTCAAATCATCATTAACTATTACACAATCATAGCCAATAGCATCTTTAATATTCTGAATATCATTTTTTATTCTTTCTAATGAACGATCTTTACGTCTAAAATTTAAATCTTCTACCGAAGGTGGCAAGATTAAAATCAATAATGTATTGGGATTTTTCTCTTTCATTTGAATTGCTCTATCTGGCGTTAATTGAAAAATTATATCTTTACTTGATATGATGTGATCCATATCTCTTTCAAAACTTCCATAATAATTTCCACCATATTTCCTAACATTAAACATTTCTCCAGATTCAACTAATTTTAGAAATTTTTCTTCATCAAGAAAGTAGTAATCAAATCCATCCTTTTCACCATCACGAGGTTTTCTTGTAGTGCATGTTGTAAATTTTTTAAATCCAGAATTCTTTAACAACATTTCTGTTAAAGTTCCTTTTCCAGTCCCACTTGGACCGCTTAAAACTATATTCATAGGTCATATCCTCCTTTTATTGATGAATATAATAATATAAACAATTAAAAAAGGCGATACATTTTGCCAATTATTATTTCATATCTATTTTTATTTCTTCTATTATATGGCCTATATTTCCTTCACCAGCATATCTTGTCATATCAAAGAAGTTTTCATTAATATCTACCCATTCAAGTTTATTAACTTCTTCAATAAGTTCTACATCTTTGTTAAGAACACCATAGTATACTTCTAATTCTTTATCCCATTTAACATAAGTTAAATTCATAAAATGAATTAGCTCAATATCATCCTTAGTTATGTTAGTTTCCTCAACTAATTCACGATATGCCTCGTTTAAGCCATCATTTTCTTTTTCTATTTTGCCACCAACAAGATTATACATTCCCATGTATGGTTCTTTAGTTCTTTTACACATCAAAGTTTGTTTTAAGTCTTTATCAAAGACTACAATAACATTCATTTTCTTCATAAATTACCTCCATTTAAATTATATCATGATATTTATTATTATTTTAGAAAAAAATGAATATCTTTAAAATATTATCTCTCAAAGTCATCTTCACTATATAAATTATTTAAATCATTATCTCATAAACTATCTATATCAAAGTTAAGTTTATTGATATTGCTATAAATAGCATTTTTAAAATAACCAAATTTATTTTCAATTAGATAGCCATCTTCATCTTTAAAATTTCTACTAACAACTCTTGGTACAATATAGTGAATTATTGCAAATAAATCTTTATAGGAATTGTTTTCTTCTAATAGTTCTTGAAATAACTTATCATAATAATATATTTGAAATTCTCCCTTTTCAATATAACCTTTATTAATTAATTCATTAGTTAAAACATTATGTTTTTCTTCATTTAAAAAAGGCGATTTGGTTTTATCTTTTTTATCTATTTGTTTTTTAGTATTTTGTTTATTAGTATTTATTTGTGTGTCCTTTAGGGTATCTCCTTTAATGGCATGCCCTTTATGGTAATGTGGTGAAATATCTGGTCTTTCATAAATATGATAATCATAATCGAAACGACCTTGAATACCATTTATCTTTTCACGATATAAGTATCCTTTATCTTCTAATTCTTTAAGAGTATTTCTAATTGCTTTTTCTCCCATCAATGTATCGTTAAAAAATATGATGAAAATTACTGCATTTTTTGTATTTTCTTAAATTTTTTCTTAATTTTTGATTTATCTATTTCTTGTAAAAGTCCATAAATTCTTTAAAATAAAGGAAAAATGAGAGATTATTATTTTCTCCCATCTAAATGTTTAACCTGTAACTGGAATGAGTCCTATTACTACCATGAGATTCATAAGAGTTTGAATAAGCATTTGAAATGTCATACCGAATGCCAAATATTTTCCAAATGAATCTTTTGAATTTAATGCAGTTTTCATTCCACAATATAATATAAAAATAAATAGTGATGATACTATTAGTACACCTGCTATTCCAAATTCTTCACTTATAATTGAGAATATAAAATCGGTTTGTGGTTCTGGCAAATAAAAATGTTTTTGCCTTGAATTAAGAAACCCTTGCCCTAATAATCCACCCGGACCAATTGCATAAAGGCTTTGTATAATCTGAAATCCAGTACCTAATGGATCTTTCCATGGATCTATAAAAGATGTTATTCTATCCATTCTGTAAGGTGCTACTATAATTAGAAGAATAATGCCTACTATTCCTATTAATCCAAGTCCTATGAAAAATTTTATATTAACTCCTGCAATATATAAAAGTGCAATTATACTAACAACTATAATCATACCAGTTCCAAAATCAGGTTGAAGCATAATAAGTCCAAAAACTAAAAATAATACAAGTAATATTGGTATTACTCCTTTTTTTATATCTTTTATAAATTTATTTGAATTTGTTAAGTATTTACTTGTTAATATTATTAAGCTAAGTTTAGCTGCCTCACTCGGTTGTATTCCAAATGAACCAATACCAAACCAACTTCTACTACCATTTCTTATACTACCTATTCCTGGAATTAAAACAAGTATTAATAATATTATTGAACATATAAATATTGGCCAAGCTTTTTTATAATATATCTTATAATCTATTTTACTTACTATAATCATTAATATAGCCCCTATAATTGCGAATATGCTTTGTTGTTTTACATATTTATAAGCATCATTAAATTTATATTCTGCCCAAATATATGAAGAAGAATATATCATTATAATTCCAAAGGTTACTAGTAATAAAACCGCAAAAAAAAGATATATATGGATTCGTTTATTCATTAAACCACCTTTATATATCTTATAACCAAACTCCGAAGAATATTCCTGCCATAGTAAGTATTAATCCAACTACCCAGAAAAGTTTTACTATGTCACTCTCTTTCCAACCTAATTTCTCAAAGTGATGATGAAGAGGTGTCATTAGGAATAACTTTTTATGGAAAAGCCTAACCCATATAACTTGCAATATTACACTTAGTGTTTCTATAACAAATACACTAGCTACTACTAGTAGGGTTACTTCTCTATGTGTAATAATTGCAACTGCGCCCATAACTGCACCTAGTGCTAAACTTCCTGTATCACCCATGAATACTTTCGCAGGATATGTATTATATATTAAGAATCCCATAACTGCACCTGTTAGGACAAATGTAAATATTCCTATTTCTTCATAACCAACTACAAGTGAGATTAGACTAAATGCAATAAACGCTATTGCGGATAATCCACCCGCTAATCCATCTAGTCCATCAGTTAAGTTAACTGCATTGGAAGATCCAACTAAAACAAATAATAAGAATATTCCATAAAGCCAACCCATTTCTATATGTATTCCAAGTGTAGAAACTATCAAGGCGGTTTGACCACCATTACTTATATACATATAGAAAAATCCAACTGCGATTATAAGTTGTAAAAATAGTTTTTGAAATGCAGTAAGTCCTTCATTAGCATGATGTTTTAAACTTAAATAATCATCTAAAAATCCTATAAATGCATATCCAAAAAACACTAGTAAAATTATCCTTAAATTATTAGTAAATTCTATTTTATTAGTAACAAGTAATATAAATGTAGTTATAAATGTCGCAATAATAAAGATAAGTCCACCCATTGTTGGTGTTCCTTCTTTTTTCTTATGACTATTCCCTACAAATATGCTTATTCTTTGTCCCACATTCATCTTTTTTAATAGGGGTATCATAATAAGTCCTAAAACTACTGAAGTTAAAAAACCTATCATAATAGCAAATATGGATTTTGTTAATAACAGTATACCCAAAATAATCACTCCAAATCTGTAAGAAAATTATACTATATAAATTAATAAATTGAAATTATTTTTCTTAAATTTTGCAAAACTTTACACTATGATGTAAGCATTAATCTAACTTTTGAGGTAGTCTCAACTTTAGTTCCTGCGCTAGGGGACTGTTCAATTACTTTTTCTCCAGTACCTGAATATTCAACTTCCAAAGGATATAATTCTTTTGTTGCTTCTTTTACTGTTTTACCTACTACATCTGGTACTATTATATATGTTGGATCCATCCATTCATGAACTTTTTCTATTCCTCCATCTTGTTTTTCTATATCAAGAGCATCTATTATATCTAGTAATATTCTTCTTGCTACAGGTGCTGTTGTGTAACTAGAAAGAAGGGCTGTTTTTTTGGGATTATCAATTGCTACATATAATATTGCTTTAGGATCATTTGCTGGTACAACGGCCATGAAACTCATTATATAGTTATTTACTAAGTATTTTCCGTTTTGTACTTTTTGTGCGGTACCAGTTTTTCCACCTACTCTGTATCCATCAATATAGGCATACTTCCCTCCACCACGAGCAACTACACTTTCAAGTGCATATCTCATAGTTTTAGATGTATCTTCACTAATTGTAGTTCTAACCAGTCTAGGTGAATTTTGCTTTATAATTGTATTAGTTTCTGGTTCTGAGAAACTCTTTACTATGTATGGAGTGTATAGTTTTCCTCCATTTACAACTGCGCTAACTGCTGTTGTTTGTTGAATTGGCGTAACACTTACTCCTTGTCCGAA